>CBFIGL010000003.1:75070-185623 GCA_965662135.1 Planktotalea sp. | reverse complement strand
ACGCAGTTGATCGGCCATAATCCACAGAACGTTTTTTTGCAGAACCCATCTGGATTACCTTTCTGACACTGGAAAGAAGTCACACTACTTCAAAGGATAAAAACACAATGAACCAACCAAAAAGCAATGCCAAACGAAGGAGAAGCACGTTGCGTATTGCGGTGCGTTTGCTGCTTTTTCATGGTCGGGCACATAAAGTCGAGACAGCCTTCGGCAAAACATGATCCGTTTTCCCAACCATGGCCTGTTGGCGCGGGGTCAATGGTGCGAAAAAATGTTCCCTCGATCTTGGCAAATGATCCAACGTTATCGTTTGAGGAAGACTTCAGTCATATCTCTTTTACTTTTTTGTAAGGTATGGGCAACTTGGGCTATCTTTTGTTCCACCTGCTTGCCACACGAACATGCCTTGAATTTGGGCATTGGGAGAGTTTAGATGACAGGTATCTGCTTCCTATATGGGATTGGCCCAGTTGGTAGTCCATAATTCCTCATTCGACCGCACGATAGGGCGCGCACTGCTCTACCGAACATACTGGAAAGATAATGACCAATACACTGTATCAAAATGATATTCCTGCTGATTTGGATCTTGGTCCTGTCGTTGCGATTGATTGCGAAACGATGGGACTACATCCGCACCGTGATCGTCTTTGCGTCATCCAGATGTCAGGCGGCGACGGAAACGCGCATTTGGTTCAGGTTGCGAAAGGCCAAACAGAGGCCCCGAACCTGTGCAAAATGCTGACGGATCCCAAGGTTCTGAAACTGTTTCACTTTGGTCGCTTTGACATTGCCGCGATGCAAAATGCGTTTGGTGCCGTCACCGAGCCCGTCTATTGCACCAAGATCGCAAGCAAACTGATCCGCACTTACACGGATCGCCATGGACTTAAGAACCTGCTGCAAGAATTGCTAAGCATCGATATTTCCAAGCAACAGCAATCCAGTGATTGGGGCTCCGAAAAACTAAGCGACGCACAGATCGAATACGCGGCCAGCGACGTTCTGTATTTGCATAGACTACGGACAGAGCTGAACAAGCGCCTGATCCGCGAAGATCGCATGGCAATTGCTCAGGCGTGTTTCGACTTTCTGCCCATGCGCGCGCAGCTAGACCTTGAAGGTTGGCCCGAAATCGACATCTTTTCTCACTAATGGCTGATGATACAAAATTTCTGGACACGGCCCGTCGCGTGATCCGTATCGAGGCAGATGCGCTAGCATTGCTGGCTGTTGAAATTGGCACGCCGTTTGCTCAGGCTGTTCAGCTTATACTGGATGCACCCGGGCGCATTATTATCTGCGGTATGGGCAAATCCGGTCACGTCGCGCGCAAGATTGCAGCGACCTTTGCCAGCACTGGCACACCTGCCCATTTTGTACATCCCGCCGAGGCAAGCCACGGCGATCTGGGCATGATGGCAAAAGGCGATGTTGCATTGGTTCTGTCCAATTCCGGCGAAACCCCTGAACTTGCCGATGTGATCGCGCATACACGCCGCTTTGGTATTCCGATGATCGGCGTAGCAAGCAAAGCGAAATCGACTTTGCTGATGCAATCAGATGTCGCAATCGTGCTTCCCGCCGCTGAAGAAGCATGTGGAACCGGCGTTGTTCCAACCACATCGACAACAATGACCCTTGCGCTGGGCGACGCGATGGCCGTTGCTTTGATGGAGCATCGTGATTTCACCCCAGCCAATTTCCGCGATTTCCATCCAGGTGGCAAACTGGGTGCGCGCCTCTCTAAAGTGAGCGATTTGATGCATACGGGTGATGCTTTGCCGCTGGTCGAACCAACGACGTCCATGGGCGATGTTCTGCTTGAGATCAGTCAGAAAGGCTTTGGCGTCGTGGGCGTTGTTGATGGCAAGCGCATCCTGCAAGGCATTATCACTGACGGTGATTTGCGCAGACATATGGATGGTTTGCTGGATCTAAACGCAGGCGCGGTACAGACCAATGGCCCGACAACTGTGCGTGCTGGTGCGTTAGCAGAAGAAGCCTTAGCTATCATGAACGCGCGCAAAATTACCTGCCTGTTCGTGACTGATGACACTGGCCATGTCGAAGGGCTGTTGCACATTCATGACTGCCTTCGCGCTGGTCTCGGGTGATCCATGCGCATCGGCGATCACCTATACACGCGCGTAATTCGGGGTCTGAAAGTCACGCTACCGCTGATCGCGTTGGTATTGCTGTCGACTATGTTTCTATTGTCCAAAAAAGTAGATCCGACAGCAGCAATCGCCCTGTCTGATCGCGCGTTTCGCGACAAGATCGATAGCTCCCAGCTGAGCGACCCAAAATATGACGGCACCACCAATGCCGGCAAAAGCATCAATGTCACAGCGCGTTCTGCGCGACCTGACCCTGATGTAGAAGGCAAGACCTACGGGCAAATCGTCAACGCGCTTATCAACCTTGAAAATGGTGAAGTGATGACCGTCACCGCAGACACTGGTATCGTTGACGAAGCCGAAGACTTGGCAGTTTTGAGCGGAAATGTGCACATCATTACGACAGATGGCTATGATTTCCAAACCAGCCAGCTCACTTCCCTTTTATCAAGGGTAGAAGGCGAATCCGCAGGCAGCGTTCAAGGATTTGGCCCACCAGGGACCTTGAATGCTGGTAAAATGTTCGTGCGAACAGATGTTGAAACTGGAAATGTACATTTGCTTTTTACCCAAGGCGTGCATTTGGTGTATACAAAACCAAAAGAAGAATAGGCGAACACAGTGCAGCTGATCAAATCCTCCCTTATCCTCTGTGTTCTCGCTTTCGGGTTCACCCCTTCGTTAAGCCAAACTGCACTCGCTCAAAGCGCAGATACTGAAGAAACTGGTACAACGATTGCGTTTGGTGATCGCAAGCAAAACACAGATGCACCGATTGATGTAACCTCTGCGCAGCTTACGATAGATGAAAACGCAAATACAGCTTTGTTCACAGGCGACGTGGTCGTGATTCAAGACAGCATGACGCTTTACGCCCCCTGGGTGAAAGTCTTCTACAAAGAAGATCAAAGTGGAATTTCTTTCCTGAAAGCAAAGGATGGCGTAACGCTGATCCAGAACGATGAAGCTGCAGAAGGTGAAACTGCCGACTACGATCTGGAAAAAGAAATCATCGTAATGAACGGCGATGTCTTGGTTACGCAAAAGCTAAGCGCAATTGCCTCTGACAAAATGACGATAAAACTGGATGATGGCACCGCGCTTATGACCGGGCGTGTGAAATCACTGTTGCGTACAAATTCGAATTCCAAAAAGGACGACGAATGAAGCGTTCCGATCTAAGCGTAACTGAAGGCAGCTCTGGGCTACGCATCGACAACCTGCGCAAAAGCTACAAAAAGAAGGTCGTTATTCGCGACGTGTCAATGAAACTCGATCGTGGTGAAGTGATCGCCCTTCTTGGACCCAACGGGTCTGGCAAAACGACTAGCTTTTACGCCATTGCAGGCCTTGTGTATCCGGAAGGTGGCTCTGTCACGATTGATGGACGTGTTGTTACCAATCTTCCAATGTATCGTCGCGCAAAGTTGGGCATCGGATATTTACCACAAGAAATGTCGATCTTTCGGGGGATGAATGTCGAAGACAATATCGCCTCAATCCTCGATATTTCCATCAAGGATCGCCAGAAACGGCGCGAACGCCTTGAAGAATTGTTGTCTGAATTTTCAATCGAACATCTGCGCAGCGCACCGGCGCTTGCACTGTCAGGCGGTGAACGGCGCCGCGTTGAAATCGCACGCTGTCTTGCCACGGATCCGAAGTACCTGCTACTTGACGAACCTTTTGCTGGGGTTGATCCGATCTCGGTCGGAGATATCCGTCATCTTGTGGCCGACCTGAAGAAACGCGGCATCGGCGTGCTGATCACAGACCACAACGTGCGGGAAACGCTCGAAATTGTAGATCGGGCGTATATTTTGCACGATGGGCAGGTCTTGATGTCTGGCACGCCAGAAGAAGTGGTCGCGAATGAAAATGTGCGCCGCGTCTACCTTGGCGACAACTTCAAAATATCCTGAAAATTCCTAGCACTTTCTTGCCAGCCTAAGTCGGATTTGATTGACACAGATGCCCTGCATATCGTCAGATAGTGTCATGACGCTTTGCATGATCGCGCATTTCCATCTGTCGCATGTCTCTATCGGGACAGATATTCTGCAATCTGCAAATCCGTCACTCTCTGTCCGCCAAACCTGACCACAGGGCCGCATGCTCCCGTCGGAGACATGCGTTGGCACCAATAAATGAAGGAGACAGAATGCGTTACCAAATCAGTGGCAAACAGATCGACATCGGCACAGCGCTGCAGACTCACGTCAAAACGGAAATGGGCGAAATTTTAGATAAGTATGCCCAGCGACCGACGGATGCGAATGTGATCTTTTCCAAAAGCGCTCATGAATTTGTTTGCGAAACAACGGTCCATCTTTCAACCGGATTAACCGCCTCTGCGCGCGCCCATGCTACTGAAATATATGCAGCTTTTGACGCCTGTGGCGAAAAGATGGATAAGCAACTCAGGCGATATAAACGTCGCCTTAAGGATCACCATAAAGACCGCACAGACCCAGTTGAATTAATCGGTGCTTCCTCGTATATCCTCGAAAGTGAACACGATGAGCCGGATTCGGAGCCCGATACCCTGCAGCCTGTAATCGTCGCCGAGATGGAAACGAAAATTCCGTCCCTCTCTGTTGGCGAAGCAGTGATGCAAATGGAATTGGGCAGCGCGCCGGTTCTTGTGTTTAAGAATGAAGGAAATAAGAACGTGAATGTGGTATACCGTCGAGATGATGGAAATATCGGCTGGATCGATCCGAAATAAGTAGCAGCTATCTTTAGGTAGAAGCAGCAAGGCGCAGGCAGATGAATATCGACGATCTTTTGAAGCCAGAAGCGGTGAAAGCTGTTTCTACCGTATCTAGCAAAAAGATGCTGTTGCACTCTTTAGCGGATCTCGCAGCGCACGTTCATGGCTTAGACGCCGAAAACACTGTGCGCGCATTGCAAGATCGCGAAGCACTGGGGCCAACAGGCGTTGGCCACGGCGTCGCATTACCACATGCGCGACTGCCTGATCTTGATTCTGTCAAAGCGATCTTCATTCGCTTGGAAAAGCCGATTGATTTCGGTGCCGTCGACCGTCAGCCTGTCGATCTTTTCTTTTGTTTGTTTGCACCAGAAAATGCCGGTGTCGAGCATTTGAAAGCGCTAGCCTTGATATCTCGTACGATGCGTGACGCTGCGCTTTGCGCAAAGCTTCGTGCGAATGATGATCACGATACGCTTCATACGATCATCACCGAGACACAGCGCTTACAAGCTGCCTAAGATCGTTCTGACCTTATGACTTATCACTTTCCGCAAAAGATTCTGTTCAAACACTGTGATCCTGCGGGCATCGTGTTTTATCCGCGTTATTTCGAAATGCTCAATGACTGCGTTGAAGCGTTTTTTGACGATATCGGTTTTGCGTTTGAAGACATTCATCATCATGGACGTGTCCCAACCGTTCAGATCGACGCGACCTTTACATCGCCAAGCCTTCATGGCGATCAAATGATCATTGATCTGGATATCACAAAGCTTGGTAAAAGCAGCATTGGCCTTGTGTTTCACGCGCATTGCGATGGGATCACACGTTTCACGGCGTCATCAACCTTGGTCTATATCAGCCCCGACAACAAACCACAGACAATCTCGGATGGGCTACGGACCGCCTTGACGCCATACGTCAAAGCCTCTGCTTAACCCGTATTTTCGCGCACCAGCTCTTTGTAAAGCGCTCTGATCCGCGCGGTCACTGGTCGATCACCTGTTCCAATCACCTTGCCGTCAATCTCGCCCACAGGCGTTTGCGCACCAAAGGTTCCGGTCAAAAAAGCTTCGTCAGCACCATAAGCATCTACAAGGGAATAGTTGCGCTCTTGCACGTCGATCCCGTTGGCGCGACACAGATCAATCACCTTTTGACGGGTGACACCATTCATGCAGTAATCCCCAGTGGAGGTCCAAACCGCACCTTTGCGCACAATGAAAAAGTTGCAGGCATTCGTCGTGTTCACAAACCCATGTGGATCAAGCATCAGCCCTTCGTCTGCGCCTGCTTGCTCGGCCTGAAGGCACGCAATCACGCAATTCAGTTTTGAGTGACTGTTGTACTTCGCGTCTTGGCTCATGGGCAATCCGCGCACTTGTGGAACTGTCGCCAAACGAATGCCTTTGCTTTGCAAAGCTTCGGCTGGCTTAGAGTGCTCCATGATAATTACCAGCGTTGGACCTGAGCGGCTAAGGGAAGGATGCTGGAAGGGCTTCACCTTAACACCGCGCGTCAACATCAAACGGCAATGAACATCCGTGGTCATATCGTTGGCTTTGGCTGTCTTGGTCAGCGCAGCCATAATGCCTGCGCGATCCATCCCCATATCAAGCGAAACCGCCTTACAGCTTTCGAAAAAACGATCCATATGTTCATCGAAGAACGCCCAAACCCCATTATACAGCCGCATCCCTTCCCACATGCCATCTCCCAGCATGAATCCACTGTCATAAACAGACACTTTCGCATCATCACGATGCATAAGATCACCGTTCACATAGATTTTGATATCACGATTGCGGATATCATCTTCGGCGTCGTGGGTGGTATGGGTATCGGTAGTCATATGGGCCTTAGCTCCAGCGATCAAAACCAAACATCAGATAGTCGCGTTGGTAGGCATCATGCACGGCGCTTTCGACTTCGTCATCGTAGATATCTGCAAGGCTGTGAAATAGCAGCGCAGGCGCGTCAAGATCAGGGGCAGGTGCAGCGTCACATCCGGCAGAAATCGCAAGGATGGGCAGCATCTCGCTTAGCTGGTCTTCGCGCAAAATCATATCGGGATGGGCAAATTCAGCCATGTTGGAAATGGCCTGCGTTTGACTGCACCAATGCGCATCCACACGGATCGAGGTTTGACCCGAAATGTTCATCTTCACAAATTGCGCAAAGGCGATAAAGGCTTCCCGATGCGCGGCCAGATCCCAGTTTTCATTCGGCTCTTGGCCAGGAATGGGAAGTTTGTGAAATCGGCGCAACGTATTGCGGATTTTGGTGAAACTCCCGGGACCCGTTGTCAGGATTTTGGAACAGAAAGCATCGTGCAAACGCAATGCAGGATGCCGGACAACAGTAAATGTGCGATGGCCCAGATGATCCTTTTTCCACTGTCGCAGTGACTTTTGGTTAAAGCCGGTTTGCAAAGCATCGACCGACGCATCATCGACAGCAGCCAACCAGTATTGAACAACTGTCTCAGGGCCAGAGCGGATCGGCATATAGAGAAGTGGCGCATGTGGTGCGGCGATGTAGCTTGGCACAACAGGCCCGCGGCGTGGTTCAAAATTGGGCGTGCGCGCAAGGTTGAACCGATCAAGCCGTGACAAGCCTTTACTCAGCTCATCGGCATTGGAAACCTTGTCTTCAAGCGCGACAGGGTTCTGTGGTTTCAATGAATCATCAAGACCAACCAGACGACCATCTACCCCCAGAAAACTGGCTAGTCCGTTCATCACATCGACGTTCTGCAAATCCTCATATGCCACGTAAAATGCTGTTTGTCCTTGCGCTTGCAAGCGGTTCAATAAGGTTACTTGAAACGCTTGCAGCTCTTCGACATGCATCTCGAATTCTGCAGCATTGAACGTCGCTTTGGCATCGCGTCGGCGTTTGACATTGGTCAGCTTCCACTGCCCGGTTTCTTGCGCGATCTTCCAAGACACATAGCTTTCAAGCGGATTGCGCGTCAGAATGATCTTGGCGCAACGCGGGTCTTCCAAGGCGATATCAAGCACACGGGGATCATGATCATGAAAATAGCGAAACCCCCCCATGCCATCCGAGAATTGTTTGATCGTTTCGATCAACTGAACAGGGCTGTTTTCACGCATTTCCTGCGTGACGCCCAGAATCTCAGTCTTGTTCGGGTAGCCGATGAAATGAGGATTAAACGCCTCACCATGACAGGTGACACCTTCGATCGCGTTCAAATTTGCTTCAAGAAAGTTCGATCCGGTGCGCATCTCTGCGAAGACGATGAAGTAGTCAAAATCTGTACTCATAGCTTACTTCACCAAATAGGGTTTGCGTGGCTTACTGACCTGCACTGTCGGGCCGTCATGAATTGGGAAATCGCCCATTAAATGCGGATGCATGCCTTGGTTCTTGAGGTTCTGAAGGAATTGTCCAAACCCCTTGAGGTCCGCCATTTTAGGAGCTTCCGACAGACGGCGCTGCGGTGCATTGCCGATCTCGTCAATGATAGTCTGTAACGGTTCCATCGGACTTTCGATAAACTCGGCCATTGTCCAAATGCGAATGCGTGCTTTGGCAACAGGATTGCGTAGATTATACAGGAATTTGTTTTCGATCTTTTGCAGTCTCGCAGCTTCACGACGCAAATCGGAAAAATTCTGATTAGACTTGAACAAAGGAACCGCCCACGCGCCGCTAATCACGGAAATCTGCGCATTCGGATCCTTGCTAAGTTTCCAGCAAATCTCTTGCGTATCACTTGGTCCGAATTGGAAACACTGCCGTTCTCCGCGGGTGTTCCAGATCAAGTTCGTAAGGAAAGCCGCGCCATTATAGTCACGCAACAACGGGCTATCGCTTAGACCGCCATTGATAACACTTTGACCTGACGAAAACATCGCCCGCTCTTTCGAGAAAAGATGACCATGCACTTGCGTGCCTGTCGCCTTGGCAAGCCACAGTTCAAAGTCCTCAAACAGTTCGGCAAACCCTTGGAACACCGAATATGGCGCACAGGTCAGGCCATTTTCCCAGCCTTCATTGGGGAAACGACTGTGCATAATAAGACCAGCACGCCCGCGTGTTCGACGCTCGACCGCTTTGGCAAAAATACGGTCAATCTTGCCGGGATTAGGCTCTGCCCGCTTGATTGCGCCAGCTTCGTTTGTCAGGAAGGCGTCATAGACTCGATCAGCATGCGGCCAGATCTTGCGCGCCACAAAGCAATCAGATCGACGCAAAAGCTGCAGGTGGTCGTCATAAAAGATGTGCGGCTTACCTTGGAAATCGAACTTGGATAGCGTCAATGAGCGGCTTTCGATGTTGGACGAATATTGACGCGCCAGCGTTTGGAAATAACTCTCGTCAGGGATCCAGACCTTGCGAAAATAGCGATCATACTTGGGGCGTTCCGGATCCTCTAAAACCGCTGACAAGGTTTGTCGAGTCAGGCACCACCACTGCGATCCCATATGCGGAACAAGTCCTTTAGGGATGCGGCGTTTCAAACCCAGCTTACGTTGAAGCTCGACGTATTTATCGAACAATCGACGTTGCGTTTTCCAAGAAAATGGGAAGCGCAGCGTAAAGCGTTCGATGTCCAAACCACCAACTGTCCAAGGCACGTCGGATGTCGTCGCGGATTCTATAAAATCGATCCGCGGGCGGGCATCAAGATACGCGATCAGTTCGCTCACGGGTCGAAGCGGTAAGCAAGAGCCCGACGCCAGAAACACATGCCGCACGTCTGCAAAACTTGCCAGCATTTTTTCCCCCGCAACCTGCGTCGCTGCGGTAATGCCCCAACCGCCCCATTCACAGTAATGTCGCTTGGAAAATTTGATCATTTGCGCATCTTTCAAAGATGCCTGAAACTCGCGGTATGTTTTGCGATCAACCTTTTTATCAACATGGATCACCACTGGACAACCTGACGCCGCCCAATGACGCGCGACTTGTTCCGCGCGTCCAAGTGCAGTGTGCACCAACATGATGATCCCAAGGCTCATGCCCAGTTACCTTTGGACATCAGTCCCAAAATCTCAAGCTGGCGCCAGTTGATGTATTTCTCCGACCACTTGCACCAAAGATCAGGGTTTTCTGCCAAGCGTTCTGCGTAGGCTTTGTACTCAACGCTCGCTGAATAATGTTGTTTGCGCTCAAGCTCTTCCTGCGCCTTTTCCGTGAAGGTGTTCAGGAATTTCATATGCATCAGAACGCCAGACGCTTTTTCGCCACCCCATTCATCGTAAACAAGGTTCAAGCCACGCGGCAGAAGATTATGGGTCGAGCTGACGTAAGTGTATCTGCGATCCCACTTCACCAAAGGAATTTTATTCAGCGCCGGTGCTTTTTCAGGCTCGTCCGGGAAAAAGACACGGGCGCGCGGACCACCTTGAATCCAGAGATTACCCAGTTTTTTGTTCTTCTCGCTGGTGTAGTTGCCAGAATCGAACCAGCAGGCAATATCCAACGGGTTTTGCCCCGGCATATAAGGTTCCGCATCAATGCGCCCCTTTGGATACATATCCAAAAGCATTGCGCTGAACGATTTGATCGAAGATGCATCCAGCCAATCCGTCAAGGCGCGAATAGGGCGCGTATCGCAAAACGGGAACAGAAAAAACTCATCAGGATCAACGGTCAGGCACCAGTGGCCATGCGCGTAACGCAGTTGCAACCAGTTAAGCCAATCGACCCCGTAGCGCGCGCGCTTGTACCCGTTTTGCGTATGCCAGACAGACACATCCGGCTGCTCTGTCAAGTATTCCAAGCCACCATCGTTGCTATCATTATCAACAATGAAAAAATGGTTTACGCCAAGGTCGCGATAGTACTTCAGAAAGTAAGGCAAGCGCACATGTTCATTACGCATGGTCGAGAACAGGAAAATATCACCGTTCTTGATCTGGCTGGTGCGATTACGGATTGGCTGCAATTCGCGACGCTTTCGGATCGCACGAATGCGCCAACGCTTACGTTGCAGCCGTAGCCGATATGACTTGACGATACCCACGTCTGCTTTGCCTCCTCACTGCCCAGGTTACTCCACTGACAACGTTAACCAAAGTGTTTCAACACAAGGTTAAAATGCACATCCCATTGTGGCGGTGTGTATTGGGCCTGATGTTTACCTACTCTACCTTGACCGTCGGCGTCTTTTTGCAGCAGTTTTTCAATCTCAGTACGCCAAACATAAGAATTTGATGTCTCTGCGTAAACGGGGAATTCTCCCAAGACTTCACGATATATGACGAGATCGCCACAAATGACAGGAACCCCAAGGCTAAGTGCTTCGACTTGGGGCAACCCAAAGCCTTCAGCCAAGCTGGGGAACAAAGCTGCTTTAGCCCCCTTCAAAAGGCCCATCATCTGCGCATCGTCCAAACCGTTAAGTTCGGTTATCGGCAAACCATCTGCCTGAACGCGATCCAAACGGGCGAACACATCTTCATTCTTCCAGCCACGATTGCCACAAATCACGAGATGCGGAGCGCCGTCCCAATCGTCCCAAAGATCAAGAAGGAATGCGTGGTTCTTGCGCGGTTCAATTGTTCCGATCGTAATGACATAGGGTTGCGGAATATCCGGCATGGGGACGTCAGCAACATCACCAAGCTCTACACCCAAGTGCGCCACAATGGCCGGGGGCATGCGCCCGTATCCAACCAAGTGGCGTTCGCAATCATCAAGAGTCTGTTGTGAATTACAGATCAACGCATCTGCATATCGCGACACAACGCGCATACGTTTTTCAAACTGCGCGACTGTTCCGGCACGTTGATGGTCTGGCCAATCAAGCGGGATAAGATCGTGGATCAAGACAATCGACTGCGCGTAATGCACTTTATCAAACGCCGCAAACACCCGTCTTGTTAGATTGCTATGTCCTGTGTTGAGATAAAGAACGCCTTTTCCGAAGTGACGCTTTAAAAGCCGTGGCAAACCTGCGGGCAAAGTGCGCCCAATTGCGCGCTTGCGAAGCGCTGTTTCAGCTGCACTTCGCGTTGGGCTAAGTTTGAAGGCCAGCTGTGACAGTCCATCCGACTTGCCCCAATCAGCAGTTTTCAAATGCGCGTGGGCAAATTCCATGCCCGCACGGTCCAAAAGTAGATAGCCAAATGCACTGCGCACGAACCCAAAAACAGGGCGCTTTAAACTTAAACACCATTCAAGATAGGCCCATTCCACACGATCCACACCCGTGTGTACCATGCCTGTTCGGCTGAGCAATCGGGTCAAATCCAAGCAAATAGGCTTTTGGTTATTTGGAATAATGCCCAGTTTGGTGCCACCTCCAGGCATCGCTAATCATAGCCTTCAGGTTAGAACGCTTTGGCGTCCAACCCAGCTCTGACTCAGCCTTGTTAGAGCCTGAAACAAGCTGCGTGCAATCGCCCGCACGACGCGCCCCTTCGACAATTGGTACCGCCTTGTTCGTAACATCCTTGCTATGCTCCACGACGGCACGCACGGAAAAACCAGTGCCGGTGCCAAGGTTAAACACCTCACTTGGCTTGTCATCAGCCAGCCACTTCAACCCCAGTAAGTGAGCATCAACGAGATCACAAACATGCACATAGTCACGGATACATGTACCGTCTGGCGTATCATAATCCGTTCCGAAAATGGTCAAAGCATCCCGCTTGCCATAAATCGCATCCAGCATCAGCGGAATCAAATGCGTCTCGGGTTGATGGAATTCACCAACCTCGCCTTCAGGATCAGCGCCAGCGACATTGAAATAGCGGAAAATCACATGGCGCAGACCAAAACGGCGTTCAAAATCATAAAGGATGTTTTCAACCGCGCGTTTAGAGGCACCATAGGCGTTGATAGGTTGCTGAACGCTGTTTTCATCAAGAACTACATTGTCCTGATCGCCGTAGGTGGCGCAGGTCGAGGAAAAGATGAAGTTCGTGATATCCGCATCAACCGCAGCTTCGATCAGGTTAAGCGAGCCCATGACATTCGTGCGCCAATACAAGCCAGGATCGTGCATGCTTTCACCCACTTGCGAAAGTGCCGCAAAATGCATGATGGCAATAGGTTTGTGCTTGGCGAGAACCTCATCGATCCGCGCACGATCCAACAGGTCTCCGCGCTCAAAGGGGCCGAATTTGACGGCCTCTTCCCAACCTGTGGACAGATTGTCGTAGCAAACAGGAAGAAAGCCGGCTTTGGACAGTGCTTTGCAAGCGTGTGAGCCAATGTAACCAGCTCCGCCAGCGACCAATACGCGATCCAATCCTGCTTCCCCCGTGTTTTCTAATTACTGCGCTGCGCGCTCTGCTGCCATAAGGTCAGTCAAATAGCCATGCAGATCGTCGCGTAAGTCCGGGCGTGATAAGCCAAATGCAACAGTCGCTTGCAAAAAGCCTGACTTGGACCCGCAATCAAAACGCTGACCACGGAAACGAAATCCGTAGACACCGCGGTCGGTTCCGATTTCTTGGTCAATCGCATCGGTCAGTTGAATTTCACCACCCGCACCTGATTTGATTTTGTTGAGGTTCTTCAAAACATGTGGGGACAGAATATAACGCCCAATAACCGCTAGGTTAGACGGCTCGGTTCCAGGCGCTGGTTTCTCGACCATACCCTTAACGGACACCATAGAACCCATGTCTTCCTGAATGTCCAAGATACCGTAAGACGATGCTTTTTCCAGCGGAACTTCCATGGCCGCGACCATGTTACCACCTGTCTCTTCGTAGGCTTCAACCATCTGCTGCAAGCACGGCTTTTCAGCGGCAATCACATCATCTGGCAGGATCACAGCAAAAGGTTCATTGCCGATCAAGCGACGCGCACACCAAACGGCGTGGCCAAGACCCAACGCTTTGTGCTGACGCATGTAGGCGATCGCGCCACTGTCCATATTGGTTGATTTTAGAATTTCCAGAAGATCGTCTTTGCCCTTCTTGCGCAATTCATTCTCAAGCTGGGGAGAGTGATCGAAATAGTCCTCAAGCGCACCTTTGCCGCGCGAGGTAACGAAGATGAATTCTTTAATGCCAGCGGCTCGCGCTTCATCGATAGCGTATTGGATAAGCGGACGATCCACGAGCGTCATGATTTCTTTCGGAACAGACTTTGTCGCCGGCAAGAACCGCGTTCCCAATCCAGCGACTGGAAAAATCGCTTTTGTTACTTTGTTACGCATACCCGCGCCCCTAAATCTACATCATTACCATTCTCGAATCCGCATACGCAGGAAATGGGTTTAAATCATGTCGAAAGATCGAATTTTGAGATCATTATTTCCAAATTCGACAACTCAATCTGGTTTTGAAGGGAAATCACGTATCTTGGCAAGGCGTCTGATCTCTTTCGAGAGTCTTTTTTGCCGGTTGATCAATAAAACCCTGCGTCCAGCGCGCACACTCCGCCCAAAAACCCCGCCCGATTGCAGCCAAACGCCACCATCGGTAAAGCGAATTTTATGCGCTCTCGCATTGGTTGAGAAAATAAATAGTGAAGCCCGCCCGCCGTTGCGCACAACTGCCTCTGCTTCGCCCAACAAATTTGCTTTCGCAAGACGATGACCCATACGCACCACATGGCGACCACCGTGCCGCTTTGCCATCGCTTGAAACCCTGATTGCGCCCTTGGGAGCGGGGTCAGACTGGCCAAGATCCGCATTTGACCTTCCTGAAGCCCCTTATCGAATGACTTTAACAGCCTTGTAACATCGCGCGGCTCGATCAGCCCGCTGACCATGTGCCGCATTGCGCGCAGCCTTTGTTCGCGGCGCGCTTGGTCAATCGCATTAGCATGTAACACTTCGGGAGCATGTTTACGCAAAAACACCACAAGGCTTGCACCGATCTGGGATAAATCCGTTGGTACACGATCAGACCGCCGCGTCGCACTTGCTTTGTAGCCGTGGTGCACTTGGGCAAGCGGCGCAATCGCCGTGCGATGGCCGACCTGCATCAAGCGGAAATTGACATCGGTTTCATCCAGATAAAACCGAAACGCAGGATCAAACCCGCCCATCTGTGCAATCACGTCGCGACGCAGTGCCATATTGGTGCCTTCGGTCTTGATCGCGCGCCCGTTTGACGGGGTCAGAACGCTGGTCTTTTCTTCATCAACATCCAACTCCTGCGCCTTGCCTGTGCAATCAACACTCCGCGCCTGCCATTGAAAACTGATGCCATTACGCCCGATCACAAACCCACCTGAGGCGGCGACGTCAGGCTCTGAAAAGCCAGCCACAAGATACCGTAGCCAAGTCGGCTCTGGCACTGCGTCATCATCGATGAATGCAACGACTTCTCCGGCGGCTTCGGCGATACCAAGATTGCGCGCAGCAGAGATATTGGCCTTGTTGAATTCAACGACCTTCAGATCATCAAAAAAAGTCAGGTTTCGCGCCGCGTCAATCCCTTCACTATCCGCTACCAACACAACTTCGAACGAAGGGTAATCAAGTTGGGAAATTCCAAGCAGGCACAGAGGTAGATCAGCAGCGCGGCCCCTGCTTACAACAATGATAGAGACCGTTGGCGTGTTCATTCAATCCCCATCTCCTGCATCATGCGCTCGATCACTGGAACATCTTCGGGGTTGTTAAGCTCCCAGAACTGCTTGCCTCGCGCCTCGACCTCGACGCAACGCACGGTGCCGCCTTGTTCCATAAAACGAAGCTGCTCCAAGCCTTCGAGCTGCTCTAAAGGACCAACAGGCCAAGTCGGATACGCCTTTAGCGCCGCAGGGCGATAGGCGTAGACGCCAACGTGATGAAATACCGGGGTCGCGTCACTGTCACCATAGGTTTCTGTGGTGAACGGAACCACCTCTTTGGAGAAATACATTGCGCGCATATTCGCATCGAAAACAGCTGTTGTGCCACCCACACGCCCCGCTTTGCGATCCGCTAGAAAGCCGTTAAGTGCACGACCATCACAGCGTAGAACTGGCGTTGCGATATCCGCTTCTGGCGCAGCGCGCATAGCGCTTACCAAATTCTCCACAAACCAATGTGGCGTCAGGGGTGCGTCACCTTGCAGGTTCACCACGATTTCAGCATCGCAGCCCAGCGCCTCATAGGCCGCTGCACAGCGTTCGGTCCCGTTAAAGCAACTCTCGGGGGTCATCACGACTTCTGCGCCAAAGGCTTCTGACGCCGCTTTAATCCGATCATCATCCGTTGCCACAACGACCCGGTCGACACCGCTAACGGCACTTGCGGCATCCCATGCGCGCTGGATCAGCGAACGGGACTTGCCGCTGCATCCTTTCAACTCTGCCAAAGGTTTTGCCGGATAGCGCGTCGATGCGTAACGCGCTGGGATAACGATCAATACAGACATTTAGGCGTCTTTCAGCTCAACATCAGGGGAATAGGCAATGAAGAACGGGTTCGCGAAACCATCCTTTCCGTACTGCAATTCTTCGTGGTTATCGAACCGCACAACACGTCCGCCTGCACCGGTCAGAACCGCGTGGCCCGCTGCTGTGTCCCACTCCATCGTGCGGCCAACGCGGGGGTAGATATCTGCTTCTCCCGTCGCGATCAGACAGAACTTCAAAGACGATCCTGCACTCTTCATGTCGCGAACTTTATACTTGTTGATGTAGTCATCTGTCGCTTGGCCGCGGTGCGATTTGGACGCAACGACATAAAGTGCTTTGTTGTCGGGCTGGCTGACGGCAATGATATTCTGCTGGCCGATCACATCGGGATGCAACGGGCCTGTTTCTTCAATCGATTGCCCATCAGCGCGCGTGTAAAACATGCGTTTCTTGGCGGGGGCATAGACAACGCCCCGCGTCGGAACACCCTTCTCAACCAAAGCAATGTTCACTGTGAAATCACCCCGACGGTGAATGAATTCTTTGGTGCCGTCCAAAGGATCAACGATCAGGAATGTATCACCCTTGGCACTGTGAGAGTCAGCCTGTTCTTCTGTCACCAACATCACATCCGGAAAGGCCGCGCGTAGACCCGCGGAAATCAAAGCGTCAGCAGCTTCGTCGGCGGCTGTCACGGGACTATCGTCAGACTTGGATTTGACATCAAAATCGTCCTGACCATAGATCTCCATGATCACATCGCCAGCCGCGAGCGCCAAACGACGCATGGTCTCTTCAAGTTGTGTGTAGTCCATGTTGCCCTATTCCTGCCCAAGATCATTCGTAATATTGATAAATTATCCATCTCTCTTATGATAGGAGAGGTAACGAACGGCAATAATCATCAACGAATTCGTTCGACATCAGGCAGAAAACACATGTTTCAGGTTCGAAGACGCGAAACCACATTCAGTAAAGTCCTCACGTTTAGTGACCTTGTGTACCACAATATCGTGCACACGATCCGTAAGGCCCATGGCAATGCGTTAATGAGTATTGTGGTGAACTTGCTGCAAATGATCATCTTCGTGCTGGCGTTCTACCTAATGTTCACCATTCTCGGCCTGCGTGGTGCGGTGCTTCGTGGGGATTTCATGGTCTACATTATGACCGGTATCTTCCTGTTCATGACCCACATCAAAACCGTTGCGGCAATCACCGGCTCTGACGGCCCTGCTTCGCCGATGATGAAGCACACGCCGATGAACACATCGATCTCCATTGTCGCGGCCGCGCTAACGCAATTGTACATTCAGATGATGTCACTGATTGTGATCATGTTTGGCTACCATGTCCTTGTGACGCCTTTTGTTATTCAGGACGTTGCAGGCGTGATGTTTATGATCTGGCTGGCCTGGTTTACCGCTTTGGCAATCGGCTTGGTCTTTTTGGCGATCAAGCCTTGGTCGCCCGGAACCACAAGTTTGCTTTCAACGATCTATCAACGCGCAAATATGATTTGTTCCGGCAAAATGTTCGTTGCCAACTCATTAACACCTCAATTGCTTAGCTTCTTCGATTGGAACCCGTTGTTTCATTGTATCGATCAAGCACGCGGATTTGCATTTGTGAATTACGTGCCGCGCAATTCCAACTGGGAATATGCGATGTACCTTGGTCTGGCCTTTTTGATGATCGGGATGATGGGTGAGTTTTACACGCGCAAACATGCCTCTGCGAGTTGGAGCGCACGACAGTGATGCGTCTCGCTTTCACGATCTTACTTTTTCTGTGTAGCCCACTTTATGCCAGTGACTATCCTGCGCGCTATTCGGTGACAGGGGTGGCAGCCAATGACACGCTCAACATTCGCGCAGCACCTGAGGCGAGTGCTGAAAAGCTGGACGCATATCCGCCTTACGCCATCAACATCGAAATACTGCGCACGACTGAGGACGGTAAATGGGGCATGGTCGGACTCGGTGAAGGGAATGGTTGGGTCGCGATGCGTTTCTTGTCTGCAACGCCAAACATGGATCCTTACAGCATTCCCCGCCCTTTGACGTGTTCAGGAGCTGAACCATTCTGGGGACTTGCGCTACACCCTCGCGGTTCAGAATTCAGCGAACTTGGGTTCGAGGCACAACGCCTGTCTGATCTTAGTGAAGCCGTCACGTCAAATGCCTATCTCGCCACTTTCGAACTTGGTCCGACACTTACCTACACCCTCATCTCAGAGCGCACCGAATGTGGGGACGGTATGAGCGATCGCGCATTCGGCTTTTCAGCGCGTTTATTTATCCAGGCCCCTGACGGCAATCGCTATCTGCGTGGCTGTTGCACGATGGATCACAGTAGATAGATCAATGGGCCGCCCCAATAGGCGACCCCGATAGGCCTTACAGCTTTTCGCTACTTGGATGGAACACCCGCATGATACGCGCTAACCCGGCATGAAAAACTGCGCTGCGTTCATAGCGTGCTCGCGCCTCATAGTCGCGCCGGTTCAACGGTCTTTGAGTTTTTTCGGTATACATATTCTTGTCTCCTGATCAATTATTGCTCTGAGTTTTCTTGATGTACCCAATATGCGTGTTGACTTCGCCTCTGACAAACGAGAGGTTTTGACAAGTCAGTTAAGAATTTCTTGTGGATATGCACGTGGATCGAACCGCCCCCTTTACCGCATTGCGCGCGTTCGAAGCTGCTGCGCGACATCTTTCTTTCGCTGCTGCGGCTGATGAGCTGAATGTCACGCCAGCTGCATTGTCATTTCAAATCCGTTCACTGGAAGATCATCTCGGCGCACCCGTCTTTCACAGGCGCAACCGTGCGGTTGATCTGACAGAGGTGGGACGCGCACTGTATCCAGGTATTGCCGAGGGATTAACCACTCTGACCAAGTCCTGGAGCGCCGCCCGCCGCCGGATCACTGCTTCAAGCCTGACGATCACCGCTGGCCCGGCATTTACCGCAAAATGGCTTGCCCCTCGCTTGTTCACCTTTGCGCAAGCCAACCCTGATTTAGAATTGCGTTTTTCGGCCACGCTCAGAATGCTTGACTTCACTCGTGACGAAATTGACGTTGCGATCCGCTTTGGTCCAAATGAAACCACGGGACAATTCAATGAAATCATCATCGAAGAATGGGCAACCCCATTGATGCATCCCAATTTGGCAAAAAACGTGAAAACCGCAAAAGATCTACTGAAGTTGCCCCTTATCCATGACGACAGTCTACTATTTCTAAAAGAAAGCGCCGGCTGGGGTGCATGGTTTGGCGCAATGGGGCTTGAAGCGCCTGCCGAAAATGGCCCGCGTTTCTCGCAAGCAGATCATGCGGTTGACCTCGCTCTGTCAGGTGGCGGTGTTGTGCTTGGGCGCGGCTCAATTGCGGAACGGTCTGTCTCCGAGGGCCGTTTGATCGCCCCCTTTGCAGAAACACTCCGCATCCCCAGTGAATATCGCCTCACTTGCCCGAAAGGTATGGAAACAACGCCCCCTGTGCAGCGCCTGCGGAACTGGATTAACGATGAATTGCAAGGACTACGCGCGCTTACTGCAACGCGAAAATTCATAAACTAACGCACAACCCGTAGCGTTAGGTTCAAACGTCCACCTTTCGGCAGCAATCGCGAAGACCCAAAGCGTATCTTGTCGACACCGTGATAGGTCAGCCGCGCCGCGCCGCCCATAACCACGACATCGCCCGAACTTAGCCAGATCGATTCAGTTGACCCCGCCCGTTTCTGATTTCCAATGCGGAACCAAGCATCGTCCCCAAGGGAAACGGACACAACGGGCTGGGTGAAATCACTTTCGTCCCGATCTTGATGCATCCCCATACGCGCGTCTTCGCCGTAGAAATTCATCAAGCAGCACTGCGGCACGCGGGCCGACCCGCTTACACGGTGCCAGATATCCAAGACTGGTCCGGGTATATCGGGCCAAGCCATTCCATCAGGATGATGGCGTGTATAGCGATAGCCGGATCTGTCCGAGACCCACCCAAATTCACCTGCTGATGTCATCCTGACCCGCATAGGTTTGCCATAGGGTGTCATCGGCGAAAACAATGGCGCTGTCTGAGCAACTGCGCGAACCGCATCCACAAGTTGTTGTTGCGTCGTCCCGTCCAGCAAGCCTTTATAAATTTCGAAACCGCGAAGGGTCAGCTTTTCCACTGTTAAATTTACTCCTTTTTCATCCTAATCACGAAAATTCTGCCCCAACTGCGCAAAATCTCTAAATGAGTGGCCTGCAATCCTTGCAGCACCCATTTACGCTCCTTATATACCGCTCGAACGTTGAACTGCACATATGCAGATCAGCTAACCAATCGGGGCGCGGATGCCGTAACGGGTTTGCGTCTCGTAACATCGCCTTGAAGCTAAAAGGGATTAAACACATGGCCAAAATTATTGGTATCGACCTCGGAACTACAAACAGCTGCGTATCCATCATGGACGGCTCACAACCCCGCGTGATCGAGAACGCAGAAGGCGCACGCACGACACCGTCGATCGTCGCTTTCACAGATGACGAGCGCCTTGTAGGCCAGCCGGCAAAACGCCAGGCCGTCACAAACCCCGATAACACTGTCTTTGGTGTAAAGCGACTGATCGGTCGCCGTTTTGACGACGAGCACCTGAAGAAAGACATGAAAAACTTGCCATTCTCCGTTTTGGACGGCGGCAATGGTGACGCATGGATTGAAGCAAAGGGTGACAAATACTCCCCTAGCCAAATCTCTGCCTTCATCCTTGGTAAGATGAAAGAGACCGCAGAAAGCTATCTTGGCGAAGACGTCACGCAAGCGGTTATCACCGTTCCTGCGTACTTCAACGACGCCCAGCGCCAAGCGACAAAAGACGCAGGCAAGATTGCCGGCCTCGAAGTGCTGCGCATCATCAACGAGCCGACAGCCGCTGCGCTTGCTTATGGTCTGGACAAGGAAAACACACACACCATCGCGGTCTATGACCTTGGTGGCGGTACATTCGACGTGACTATCCTTGAAATTGACGATGGTTTGTTCGAAGTAAAATCCACCAATGGCGATACGTTCCTTGGCGGTGAAGACTTTGACATGCGCATCGTGAACTACCTTGCGGATGAATTCAAAAAGCAAAACGGCGTTGATCTGACACAAGACAAAATGGCGCTTCAGCGTTTGAAAGAAGCTGCTGAAAAGGCGAAGATCGAGTTGTCTTCTGCCAACCAGACAGAGATCAACCAGCCGTTTATCTCCATGGACCCAAAAGGCGGTCAGCCTCTGCACATGGTTATGAAACTGACGCGCGCAAAGCTGGAAAGCCTTGTAAACGATCTGATCAAAGCGTCTATCAAGCCTTGCCAAGCAGCGCTTAAGGATGCGGGTCTAAAGACATCCGACATTGACGAAATCGTCCTTGTGGGTGGTATGACACGTATGCCGCGCGTTGTTGAAGAAGTGACAAAGTTCTTCGGCAAAGAGCCACATAAAGGTGTGAACCCGGATGAGGTTGTTGCGATGGGCGCGGCCATTCAGGCCGGTGTTCTTCAGGGTGACGTTAAAGACGTTGTTCTTCTCGATGTGACACCGCTTTCCTTGGGCATCGAAACTTTGGGCGGCGTGTTCACACGCTTGATCGATCGCAACACGACGATCCCAACGAAGAAGTCGCAGATCTTCTCGACTGCCGAAGACAGCCAAAGCGCGGTCACGATCCGTGTCTTCCAGGGCGAACGTGAAATGGCATCCGACAACAAGATGCTCGGTCAGTTCAACCTAGAAAACATCCCGCCCGCACCACGCGGTCTGCCACAGATTGAAGTGACCTTCGACATCGACGCGAACGGTATCGTCGCTGTTGGCGCGATGGATAAAGGCACCGGTAAAGAGCAGAAGATCACGATCCAAGCCTCTGGCGGTCTGTCTGATGATGACATCGAAAAGATGGTCAAGGACGCGGAAGAGAATGCAGATGCGGATAAAGAGCGCCGCGAGCTGATCGAAGCGAAAAACCAGGCCGAAAGCCTCATCCACTCCACCGAGAAATCTATGGAAGAGCATGGCGATAAGGTCGATCCGTCAACCATTGAAGCGATTGAGCTGGCGATTGCCGCGCTTAACGACGAGCTGGAAACAGACAATGCTGACAAGATTAAGTCAGGCATTCAGAACGTCACAGAAGTGGCAATGCGTCTTGGCGAAGCGATCTACAAAGCCAGCCAGGAAGACGGCGACGACGAGCCGATGGCAGCTGATGAGAACCCTGATGAGGACGACATCGTTGATGCCGACTTCGAAGATCTGAACGACGACAAAAAGCGCGGGTAATTCGCAAGTAGCGTAAACACCCTAAAGGGCCGGCCTGTTTCACCGGGTCGGCCCAATGCGTTTCCTCAAAGGAGGATTTGATATGTCAAAACGAGACTTTTACGATGTCCTTGGCGTCGCCAAAGGCGCATCTGCGGATGAGATCAAGAAGGGCTATCGCAAGAAAGCCAAAGAGCTGCATCCAGATCGCAATTCCGACAACCCCAAAGCTGAAGATCAGTTCAAAGAAGCAAATGAAGCATATGAAGTCCTAAAGGATGCCGACAAAAAAGCTGCTTACGACCGGTACGGTCATGCAGCGTTTGAAGGCGGTATGGGCGGTGGCGGCGGACGGCCCGGCGGCGGTGGTCAAGGCGACTTTAGTTCGGCCTTCTCTGACGTGTTCGACGACCTGTTCGGCGACTTCATGGGCGGCCAACGCGGTGGCGGCGGTGGTCGAAACCGTGCGGCGCGCGGCTCTGACCTTCGGTTCAACTTGCGCGTCACGCTGGAAGAAGCCTTCGCAGGCCTTCAAAAGACAATTAACGTCCCGACCGCAGTCAATTGTTCCAGCTGTGACGGCACAGGTGCTGATGGCGGCGCTGAGCCAACGGGTTGTCCAACCTGTTCAGGCATGGGCAAGGTGCGCGCGCAGCAAGGTTTCTTTACTGTTGAACGTACTTGTCCCACATGTTCGGGCATGGGGCAGATTATCAAGAATCCTTGTAAATCCTGTTCCGGCCAAGGCCGTGTTGAGAAAGAGCGCGCGCTGAGCGTCAACATCCCGGCTGGCGTCGAAACAGGCACACGCATTCGGCTAAGCGGCGAAGGCGAAGCAGGGATGCGCGGTGGCCCGTCTGGCGACCTCTATATCTTTATCGAGGTGTCCAAGCACAAACTGTTTGAGCGCGAAGGACCAAACCTGTTCTGCAATGTCCCGGTTTCCATGGCCTCTGCTGCACTGGGCGGTGACATTGAGGTGCCGACAATTGACGGGGGTCGTAGCCGTGTGAAGATCCCTACGGGTAGTCAATCTGGACGCCAAATGCGCTTGCGAAGCAAGGGCATGCCTGCGCTACGTGGTGGTGGCACGGGTGACATGTTCATCGAACTGGCCGTAGAAACGCCGGTCAATCTGACAAGCCGTCAGAAAGAATTGCTAAAGGAATTTGAAGACCTCTCCGAGGACAACAACCCTGAGAGCAAAAGCTTCTTTTCTACGGTAAAGTCCTTTTGGGATGGCATGAAAGGCTAGCGCTTTTCACGTGACTTTTCACTGAACCTTTTAGTCCGACCAGCCCTGCTGCGTCGGGCTTTTTCATGTCCTTAATTAAAAATTTATCGAATCGCCTGATCAAGGTCGGTATGAGCATTCAAAACACACAGTTCACCGATATTGCCGCCCCCGCGTTTGATCCGCGTCTTACTGACAAAACAGGCCGTCAACGCCTTGGGCTTTATGATAGCAAGCTGCGGGATCGTCACCTTGATCTACGCGAACGGTTTCAAACGCATGGTGCAGAACATCTAAGCGATGGGGACATGCTGGAACTACTTTTGTTGCACTCATCCCCGCGCAAAGACACGCGCCCTATCGCGCAAAACATCCTGACTGAATTCGGGGATATCGCCAGCGCCCTTGCCGCTGACACAACCCGTCTGGAAACGCTGATTGGAGTACCTGCAGCGCAGGACCTGAAACTGGTCTACGGTGCCTCAAAGCGCCTTGCTAAGGCGCGCATCGCCCACCGCCCACTGATCTCTAGTTGGGATGCCGTGCTGACGTATTGCCGTACGGTATTGGCTCATAGAGAAACGGAAGAATTCCATGTGCTGTTTCTGGATCGTCGCAACATGCTGATTGCGGACGAAGTGCTGGGCGTTGGAACTGTAGATCACGTGCCGGTCTATCCGCGTGAGGTGTTGAAACGTGCGCTCGAACTGAACTCTTGCGCGATCATTCTTATTCACAATCACCCATCCGGTGATCCAACTCCGTCAGCCAGTGATATCGAGATGACGAAAATGATCAAGCAAGCTGCAGAAAGCTTGTCTATCACATTGCACGATCATCTGATAATCGGCGCGGCTGGTGAAACCAGCTTTGTCAGCGAAGGTCTTCTTTAACGGATCCACACCTCAACCCGACGATTGACTTGGCGACCCCACGCACTGTCGTCGCACGCCATCGGCAATGTCTCGCCAAAGGCATCTACCGAAATATCAAGATCGTTCAAATCAACGGTTTCGGCCGCTTGCTTGACCGCAGCCAGAACTGTATTTGCGCGTCTCAGCGCGATCTGCTTGTTGCCATCTGCTGGGCCCTGCCCATCGCTAAAGCCAACAAATTTCACCGCGCGTTCATCGTACACACCCGTCTCTATGGCACGTGCAAGTTGCTGTACGTTAGACAGCGACTGTGCATCCAATGCGCTGGACCCTGCGCGAAAACGGAATGACGTACTTAGACGTTTCATGGGTGATAGCACCTTCACCAGTCGCTTTACATCGCCCAGATCAATTTCTGTACCGATCAAGGAAATCGCATTGGCAAAACGATCACCTTGCTTGTTAATCGACAATTCTTCAGGCGCTTGATCCACGAATCCTGCGCGACGAATTACGATTTGCGCAGACGGGGACCGTGTAAACGTCAAAAACTCACGCGCCAGTTTGGGCAAGCGACGCGCGGGAATATAAAGAAACATAGGTGCTGTTAGTGGGTAGTCTTCGGTCTTGATCGTCACACGACCAGCGCGTAGCGAAAACCCGCAAGTTCCAGTGAGCACCAAAACATCCGCGTTGCCCGTCTCGGAATAACTGGAAATTCCAATTGCAAACGGATCTTCTGTCACTGCTTTGGTCAAAGTCTTATTCGTTGTATGACGTATAATATTGCTATCCAACACCAGCGCGGCAGGGGCCATCAAGCGATCTTGAACCGCTTGTGACAGCCCTGATTTCGGATCCCGCAGATGCACGGAAATAGGCGCGTCAGGTCCGCCCAGGTCTTTCCAATTCGTCACACGGCCCGCAAACACGCGCGCAAGCACAGCAGGTGAAATCGCATCAACCGGATTGCCCGGCGCGGTGATCGGCACCATCGCATCAAGCGCCAAAACACGGCTTCTATTCGGACCGCGCAGGTCGCCCAATCCGGCCTCACTCGCACGGCGGTTTTCGGTCAGGCGAATTTCACGAAGCGACATCACAATATCGGCTTCATTCGCCAACAGGTCAGCAAAACCTTCATCGGTGTTTGTAACGCGGAAAGTGAAGCGCCCTAAAAGCGCATCGTCTTCTTTGTTGCGCAAGGTGTAGATGAAATGGGTCTGATCTTCGCGTTCGCGCGTTGCGACATACCCACTGCGCAAAGCGAAACCTTCGATCAACGCAGGCATCAGGACTTCGCCAATCGTCGCCGAACCGGATACCGACAACTCGGCCACGTAATTTTGCAAATCAGGGCATGCAGGACCGGCACAATTCACACCTGTCCCATCAACTGTTAGCTCGCCATAGATCGTTTCGACACGGTAAAAATCGCCGTCAAACCCCAAAAGAGTTCCGCTGACCTCAACCGAGCCATCGGGCGACGTCAAAGTCACGTCTTGCGCCGCAAGCGGAGCCATCATCAAGCAAACAAAAAATGCGGCGAGGGACGCCGCACGTTGTATCATCATCAATCAACAGCCCCTAATGTTGCGCGCTTAGTTAAGCGCAACTTTCAGGTCTTGTATCAGGTTTTGCAACACCAGAAAATCGCCAACTGCATCACAAGATGGAATGGGAAGTGACAGGTCTTGAACTTTCATTGTTCCACCGCCGCGGACCTCTAGCGTTTGCGCATCAACACGCAATCCACAATTGGCCATCGTTACGTTTGCATCAACAGAAACATGCACATCGCCGGTCATCTTGGAGGTACTAGTCGGGAACGTATACACTTCTGCAACCAGTGCTTCGCCTTGTTCATAATCGCCCAAAGCTGTGACAAATCCGCCAAGACCGCTGACTGCGTCATCGACGGTATGATCAGATTCAGCACTTACATGGCCATCTTCATTGAATTCAGCGCCAAATTCGAAGGCGTTGATATGCAATTGGCTTTTTGCTTTCGACTGAACAACCATGCGGTCATAGAATTCTAAAGATGGAACTTTCGCATCCGCTAGCGCACCTTCACCATTCGCAAACGCAACGATGAAAACAGCATTTTCGGACAATGCAGGAATGCTGAGATCAAGATTTCCTTCCGCATCGGTTGCATGGGTGAACATCATTCCGTTGTGATGGAATGTCACACGCTCGTTGGGGTAACAATTCGCACTTAGCGACACATCGACCATCGCAGCTGCACCAGATTGGGCAGTCATTTCAATGTTGCAAAGCGATAGTGGCGCTGGTTGCGCTGGCTCGTCCAAGGTTGACAAAGCAACGTCGCCCAAGGCTGCCGTCCGAACGACAGGCGCTTCCATTTTTTCTTCTGGTACAACGATCGCATCCATCGTCGCCGCATCAGACGTCACAGGAGTTTGCGCCGCCATTTCCGCTGTGTTTGATGTGTCTGCAACAGCCGAGGTTAGTTCGATCCCCGTAACTTGCAAAGGTTCGCTTGTAGTGCCTGAAATGTCGGCAGGCGCGGCGGCATATCGTGCCTGGGCTGTCTCGCCGTTTTGCATTACAAAGCCAATGGCCCCTGCCGTTGCCAGCACTCCGCCAGCCATAACGATCCGTTTGATATCCACGATTCTGCCCTCCGAGGGGTTGTCTGTTCGGAGGAGTGATCGCGCTCAAACGGGGCGAGAATAGGACGGCAGCAAGGACTCTTTCAGACCACCATCCCAATTTTGCCTTGTTTGCGCTTAAGTCAAGCGCCCATGACAGTGCTTGAATTTCTTGCCCGATCCACAAGGACAAGGATCATTGCGACCCGGATTGCCCCAAGTCGAGCTGTCAGTTTCATCAAAGCCTTCGACCTCTGGCTCGGGCGATTGAGAGGCTTCTGACGACGCTTCACGCGCCGCTGCTTCCATCGCCGCTTGCTGCGCCTGAATGTCCGCAACCATTGCCGCTTGCTCTTCTTCTGTCATTGGACGCACTTGGCCAAGTTTCTGCGTCACCTCGGTGCGTAGGCTATCAAGCATGCTTTCAAACAGTTGGAAACTTTCGTTCTTATACTCGTTCAGCGGATCACGCTGGGCATAACCACGAAAGCCCACCACAGAGCGCAAATGCTCAAGCGTCACAAGATGCTCGCGCCATTTGCCGTCAATCGTCTGCAGCAACATCTGCTTTTCGATCTGACGCATGTTGTCTGGGCCAAAGGCGGCCGCTTTTTGCGCCATGGATTCATCCGCGGCCTTCTCAAGCCGTTCACGGATCACATCATCATCAGCGCCTTCTTCATGGCCCCAATCTTTCACAGGCACATCAATATTAATTGCTTCAGCAACGGCCTTGTGAAGACCTTCCATGTCCCACTGATCGGCGTAGGTTTTGGGTGGCATGTATTGATCAATCAGATCGTCAATCACCTGATACCGCATATCTTGCGTGATCTCGGAAACGTCTGCAGATTCCATGATTTCACGGCGCTGCGCAAAGATCACTTTACGCTGGTCGTTCATCACATCGTCAAACTTCAAAAGCTGCTTACGAATGTCAAAGTTACGACCTTCAACCTTTGCCTGCGCGCGTTCAAGGGATTTATTGACCCAAGGGTGCACAATCGCTTCGCCCTCTTTCATACCGAGCGTGTTGAGAACCTTGTCCAAACGTTCGGATCCGAAGATGCGCATCAGATCATCGTCAAGTGACAAGAAGAACGCCGAGCGACCCGGATCACCCTGACGGCCTGCACGACCGCGCAACTGGTTGTCGATACGACGGCTTTCGTGGCGTTCAGTCGCAATGATATAAAGACCACCGGCGTCCAGAACCTTTTGACGCCAGACCTGATGTTCTTCTTCGATGCGCGCGCGCACCGCTTCTGGATCGGCGTCCGGCTCTGCTGCCAAGGCTTCAAGCACTTTTAGCTCAACATTGCCGCCAAGCTGGATGTCTGTACCCCGACCCGCCATGTTCGTCGCGATCGTGATTGCGCCCAACTTACCAGCGTCGCCCACAATCTGCGCTTCTTGCTCGTGCTGACGTGCGTTCAAGACGTTATGTGGCAGACCTGCATCTTTCAGCATGTTCGAAAGGTTTTCAGACTTCTCGATAGAGGTCGTACCAACAAGGCAAGGCTGACCCTTTTCATGGGCCTCTTTAACGATGTTAACGATCTCGTCGTATTTTTCTTTCGCAGTGCGGAACACTTGATCATGCTCGTCCACACGCGCGATAGGACGGTTCGTTGGAACCTCGACCACGCCCAGACCATAAATCTCTGCGAATTCTTCCGCCTCAGTCATGGCTGTACCGGTCATGCCGGACAGTTTGCCATACAGACGGAAATAGTTCTGGAAAGTCACAGAAGCGAGCGTCACGTTCTCAGGCTGGATGGGGCAGCCTTCTTTCGCTTCAATCGCTTGGTGCAGACCGTCAGACAGACGGCGACCAGACATCATACGGCCAGTGAATTCATCAATCAAAACGACTTCGCCGTCGCGCACGATGTATTCTTTGTCTTTCTCAAACAACTTGTGCGCGCGCAAACCTTGGTTCACATGATGCACCAGCGTTGTGCTTTCAGGATCGTACAGTGTCGCACCTTCTTCAAGCAAACCACGCTCCAAAAGCAGGTTCTCAAGGAACTCGTTGCCTTCTTCTGTGTAAGAGACGTTGCGCGTTTTCTCGTCCAATTCGTAGTGCTCTTCGGTCAACTCGGGGATGATCTGATCCATGGCAAGATATAGCTCTGAACGATCTGCCGCCGGGCCGGAAATAATAAGCGGAGTCCGCGCTTCATCAATCAGGATTGAATCCACCTCATCCACAATCGCAAAGTTATGATTGCGCTGGAACATCTGGGACAGCTCAGACTTCATGTTGTCACGTAGATAGTCAAAGCCAAGTTCGTTGTTCGTGGCATAGGTCACGTCACAGGCGTAAGCAGCTTTCTTTTCGTCATCAGGCTGGTTGGGATAAATCACACCCGTCGTCAGGCCCAACATGCCGAACACTTTGCTCATCCATTCCGCATCACGTTTCGCAAGATAATCGTTCACCGTCACAACGTGAACGCCTTTGCCAGTCAGCGCGTTAAGATACGCAGGCAAGGTCGCTACAAGGGTTTTGCCCTCGCCTGTTTTCATCTCTGAAATATTACCCTGATGCAAAAAGATACCGCCCATCAGTTGGGTATCAAATGCGCGCAATCCCAGCGCACGACGCGCGCCTTCACGACAGTTAGCGAACGCTTCTGGCAGCAGATCATCAAGGCTTTCGCCACCAATCGCGCGCTTTTTCAACTCTTCGGTCTTTTGAAGCAGACCTTCATCAGAGAGTTTTTCGAACTCAGGCTCCAGCGCATTGATCTTTTCAACGATCGGGCGTGTGGCCTTCACTTTGCGATCATTCGGCGTTCCGAAGATCTTTTTGGTGATTTTTCCGAGTCCTAGCATCTGCGCTCATCCATCTTTGACGTCTTTGTGCTCAGGCTCCGCTTGCTCGCCTTGCACGCAACCCATAGATACGAGAGTGAAGACGGCCAGAACCATGGCCTTAAGGCGATGTAGTGGTCGGGTATGCCAGTGTCAACGGCGCGGACGAATCGCGCGAGAAACAAGGAATAAACGATGTTAAAACGCACCCAATTATTGGCCTCTGTGGCCGCTATCGTGATGCTTGCCCTGCCTGCATCCGCTGAATCTGGCGCAAAGCAGGTAATAGCGACGGTAAATGGCACTGAAATCACGCTCGGTCACATGATTGTGGTTCGCTCTACTTTGCCAGAGCAATATCGCAGTTTGCCCGATGATGTCCTGTTCACAGGCATTCTGGACCAGATCATTCAACAAACAATCTTGGCCGATCAATTGGGCGACGATGCCCCTGATCGTGTGCGACTTGCGCTGGAAAATGAGCGCCGTGCCCTGATGGCGGCGGAACATATGGACAGCGTGCTTGCGGATGCCGTGACAGAAGATGCTGTCGCCGCAGCCTATGACAAGACATATGCAGGTGCCGCCCCCGAAAAAGAGTTCGACGCCTCGCACATTCTGGTGGAAACCGAAGACGAAGCCAAAGCTTTGGTGACTGAACTAGAAGGTGGCGCAGATTTCGCAGAGCTGGCCAAAGAAAAATCCACAGGCCCATCTAACGTCCGTGGCGGCGCATTGGGTTGGTTCGGCAAAGGGCAGATGGTGCCAGAGTTTGAAACAGCCGTTGCTGAAATGGAAGTCGGCGCAATTTCAGTCCCGATCAAAACCCAATTCGGCTGGCACGTGATCAAACTGAACGACACGCGATCCAAGGACGCCCCAAAGATCGAAGACGTGCGCCAAGAGCTGGAACAACAAGTGCGCATGGAAACAGTGGATGCCTACATTTCCAAATTGACCGACAGTGCAACGATTTCTAAGACGCCTATGACAGAGATCGACACATCGGGTCTTAGCAACCTTTCACTTCTGGAGAACTAAATCATGGCAGGCACGCCGCCCCGTTCCCCGCTTGCACCCGAGCATTTTCCCAACTTGCCGCGCATAAGTGGCGTCTCTTTCGCGGCCATCGCAGCAGGCGTCCGATATGCAGGGCGCGCAGATGTGATGCTTGCCAAAATAGCACCAGGCAGCGCCGTTGCGGGTGTGTTTACAAGGTCATCTACACGCGCTGCACCCGTGCTGGATTGTCAGGCCAAGATTGGACATGACAGCGATGACGGGGCCGCGATTATTGTAAACTCGGGCAATGCCAATGCCTTCACCGGCAAAAACGGGATCGACGCCACCTACGCCGTGACCAGCGCTGTTGCGCAATCACTCGACCTGCCTGAAACGCGGGTCTTTTCATCATCGACCGGCGTGATCGGTGAACCCTTGCCCCACGCAAGGATTACAGAAAAGATCGACGCTCTGAGAAGCGCGCTGGACGAAACCGCAATCAAAGATGCGGCCGAAGCCATTCGCACGACAGACACCTTCGCCAAAGGGTCAAGCGCACAGATCCAAGTTGGCGGTAAGACAGTGTCTATCTCGGGCATCGCCAAAGGCTCGGGCATGATCGCGCCCGATATGGCGACAATGCTGGTCTATATCTTCACCGACGCCAAAATTGCGCGTGCAGATTTGCAGGCGATGGTATCCACGTTGAATGAAGTCACCTTCAATTCGATCACAGTAGACAGCGATACATCCACATCGGATTCCCTACTGATTGCCGCGACCGGCGCAAGCGAAGTGGACGTCACAGGGAATGCCGATTTCCAAACAGCGCTTCATAGCGTGATGAAGGACCTCGCATTGCAAGTTGTGCGAGACGGCGAAGGCGCGACAAAGCTTGTCGAAATCCAAGTAACCGGTGCCGCAAACGACAAGGATGCGCGCACACATGGTTTGGCAATCGCCAACTCGCCCTTGGTGAAAACTGCTATCGCTGGCGAAGATCCCAACTGGGGCCGCATCGTCATGGCCATCGGTAAATCAGGCGCTACCGCGGATCGTGATCTTTTATCCATTCGCTTTGGCGACGTGCTGGTCGCAGACAAAGGCTGGGTCAACCCCGAGTATCGCGAAGACGACGGTGCCGCCTATATGAAAAACTCCGAATTGGTCATCAATGTCGATCTGGGCCTAGGGTCTGGTAAAAGCACCGTTTGGACCTGCGATTTGACACATGGCTACATCACGATCAACGCGGACTATCGGTCATGAAGACGGTACTTGTCAGCGCAGTCGCATTGATCGACGTCGATGGACGTGTCCTTTTGGGTCAACGCCCCGAAGGTAAATCAATGGCAGGTCTTTGGGAATTCCCGGGCGGCAAAGTCGAAGCCGGCGAAACACCCGAAGCCGCATTGATCCGTGAATTGCAAGAAGAGCTGGGCATCGACACATGGGCTAGCTGCCTCGCACCGTTAACTTTTGCCAGCCACAGCTATGATGATTTTCATTTGCTCATGCCGTTGTTTGCCTGCCGCAAATGGGATGGGATCCCCCAGTCGCGCGAAAACCAGGCGTTGAAATGGGTCCATGCGAGGGATTTGAACAAATATCCGATGCCCGCGGCTGATATTCCGCTTATCCCGATCCTTCGCGATTGGCTTTAAGACCAAAAAAGTCACCTAATAGATCGATTTTGCGAAAATTGTTGTGGGATCGTTAACTATTTTCTGCCAGATTATTTTTACGACAACGCATGTTTCGAACACAATGTTCGAAATCTTGGGGGAGAATACCATGCTTCGTACAATCATCATGGGAACCTGTGTTCAGGTTCAGGGTACTTTCGTTCGCGCACTTAGCGATGGACGGATTGTTGTATCAGTTGGCGATCGTGATTTCGCAGGTCGGCCTATTTCAGCCGTTGCGTAAGTTTCCTTACTCAGTCGCAATTATTCTTCACGAAAATCAAAAAGGGGCCCAAGCAAATGCTTGAGCCCCTTTTTATTTTCCATATCAGATGGTGCTTTATTCGAGATTACGCTCGACTGACTCACGCTCGAAGATTTCGATGACGTCATCAGGGCGAATGTCTTCGTAGTTTTCAAACGCCATGCCACATTCCTGACCTGACTGCACTTCTGCAACCTCGTCTTTGAAACGCTTGAGCGTCTTCAGCGTGCCTTCGTGGATTACCACGTTGTCACGCAGCAAACGTACACCTGCAGAACGACGTGCGGCACCTTCAGTAACAAGACAGCCAGCGACTTTACCGATGCCAGTAACCTTGAACACCTCTTTGATGCTCGCATAACCGATGAAGTTCTCGCGAATTTCAGCAGATAGCAGGCCAGACGCAGCAGCTTTCACATCATCCACAAGGTCATAGATGATCGAGTAATACCGGATCTCCACGCCCTTCTGGTTGGCTGTGTTACGCGCAGATGCGTTCGCACGTACGTTAAAGCCCATGATTGGTGCGCCAGATGCTTCGGCAAGGCCGATGTCGCTTTCTGTAATTGCACCAACACCAGAGTGAAGAACACGAACGCGGACTTCATCGTTACCGATTTTCGCCATTGCCTGAACAATCGCCTCGGCAGAACCTTGAACGTCCGCTTTAACGAGGATTGGCATCTCTGACACGGTTTCATCAGCTTTGGCGTTCGCCATCAACTGTTCCAGCGTTGTCGCGGCGCCGGCCGCCGCACGTTTGTCTTTCGCGGCTTTCTCACGATACTCGGCAATTTCGCGCGCCTGTGCATCGGTTTCAACCACGTTCAAAACGTCGCCTGCTTCAGGTGTACCGTTCAGGCCAAGAACCTCAACAGGAACCGAAGGACCCGCTTCTTTCACGCGCTCACCGTGATCGTTGATCAAGGCACGCACTTTACCATATTGCTCACCCACAACGAAGATATCGCCGACGCGCAATGTACCCGTCTGAACCAGAACAGTCGCGACAGGACCACGGCCCACGTCAAGCTGCGCTTCAATCACTGCACCGACAGCGGCGCGATCTGGGTTAGCTTTCAGTTCCAGAATTTCTGACTGAAGCGCGATAGCCTCAAGCAGTTGATCCAGACCTTGACCTGTGATCGCAGAGACTTCAACGTCTTGCACTTCACCTGACATTTGTTCGACGATCACTTCATGCTGAAGTAGATCTGTGCGCACTTTGTCAGGGTTTGCACCTGGTTTGTCGACTTTGTTGATAGCAACAATCATCGGCACACCCGCAGCTTTCGCATGGTTAATCGCCTCGATCGTTTGCGGCATCACAGCGTCATCCGCCGCGACAACCAGAACAACGATGTCCGTGACTTGTGCACCACGAGACCGCATCGACGTAAACGCCGCGTGACCCGGAGTATCAAGGAAGCTAAGAACAGCGCCCGTATCCGTTGTCACCTGATACGCACCAATGTGCTGCGTAATGCCACCAGCTTCGCCAGCAACAACCTTCGCGTTGCGGATTGCATCCAGCAAAGACGTCTTACCATGGTCAACGTGACCCATGATCGTGATGATCGGAGGACGGCTGACGAGATCTTTTTCGTCGTCCACAATTTCAGCAATCACATCTTCGACGTCCGCGTCTGAGACACGCACAACTTTGTGGCCGAATTCTTCGATGATCAACTCGGCTGTATCCGCATCAATCGTTTCATTCTGCGTAACCATCATGCCATTGTTCATCAGCGCTTTAACAACAGCGCCTGTCTTTTCAGCCATACGCGCGGCCAGTTCAGACACAACAATCGCTGGAGGCAACTGAACGTCGCGAATGATCTTTTCGCGCTCAACTGTTCCACCCATCGCTTTTTGACGCGCGCGCTCTTGCTTGCGCTTCATTGCCGCCATGGACTTGTGACGACCGTCACCACCAGTCAGCGCTTGGTTCAATGTCAGCTTGCCGGACCGGCGACCATCACTGTCACCACCTTTGCCACGCTGGGTGCGCTGATCGCGTTCGCGATCCGCTTTGCGTGGAGCGGCGGCGGGCGCTTGCTTGTTCGGTGCCGGACGCGATGCAGGTACTGGCTTATCCGCAACAGGAGCCGCAGCAACACGCGCTGCGTCTTCCACAGCTTTCTTAGCTGCTTCTTCTGCCTCGGCCTTGGCTTTTGCACGCTCTGCGCGCTCCTGCTCTTCAGCTTCTTTCGCTTCAATCTCTGCACGGCGGCGATTGCGATCTTCTGCACGCGCCTTTTCTTCCGCTTCGCGGCGAGCCGCATCTTCGACTTCACGCGCTTTCGCAGCTTGGACCGCTTTTAGACGGCGCTCCATCTCGACATCGGTGATACCCGCTGGGCGTTTCGCTGGGTTGCTACCTGCCACAGATGCACCGCCCGCAGGCTTTGGCGCACCGGGTTTAGGCACAACAATGCGCTTACGTTTGGTTTCAACCACAACGTTCTTCGTGCGACCATGGCTGAAGCTTTGCTTTACATTTCCTGGACGCGGAGCCGCTCCGCGAAGTCCTAATGTTTTTTTGCCGTCGTTATCGCTCATTTAGCTGTCTTTTCCTTTCGGACGGCCCCTGCCGTCGCTACTTCTCGTATCGCTTTTAATCTTTGGGCTTCCTCTACTACACGCGAAGTGAGTCCGCCAGCGCTTAGCGCGCCATGTATCACAGTCTGTCGCCCAAATGCCAAACCCAGCTCATCTGCGGTTAACCAACCGATGAAACTTCCGTAGTGTGGCGTACTTAATTTCGACTTGCCGCGCGCTGATCCGTCACTGGCCTGAATAAGCACTTCTGCTTCTTCATTCATCAGCCAGCTTTTGACTTTCTCGTAGCCTGCAACAGCACCACCGCCTTTGCGTGCGAGGCTGATCAATTCAACCAAGCGTCGCGTCACTTGCCGTTCAACTTCAGCCACCAAATCATCCGGCACTTTTACCGGCATCTTGGCGCTTCTTGCGAATAGGTTCTTACTTGCCGCCTTTTCAAGCGCGGCTTTATCCGCAGAGACCCATATACCACGTCCAGGCAGTTTTCCCAAGATATCAGGAACAATCTGCGCATCGGGCCCAACAACAAAGCGGATCATTTTTGACATAGGAAGACTGTCCTGTGTCGCAATGCACTTGCGCTCTGGTCCGTTGGACCGATCTTTTTCTGTGCCGCCGCGCGTCACTGTGAAACCTCTGAGGCCTGAGATCAGACCTCAGCTTCCTCAGTTATTTCAACGTCGTCGTCTTCAGAAACTTCCAATTCTGTCGGATCGACCCAACCCAGCAAAACGCGGGCTGTCATAATCATGGACTGGGCTTCCTCAAGCTCCATACCGAATTGCTCTAGCAAGCCTTCGTCTTTGACGCGCTCACCATCCACAGTCGTCCAGCCACCGGCCAGTTCCCAATCCGCACAAGTTGCGAAGTCTTCTAGTGTTTTCACACCATCTTCCGCCAGCACTTCTGCCATTTGTGGCGTGATGCCTTCGAATGTGATCAAGCTATCTTCCGCACCCAACTCACGCGCTTTCGCAAGCGCTGCTGCGGCTTTCGCTTCAAGGAACTCACGGGCGCGCGTCTGCAACTCGCCTGCTGTTTCTTCGTCAACACCGTCGATGACCAACAGCTCGTCGATTTCGACGTAAGCCACTTCTTCAAGATTGGTAAAGCCTTCAGCAACCAAAAGCTGAGCGAAGAATTCGTCAACATCTAACGCTTCCATGAACAGCTTGGTGCGCAGCTCGAACTCGGCCTGACGACGCTTGCTTTCTTCTTCCTCGGTCATGATGTCGATGTCGAGGTTGGTCAGCTGGGACGCCAAACGCACGTTCTGACCACGGCGACCAATTGCCAAGGACAACTGCTCATCTGGAACAACAACTTCGATTTTGCCGGCTTCTTCGTCCAAAACAACTTTGGACACTTCGGCTGGCTGCAATGCGTTCACAAGGAATGTCGGCTGGTCTTCGTTCCAAGGGATGATGTCGATCTTTTCACCCTGAAGCTCGTTCACAACGGCCTGAACACGGCTACCGCGCATACCAACGCAAGCGCCGACGGGATCAATCGAACCATCATGCGAAATCACAGCAATCTTCGCGCGCGAACCGGGGTCACGGGCCACTGCTTTAATCTCGATGATACCATCGTAAATCTCTGGAACTTCCATCTTGAACAGCTCTGCCATGAATTCAGGCGCAGTCCGTGATAGAAAAATCTGTGGGCCGCGCGCTTCACGGCGCACGTCTTTGATAAAGCAACGGATGCGATCGTTCGGGCGATAGCTTTCGCGGCCGATCTTTTCATTACGGCGCAAAATGCCTTCGCCGCGACCTACGTCAACGATCACGTTGCCATACTCTTCACGCTTCACAACACCATTGATGATAGTGCCTGCGCGGTCCTTGAATTCTTCAAACTGGCGATCACGCTCTGCTTCGCGCACCTTCTGAAGGATAACCTGCTTGGCAGATTGCGCCGCGATGCGACCCATTTCAACGGGTGGTACTTCCTCAACGAAAGTTGCGCCCACTTCAGGGTTTTCCATGTATTGCTTGGCTTGCTCGACGGTGAATTCCGCCTGATAATTCTCAAGCTCTTCATCCTCAACAACCGTGCGCACACGTGTGAATGTCGCGCGACCTGTCTTGCGGTCGATTGCAACGCGGATATCCATCTCAGCGCCGTAACGCGACTTCGCGGCGCGGGCGAGACTTTCTTCCATGGCCTCGATCACGAGACCGGGGTCAATCATCTTTTCGCGCGCGACCGCTTCTGCGGTTTGCAGCAGCTCAAGCTGGTTTGCTGAGGTGATAGCCATGGTTATTTCTCCTCCGACAACGGCGCATCGTCCGTCTGAATTTCGTCAAAATCATCTTCGTTAATCGCGCCAGCATTCTTACGCTGACGTAGCATTTCATTGATCAGCTCATCCGTAAGAACCAACTTGGCGTCGCTCAGCCAATCGAAGTTCAGACCGATGGTCCCTTCTTCGACGTTGATCAAAACATCGTTTCCCTCGACGCCAGCCAGCTCGCCTTTGAAGCGGCGGCGACCATCAATCAGCTCGGTTGTTTCGATCTTGGCCTCATAGCCTTCGAATGTTGCGAAGTCTTTCAAGCGCGTCAAAGGGCGGTCAATTCCGGGGCTGGACACTTCCAGTGTATATTCGTCCACAATGGGATCTTCGACGTCCAAAGTCGCGCTGACCGCCGTGCTGATTGTGGCGCATTGATCCACTTCGATACCACCCTCAGGACGCTCCGCCATAATTTGCAGCGTTGTTGTTTTGCCAGACATCAAGCGCACACGCACCAATTCGAACCCCAAGTCCTCGATCACAGGCGTGATAAGGCCAGCAAGGCGTTGGTCGATAGCAGCTTTGGCAATCAGGTCGTTGTTCATATCTCATCCAGCCTAACATCTAGGCACAAAAAAACGGGCGCGCGGCCCGTTACAAAGTATCCGGTGGAGCGTTTGGTGTGGACCCAGCCGCGCCGCTGTTGAGAGGCATATAGACAAAACAGACTGAGTCCGCAAGGCCACATGTCACAATAACAATGACGCCCAACACCTGCATTTGCGAATCATCTGTTGTGCAACGCTCTCTCTCAGGTTTATATGTATATAAGGGAACACACTTTTTACGTGCATATCCTTCCAAGGTTGTAACGAGTTCTCTTATAAGGTCGCCTTCTCACAGGCGGCCTTTTTTATGCGTAACTCTCTGCAATTTGATCCATCGCGCGTACCAATTCCGCGCTGATCCCCGGCTCGCTCAGGGCGTGTCCCGCATTGCGCACCATCCGCAGTTCCGCATTTGGCCAGGCTTGTGCAAGATCGTAAGCAGATTTTGGCGGGCAGATCATATCGTAGCGCCCCTGTACGATAACGCCCGGAATATGGCTGATGCGATCAACATTATCCAAGATTTGACCATCTGATTCCAAGAAACCCGCATGTACGAAATAATGGTTCTCAAGCCGCGCAAAAGCGCGCGCATATTCCCCGGGGGCATCACCGCTGCGTCCGTTGGAGTAAACCGATGCCAGCGCGTTTTCCCAGCTTGACCATGCTTTCGCAAACCGCGTTTCCAGCGGAATATCCCCACTAAACAAGCGTCTGTGATACGCGCTAATAAAATCATCGCGCTCGTCCTCAGGCACCAAATTCACAAAATTCGCCCACGTGTCAGGCCAGAATTGACCAGCCCCACCCCCGTAGAACCAATCCAGTTCGCGTTGGGTCATCAAGAAGACACCGCGCAAGACCAAATGGCTCACACAATCTGGATGGGTCTCCGCATAGATCAGCGCAAGGGTCGCGCCCCAGCTCCCCCCAAAGACGATAAACTGTTCGATGCCCAGCGCGTCACGGATTCGTTCGATATCCGCCACCAAATCCCATGTGGTATTATTTTCGACTGAAGAATGCGGTCGCGAACGTCCACAGCCGCGCTGATCAAACAAAACAACACGGTACACCGCAGGATCGAAATAACGCCGCATCGCAGGGCTACACCCACCGCCAGGGCCGCCATGAAGTACAACCACTGGTATGCCATCTGGGTTGCCGCATTGTTCGACATAGATGTTATGACCACCCGGCATGTCCATCATTCGCTGATCAAATGGATCAATTGGCGGGTACAGATATTGCACCGCGCTCTTTTGGCCTGAGATTTTATCGAGATCCATCCTATATAACCCTTTGAAGGCCCGTTCGGCCCAGATGAGCACATGGAGACAGGAATGCAAGCCGCCCCAAACACAGTTGACCCCGGTGAAGTCGCAAAATTCGAAGCTATGGCCGCCGAATGGTGGGATCCGAAAGGCAAATTCAAACCGCTGCACATGCTCAATCCGTGCCGTCTGGATTATATCACGAGCCAGATCGCCGGTGAATTTGATCGCAATCTCAGCACGCCAGAGCCGTTCAAAGGCTTGCGCATCCTCGATATTGGTTGTGGTGGTGGTCTTTTGTCCGAACCTATGGCGCGCCTAGGTGCGACTGTCGTAGGCGCAGATGCAGCCGAACGTAATATCCCGGTCGCGCAGATTCACGCTGAACAGTCCGGTCTGAAAATTGACTATCGTTGCACAACAGCCGAAGCCTTAGCTGAAGCAGGTGAGCAATTTGATGTGGTGATCAATATGGAAGTGGTCGAACACGTCGCCGACCCACTGGCCTATCTGACAGCCTGCCAGCAACTCCTCAAGCCGGGTGGCTTGCACCTTTGCTCGACGATCAATCGTAATCCCAAAAGTTACGCGATGGCGATTATTGGTGCGGAAGTGATCATGCGCTGGCTACCCAAAGGGACGCATGAGTGGAGCAAGTTCATTACGCCGGACGAACTGTGTGATCTTCTGACTCAATCCGGCGTCGAACCTGTGGATCGCAAGGGCTTTGTCTTCAATCCGATCTTATGGAGCTGGAGCCTGTCTGATCGCGATCTTAGCGTGAACTACGTCACAGCCAGCATCAAACCAAGCTAACCCTGCTCTAGCTTTAATCGCAAATCACGGATCAAGGGCAGCGCAGATCGCAAGTTTTCGCTGCCCATATCATCGACAATACTCTCGATCACAGGCCCCATTCCCGCCAAAGCATTATCGCGTGCGGCGCGCCCGGACGGGCTGATCGACACAAGCTTGCGCCGCGCATCATCCCAATCCGGTCGGATATGGATATAACCGGCAACTTCTAACTTCCTAAGCGTATTGGTCATTGCCCCTCGCGTCAGATGGAAACTTTTAGCAAGCTGCGCAGGTGTGCGTTCGCTCGACTTGCTGGCCAAATGGTTCAATACAGAGAAATGCGAAATCTCCATGCCCTTGGGCAACACGCGACCTAATTTGCTACGCAATAGCTGATCTGTCGTCAGAATTTCACTGAACAGCATGATCGCCAATGCATTTGCTTCTTCGGGCATCAGGGACCTTCAAATTCACGATCATGACTTAGCGCCGCGATCTTCCTACGCGCTTGTGCCACTTCTGCGCGGTCGATTTCAACCAAGACCGTTCCCTCTGCGGTTCCGCCATCTGCTAAAACTTCGCCCCATGGTGAAATAGCAAGCGAATGCCCATGTGTTGTGCGCTGCTTGCCTTGTGACGCGCTATGTGTACCTGTTTGTGCGGGTGCCAGAACGTAACAACCCGTTTCAATCGCTCGCGCACGCAACAAAGATTCCCAATGCGCAGCACCTGTAACAGGTGAAAACGCAGCCGGCACCGTAAGTATGTCAGCACCCGCCTGCGCCAAAGCACGGTACAAATAGGCAAAACGCACATCGTAGCAAATGCTCAAACCCAAAGTTCCAAATGGCGTCGGCGCAAGAACTGCGCGCGTTCCGGGCCGATACCCATCTGATTCGCGGTAGGTTTCATCCTTGGTCACATCCACATCAAACATATGGATTTTGTCATACCGCGCGGTCACGCCACCACTAGGATCAATCACAAAAGAACGGTTTGCAAAGCGCCCGTCAGCATCGCCTGTTTTCAACGCCAATGACCCGATCAATAGCCAGATGCCCAGCTCCGCCGCCAACGCACGATAGCCAGCAAGGGACAAATCATCCTCTTCAAGCTGCAACACAGCGGTCTGATGGGGTCGACTAAGCGACAGGCAATTGCTGACTTCCGGCGTCAGAACAAATCCCGCGCCATCATTTGCAGCTTCTCTGATGCGTGCAGAAATCCGCGCAAGGTTTTCGCGCGGTTCATCACTTGAGGTGGTTTGAACAAGCGCCGTCAGCATCTAGGCCGCCAACATCGCGTCCAGCTTGCCTGCTCGCTCCAGTGCATAAAGTTCGTCGCACCCGCCCACGTGTTCATTACCGATGAATATCTGTGGCACTGTGCGTCCCCCGTTTGCGCGCTGCATCATCTCTGCGCGGCGCTCGGGCTGAACAGCGATATCGACCTCGGAAAAATTCACGTCTTTCGATGTCAGCAATCGTTTGGCAGCGTGGCAAAACCCACAAAGCGGCGATGTATAGATTTCAACAGGGTTCATGAGCGTCTTCCTTTATCTCAGCTTACCCGCAAGTTAGTCATCCTTTGCCACGCGCGCTAGGGTCACGACACAAACATCTCTCGCACGTGATTTCAAACACGCCTCTGTACACGCCGCCAACGTCGCACCTGACGTCATAACATCGTCCACCAGCAGGATTGATCGACCTTCAATCAACGTCGCACGCTTGGGGTGCACCGAAACCGCCCCAAATACTTCTTTAAATCTTGCGTCCCGCGTTTTCCCGTCCAAAGACGCCGTTGCGCGGTCCCGCCGCAAAGCGTCTGCACAAAAAGGGTGCGAAAGATCACGCGCCATAGCCTGCGCGATCAAAGCGGATTGATTGTAGCGCCGCTTGACCATCCGCGTCCAATGCAGTGGGACCGGAACGATCAACGCATCGTCACGCAGAATATCGCGCACACAGCGCGCCATCCATTTACCAGCAGGACGCACAATATCATGGCGATCCCCATGCTTAAGCCCCAGAACCAACGCACGCCCACGATCCTTATATAACAAGGCAGAACGCCCCTGCGACCAAGGCCGCGCGATCCGCAAGCAATCATCGCATCGGTCCCCGCTTTGCACCTCACCCCGTAAAGGCACACCGCAACCATCACAAACATCGCCAGTGATAAACGCAGTGTCGCGCCAGCATTTACCACAAAGACCGTCGTCGCTGGCCACACTCGCACGGCACGACAAACATTCAGGCGGGAACACAGCGTGGATCAGGGTTTGAAACCCCGGCGCTTGCGCAATAAGACGTGTCATATGCAAAATGTGCCCCTCCTGACTGATCGCTCTGCGCTACTGCGCAATCGCCAACGCGCCAGCGATAATTTCCTGCGTGATATCGCGCAGGATGAACTCCTTGATCGTCTGAGTCTGGTTAACAGAGAGTTTAAAAGACCAATCATCATCGGACATGCCCCCGATATGATACCGAATGCCAAACGGGTCGAGGACAGTGAAACCCTTGATGTGACGCCTGCCGCGCATGATCTTGCAATCCATTTCATGGCGCTTCATTGGGCCAATGACCCGGTCGGTCAAATCATCCAAAGCGCGCGCGCGCTTCAACCAGACGGCCTGTTCCAAGCAGCCTGTTTAGGCGGTCAAACTTTGAACGAACTGCGTATCTGCCTTGCCAAAGCAGAAAGCGAAATCACCGGCGGCCTGTCCCCCCGCATCGCGCCAATGGGTGAAATTCGCGATCTAGGCGCATTGCTGCAACGTGCGGGCCTCGCCCTTCCCGTAGCAGACAGCATCACGGTTCGAACCAGCTACAAAAGCGCGTTCCACCTGATGCATGATTTGCGTAAATTCGGCGAAACAAACGCGCTTAACGCGCGCCTGCGCCACCCCACACGTCGCGCCGTGTTTGAACGATGCGCAGACATCTATCTAGAAAACTTCTGCGAAGACGGCAAAGCCATCGCAACCTTTGAATTCCTGTTCCTGTCAGGATGGGCCCCATCCGCAGATCAACCCAAGCCTTTGCGCCCCGGTTCCGCGACATCACGTCTCGCAGATGCGCTTAAAACAACAGAAAAGCCCCTGCGCGATTGACCACGACCACAAATCGCTTATCTGGCATAGAACCAAGACCAATCGGAGTGATCCCATGACCAAAACAACCCCACCCGCGAGCTGCCCAGCGCATGCACCGGAAGATCACCCGAAATTCCCGAAAGCGAAGGTCGGCGTTCTTCTGTCCAACCTCGGCACACCAGATAACACCGACTACTGGTCGATGCGCCGCTATTTGGGCGAATTCCTGTCTGACCGTCGCGTCATTGATTACTCACCCTGGCTTTGGCAACCGTTGCTTCAACTGATCATTTTGACGAAACGCCCGTTCACGTCTGGCGCGGCATACCGTTCAATCTGGAACGAAGACGCGGACGAAAGCCCGCTTATGACAATCACCAAACAACAAAACGCGGCGATCACGGAAACGATGAAGGCGCGCTATGGCGATGATGTCATGGTCGATTTCTGCATGCGCTACGGCAACCCATCAACGAAAAGCAAAGTTCGCGCAATGATTGATGCAGGCTGTACCAAAATCCTGTTCGTCCCGCTTTACCCACATTATGCAGGTGCAACATCTGCAACAGCAAACGATCAGTTCTTTCGTGTTCTCATGGAAGAAAAATGGCAACCAACAGCGCGCACAATTGAACCTTACTACGAACATCCGCTTTACATCGAAGCCTTGGCTCAATCCGTAGAACGCGCGTACGCAGCGGCGGAAACCAAGCCTGATATCCTTGTCTGCTCGTATCACGGCGTTCCAAAACGCTACTTGATGGAAGGTGATCCCTACCATTGCCAATGTCAGAAAACGACGCGCTTGCTAAAAGAACGCCTTGGCTGGGATGACACGCAAATTACAACGACCTTCCAGTCCAAGTTCGGCCCGGAAGAATGGTTGCAGCCCTACACAGTAAAAGAAGTGGCGCGCCTTGCGGAAGAAGACGGCAAAAAGAACATCGCTGTGATTGCCCCAGCCTTTTCAGCAGATTGCATCGAAACGCTTGAAGAGATTAACGAAGAAATCAAAGAAAGCTTTGAAGAAGGCGGCGGAGAACACTTTACATATATTCCCTGCCTCAACGATGACCCCGCACATATTACGGCGCTTTCTGCAGTCATCGAGGAAAACCTCAAAGGTTGGCTCGACTAAACGGGCTTACCTTCATCTTGCTGAATAAACTCTCGCCGAAGGCAATCTGCATATTTCTTGAAATATGCTCATCAAGCGCGGGCGAAGCACGCTCACTAAAAAATCGATTGCACAAACAGAAAGAGCGGCACCCTAAGGTACCGCCCTTCCAAATTGTTTTCTAAGCGCGAGCTTAGGAAGCAACTGCAGCAGCAACAACCGCCAGGATCAACAAAGGAACGATGATGCCGGAAGAAGAAGAACCTGCAGCAGCTTCTTCAACGATGATTGGTGCTTCCATCATAGGAGCTTCCATGTTGCCAGCGAAGGCTGTGGAAGCAGAAACGGAAAGTGCAGCAGCGAGTGCGATTTTTTTCATAGTAGTATCCTCTAGAATTCGCCCAATGCCTGTTCATAGACAGTGAGCACCCAAGACTTAAACCTCGTACCCCGTTCTAAACAGTTATTATCAGGGAATGCAAACCCCTCTTTTAACCGCTCGCCGGAAGACAGACGCGATGTCGTCAAATAAGCAACACTTGTGTGCCCACTTTCGTGATCGCGAACAGTTGAGAAATGTGTTCATTATAAAGACCAATGCACCCATTTGACGAACGACGACCAATTTTGCGCGTGTCATGGGTTCCGTGAATGCGGTAATAGGTCCAGCTCAGATACAATGCGTGCGTCCCAAGTGGATTGTCTGGTCCCGCGGGAACAAAATCAGGCCATTCAGGATTACGCTTCTTCATTGACGGTGTTGGACGCCATGTTGGCCCCTCAACCTTACGCACGACTTTTGTGCGACCCTTTTTCGTTAGGTCCGGCGTCAAAGGAACAGAAGACGGGTACAATCTATATGTATTTCCGTCCTCGGACCAATAATGCAAAGCGCGGCTGGAAATATCAACAAGAATCGCGCCGTTCTTAAGATTCCTAAAGTAAGGCTGCCAATCCAACGTGCGAAAACTTGAAATATTGCGGCGAACGGCCTGACTAATGTCGCGTTCGATTTCGACTGAACCAGTACTCGGGCGGGCAGCATCTTGTGCGAATGACGGGCCTGCCAGCATCGCGGCACCCGCTGCGCCAATAAATCCACGTCGATCCAACCGTTTATTCACTACATCATTCATCGCGATCTCCATTTCAGACTTACGCATTTACCTACCATATTATTGCGCGAAAGCCTCACTCGCAATTCAAACGCACCTTTTTATTCGATTCTCAAAAGATTGTGGGTTTGAATCGCAACGCATTGGGGGGTAGTCCTACGTAAACTTAGTTGGGGTACTATAATGACGCGCATCGGTTTTCTTCTTTTCTCGACAGCACTTGCCCTTGCCGCATGTGGCGCACCGCAAACAAACAGCCTTGGTCCAGACGGCAAACCTTTGCCAAAAGCGTACCGCATTGGCGCAGGTGAAACGTCACGTATCCAATTCCGCATGCTTGATTCAGTGAACGCGCTTCGTCAGGCAACTGGCGCTGCACCGCTACAACTTGATGCGAAACTCAATGCAGCTGCCGCAACGCATTCTCGTGATATGTCGGTCCAGAACCGCCCTTGGCATTTCGGCTCTGACGGGTCGTCCCCGATTGATCGCGTCCGTCGCGTCGGTTTTTCCGGTCAGCTCAAAGGTGAAAACATCTCTGAAACTTACGAGACAGAGCTGGAAACGCTAGGAGCTTGGATGGAAGAAGCGCCGACGCGCGATGTCATTCTGGACAAATCAGCGACCCTTATGGGCTTTTCCTACTTTCAGGAAAGCAACGGCAAAATCTGGTGGACCCTTGTGACAGCCGCACCAGCTGCGTTCGGCTCCCAACAGCTCGCGTCTGCGAACTGACTAAGGATAGATCGAGATCGGTGTGCCATTATCAACCATGGCATAGATCCGCTCCATTTCCTTGTTGGTCACGGCAATACATCCAGCAGTCCAATCGCGACCGCCTTTTGCATATTTGTTCGGACGTCCATGAATAAAGATATCACCGCCTGGCTTTACACCTGCCGCCTTGGCTTTGGCGATGTCTTTTTCATTCGGGTAATCAATGCCAATAGACAGATGAAATTCTGAATTCGGGTTACGGCGGTCAATGATGTATTCGCCTTCTGGTGTACGCCCATCGCCTTCTTCACCCTTATGACCATAGGGTTGGAACCCAAGACCGATGTCATAACTGCGCAACGCTTCGCCCTTATGCATCAAGTGCATTTTGCGCTGGCCTTTATAAACGATCACGCGCGTAACTTTCGGACCGTTGTAGCGTTTGAACTTGCTTGCGCAGGCACTCAGAAACAGTGTCGCTGTCAATGAGAGTAGAAGAATCCGTCTTTTCATTAAAATACTGCCTCAAAATGCGGTAACGCTTATTAGTTGCGCTCTGTTTAAACGGTTTTGCCCAAGCCACAAAAAGAAATCCGCTTTTCCTAACGCTCTTTTATATCGTTCTTCTGTTGCAGCAATTTCTCGATCGCTTCCAAACGCGCCAAAACGTCATCACGATAAGCATCCGTGCGCTGCACGTCTTCTTCTTGATGCGCGTCCTGCATTGAGTTCACGATCAAACCGACCAAAAGGTTAACGACCGCGAAAGTCGTCACCAGAATGAACGGTATAAAGAAGGCCCACGCATAAGGATAAACCTCAAGTACAGGGCGCACGATGCCCATAGACCAACTTTCCAAGGTCATAATCTGGAACAAAGTATACCCCGAGTGTCCGAGCGAGCCGAACCATTGCGGAAAATCAGTGCCGAAAATCTTTGTCGCGATTACGGCGCCAATGTAGAAAATAATCGACATCAGCAAAAACACACTGCCCATTCCGGGCAACGCGGTAATGAAACCTTCAACCACGCGACGAAGGCGCGGCGCAACAGACACAACCCGTAAGACCCGCAAAATGCGCAGGGCGCGCAAAACCGACAAGCCGCCAGATGCCGGCACAAGCGCGATTGCGACAACGGCCAAATCGAACAGGTTCCACCCGTCACGGAAAAAGCGCGCACCCCGTGCGATAAGTTTCGCACCAATCTCGATCACAAAGATCGCAAGACAGGCTTGGTCAATCGCTAGGATCAATCCGCCAAACTGCGCCATGATTGGCTTGGAGGTCTCTAACCCCAAAATGATCGCATTCACGATGATCACTGCAATGATAAAGTTACCGACCATCGGTCGGTCTAACCATTTGTCCAATTGCTGACGCACGCCCGCCTCCCCTGCTCTAGCGCTGCATATGTGGTCGGTGAAAGCGTGCTGCAAGTTCTACATGCGAAGACCACCGAAATTGATCAACGACTTGTACCCACTCAAGTATGAAACCAGCGTTAATCAACACACTCGCATCACGCGCAAAGGTCACGGGATTACAAGATACATAGGCAATTTGCGCGATTTTGCTTTTGGCGAGTTCAGCAACCTGCGCCTCTGCTCCCGCGCGCGGCGGGTCAAGCACGGCAAAATCCAGCTTCGCCAATTCATCCGGAAGAAACGGTCTGCGGAACAAATCACGCGCAACCGCTTCAATCCTTTTTAGACCTTTCGCCTCACGCCAACCCCGGTCAAGCGCTGCGATCATTGGCTTTTCGCTTTCAAGCGCGATCATCTCGTAGTGCTCTGCCAACGGTAAAGTAAACGTGCCGCAGCCTGCAAACAGATCCACACCTTTTTCACCGCTCACAGCATCCTTAACAGCCGCAGTCAAAGCGTCCTGCCCATGCACCGTCGCCTGCAAAAATGCACCGGCAGGTGGTGCAACCTTGCCAGCACCAAATTTTTGATACGGCGGATTGCGCATACCGATGACTTCATCATCCCACGTCAAACGCGCCAGTTTATGGGCCTCGACAACTCCAGACAGACCAATCGTCAGCGCTTTATCCAAAGGCTTGCCGCCCGTCACAAAAACATCAAGACCAACTTCGGATAGCGTGACATTGACCGACATTTCGCCCTTACGTGAACCACCGATCTTGGCGAGATCATCCATAAGGGCGTTAATCTCTAACAGCTCGGGCACGACCAACTGGCATTCAGGCACAGCAATGACCGTGTCAGAACCGCGCGCATGAAACCCCCAAAGCGCACCTTTCTTGGTGCGACGTACTGCAAAGGTTGCGCGACGACGGCTTTGCGTCGGCGACGTGGCGATAGGGCGAAATTCTGTTTCGATCCCATGTGCGTCCAGCGCGCTTTTCACGATCTGCTGTTTGTACTCGGCCACGAATAGCTCTGCCGCGTGCTGTAATTGGCAACCACCGCATGACTTGTAGTGCCGACACACTGCGGCGACGCGCTGCTCGGACGGCTCAAGGATTTTTACATCACTCAGCCGATCCCCATTACGAATGCCCTGCACTCTTTCGCCGGGCAATGTGCGCGGTGCAAACACTGGGCCAGTCGCGATCCCGTCGCCCTGATGCCCTAAACGCTCAATCAAAAATTCATCCATAATCGCGCTATTGCCCTATTTTTCGGGCGAACGCACGTCAATAAATCCGCCCGACTGCCGGTTCCAATAGCGCGCATATAGCCCGCCTTGCACCAGTAATCTGTCGTGCGTGCCGTCTTCAACGATACGACCATCATCCAAGACGATGATCCGGTCCATCTGACTAAGCGTCGAAAGACGATGCGCAATCGCAAGGACTGTCTTACCAACCATCGCACGTTCCAGCGCAGCTTGGATCGAGGCTTCGACTTCACTGTCAAGCGCGCTGGTCGCTTCGTCCAACACAAGGATCGGCGCATCCTTCAAAATAGCGCGTGCAAGGGCGATGCGCTGCCGTTGACCACCCGACAATTTCACACCGCGTTCACCCAAATGCGCGTCATAACCCTTGCGTCCGTTGTTATCGCGTAAGTTGGCAATAAATTCATGCGCCTCGGCCTGTTCGGCCGCGTTTATCAATTCTGCTTCACTCGCGCCGTGACGCCCATAAAGGATGTTGTCGCGCGCAGATCGATTGAACATCGCCGTTTCCTGCGTGACCATTCCGATCACACGACGCAGCGAGGTTTGCGTGACGTCTTCAATCGGCTGTCCATCAATCAAAATGCGACCCTGTTCCGCATCATAGAGCCTAAGAAGCAAAGAAACCAAAGTAGATTTGCCAGCGCCAGATGCACCCACAATGCCGACCTTCTGACCTGCACCGACTTTCAGATTTAAGTCACTCACACCGCCCAGCGCATTGCCATACTGAAAGTTCACATTCTCGAACGTGATCTCGCCCTCCGGAACACTTAGATCGCTTGCAGTGGTCGCGTCTTCAACCCGAACCGGGTTGGCAAGTGTGCGCATACCGTCTTCAATCTCACCCACATTGGAATAGATCGCCATCAGCGTGAACGACACCCAACCTGTCATCTGCGCGATGCGGATGGACACAGCACCCGCGGCGACAATATCGCCAGGACTTGCTTGGCCCAACTGCCAGAAATAGATCGACGCGCCCATCAACAGCACCGGCAAAATTCCCGCGATCAGCATCAGACAAAGGCGGAACGCAGCAGCGATCCAACCATAATGCAAAGACTGTTCGCGCGACTTGCCCATCGCATTTAACGCTGCTTGATCTTCATGAGCATCATGCGCGAACAGCTTGACCGTTTTAATGTTGGTGATCGTATCAACCAATTGTCCCGTCAAAGCCGCGCGCGCATTCGCACGTTTAGCCGCCCTTTGCCGAATGCGTGGCAAGAACCATGCGATCAGGGCAAAGTAGAACACCAGCCAGATCACAAAAAGTCCTGCAACCCGCCAGTCGATGGCCCCAAGCAACGCAAAACTTCCCAGCAAAGACGCCAGCGCAAAGGCAACCACGTTGATGGATTCGGAAACAACATCCGTCACCGCACGCGCCGTTTGCATCTGCTTTTGAGCAATGCGCCCTGCGAAATCATCATCGAAAAACTTAACAGATTGCCCAATTGTCCAACGATGCAACCGTTGCTGCACCAACATCGACACATTCGGCATAACTATGATGTGGTTGGCGGCGGACGACAGGCCAAACATAAGTGGCCTTGCGAGAATGAAGAAGAAGACCGCAAGCGCGATCATGACCAGATTGGTTGCCGTGTAGAAATTTTCCGGCCCCGATCCGACGACTGTATCGACGACCAACCCTAGGATAAACGCCGTGCCCGCCTCCATCGCGCCTGCACCTGCGGACAAAAGCGCAGCAAAGATGATCACGGGCCACCCGCTGGCCAAGCACCACCCCATAAATGCGCGCAGCGACTTTGGCGGTGGTCCATCTGCGGGGCGTAAAACCTCAATCCAGTTTTCGATGTTCTTCATGTATCCTCGGCATTCAGAAATCCGCCGGACTGACGCGCCCAGAAATCAGCATATAGCCCACGTTTCGCCAAAAGCGCGTCATGACTGCCGTCTTCAACAATTTTGCCCCGATCAAGCACAAGAATTCGATCCATCTGCGCAATCGTGGACAGACGGTGCGCAATCGCGATCACGGTTTTACCTGCCATCATGCCATAAAGCGTTTCTTGGATTGCCGCCTCCACTTCACTGTCCAAAGCGCTTGTCGCTTCGTCCAAAAGCAGGATCGGCGCATCCTTCAGCATTACCCGTGCAAGGGTGATGCGCTGACGCTGACCACCTGACAGTTTGACACCGCGTTCGCCCACTTGCGCATCATACCCCTCACGGCCCTCCGCATCTGCAAGACCAAGGATAAAGTCATGCGCCTCGGCCTGCTTCGCGGCCGCGATAATCTCTTCCTCGGTCGCGTCAGGACGACCATATCGAATGTTGTCGCGCACAGAGCGATGCAGAAGAGAGCTATCTTGTTGCACCATCCCGATCTGTGCCCGCAAGCTGTCTTGCGTGACCGTGGCAATATCTTGATCGTCGATCAAAATGCGCCCACCGTCTGCATCATAAAATCGCAAAAGCAACTTGACCAAAGTGCTTTTGCCCGCGCCAGAGCGCCCGATCAATCCGATCTTCTGCCCCGGCTCGATACGCAACGAAACAGAGTCTAAACCGCCCGTTTTGCGTCCATAGTGATGCGACAGTTGATCAATTTCGATCTGTCCCTCACGAAATTCCAAAGGCTTTGCATCCATGCTATCCACAAGCGTGATGGGCTGGGCGATCGTTTCCATGCCCTCCTTCACAACACCAAGCTGACGGAAGAAACTGGTCAGCGCCCACATGATCCAAGCGGTCATCGCATTCAGACGCAACACCAACGCAGTGGTCGCAGCAACGACCCCGACAGAGGCTTCGCCAACACTCCAAAGCCAAATCGCACCGCCAACAACTCCGATGATCAAGAGACCGTTCAGCATCACCAAAGTGACATCCATAATCGTGAAAATCCGCATCTCGACCTGAAACGTGCGACGTGCGTTTTCGATCGCATCCTTGGCATAATCCAACTCTTGCGGACCATGGCTGAACATCTTGACTGAATGAATATTCGTGTACGCATCCACGACGCGCCCGGTCACAGTCGAACGCGCATCAGAAGCGGCTTGCGACGCTGGACCAACACGGCGTATCGTCCAAACCACAAGACAGCCGTACAGCCCAAGCCAAATGATTAAAGGCACCGCAAGGCGCAGATCCGCATTCGCCAGCAGAAAGGCCGAACCAATCACGTAGGCAAGCGAAAAGGTGATCGCATCGAATACCTGAAATACTGCTTCACCTGCTGCAGGTGGTGTTTGCATAATGCGGTTGGCGATCCGACCTGCGAAGTCATTTTCGAACCAGCCCACAGATTGCCGCAGCACATGTTTATGCGCACGCCAACGGATAAGCGTTCCGAAGTTCGGCAAGATCGTATTGTTCAGCAGCGCGACATCAATACCCTGCAAAACAGGCCGTATGAACAAGATCAGGAACGCAACGATCAGAAATTCCATGCCATAGGTCTGCCAAACCTGCGCTGGATCGCCTTGCAAAATATCCACCACACGACCCATGTAAGAGATCAACCAGATCTCGACCACAGCAACCACGATGGACATGATCCCAGTATATAAAAATACACGCTTGAAAGGTTGTGAGTAATTCCACATGAACGGCCACAACTTTTGCGGTGGCGTATCCGCTTCGGTGTAGCTCACATAGGGGTCAACAAGGCGTTCAAAAAAGCGCAGCATGGTAAATGGCTTTCTGTCTTGGGCTTAGACAAAGACCATGAGTGAAAACGCCGCCAAGGCCAAGGCCATCACACGCATGAATATACGCCATGTGCGTTGGGATGTTAAAAGAATGGTCAATAGGGCACCTGCGGAGGTCCAGAAAAGACAAACCCCAAGGTTTAGGCCGGAAAACGCGATAGCCAGCCGAAAGGCTTCGCCAAGCGGAGACAGCCCACCGGGGTAAGCCGTAATTCCCGTCAGCGCGACAGCCCAGATTTTAGGGTTTACCCATTGGAACAGAACCGCTTGGACAAAGGTCATCGCGGTATCCGTTGCATCCGATGTGCGGGCTTCGCTGTTCCACAAACCCCACGCCATCCACAATATCCAAAGCGCTGCCAAAACCTTTAGAACGAACGTAAGACTAGGCATTGCGATCAGTATCGCGCCCAGCCCAAAGGCGGTTAATCCAGCGATAAGGCCAACCCCCAGAACCACGCCCAACAAGTGCGGAAGCGTGCGTTTGAACCCAAATCTTGCACCTGAAGCCGTCAGTAAAATGACGTTTGGTCCGGGCGAAAAAAGCCCCAAAAAGACAAACGCATAAATAGGATCAAGCAAAAGGTTCACGACAAAAGACCATCGCGGGTCAGCGTAAAGTTAGATGCGATCCAGCGTTGCTCTAACGCTTTTAGCGCATCCCCAAGTTCACGACCTGTAAGTTGGGTCAGGTGCTTGGCTTTTACTGGAAAAACAGCGTTTGCGCCTGTGTTCGTGTCTTGAAGGTCATCAGGCATGACTTGTGTTTCAAGCAACGCGGCGCGCAGCACAAGGATATCTTTGGCCATGCCTGCCCCGTAAAGGTACCCCAAGTGTCCACCAGACTTGGATGTTTCGATCTCGTTACGCAAAGCTGCCCAGCGCTTGGTTTCCGGCTTGCTTAACCGAAGTCCAGCCGCACTTTCACTTGGAGCAAGCACACTTAGCCGACGCATTGCATCAGGGCCAAGCCCATAGCATTGCTCGTGATGAATAAGCGGCGCAAGCGCGCGATCATCTGCTGCGGGAAGCACGATGTTCAAAACGCCAGAAGAACGCATCGCAGCAACAGCCATCGCAGGATCATTCGCCAGCATCAATTTCTTAAGCTCTGACCCGACCCGTTCGCGTGACAGACCTTCCAACCCATCAAGATTGGCTGCAACGGCGGCAAACCCGTCCTGATCAATGCCCAGCGCAGGGTCGCCGTACCATGCAGTGAAACGGAAAAACCGAAGGCTACGCAAATAATCTTCACGTATGCGCGCCTCTGGATCCCCGATAAAACGCAGATGCCGCGCCTGCAAATCCCGCATCCCGCCTAGCGGATCAACAACTTGGCCGTCAGGTTGCGCATAGATCGCGTTCATCGTGAAATCGCGGCGCGCAGCGTCTTCTTCTACACTGTCAGAAAACCGCACTATCGCGTGACGTCCATCCGTTTCGGTATCGCTTCGAAACGTCGTGATCTCATGCGGAATGCCATCAGACACCACAGTGATCGTACCATGATCCAACCCTGTCGGAACGAACTTTAGATGCGCATGTTTGGCGCAGGCCACGGTTTCTTTGGGGGTCGCATTGGTTGCAATATCGATGTCTGTAATCGCTTCGCCCAACAGTGCGTTGCGCACACACCCGCCGACAAACAACGCCTGAAATCCTTGCGTGGTTAAGGCCGCACAGACGGCTTGGGTCGCATCTTCATCGATCCAAGCGCCCCGCACTCTCATTTCGCAGCCAAAGTATCTGCGAACACCCGAAGCATGCGCGCGGTAGCGCCCCAAATGTAATAGGCACCAAAAGGCACGGTGTAATAAAATCGTTTTTGACCACGCCAGCGGCGATAGTGAACCTGAAAGTTTTGCGGATTGGTAAGAAAATCCAGGGGCACATAAAACACTTCAGCGACTTCGCCAGGCTCTGGCCTTGCTTGGAAATCTGACGTGATATGCCCGACGATTGGCGCGACCGTAAAGCCTGTCACCGTCTCATGGGCCGGCAAGCCTCCTAAAATATCCACCTTTTCGCGCGGCAATCCAATTTCTTCATGCGCCTCACGCAAAGCAGTGTCGACAAGTGAATCGTCAGCTTCATCCTGCTTGCCACCGGGAAACGCAATTTGTCCTGGGTGGTGTTTAAGCGCACTTGACCGCATCGTCAGCACAACTTGCCACGTGTCGCCTTTTTGGATCAAAGGCACAAGCACCGCGGCAGAGCGCAAAGCACGCCCCACCGGCAGCTTGATATCCGGGTTCAAGTCATAGTCAGACGACGGCCGCCCGCTTGCCCTTAGACGATCACGAATATGGTCTATGGTATTAGGCATTTGCCTCAAAACCCACGCTGTGCGGGTCCAGATCATAATGCGCACCGCAGAACTGGCAGTCCGCTGTGACGCGCCCAGCGTCGGTAGTCATCTTTTCGATATCTTTCGCCGAATAGATAGACAGGCTTTGCCGGACACGATCTTCAGAACAGGTACACCCGAATCGAACCGCCTGCGCATCATATACGCGCGGCGCTTCTTCATTGAACAACCGCAACAAAAGAGTATCGGGTGAAATGCTTGGGCCGATAAGCTCTAGCTCTTCCACAGTATCCAAAAGGATGTTTGCGCGCGTCCAGTTTTCAGCATCATCGCCGTCACCAATCACATCATTAGCCGTCAACAAACCACCCTCACCCGTTGCTTCACTTGCAACGGAAGGCGACGCTTTTGGCATGTGCTGCAACATCACACCACCTGCGCGCCAATGTGGATCGCTGTTTTCCGTCGAAATGCCAAAACTTAGCTGAAAACGGGTCGGAATTTGTTCGGACTGCGCAAAATAAGCTTCAGCACAGGCAGACAACGAACCACCAGCAATCGGAGTGATGCCTTGGTACGGGGTCATATCCTGACCCTGATCGATAAGGATCGCGAAGTACCCTTCGCCAATCTGATCAAACGGAGCTTCATCCGTAAGCCGATCCGCGTCATAGCTGGCGTAGGCACGAATGCGTGCCGGCTCGCCCTCTTTGGTCGGGCCGTAGTAGTCCGTCGCAATCATGCGCACCGCGCCTTTGGATTGCACCTGCAAAGATAACTTCCAGCGCAGCTTGATCGTTTGGCCAATCAAAGCAGTCAGAACAGCCATTTCAGCAACCAAAGCTTCAACCACCGGCGGGTAGTTATGTTGGCTTAGGATACCGTCCAACACTCCGTCCAGCCGTGCAACACGGCCACGAATATCTGATACATCCAGTTGAAAGGGCAGAACTGAGTCGTCCCAAGCGAGTTTTTGTCCAAGTGACATGGGGTTTCCTTATACGCGGGCTCTTGGCATACCGCGCCTATATAGGCGCCGCAAGCGTAGGTCCAAGGGCAAGCATATGATCAGACGATTTGGTACTCCCCCGAAAAATGACATTTGCTATCATTTAAGGCCCGGTGCCTATGCCATCCTGGAGCGAGATAGCCGCGTTCTATTGACTTGTCAGGACGCGCCAGAGCCTGAATTTCAAATCCCTGGCGGTGGTATTGACCCCGGTGAACATATGATCCCAGCCTTGCGCAGAGAAGTGATGGAAGAGACCGGCTGGTCCATCGGGACACCTGTTCGGCTAGGTGTGTTTCGTCAATTCGTCTACATGCCGGAATATGATAAATGGGCCGATAAAATGTGCCATATTTTTCTTGCTAGGCCAGCCATGAAGATCAGTGATCCAACGGAAGCGGGTCATACCTGTTTGTGGGTGAACCCTGATGAGGCCCTCGAATTGGTCGCAAGTCAGGGTGCTAATCATTTTGTGCGGTCGGTTTTCAGGACAATACACTAAGGCGCATATTCATAAAGAACCGCAGAGACATCATCAGGAAAGGCCGCATCATCCGCGAACTCTGAAAGCTTCCAAACCAGCGTTTCCAAAAAGCCAGGCCCACGTAAACCATTCAACGTATTGACGAGCTTTTCAAACCCGTCTTCTCCAAGCATTTCGTCGTTTGCATTCGGGCATTCAGTCACACCATCCGATGCTAGAATAAGCTGATCCCCGGGCTGCAGCTTGATTTGAAATTCTTCAAACTCGGCATCCGGAAACAAACCAACAGGCAAGCCCCCCGTTCCATCCTGCTCTATCCTGCCGTTTGCACGTCGGATCAAAGGGTGCGGATGCCCCGCCTGACACAGCGTGGTTTCACCCGTTTCCATATCCGCCAGCGCCAAAATCACCGTGAAATAGTGATCCGTTTCCATCTCCTCCAAAACAATCCGATTTAAGTCTGAAACAACTTCGAATAGCGGTCGCACGCCGATGGTTTCATCCGCATTTTGGGTCAAAGCGATGTTTTGTGCCGGCGATGGCGACGTCAGATATCCGGCTAGCCGGGCGGTCATTAATGCAGAACTTACGCCATGGCCGGATACATCAATCGCAAAAAACCCTACCTTTGACTTCGACACTGGAAAATATCCAACCAGATCACCACCAACATGCCCCGCCGGATGCAGAACGAAAGACAGATCAGCATTGTCAAAAGATCTGAACTTTTCCCGAACCAAAGACTGTTGGAGTTTTTTTGCCTCGATCAGATCTTGATTCAGCGAATCATGGACACTGCGCAGCTCATCTAATGTTTCCGACACGATCCGCGTCTGATTCGACAAAGCGCGCTGCATCTGAATGATGCGTTCGCCCGCCGCCAAGCGCGCACGCAGCTCCAAACCATTCACAGGTTTTGTCAGAAAATCATCTGCACCGCACTGCAAACCCTGCGCCACTTCATCCTTGGCACTTTTGGAGGTAAGAAGGATGAAATACCCATACCCTTCCCGCGGTAAGGCTTTGAATGCTTGGCAAAACTCCAAACCATCCATTCCCGGCATCATCCAGTCGCTAAGAACCATGTCAGGTGCCCATTCAGCACAAACCTCTAGCGCTGAAATCCCGGAATCCGCTTCGCGCACCTCGTAACCACGCCGTACCAATGACGCAGAGATAATCTTGCGTTGCAAACGGCTGTCATCAACAATCAAAACCCGAACGCTGGCATGTGTATTCTGGCTTTGATCTGGGCGATCTATCTTCTGTATAGCGCTCACTGGGACTCCTTTCACGATCTGTCGTAAGCGCAATTTCCTAACGATCCATGAAAGTTAAAATTGCAGATAACGCGCGAAAAAAATCCCGGATTGGAAACGGAATTTTTACCTTTTCAATAATATTCAATCTACGAGGTGACAAAATGATCGACTGGACCAGAGTAGAGGAATTGCGCGATGAAATTGGCGCGGAAGACTTCAGCGAAGTGGTGGAGCTTTTTTTAAGCGAGGTAGAAGAACGGATTGAACTTGCTTCGGCAAAAACGGTGCCTGCTGAATTGGCCGAAGATTTGCATTTTCTCAAAGGTAGCGCGTTGAATCTAGGGTTTAGCGAATTCGCGCAACGCTGCAGTGAAGGTGAGGCAAATGCCGCAAATGGATTGCCGTTCGATAGCATCCAAACCATCGAGGCCGCATACCAGAGCGCCAAAGGTGTGTTTCTGAATGCACTAAATGAAGGGACGTCCTGACAAATTAGACAAACTTGTGCATGTCTTTCAATTCGCCTGACTCCGACTCCCTCAAGAACTTGCGACGCAGCCCTTTCATGCCAGAAATCCAACTTGGGTGATCGCTGCCTTTGGCCTTACAATATTCGGAAACTTGAGGGTGCGGTAAAATCAAAAATTCTTTCACGGAAATCCCAGCAAGGATACAATTCGCGGCATCATCGGCCGAAATCAACGACCCAACCGCTTCGGTTTCATCTGTCATTTCGATCAACGGGGTTGCGACGTACTGAGGGCATACGACCGAAACTGCGACGCCGTCATCATTGTGTGAAATGGCCAGGGATTCAGCAAAACTGACCGCCGCATGTTTCGTCGCTGAATACGCCGCATCACCAATTTGATTAAGCAAGCCCGCCGCAGATGCAACATTTACCAAATGACCTTCTTTGCGTTCAATCATTTTGGGAAGCAAGGCGCGCGCTGCGTAAACATGGGACATAACATGTACCTCCCAATTAAGCTGCCAAACATCGTTGCTTGCCGATGCTGCATGATTGGGTTCTGGCTGGGCCAAACCAGCGTTGGACACAAAGATATCGATTAGGCCCAAATGCTCTTCCGTCACAGAGATCAGATTTTTCACATCTGATTCACTTCGAACGTCACATCGCACGGCAAATCCATCACCCTTTTCAGCCACGTCTTTCGCCGCAGTTTCATTCAGATCAGCGACACAAACACGCGCCCCGTTCGCAGAAAACGCACGCACCAAGGCAGCGCCAATCCCGCTACCGCCACCAGTTACAACAACCGTTTTTCCAGCAAACATGCCAAACCTCTAAATCAAGAATTGCGCTAAAATTTCATCATCTGTGATATCCGTATACCCAAAACCGGCCGCTCTTAACTTGCCCAACAGAACAGAGAAATTTTCAGCCTCTTTCGTCTCTAACCCGATTAAAACAGACCCAAAATTTCGCGCGGACTTCTTGAGATACTCAAATCGACTGATATCATCATCCGGTCCCAAGATGCCCAGGAACTCTTTCAGCGCACCGGGCCGTTGTGGCATGCGAAGAACGAAATACTTCTTTAATCCCGCAAACCGCTGCGCGCGCTCTTTCACTTCGGGCAAGCGTTCGAAATCGAAATTCCCACCGGATGCGATGCAAACCACCGTCTGGCCTTTGATCTGATCTTTCAAATCATGCAGCGCATCTAGCGCTAAGGCACCAGCAGGTTCCAAAACAATGCCTTCAATGTTCAACATCTCAAGCATCGTAATACACAAACGATCCTCGTGAATTTGAATTGTATCCGCAATATGAACATCTTTCAGACGCTCAAACGTCCGCACGCCAATGCGCCCCACAGCAGCACCGTCAGCGAAAGTATCGACACGGGTCAGATCGACCGGCTCACCCTTGGACAAAGCCGCAAAAAGACAAGCACCGCCCTCGGGCTCAACAAAGCTCATTGCGCAACGCTCGCCATAATAACTGCGCGCACCCGCCGATAGGCCGCCACCGCCAACAGGCAGAACAATCCGATCCGGCATTTTGCCAAGTTGTGATTCAATTTCCACAGCGACGGTGGCTTGTCCTTCAATGACATCTTCATCATCGAAAGGTGACAAGAAATACCCACTAACATCCGCGCAATACTGTTGAGCGGCGTGCAAAGTATCGTCAAAATAATCGCCTACAAGCCTGATTTCGATCGAATCCCCGCCGAAAATCCGTGTCTTGTCGATCTTCTGCTGTGGCGTAGTCACGGGCATGAAAATCGTGCCCTTCACCGCGAAATGTTTGCACATATACGCAACGCCCTGTGCATGATTGCCTGCACTGGCGCAAACAAAATGGCCCTTGTCGGGGTCGGCGCTAAGGACCTTTCGCATTGCATTGAACGCACCGCGCAATTTGTAAGATCGCACAGGCGAAAGATCTTCGCGCTTCAGCCAAATATCTGCATCAAATTTCTTCGACAAATGCACATTTCGTTGCAACGGCGTCGGTGGCAGCACCGCGCGGATCGCATGTTCAGCGAGGATCGCTCTATCTTGAAAACTGGTCATTCCCTGTGTCTGACGCAGCGCAGGCGCGCATTCAAGCCTAATACACCGCTGCTCATCTTGCTCCGCACCTGAAAACGCGGTATCGCGCGCTCAAATTCTTCTGAAAGGAACCCGTGATGACTGCGCCTAAAAAAGTCGTTCTGGCCTATTCCGGCGGCCTCGACACGTCGATCATTTTGAAATGGCTTGAGACAGAATATGGTTGCGAAGTCGTAACCTTCACCGCTGACCTTGGCCAAGGTGAAGAGCTGGAACCAGCCCGTGCCAAAGCCGAATTGATGGGTGTCAAAGACATCTACATCGAAGACGTCCGCGAAGAGTTTGTGCGCGATTTCGTCTTCCCGATGTTCCGTGCAAATGCAGTGTATGAAGGTCTTTACCTACTGGGGACGTCTATCGCACGCCCGCTGATTTCCAAGCGCTTGATCGAGATCGCTGAAGAAGTTGGCGCCGACGCCATTGCGCACGGCGCGACCGGCAAAGGCAACGATCAGGTGCGTTTCGAATTGGCAGCCTATGCGCTGAACCCCGATATCAAAGTCATCGCGCCGTGGCGTGAGTGGGATCTGACCAGTCGGACCAAGCTGATTGATTTCGCGGAACAGCACCAGATTCCGATTGCAAAAGACAAGCGCGGGGAAGCACCGTTTTCTGTTGATGCGAACCTGTTGCACACCTCGTCTGAAGGCAAAGTGCTGGAAGATCCAGCCGTCAGCGCACCTGATTACGTCTACCAGCGCACAGTTGCCCCGGAAGACGCACCAAACGAACCTGAATTCATCGAAGTCGGATTCGAGCGCGGTGATGCAGCCTCCATCAATGGCAAAGCAATGAGCCCGGCAACCATCCTGACCAAGCTTAACGAGCTTGGCGGCAAGCATGGCATTGGCCGCCTGGATTTCGTTGAGAACCGTTTCGTCGGCATGAAATCCCGTGGCATTTACGAAACCCCCGGTGGTTCTGTTCTGCTTGAAGCACATCGCGGCATTGAACAAATCACGCTTGATAGCGGCGCAGGTCATCTGAAAGACAGCCTTATGCCGCGCTATGCCGAATTGATTTACAATGGTTTCTGGTTCAGCCCTGAACGCGAAATGCTGCAAGCCGCAATCGACAAAAGCCAAGAACATGTGACGGGTACAGTGCGTCTTAAGCTCTTTAAGGGGAGTGCGACATGCGTGGGTCGTTGGTCTGATCACAGCTTGTATTCAGAAGCACATGTCACGTTCGAAGATGATGCAGGTGCTTACGATCAAAAGGATGCGGCCGGCTTTATTCAACTGAACGCATTGCGTTTGAAGCTACTGGCTGCGCGGGATCGTCGCCTGAAAAAGTAGTCTCTAAATTGACAATTTATGCGCTGCCAGTCTTTCGTAGAGTGGCAGCGCTTTTTCGTTGAGCTGCGCCAATTCACCATCCAGATGCGGTAAATCCCCCTCTGCACCCGCAAAACCTGTCGAGCGATGAACAGCATCGTACCAATGATCGGCCCAAACGCCGTCAAAAGGTTTCGGGCCAGCGGGCCATGCCAGCATTCCTTCGTCCCAATCCAATCCAATCGCATCACACAGCGCGCGCAACTCTGCTTCAGGGTCTGCGCGAATGTCAGCGGAATCGATCACGATAGATGTCTGCCCCAAGTCGCGGACATGCTCGAATAACTCAACCTGCTGCGCAAAACCGATATCGCTCAAGCTTGGAGTCGCATGTTTGTTCGCCCAACTTGCGAGGACACGCGCAGGGTGACGAATAAGAAAGACGTTTGTCACCTCAGCCATCCAATCGCGTAAAATATCCGGCAACATGTGTTGTGTCATGTGTTTCTGGTAGTGATGGGCATCATTGTCGGGCGACAGAAGTGATGTGATAACTGCATTCGGATCGGTGCTTTGTGATGCGATAACAGCATCACGCATCGGATGATCCAAATCGGATTTCGCTAAATAGGATGCATAAAACGGTTCATCCACCACGCGCATGTCCGAACGGTTCGCAAAGCTATACATCAACGCCGTAGACAGGTTTCTAGGGCCAGACCACATCGCAATTTTCATAATCACTCCCAAGTTCCCGCGAAGCTAAGCGCTGAAATAAAACCTGCCAAGCGGTAAACTCCTCTCACCAAGCTGTGACATTCAATGACATGCATTGATTGCGCAGCGATCCTGACGATAGCGTATCGCAAAGGAGTTTACCCATGTTCCAATTCAAGCAGATCAAACCCGCGATACTGGCAAGCCTGATCGTGATCGGCTTCGCATTCCAATCTGCCCCGGCCCAAGCGGCTGGCACAGAAACATTGACCGTCGCAGGCGGATGTTTCTGGTGTGTTGAAAGCGATTTCGAAAGCGTGAAAGGCGTGAAGGAAGTTATTTCAGGATATACTGGCGGCAAGTCAAAGAACCCGACCTACAAAGACGTGACCAAAGGCGGATCGGGCCATTACGAAGCCGTTCAGATCCAGTTTGATCCTGCAAAAGTATCCCGTGACCAGCTTTTGAATATGTTCTTTCGGTCGGTCGATCCGACAGACGCAGGTGGTCAGTTCTGTGATCGTGGTGAAAGCTACCGCACCGCGATCTTCGTAAGCACCAACGCTCAAAGCGCATCAGCAACGGCAGCAAAGCAAGCCGCGCAAAACGCCTTGGGTCAAAAAATTGTAACACCGATTTTGCAGGCTGGCCCGTTTTACAAAGCAGAAGCCTATCATCAAGATTACTACAAAGGCAGCAAACGGGTTCTAACGCGCTTCGGTGCGATCAAGCAGTCGGATGCATACAAACGCTATCGCAAAGGCTGTGGTCGTGACGCGCGGGTCAAGCAACTTTGGGGCAACGCTGCACCCTTCGTGTCTAACTAACGCCAGAAAATTCCTCGACCTCTTTGAGGTCGGGAATCACATCTGCAGTTCCCATGCGCGTCACCATCAATGCAGCGGCACGCATGGCAAGTGAAATGGATTGTCCCATCGACAATCCGCGATCCAGCCCAGCCAAGACATAACCGGTGAACGTATCACCCGCGCCTGTTGTATCGATGGGTGTGACCTTGATTGCCTCAAAGTGCTGATCGATCCTTTGCGATGCGTTGATCCAGCGCGCGCCATCACTACCAAGTGTTATAATGATATCACTGACATCAAGCTGTTCGATGGGTGTGCCCAGCGCGCTTTCTAACTGTTCTGCCTCAATCGCATTCAAGATTAGGAAATCAAGGAACGGCAAGATTGCTTTGACGGCGTCCGCATCAAACGGGGCAGACGCATAACAGACACGAAAGCAAAATTTAGAGCCTATTTCAGCTGCAACTCTTTGTGCGTTGGTTTCATTCTGCGTTAGGAAAATATCGCCTGTGTTGCCTGTGCTTAGCACGTTCGCGATAACATCATTGGCGATCATTTGGTTTGCACCCGCAAACAGCGTGATCGCATTTTCACCTGCATCATCTACGTTGATAATCGCGTGTCCTGTTGGCACATCCAGCTGTGCAATATGGCGCGTGTCGACACCATATTCCATCAAGCGATCACGCGCCCAAATGCCGTCCGGCCCAATCGCGCCGATATGCGCCACATGGCTGCCTGCACGCGCAGCGGCAACAGACATATTTGCCCCTTTGCCGCCTAGTCCTGTTTGCAAAGACGACGCCGCAAGCGTTTCCCCCGGCCCCGGCAAATGCGGGACGCGGTAGACGTGATCCACATTGATAGAGCCTAGATTGAAAATCGTCATGCTACGCCCTTTTCAAATTTAGCCAACCTTACAAGACGCAAGCACCGCCATGTTCAAAATGTCGTTCGCGGTCGCAACGGTGGAACAAATCTGAATAGGCTTATCAATCCCGCTGAGGATCGGACCAATCACCGTCGCGCCCGCCAATTCCTGCATCAACTTAACAGAAATGCTGGCAGAGTGACGGGCCGGCACGACAAGAACATTCGCTGGACCAGTCAAACGCGAGAACGGATATTGCTCTGCCGACTTGGCGTTCAAAGCCACATCAACGGTCATTTCGCCTTCAAATTCAAAATCTACACCACGGGCTTCGAGAACCGCAGGTGCGATATGCATTTTTTCTGCGCGCTCTGACACAGGATAGCCGAACGTGGAAAAGCTGACGAACGCAACACGCGGCACAAGGCCAAGATGACGCGCAACCGCAGCGCCCTGTTCAGCAATTGTCGCCAAATCATTTTCGTCTGGCCATTCATGCACCAGCGTATCGGCCATCAAAACAATCCGACCTTTGTGCAAAAGCGCGGTCACACCAACCGCACCGTTTTCAGCGGAGGCATCAAAGACATGGTTCACCAGATCAAGAACATGCGCAGATTTACGTGTTGCACCTGTGACCAAACCATCGCCATGCCCATGCGCCAACATAAGAGAAGAAAACACGTGGCGGTCCCGTGTCGCCAAACGGTGAACGTCTGTGCGATCAAAGCCTTTGCGCTGCAAACGATCATACAGATATTCTTTGTACGTATCCAGGTGTTGTGTGTTCGCGGCGTTCACAATTTCCAATTCGCGGAACGCATCCCCTAGCCCTGCTTCTTCCAACTTGGCCTTAACATCGGCCGAACGGCCAACAACCAGTGCTTTGCCCAAACCACCACGTTGATACATCACCGCAGCCCGCAAGACGCGAGGATCATCCCCTTCAGCAAAGATCATGCGCGCTTGCGCCGCACGGGCGCGTGTATTGATGCCGCGCAAGATGCTCGCCGTCGGATCCATACGTGTTTTCAACGAAAGCTCGTAAGCGTCCATGTCGATAATCGGACGACGCGCAACACCTGTGTGCATACCGGCTTTGGCAACCGCAGGCGGAATACGGTGAATAAGACGTGGATCAAATGGGGTCGGAATGATGTAATCGCGCCCGAATGTCAGGTTTTTACCATAAGCCAGCGCCACTTCATCTGGCACATCTTCGCGTGCAAGATTGGCCAATGCATGGGCGCAAGCGATCTTCATCTCATCGTTAATGGCACGCGCATGAATGTCCAAAGCCCCACGAAACAAGTAAGGGAAGCCCAGCACATTGTTCACCTGGTTCGGATAATCGCTGCGACCAGTCGCAACAATCGCGTCCACGCGCACTTCATGCGCTTCTTCCGGTGTGATCTCTGGATCAGGGTTTGCCATTGCGAAGATCACAGGGTTATCGGCCATGCTGACAACCATCTCTTGCGTCACGGCACCTCTGACTGAGACACCAAGAAACACATCAGCGCCCTTCATGGCGTCTTCCAAGGTACGCAATTCAGTCGTAATCGCATGCGCCGACTTCCACTGGTTCATACCTTCGGTGCGACCTTGATAAATCACACCTTTGGTGTCGCACACGATGCAATTGTTATGACGGGCACCCATCGATTTTAACAACTCGATACATGCAATACCTGCCGCACCAGCGCCGTTCAGAACGATCTTAACGTCTTCAATCTTTTTCCCGCTAAGGTGCAGTGCGTTCAACAAACCTGCAGCACAAATCACAGCCGTGCCATGTTGATCGTCGTGGAAGACTGGGATGTCCATTTCTTCCTTCAACCGTTGCTCGATAATAAAACACTCGGGCGCTTTGATATCTTCAAGGTTGATGCCGCCAAAAGTCGGCCCCATCAAACGCACAGCTTCGCAAAACTTGTCGGGATCTTCTGTGTCCAATTCAATATCGATAGAGTTCACATCAGCGAACCGCTTGAACAGGACTGCCTTGCCTTCCATCACAGGTTTAGACCCAAGCGCACCAAGATTACCCAAACCCAGCACGGCCGTACCATTAGAAATCACTGCAACCAAATTGCCCTTGTTCGTGTAATCATAGGCCAATTCAGGATTTTCAGCGATTGCCAAACACGGCACTGCGACACCAGGCGAATAGGCCAAAGACAAATCGCGCTGCGTTGTCATCGGAACTGTAGCAGTGATTTCAAACTTACCCGGCGATGGTTCTAAATGGAACGCAAGTGCGTCTTCATCTGTGATCTTTTGCTTAGACATCTTGATACGTTCCTTCTGGCGTTTCCGCCTCATATCTTATGCGATCGCAACGCTCAACTCCTAGGCTGTTTTTGGCTTTTACCTGCGCTCACCTGTCGCTACTCTTGGTGCCAAGCTCAGAGGATTTTCATGACCACCGTCAAACCAACAGTTACGCCCATGATGGCGCAGTTTCTTGAGATCAAGGAAGGCTATCCAGACGCCCTTTTATTCTATCGTATGGGTGATTTTTACGAGCTGTTCTTTGATGACGCTGTTGCCGCGTCCGAAGCATTGGACATCGCACTTACCAAACGCGGTAAACATGAAGGTAGCGAAATTCCTATGTGTGGCGTACCCCACCACGCAGCCGAAGGATATTTACTGACCCTCATTCGTAAAGGGTTTCGCGTCGCTGTCTGCGAGCAAATGGAAAGCCCTGCAGAAGCGAAGAAGCGCGGTGGTAAATCTGTTGTGCGACGAGAAGTCGTGCGCCTAGTCACCCCCGGAACTTTGACGGAAGAAAGTCTGCTGGACGCGCGGCGACACAACTATCTGGCCGCATATGCAGATGTGCGCGGGGAAGGCGCGCTGGCTTGGGCAGATATGTCCACAGGTGCGTTTCATGTGATGCCTCTCAGCGCAGTGAAGCTATCGCCTGAATTGGCGCGCTTGGCTCCTAGCGAGGTCATTCTGTCAGACACAACAGATGCAGAAACAGCCAACTTAGTCTCTGAAACAGGTGCTTCCATCTCGCCCTTGTCGCCCGGTGCGTTCGACAGCACCCAAGGTGCAAAACGTATCTGTGATGTTTATCAGATCGCGTCCCTAGACGCTTTTGGTGAATTCACCCGTTCCGAAATTTCGGCGATGAGCGCATTGATCGAATACTTGGACATCACTCAAAAAGGCAAACTGCCCCTTCTACGGCCACCGCAAAAAGAAAGCAGCGGCGGCACAATGCAAATCGACGCAGCGACCCGTCGAAACCTTGAACTGACGACCAGCTTGAATGGCGGTCGAAATGGCTCGCTTTTGTCTGTGATTGATCGCAGTGTAACCGCCGCGGGCGGTCGCCTATTGGAACGTCGCTTGTCCAGCCCGTCACGGGATCTGCACACAATTCACGCACGTCTGGATGCTGTAACATGGTTCTTTGAAAATGGCCGAACCACAGATGATTTGCGCAGTCTTTTGCGAAAAGTTCCCGACCTTGATCGTGCTTTATCTCGCATCTCGCTGGACCGGGGTGGACCACGTGATATCGCAGCTATTCGCAACGGTTTAGAGCAAGCAGCAATTATCCAGTCAAACGATCGGCCCGATGCTCCGGACCTATTGCGACAAAGTCTAGTCGCGCTGGGTGGTCATGATGATCTTGTCACGCTTTTGAACGACGCGCTGATCGCCGAGCCACCACTTCTTGTGCGCGATGGCGGTTTCATTGCTAGCGGATATGACAGTGAACTCGACGAAACACGCGCCCTTCGCGACGAAGGGCGAAGCGTCATCGCTGCGATGCAAAAGGATTACTCAGAAAAGACAGGTATTTCGGCGCTCAAGATCAAGCATAACAATGTCCTTGGCTACTTCATCGAAACTACGGCAACTCATGCTGAAAAAATGCTTGCGCCACCCTTGAACGAAGTCTTCATCCACCGCCAAACGACCGCCAATCAGGTGCGCTTTACAACGGTCGAATTGTCAGAGATTGAAACCAAGATTCTCAACGCTGGCAACCGTGCGTTAGAAATCGAAAAACGTCATTTTCAGACACTAACAAGTACAATACTAGCTGTTGCAGCTGAACTTTCTAACACCGCAAGGGCGCTCGCGGAGATTGATTTGAACGTAAGTCTCGCCGCCCTCGCACGTGCGGAGAACTGGAATAAACCTACCGTAGACAACAGTCGAATGTTTCACGTGACAGGCGGGCGTCATCCTGTCGTTGAACAAGCGTTGCGCAACCAAGGCGGCGCAGCCTTCATCGCGAACAACTGCGATCTTGCAGATGGCTCTGAAGGCGCTGCGATCTGGTTGCTTACAGGTCCTAACATGGCGGGTAAATCGACGTTCCTGCGTCAGAACGCCCTGATTGCAGTCCTCGCCCAGATGGGTAGTTTCGTTCCTGCAGAAAACGCGCATATCGGGATTGTCAGCCAGCTGTTCAGCCGCGTTGGGGCCTCGGATGATCTTGCACGTGGCCGTTCAACCTTCATGGTAGAGATGGTAGAAACCGCCGCGATCCTGAACCAAGCCGATGAAAACGCGCTGGTGATCCTCGATGAAATCGGGCGCGGCACGGCGACCTACGATGGCCTTTCTATCGCGTGGGCCACGCTGGAACACCTACACGACGTTAATAAGTCCCGTGCGCTGTTTGCAACCCACTACCATGAACTTACCAACCTCACCGCAAAACTTTACGGTGCCGAAAATGCGACCGTTTCTGTGCGTGAATGGGAAGGTGACGTAATCTTCCTGCATGAAGTGATCAAAGGGGCCGCTGATCGCAGCTACGGAGTGCAGGTCGCCAAACTCGCAGGTCTTCCCAGTGCTGTTGTCGAACGCGCGCGCATTGTTTTGGATGCCTTGGAAAAAGGCGAACGCGAAGGCGGTGGACAAAAGGCCGTTATTGACGATCTTCCGCTGTTTTCCGCTGCGCCCACAGCAGCGCCAGTCCAGACCAAACAGTCACCAGCAGTGGATATGCTAGAAGACATACATCCCGATGAACTTACCCCGAAAGACGCGCTCAACCTGATTTACAAACTGAAAGAGGCGTCGCAAACCTAATCGCAACGCCCCTCTTCATCTTGCCGATAAACTCAAATCCAACGGATTAACCGGGTGTCGAGCTTACCCCAACTTGCGCCGGGCGCAGTAGTCGATCGTACAGCATAAAACCTTCCGCCGCGACTTGGATAATATCACCCGCTTTCGTGTCAGGCACAGGCGCTTCGAACATTGCCTGGTGAACTTTTGGATCAAATTTGTCGCCAACCTCCGGCGAAACAGGCACGATACCATGTTTGCCAAACACGTTGATCAACTCACGCATGGTCAACTCAACGCCTTCAATCAAAGCCGCAGAGACTTCGCGTTGCTCATCTGTCGCAGCTTCCAACGCGCGCTTCATGTTGTCGTAAACCGGAAGCAGGTCGCGGGCCAATTTGGAGCCACCGTAATTCTCTGCTTCCTTACGATCACGCTCAGAGCGTTTGCGCGAATTTTCTGCATCCGCCAAAGCCCGCATAAAGCGATCTTTGAACTCATCCCGCTCCGCTGTCACAACAGCCAATTCGTCCGCTGCCAACTCTTCTTCCGTAGGTTCTGCTTCGGACTCTTCTTCAAGAGCCGCTTCAAGCGCGTCTACATCATCCAAAAAACCGTCTTCTTCGCGATCAGCCATTTCTCTACCCTCTAACTCTGGTCAGAAATTAACTTCCCAACCAGTTGCGCCGTATAATCCACAATCGGCACGATCCGTCCGTAATTCAGACGAGTCGGGCCGATAACACCAACAGCACCAATAATTTTTCGCTCAGCGTTCATATAAGGAGAAACAACCAAAGAGGAACCCGAAAGTGAGAAAAGTTTGTTCTCAGAGCCAATAAAAATGCGCACACCGTCGCCATCTTGGGTGAGTTCAAGGAAATCAGCGATATCGCGCTTGCGTTCAAGGTCATCAAAGAGCGTTCGGATGCGTTCCAACTCTTCTTCTTCCGCTTCGCCTGCAAGCAAATTGGACCGTCCGCGCACGATCAAACGCTCGTGATGTTCGCCCTCGTCTTGCCAAACCGCCAAACCACTATCAATCAAGTCACGCGCAAGCGTGTCAATTTCCTGACGGCGCGCTTTGATTTCATGGCGCATCACGGTTTGCAGCTCGGATAGGGTGCGACCTTCCATCAGTGCGTTCAGAAAGTTTGCCGCTTCCCGCATCGAACTTGGCGTTTGACCCGGGGGCGGTGTGAACAGACGGTTCTCAACGTGACCATCCGCAAACACTAGAACGACCAAGGCCCGGTCTGTAGAAAGCGAAACAAATTCGATGTGTTTTATCGGCGCCTCATGTTTCGGTGTCAGGACAAGCGATGCGCCTTGCGTCACGCCTGACAAGGCTGACCCGACTCGGTCCAAGATATCACCCACATCAGATCCGTTTCCGACAGTCGAGTTGATCTTGTCGCGATCATCATTATTCAGGTCGTCCACTTCTAGCAGACCATCCACAAACATCCGCAAACCTTTTTGCGTCGGTACACGTCCCGCACTTATGTGCGGGCTTCCAAGCAAGCCCAAAAATTCAAGGTCCTGCATGACATTGCGGATCGTCGCAGCACTTACCTTTTCCGATAACGACCGCGTCAATGTACGTGAACCAACAGGTTCGCCATTTGCCAAGTAACCTTCAACAATCTGCCGGAAAACCTCGCGCGAGCGATCGTTCATTTCCGATAGCATCTGTGATCCGTCTTGCATCGTCACCACCTATAAGAACACGCTATTAAGAGCCCTCAAAACACCAAAGGTCAATCGGGGTTGCGCAGGATACGGACCCACCTGTATCCCATGGCCAAATCGAAAGGATATATAATGCGACCCTCTGGACGTGAACTCAACGAAATGCGCGAAGTTTCTATTGAAACAGGCTTTACGAAACATGCGGAAGGCTCATGCATGATCAAGATGGGTGACACGCATGTATTGTGTACCGCAACCATCGAAGATCGTGTGCCTCCGTTCATTAAGGGCTCTGGTCTTGGGTGGGTCACAGCGGAATACGGAATGCTTCCTCGCTCGACCACGTCGCGCATGCGTCGTGAGGCGACAGCAGGCAAGCAAGGCGGTCGCACAGTCGAAATTCAGAGACTAATAGGGCGTTCTTTGCGTGCTGGCGTTGATCGCGTCGCACTTGGAGAGCGTCAAATCACTGTAGATTGCGATGTTATCCAAGCAGACGGCGGCACACGTTGTGCTTCTATCACCGGTGGTTGGGTTGCGCTCAAATTGGCTGTGAACAAGCTGATTAAAGCAGGTGACATCGTCTCTGATCCACTGGTTAGCCCTGTTTCTGCAATCTCTTGCGGGATCTATGCAGGTCAGCCCGTACTTGATCTGGACTACCCTGAAGATAGCGAAGCTGGTGTTGACGGTAATTTTATCATGCTTGCTAACGGTCAAATGATCGAAGTGCAGATGAGCGCCGAAGGCAGCACATATTCGCGTGATCAGATGAACAAGCTGATCGACTTGGCGGAAAAAGGTGTCGCTGAGCTATCGGCCAAGCAATTGGCTGCAACAGCATGAGCCGGAAGTTCTCTGAAAGCACCCTTTTGATTGCCACGCACAACGATGGCAAATTGGAAGAAATGCGCGAATTGCTTGCCCCTTTCGGGGTAAGTGTCGTTGGTGCCGCTGAGAAAAATCTACCTGAACCGATTGAGACTGAAGATAATTTCGTCGGCAACGCACGCATCAAGGCCCACGCCGCGGCGAAAGCGACTGGCCTGCCTGCTTTGTCCGACGATAGCGGTATCGAGGTCAAAGCACTGAACAATGAACCCGGTGTTTATACGGCCGATTGGGCCGAAACGCCGAATGGTCGCGACTTTGTAATGGCGATGACCAAGACACACGACAAACTCGAAGCGGTTAAGGCCCCTTATCCCCGTCGTGCGCGCTTTTGCTCAACCTTGGTGCTTGCGTGGCCTGATGGGCATGATGAGGTCTTCGTAGGTAAGGTTAACGGGACGTTGGTCTGGCCCATGCGTGGCTCTGTTGGTCACGGATACGACCCAATGTTCATGCCGGACGGCTATGACATCACTTTTGGTGAAATGGCGTTCGAGACGAAAAACCAAATCAGTCATCGCGCCGATGCGTTCGCCAAATTGGTAAAGGGTTGTTTTGAGCGCTGATTGGCAAAATGGGGGCTTTGGCATTTATGTGCACTGGCCCTTTTGTCAGGCCAAGTGCCCCTACTGTGATTTCAATTCGCATGTTTCACGTAAAATAGACGAGACACGTTGGTTGAACGCATATCTCGCTGAACTTGATCGTGCAGCGGTCGAACTATCGGGTCGTGTGGTGAATGCCGTGTTCTTTGGTGGCGGCACACCCAGCCTTATGCATCCCGACACGGTCGCTGCGATCATTACACGCATTCGCAAACATTGGCCGATGGCAAATGATCCTGAAATCACGCTAGAGGCAAATCCTGGTTCTGTCGAAGCAGGGCGTTTTCGCGGATATGCCGACGGTGGCGTCACGCGCATTTCGATGGGGGTGCAAGCACTGAACGATCGTGACCTGAAACGCCTTGGTCGGATCCATACAGTCGAAGAGGCACGAAACGCCTTCCACATAGCGCGTTCAACTTTTGAGCGCGTAAGTTTCGATCTTATCTACGCAAGACAAGATCAAACGCTGGAAGATTGGCGAAATGAGCTAAAAGAGGCTCTTTCTTTGGCAATCGATCATCTGTCACTTTATCAGCTAACTATCGAGAAAGGCACAGCTTTTTCGGATAGATACGAAAAAGGTGGTCTTTTAGGGCTTCCTGTCGAAGACCTCGCCGCAGATATGTACGACGTCACGAACGAGCTCTGCGAGAGAGAAGGATTAAGTGGCTATGAAGTTTCCAATTATGCAAAGGTCGGAGCCGAATCGCGGCACAATCTGATCTACTGGCGCTACGGCGATTACCTTGGAATTGGCCCAGGCGCCCATGGTCGTGTCACGGTGAGCGGAACGAAATACGCGACCGAGCATTACAAGATGCCGAACGCTTGGCTGGAGAATGCGGAACGCGGCAAGGGCGAAAAGATTCGCGATGCCTTAATTGGCACCGATCAAGCAAATGAATATTTGATCATGGGCCTTCGTATCACGGAAGGTATCGATAAGGCCCGCTTGGAAAACTTGGCCGGTGCTGAACTGGACCAAACCGCGTTAACCCATCTTTCAGATTTGGAATTGATAGAAGAAAGTGGCTCGCATGTACGAGCCACCCCAAAAGGTCGTTTACTTCTCAACTCTGTGATCGGCGAATTGATATTCTAGCTGATGCTTAGAATGCGGCAGATTTCGTCAAGCTGATCCAAAGATGCGTATTTGATTGTGACCTGACCAGCTTCACCACCTGCTTTGTGATCCACCTGAACCGGTAGCCCCAAAGCCGCAGACAAGTCACTTTCAAGCGCTTTAGTATCTGCATCTTTCTCTTTTGCACTTGGACGTGGGCGCGCCGATGTCGACGATTCATCATCAGTTTTCTTCTTCGCCAGTGCTTCGGTCGCACGCACGGAAAGTCCTTGCTGCACGACTTGCCGCGCCAAGGCGGATGGATCATCCGACGTTATCAAAGCACGCGCATGTCCTGCGGACAGCTTACCATCGACCAGCATTTCCTGAACATCGCTAGGCAATTGCAGTAGACGCATAAGGTTCGCGATGTGACTACGGCTTTTTCCCAGCTCCTCAGCCAGTTTTTCCTGCGTGTGTCCAAACTTGTCCATCAATTGACGATAGCCAGCGGCTTCTTCAACAGGGTTAAGATCAGCGCGCTGAATGTTCTCGATAATCGCGACTTCAAGCACTTCCGTGTCAGTAAACTCACGCACAAGAACCGGAATTTCATGCAATTGCGCCATCTGCGCAGCACGCCAGCGACGTTCACCGGCAACAATTTCAAACTCACCACTCCCGGACGCGCGCTTTCGCACAATCAGGGGTTGGATAATGCCCTTGGCTTTTATCGAAGCACTTAGATCCTGAAGGTGATCTTCCGTAAAACTTCTGCGCGGCTGATCAGGGTTCGGGAAAACCTTTTCGATCGGAACAATTAGATCTGGCCTTGAAGGGGCAGCGGTTGTGCTTGTCGGTTCTGGTCCAACGTCCGCCATAAGGGCTGACAACCCACGACCTAGACCACGGCTTTTCTTATTATCACCCATGTTCGCTCCTCTAAGCTACTAATTTGGCATTTTTGGCAATAACTTCGCGTGCCAGATCGCGATATGCATTCGCCCCTTTGGATGCAGGATCATAATCCAAAACAGACATCGCATAAGATGGTGCTTCACTGACCCGCACGTTTCGCGGAATTTTGGTTTGAAAAACCATCTCGCCCAAATTATCACGCGCATCATTCTCAACCTGCTGTGACAGGTTATTGCGCGCATCAAACATCGTTAAAACCACTCCCTCGATGCGAAGATCTGGGTTTGCAGTTTGCCTTACTTCACGAATGGTCAACATCAACTGCGAAAGACCTTCCAAAGCAAAGAATTCGCTTTGCAATGGCACAAGAACCGAATGGGACGCGACCATTGCATTCACCGTCAAAAGGTTCAGCGATGGAGGGCAGTCAATTAGGATGAAGTCGAATTTGTAGCCATCCATGAGAGGTTGACGAAGCGCATCGTGAAGAAGGTAACTTCGCTTTTCGTTCGACATAAGTTCGATATCAGCAGAGCTTAGATCAACGGTTGCCGGGACGATCATCAACCCATCCGTTTGCGTCGCCTGAATAACGTCTTTCAGTGCGATATCTTCAAGCAAAAGCTCATAAGTGGTAAGTTCGCGAGAGCCCGCGCCAATACCCAATCCAGTCGAAGCGTTTCCTTGCGGATCAAGATCGATAATCAGCACACGCAACCCTTCAGCCACAAGAGAAGCCGCGAGATTGATTGTTGTCGTTGTCTTTCCAACACCACCCTTTTGGTTAGCAATCGAAACAATCTTCGTCTTCGTTGATCGTGTTGGGTCAAGCATGTTTGATCTCATTCATTCGCAGAATTACTGCATCTTCACTTGTTTCACTAGTAATCGCTTCATATTCAAAGCGCCATGAGTCTTGTGCAACTTCAATTTCTTTTTCCCAACTTGCGCCTTTAGGAAACAAGCATGTGCCGCCATCTGAAAGGTGAATTTGAGCAAAACCTAAAAGGGATGAGAGATCGGCCAGCGCCCTTGCGGATAGTATATCTGCATTCAAAGGGTCTATCTTCTCGATCCGATCGACCTTAACCGTAACGCGGCATCCAGTTTCTCGCGCTACTGTTCGTAAAAAAGCGCATTTTCTTTGGTCACTTTCGATCAGAGTGACCTTTCGGTCTGGTGCGAGTTCTCTGGATAGTATTGCGATCACCATACCCGGGAAACCCCCGCCTGATCCAAGATCACACCAGTTTTGCGCATCCTGTGGCGCCATTTTGAATATTTGCGCAGAATCTACGATGTGGCGATCCCAGATTTCGTCCAGTGTTGCTTTGGACACCAGGTTAATCTTTGGATTCCACTTTTTCAAAAGCATTTCATAATGCTCCAACCGTTCGAATGTTTCACGTGAAACATCGAGGCTTCCGATGGTATCGCTCATTTCAGGCCCGCCGTTTCTGGCGCAGCTTCGCCAGCAAAAGCGTCAAGGCGGCTGGTGTCATACCATCAACCCTACCCGCCTGAGCCAAATTCATTGGCTGAACACGGCTCAGCTTCTGCTTTAACTCATTAGAAAGGCTATCAATATTCTCGTAGTCAAAATCCTTAGGGATTTTCTGCGCTTCATCACGCCTCAATGCATCAACGTCCTTTTGCTGACGTCCGATGTAATTTGAATACAGGGCATCACGCTCAACTTGCTCACGGATCACTTGTTCTGTTTCGGACAGTTCAGGAAACAATTGTAACATGTCGGGAAATCTCACATCTGGAAACGCCAGGACCTGCACGCCATCCCGTCTGTTGCCGTCCTGATTAACTGATACACCACCCGCGTTAATCTCTTTGGGAGTGAGTGAGCGAGACTTCAAGATGTCGACAACGCTATCAATCTTAGTCTTCTTGGACACAAACGCTTCACGTCGCCCTGTGCTTACGCAGCCAAGTTCCACGCCCAATGGTGTGAGGCGCTGATCTGCGTTGTCTGCACGCAAAGAAAGACGGAATTCTGCTCGTGACGTAAACATACGATAAGGCTCTGTGACCCCACGGGTGGTTAGGTCATCAATCATGACGCCAATATAGCTGTTTGTACGGCTGAAAATGATCGGTTCGCGCTTTTGAACCTCAAGAGAGGCGTTCAAACCAGCAACCAAACCTTGCGCGGCGGCCTCTTCATAACCTGTGGTGCCGTTTATCTGGCCTGCAAAGAACAAGCCTTTGATGCCTTTTACACCTAATCGTGCATCCAGGGCGCGCGGATCAACATAGTCATACTCAATCGCATAACCGGGTTGGAGTATCTTAGCCTCCTCCAGACCCACGATTGTTTGAACGTAAGCGTGCTGAACATCTTCAGGAAGACTGGTGGAGATTCCATTCGGATAAACAGTGTGATCTGTCGCACCTTCAGGCTCAAGAAAGACTTGATGGGATGTTTTATCAGCAAAGCGAACGATCTTGTCTTCGATAGACGGACAATATCTAGGGCCAATGCCATCGATGTGGCCGCCGTACATTGCACTTCGTTTCAGATTATCCTCGATCAAACGGTGCGTCTGAATATTGGTATGCGTAATGCCGCAGTTTACTTGGGACGCGCTGATACCTTTTGACATGAACGAAAAAAGCACGGGGTCTTCATCACCTGGTTGGCTTTCCAAGATGTCCCAATTGATCGTTCGTCCATCCAAACGCGGGGGAGTGCCCGTTTTCAAACGGCCAAGCGGCAATTTGAAGCTGTCGATCCGCTCGGCAAGTTTGATCGAAGGTTTATCGCCCATTCGTCCACCAGGTTTGGACACGTCGCCAATATGAATGACACCGCGAAGGAAGGTTCCCGTGGTAAGTACAACTGCATTACTCAAAAGTTCTGTACCGTCAGCAAGGACAACCCCGGTGATCTGTTCACCTTCCATCACGAAATCGACGGCTTCCCCTTCTACGATAGATAGATTGGGCTGTGCTTCGATTTCTTTCAACATTTCAGTACGATAGATACCGCGATCAGATTGTGCGCGCGGTCCTTGAACGGCTGGGCCTTTGCGACGATTGAGCAAGCGAAACTGGATACCCGCCTTGTCGGCCACGCGACCCATGACACCATCAAGTGCGTCAATTTCTCGGACCAAGTGACCTTTTCCAAGACCGCCAATAGCAGGGTTACATGACATGACGCCGATACCGTCTTTGTTAAGCGTCACCAAAGCTGTCGCGCAACCCATCCGCGCAGCTGCATGAGCAGCATCACACCCAGCATGTCCACCGCCAATCACAACTACATCAAAGCTCAATTGTTTCACGTGAAACACTCCTCACTTACCAAGGCAAAAGCTTGAAAAGATCTCATCCAACAGATTCTCGACATCTACATGACCTATCAAACTGTTCAAAGCCCGTATTGCCGAGCGTAAATCTTCAGCGACTAGGTCATAATGATCTGGCCCAAGTGACAAGCCGGCCTTCGCATCATTCAAAAACTGCCGAGAAGCCAATAGCGCTTGTCTATGGCGCTCTCGTGTTGCAATACCCGCACTAGACGAACGATCTTTCAGAACACTTGAAACTGCAGCGACCAGGGCGTCTACACCCTGACCTGTCAGGCCAGAAACGCTCAGGGAAGATGAACCGGTCGCAACATCAGCTTTCCCGACAACTTCGATATCGCCGGGCAACGGATCAATCGGCAGATCTTCATCCTCATGTGTTTTCAAAAAGACCCGCAAATCTGCATCAGCCGCACGCGACATGGCGCGATCTATGCCGATTTGCTCTACAAAATCTTCTGTTTCTCGCAGACCAGCAGTATCCAAAACTGTGACAGCCAATCCGTTCAGATCGAGCTTTACTTCGATTACATCCCTCGTTGTTCCTGCATATTCAGAGGTTATGGCAGCGTCACGGCCTGCAATCGCATTCAAAAGCGTCGATTTTCCAGCATTTGGGGCACCAACAATCGCGACCTCAAAGCCCGTTCTTATACGTTCGGCTGTCTTGACACCTTCGGCTTCCTTAGAAATCGCGACTTGAGACCGGTTGAGAAGATCAAGAACTTCAGGTGTCACATCAACAGGAACGTCTTCATCAGCAAAATCTATCGTCGCTTCAAGCAATGAAGCGGCGCGGATCAAGTCACTGCGCCAGACTTCAGCTGTTCGACCTAGATCGCCTGCTAGGACACGAATTGCTTGTTTACGCTGCGATTCGGTTTCAGCGTCAATAAGATCAGCAAGGCCTTCCACTTGGGCAAGATCAAGTTTTCCGTTCTCCAATGCCCGTCTCGTGAACTCTCCAGGCTCTGCCATGCGTAAGCCAGAACAGCCAGCAAGCAATTCCATAATGCGCCCAACGATCGCCGTGCTTCCATGCAAATGAAACTCAACGACAGGTTCACCCGTAAAGCTTTTTCGACCCTGAAAAGGTAAAACAAGCGCTTGATCGATCAATGCGCCATCTTGATCCACAAGGTTTCGAAGACCAGCACGGTGCGATGTAGGCAAGGAACCACACAGCTTTCCCGCGGCACTCCAAGCATCAGCGCCAGAAACACGGATAACGGACACGCCCGCCTTGCCATGAGCGGTTGCTAGAGCAAAAATTGTGTCCATGACACCTGCCCTACCTGTTTGTTAGGTGTTCATTGAATCGAAGAATTCGGCATTGCTCTTGGTTTGTTTTAACTTACCAAGCAGGAATTCAACAGCGTCGGTTGTACCCATCGGATTCAGGATACGGCGCAGAACGAAGGTTTTCTGCATATCGACCTTATCAATCAGCAGGTCTTCCTTACGTGTACCGGACTTAAGAATATCAATCGCGGGATAAACGCGTTTGTCAGAGATCTTGCGATCCAGAACAATTTCAGAGTTACCTGTACCTTTGAATTCTTCAAAGATCACTTCATCCATGCGTGAACCTGTGTCGATCAGTGCAGTCGAGATAATCGTAAGCGAACCACCCTCTTCGATGTTTCGCGCTGCACCAAAGAAACGCTTCGGGCGTTGAAGTGCATTCGCATCTACACCGCCTGTTAATACCTTACCCGAGGACGGCACAACAGTGTTGAAGGCTCTACCAAGTCTTGTGATCGAATCGAGAAGAATAACAACATCTCGCTTATGTTCAACCAAACGCTTGGCTTTTTCGATGACCATTTCAGCCACAGCAACGTGACGTGTCGCGGGTTCATCAAAGGTTGAAGAAACCACTTCGCCTTTAACAGAACGCTGCATATCGGTCACTTCTTCAGGGCGCTCGTCGATCAACAAAACGATCAAATAGCATTCAGGGTGGTTGGTCTCGATGCTTGCTGCGATATTCTGCAACAGAACCGTCTTACCTGTGCGTGGGGGTGCGACGATCAAGCAACGCTGACCTTTACCAATAGGCGCGACCAGATCAATGATGCGTGCCGAGCGATCCTTGATGGTCGGATCTTCGATTTCCAGTTTGAAACGCTCGTCGGGATACAACGGGGTAAGGTTATCAAAGGCAATCTTGTGCTTTGTCTTTTCTGGCTCTTCAAAGTTGATCTGCATAACGCTGACCAATGCGAAGTAGCTTTCCGTGTCATTCGGAGCAGTGATTACGCCATCAACCGTATCGCCTGTGCGCAAAGAAAATTTGCGGATCATTTCTGGTGAAACATAGATATCATCAGGACCCGGTAGATAGTTCGCCTCAGGTGATCGCAGAAAACCGAATCCATCCTGCAAAACTTCCAAAACGCCATCGCCCATAATCTCCCAGCCTTCATCCGCGCGTTCACGCAGAATTTGGAACATCATCTCGCCTTTGCGCATCGTAGAAGCGTTTTCGATCTCCAGCTCTTCCGCCATAGAAACAAGGTTCTTAGGGCTTTGTGCTTTCAACTGGGCAAGGGTCAGGGTGTTCTGTGACATAGGTATATCCTTGAACAGCACACTGGTTTGGCGCTGCTTGAGAGAGGTCGTAAATGGGAATGCACGTATATCCCGAATGGGCGCGCGTTGAGGGTCTGATACAGAGGTGGACGATCTAAGTCAAATATGCGCTCAGAACTTCACAACGACCGATACAACAATGAGAACCATCAAAAGGGTCGGTACCTCATTCATTAGCCGGTACTGACGCCCTGTGAGCGTGTTTGAGCGGTTAATAAAATCTTTACGACGTTTACCTAACCATTCATGGAAGATCGTCATCGCAATAACAGACGCACCTTTTACCCACGGCCAAGTGAAGGACCAATCTACGATGCCCGGCGTAAAGACCAAGCAAAGGCCAAAAATCCATGTCGCAATCATTGCTGGTTGCATGATTACTTTGAACAGCTTCATTTCCATGTCTTGATAGGTCGTATGTAACAGACCAGTCGGATCATCACGTTCTACATGGTTCACAAGTAATCTTGGAAAATAGAACAACCCTGCCATCCAAGATATCACTGCCATGATATGGAGGGATTTGATCCAAGGGTATGCAGAGGCAAGCAAGTCAGACATGAGCCTTCCTTAATAATAATAAAGAAAAGATAAAAGGTTGATGATTATGTAGGTGAGCCGTTTTGTGTGGATACTTTTGTTTTCCACAGAACTATCTACGTTGCTATCTTATCTCCTGAATTCGTCCATATATCTAGGATATTCAAATATATTTGTTTATTTTCAGATACTTATTTCAAAACTGCCTGTGCATAAATCAGGTACATACTTTGGATAGATAGAAAAACCCCAAAAAATTTCTTTGTTAAACTATCCTCATCCACACAGGAGGAATCGGTGCGCATTTCCGTGAGATCACCGAAGATTCCCCAGCTTGCCAAGTCTCGCCAACTTGCCCAGTAATGTTCCTTAATAAATCCTTACCTTGATCCACGGAGTTATCCACATGTCTGCTCCTCTTATCCTAGCGTCTGGTTCTGAAATCCGTCGCGAACTGCTTGAAAATGCGGGTCTTGAGGTAGAGATCATCAAGCCCCGCGTCGATGAAGATATGATGCGCGAAGCGATGTTGGTGGACGAAGCAAACCCCCGCGATATTGCCGATGCTTTGGCGGAAATGAAAGCCCGCAAGATCAGCGAAAAGCATCCTGGCCGATTGGTGCTAGGGTGCGATCAGGTTTTGGATTTTCGCGGTAAGCTTTACTCCAAAGCACATTCCAAAGAAGAAGCCGTGCAACAATTGACCGAGCTACGTGGCGCGCGACACTCTTTATTAAGTGCAGCGGTGCTTTATGAAGACGGCAAACCGATCTGGCGTCACGTTGGCACTGCGCGCCTTACAACGCGAGTCTATTCAGATACATTTATTCAGGATTACGTCGCCCGCAACTGGGATGACGTGCGCCACTGTGTTGGGTGTTACCAGCTCGAAGCAGAAGGCGTGCGCCTGTTCGCGCAGGTAGAAGGAAATCATTTCACGGTCCTTGGTCTTCCGTTGATTGAATTGGTGAACTATCTCACCCTAAAAGGGGTACTACAGCAATGAACGAGCAGAAAATTCCATTAGCAGGTGTAATCGGCCACCCGATTGCGCATTCCAGATCACCGCAATTGCACGGGCATTGGCTGCGCAAGAATGGGATCAAAGGGCATTACATCCCGTTGGATATCGCGCCAGAAGATCTAGAGCGCACAATTGCGATTTTGCCGAAAATGGGTTTTGTCGGGATCAATGTCACGCTCCCGCATAAAGAATCGGTGCTTGAGCTTGCTGATTTGGTCACGGATCGTGCGAATCTGATCGGTGCCGCAAATACGCTGATCTTTCGCAAAGACGGTAAAATTCATGCAGACAACACAGATGGTTATGGTTTCATGCAAAACCTTTTGCAATCGGCGCCTAAGTGGAATCCAACAGCTGGTCCTGCAATTGTACTTGGTGCCGGCGGTGCCGCGCGAGCAGTTTTGGCGTCGCTGATTGGTGTTGGTGTACCGGAGATATTGCTAACTAACCGCACACGCGAACGCGCGGAACAGTTGAAACAGGATTTTGGTGACAAGATTACTGTCGTTGACTGGGTTCAGGCCGGCAATGCTATGGAAGGCGTAAATGCCGTCATCAACACCACGTCACTTGGAATGCTTGGTAAACCCGAAATGCGTGTTCCCCTGGATGCGCTTGCGCCCGGTATGTTGGTAAGCGATTTGGTTTACACACCTCTTCAAACCAAACTGTTGCGCGCCGCGACGGAAGCAGGTGCGACTGCGGTGGATGGCCTTGGAATGCTTTTGCACCAAGCCGCACCGGGGTTCGAGCGTTGGTTCAAGGTAAAACCAATCGTCGATGACGAGTTGCGCGCAGTGGTTTTAAGATGAATTTCAAACTTGGCCTGACTGGTTCTATCGGGATGGGCAAATCTACCACGGCGCAAATGTTCGCAGATGCAGGGTGCGCTGTTTGGGATGCGGACGCAGCCGTGCATCGGCTTTATACTAAAGGTGGTGCAGCTGTCGAAAAGATGCGCGCGGCTTTCCCTGATGTTATCATAGATGGCGCTGTTTCACGTGATGCTTTGCGCGACGTGATTAGTGCTGATCCCAGTGCGCTGAAACATGTTGAGCAGATTGTTCATCCTCTGGTTGGTGAAGATCGTGCGCATTTCATCGCGAATACAGTTCAAGACATTCTGGTCTTTGATATTCCGATCTTATTTGAAACAGGCGGTGACGCTTCGATGGATGCAGTGGCGTGCGTCAGTATTGATGAAACCACTCAGCGCGCGCGCGTACTTGCCCGCGGTAAAATGACTGAATCTCAGTTCGAACAGATCCTTGCCAAGCAGATGCCCATTGAAGAAAAGCGCAAGCGCAGCGATTATGTGATTGAAACCGATACGCCCGACCATGCGCGCGAACAGGTTGCTACGATCATTGCGGATATCAAAAGGAAATTGGCCAATGCGTGAGCTGGTTCTAGATACGGAAACAACCGGTTTTGATCCTCAACAAGGTGATCGCATTGTTGAAATCGGTGCTGTCGAGTTGATCAACCAGATGCCTACGGGCCGCACCTACCACCAATACATCAACCCCGAACGCGCAATGCCGGATGAAGCATTCCAAGTGCACGGCCTGGGTGATGATTTCCTCCGTGATAAACCAGTGTTCAAACAGATCGCGCAAGAATTTCTGGATTTCGTGGGCACCGACAAGATGGTCATCCACAATGCCGCGTTTGATATGAAATTTCTGAATGCTGAGCTTGGCTGGTTGAACTTGCCCCAATTACCTTGGGAGCAAGCGCTGGATACGCTGGCAATCGCGCGCAAGAAATTCCCCGGCTCACCTGCGTCGCTGGACGCGCTTTGCCGCCGCTTTAACATCGACAACTCGAACCGGACACTGCACGGCGCTTTGCTCGACTCGGAAATTCTAGCGGAAGTGTATTTGGAATTGCTGGGCGGTCGTCAGCCCGGTCTGGTGCTTGCCAATTCTGGCGCAAGTGCGAATGGCGGTAGCAGTGAAGAGTGGCGCGCAACTAAACGCCCTGCCCCGCTTACCCCTCGAATTACCGAGGACGAAGCCAAAGCGCATGCAAGTTTCGTTGAAAAACTTGGTGATGATGCGCTTTGGAATAAGCTTGGATAGTTCGCAGACTTAGTTAGGCTGGGCCTGTGCGGCTGCTTCTGCCTGACGACGTGTGATTTCATTGCGATAAAGCGCAACAAAGTCGATGTTCTCAAGGTTCAGCGGCGGGAAGCCACCGTCGCGTGTTACGTCTGATACGATGCGGCGCACAAAGGGGAATGTCATGCGCGGGCATTCGATCAACAAGAACGGGTGCATCTGGTCTTCAGGCACGCCTTCGATGTGGAAAACGCCTGCATACTCAAGCTCTAGCAAGAACAACTGCTGGTCAGTGTCCTTTACTTTAGAGCTGATCTGAACCTTCGTGATCACCTCATACTGGTGCTCTGCTGCGCGCTTTTTTGCGTCCAGATTGACCTGCACTTGCACGTCAGGGTTCACTTCGCCTTGAATGCCTTTTTGCGCCAGAATGTTTTCGAATGACATGTCGCGGATATACTGCGCGAGGATGTTCATTTTGATTTGCGGTGCTTCTGGTGCAGCCGCCGCTGTTTCGTTCTCAGCCATTGGAATTCTCCGGTAAAATGTCAGTTGGCGCAGTGCTTATCAGCAAGGCGCGCGGGTCTCAATGCTTGGTCCAACCTGATGGCGGTGCATTTTGATCACGTGGTACTTCTTCAAACTCACCATCTATGATGTCTGGATTATGTGTTTCGCGGCGCGGCGCGCCCCCCATTTCAAAGCTTTGCACTTTGATGCGGGATTTGAGGTAGCGAAAGACGGATGATCTGACAGCTGGAACAAGCAATGCAAAGCCAACAGCATCTGTGAAAAAGCCCGGCGTTAGCAAAAGGGCCCCTGACACAAGGATCATCGCCCCATGGGCGAGCGGTTCGGATGGATCAGACAGCGTTCCAAACGACGTGCGAAGGTTGTTCAGTGCCAAAGCGCCCTGTGTGCGGACCAAAAAAGTACCAAGCACAGCGGTTAAAATGACAATCCCCAAGGTTGACCAAAGACCAATTGCCCCACCAATCTGGATAAACAACGCGATTTCTATCAATGGAACGGACAAAAAGGCTAAAAATAACCACATCTTTTCGGTTCTCCTGTCACTTGCGAGTGTAGTGGACTTGACCACTGGCCTTGCGTACATAAGTCCTCAAGTAACGTGTTGCTATGCTTTAAAGGACGACCCATTCATGAATTCGCCCATTATCCAGCTTTTGGTGCTTGCCGGCATCGCGGTTTTTCTCATTTTTCGCCTCAAAAATGTGCTTGGAACGCGGGAAGGTTTTGAAAAACCGCCAGCGCAAGCGGCTTCCGCACGCAAGCGACCTGAATTTGAGGTCATCGAAGGTGGCCCCGATCCAGATATAGCAGATCACACAGACAGTATGCCAGAAGCGGCAGAAGCTTTGGCCAAGATGAAGGCGGCGGAACCATCTTTTGGCGTGTCTGATTTTCTTGGCGGTGCGCGCGGTGCTTACGAAATGATCCTGATGGGATTCGAGCGCGGCGATCTGGCCGAAATCAAACCGTTCCTTGATGATGATGTCTACGCGAGCTTTGCCGAAGTCGTTGAGCTGCGCGAAAAGCAAGGTCTGACAGTAACAGCGGAGTTCGTCGGAATTCGCGAAATGAGCCTGGCAGATGCGACGTTTGATGATGCGACTGGCATTGGTGAAGTGTCGGTGAAATTCATCGGTGAAATGACCTCTGTCGTGCGTGACAATGCCGGCGAGATCGTTGAAGGCGACGAAAAGAAGGTCAAACGTCAAAAAGACGTATGGACCTTCGCGCGCAAAATGGGGTCTGACGATCCCAACTGGCAACTCGTTGCCACTGGCGAATGATCCGTGCCCTTAGGGCATTATTATTGGCAGGGGGCGTCGCAATGACCGCCCCCGCACAGGCGGAAACCGTCTACAGTATTCTAGATTTCAAAGACCTTGATGGTTGGGCCGAAGATGACCATCAGGCTGCGCTTGATGTGTTTCGCTCGACCTGCCGTGATATGAAAACATCAGATTGGCAAACACTATGTCGCGTGGCGAATGATCAACAAAACGCGCGCGCGTTCTTTGAATTGTTCTTTCGCCCGCTTTTGATCGAAGACGGCAACGACATGATTTTCACTGGCTACTTTGAGCCTGAGCTCGACGGATCGCGCACCCGAACGGGACGCTACAAATACCCGATTTATGCGATGCCAAAAGACGCAAAGACAGCGGGTCAATGGTACACGCGCCGCCAGATCTTGGAAGATGGTGTGATGGACGGTCTGAACCTTGAAATTTGCTACGTCGATGATCCTGTCGAATTGTTTTTTCTACAGATCCAAGGATCAGGGCGTGTGCGTTTGCCAGACGGGAGTTTATTGCGCGTCGGCTTTGGTGGATCGAACCGTCACAATTACCGCTCAATCGGTCAGGAAATGGTTCGCCGTGGCATTTATGAACCGCATCTGGTGTCTGCTGAAGTGATCAAAAACTGGGTACGGCGTAACCCTGAAGAAGGCAGAGAGCTGCTTTATCACAATCCATCCTACGTGTTCTTCCGCGAAGTCAGCGAAGTGCCTGCGGACAAAGGCCCGCTTGGCGCGATGAATCGGTCAATTACCACAATGCGCTCTATCGCGGTTGATCCCAAGTTTACGCCACTTGGAGCGCCAGTATGGATTGAGAAGGATGGCAAGGCCCCTTTGCGCCGTTTAATGGTTGCGCAGGACACCGGATCGGCGATCAAAGGTGCACAACGGGCGGACGTTTTCTTTGGGACGGGTGATCAAGCGGGTAAAGAAGCAGGTCGTTTACGCGACCCGGGCCGTATGGTTGTGCTGATGCCAATCCAACGCGCTTACGCCTATTTGCCAGAGAACGTACAATAGGATGTCGCGGCGCCGTGTGAAGCCGGACGAGCTTGATCTGTGGAATCAAGTGGCGCAAACAACAGAGCGATTAACCCCGCTAAAGCGAAGCATGATCGTTGATGCGCCAATCCAGGAAAAACCCAAGAAACGCGAAGCAAAACCAATTGCGCCCTTTACCCTTGGCGCTTTGCCCACCTCGACCCGAGAAATGCGGGATGTATTGCCAGCCTTAGGCGAACGGCTGCGCAGCGCGCCAGTTCAGATGGATGCCAAGTCCTACAAAACAATGCAACGGGGCAAGCTTAAGCCCGAAGGCCGGATTGATTTGCACGGTATGACCGTTGCAGAGGCGCATCCCGCATTGATTTCGTTCATTCTATCGGCGCAGTCATCCGGCAAACGCTTGGTTCTGGTGATTACGGGCAAAGGCGGAAAGCGTGAAGAGCTTGGTGCAATCGCCCCGCAACGTATGGGGGCTTTGAAGCGACAGGTGCCGCTTTGGTTAACAATGGCGCCGGTGTCCACGGCAGTTTTGCAGGTCACAGAATCCCACATTCGGCACGGCGGCTCTGGTGCCTATTACGTCTACCTACGTCGCGCGCGGTAGTGATTTGCGAGAAGTCGCAATGCCAAACCACATCGCCAAAGTCGTCACCACAAAATAAAGCGCAACCCATAGGTATTGCGTTTCAATACCTATCCCAAAATCTATCAATCCCCCCGTAATACCCGGTCCAATCGCAGATCCAAGCACCATGACCGCCGCCGCCATTGCTTTGATCGCGCCCAAATGTGCGGTGCCGTAAAACTCTGCCCAGAACGCGGAAATCAGGGTGGTTTGTGCGCCCGCTGTCAGGGCCAAAAAGAAGAAGCCAAACCCAAGTCCAAATGCATGTGTTCCGAAAATCAGAAAGGCAAAGACCATGGGAAATTGATGAAACGCCAACAAGCGGGGCGTGCCGAATTTGTCCAACAGTGCCCCTGATAAAAGCATCGCACCGACTGTGATCGCGGTGAAAAATGGAAAATAGCTGACCATCTGCATATTCGTGATGCCGATTACCTGAGCGTAGTGGACTTGGTGAAAGAAGAACGCCGTGTTGAATGCGGACGGACCAAGCAGCGCGGGGATCATCAACCAAAACAGTGGGTGGCGCAGCACGTCCTGGCGTTTCCAGTGCAGTCCATTCATTCCAAGACTTTCGTTGCTCTTCGCGTGTGATGCCGGCGTGCGTTCCTGTGATAGCAGTCGCAGTAGAATAGGAACCCCAAGCATAGCGATCCCCGCACAAATGACCCAGATCATCCGCCATTCAAGGTATGCCATAAGCGCCACAACGACGATCGGTAAGAAGGCCTGCCCAATCGAAAAACCAAGCGCCGAAATTGAAAGCGCCCTCCCCCGAGACGCCACAAACCAGCGCGCCATTGCGACGGCGGCGATATGGCTCATCATGCCTTGGCCCGTGAGGCGCAGCGCGAAGATCACGACAGGTAGTAACCAGACCCATGGGTTCACGGCCATCGCAAGGCATGCGAGCGCCAAAGCGATCAGCGACACAGCGCCCAGCGTGCGCACACGGAAAACGTCGGCCTGTCGTCCGGCCCAAACCATCACAATCGCAGAGGCGGTCGTGCCGATCGTATACATTGCGCCCCACGCGCCATGGCTTAGATTAAACGCTACTTGAAGATCAGCGGCAAAAATGGCGATGAAAAACGTCTGCCCGAAGCTGGACAGATAGGTGAGTAGCATCCCGGCACTTAACCAACGCGCGTTAGCTTTTAAGAATTCGCCAAGCGCGCCCATTCGTTATTACAATACGTAACGCGAAAGATCGGTCGAGCGGGATAGTTCACCTAAATGCGTCTCCACAAAGGCGGAATCAACTGAAATCGCTTCGCCTCCACGATCTGGGGCAGTAAAAGACAGTTCCTCGAACACACGTTCAAGCACCGTATACAAACGGCGCGCACCAATGTTTTCCACGCTTTGATTTACTTCTGCCGCGATCTTGGCAAGCGCTGCAATGCCGTCGTCGGTGAAGGACACGATCACTTCTTCGGTTTGCATCAGCGCTGTGTATTGGCGGGTCAAAGCGTTGTCTGTTTCCGTCAAGATGCGCACAAAATCTTCTTCCGTCAGCGCACGTAGTTCAACACGGATTGGCAAACGACCCTGTAGTTCGGGCAGCAGATCAGAGGGTTTCGCGATGTGGAATGCGCCTGAGGCAATGAACAGGATATGATCCGTTTTCACAGGCCCATGTTTGGTGCTGACAACGGTGCCTTCGATCAAGGGCAGCAAATCGCGCTGAACGCCTTCGCGCGACACGTCGCCACCGCGTGCATCGGCGCGGGTGCAGACCTTGTCGATTTCATCAAGAAAGACAATGCCATTCTGCTCAACCGCTGCAAGTGCGGCGCGGGTCACTGTTTCGTCGTCTAGCAGCTTGTCTGCCTCGTCGCCAACAAGGACGTCATAGCTTTCCAGCACTGTCATCTTCTTGCGGGTTGTGCGACCGCCCATGGCTTTACCAAAAAGATCGCCGATGTTCATCATCCCCATGTTCGACCCCGGTTGACCCGGAATTTCGAAACCTGACATCGGGTTAGAGGTGTCTGCAATCTCAAGTTCGATTACTGTGTTGTCGAGTTCGCCCGAGCGCAATTTTTTGCGAAACATTTCGCGCGTGGCATCGCGTGCATCTGTACCTGCAATCGCTTCGATCACACGTTCTTCTGCGGCTGCTTCTGCCTTGGCTTTGACGTCTTCGCGCATGTAGTCGCGGGTTTCGCTGATAGCATTTTCGACGAGGTCGCGAATGATCTGTTCTACATCACGACCCACATAGCCAACTTCGGTAAACTTGGTCGCTTCCACCTTGATAAACGGCGCGCGCGCGAGTTTTGCGAGACGACGGGAAATTTCTGTCTTACCCACGCCAGTGGGCCCGATCATCAGGATGTTCTTTGGATAAACCTCATTGCGCAGATCATCTGCCAACTGCCTGCGGCGCCAACGATTGCGCAAAGCCACTGCAACGGCGCGCTTGGCGTCGTTCTGGCCAATGATAAAGCGATCAAGCTCCGATACGATCTCGCGGGGGGTGAGGTCAGTCATAATGAAGTCTCCGTCAGGCCCCATGGGGGTAATTTGTCTTTTCCGGGAAAGCCGGGCAATGCGTCCATGATGCGTGCGCGCAATCCTTCCCATTTTGCACCAAGGAACACGAGGCCGAGACCGAGGATCAGAATAACGATGGCTGCATTTCCATCGAGTACCGTGATCGCGAGCGCAACGATATAACCGATGCCAGCGACCAGAAAACTGCGGCGATCAATGATGATGGCGAAGATTGCCATTATTGCAAGAAAGGCGAGTAGAACGATTTGGGACAAGACGCCGCCACCTTCGAGAAGCGTCAGCGCGACGGTGTTCACAATTGCAGGGGCGGCAATCACGTGCAGCCAGAAGCCGGAAGAAGCTCGCCGCGTGACGCGATGTGGGTCAGACATATCGAAACGCAACGCAATGACGAGACCGATGAGGCCAAGAACGATCGTAATATAGGCGTAAGGCCCGTTGTTGGTGAGCATGAAGAAGTCAGTCACGCTGGGCGTGTTGGTGCCGCCTTGCACAACAAGCGCGCCCGTCGCCACAAACACGCCAAGAGCAATGAAGAACACAGTGACGGGAATGCGAAACACAAAATAGAATGCACCAAGAAGCAGGGTTGAGAGCGCGGCTGCAAAAGCGATCATCGATGCGCCACTAAGGTCGAAAAGATTGGCGAGACTTGCGCCAATTTGCAGGCCACTTAAGCCCATCAAGACGACGAGTATGATAGAAGGCGCAACCATGCGACGCTGCAACGTGAAATAGCGCGCGAGCACATAAGTGACGACAATAGAGATAGTGCCATATATCAAAGTGCTCAGATTTGCGTTTTCAGACAGGAACGTGTTGATCCCCGTCAGGCCCATCCAACCTGCGTAAAGAATGACAAGGCCAATAACGATGAATACTTCGTTAAAACCACGAAACAGCTCGAACGGCTCATCAAGTCCATCCATATTTTCGCGCGTATTTCGACGGTAATCAGCGAGCGCCATTAGCGAAGCCGCCTGTGGCTCTGTCAGGATGTTGGATGCAACGGCAGCGCGAATATCGTCTTTATCAAGACTCATGATGTGGCCTTTATGCTTTCAACGGTCAGTTTGCCGTTGGTGTAGACACAGATATCCGCAGCAATCGCCATCGCTTTGCGTGCGATCGCTTCCGGCGTTCCGTCGCCTTCCATAAGACCGCGTGCAGCCGCCAAAGCGAAGTTACCGCCAGAGCCAATAGCCGCCACATCATGTTCAGGTTCCAGGACGTCGCCAGCTCCAGTGATGACTAAAAGGTCATTGCCGTCGGTGACGATCAGCATCGCCTCCAGTTTCTGAAGGTATTTGTCCGTGCGCCAATCCTTGGCGAGATCGACGGACGCGCGGGCAAGTTGACCGGGCGTTGCTTCCAGCTTGGCCTCGAGACGCTCCAACAAGGTAAACGCATCAGCGGTGGAGCCCGCGAAACCGGCAACAACATCGTATCCGCCAGGGGACAAACGACGCACTTTCTTCGCAGTGCCTTTGATCACAGTTTGCCCAAGAGAGACCTGACCATCGCCCGCAATCACCACTTCGCCGCCCTTGCGTACGCCAATAATCGTTGTGCCGTGCCAGCCAGGGAATTCGTTGCTGCTCATGCGCTCACTCCTAATTCGTTAATGTCTATATGGCGGGGAGGGGGGCTGCGTGCAAGAAAGCGCATCAAAAAAGCAAAAGGGCGCACCAGTGGCACGCCCTTACGTATTCGCGAGAACGCAGATTAGATGGATTCGTCGATCCAGCTTTGCAGCGCCGCTTTCGGGGCAGCACCAGCACGGTTGGAAACAACTTCGCCGTCTTTGATGATGAACAACGCAGGAATTCCACGCACGCCCATGGCGGCAGCAGAGTTCGGGTTCGTGTCTACGTCGACCTTAACGATCTTAACCTTGTCGCCATATTCAGCAGACAGCTCTTCCAAGGAAGGGCCAATTTGCTTGCAGGGTCCACACCATTCTGCCCAGAAGTCGACAACGACTGGAACGGTGGATTGTTTGACTTCAGCGTCAAATGTGGCGTCGGTAACGGCAACAGTAGCCATGGGGCGTCTCCTAAGGAATATCGCGGTATATCTAGATGGCTGAACCTAGGTATTGGGGGTCGCGTCGTCAAGCAGCATAGATGCACCCGCTCTGTGCAGAGCTTCGATGACGTCCTGTGACGGTAATTCCATCAGGCTGGCATTGCGGGTCCAGACAATTGCAGTGCGAATTTGGTGGGTGGGATAAATCTGTTTCAATGCGGCACTATAGGCCCCCATTTGGCGCAAAAGACCTTCTGGACATTGCGTGGGCATTTCGGGAACCGCTGCGTTGGTTTTGAAATCAACAGCCCACACATCGGTGTCGTTCACGATTAAGCGATCAATAATACCGTGGATCGGTTTTTGCGACAGCTCGGAAAGGATTGCAGAGATTGGAACCTCTGAAAGCGTGCCTTTGTCGAAAATAAATGTGAGGGCAGGGGCGTTAATGACACGCGCGGCTTCTTCTATGAGATCATTCAGATCAGGGACATCGGGCAGCAAAGCCTTGGCAATAGAACGCCACTGATCAGCAGGCGTTTGTGCGAAATGTTCAAGAAGGAGATGGATTTGTGTCCCGCGTAGCTTGGCGGCCTCTTCATCCAGGCCCGTTTCACTAGGGAGCGCTTTGGCACCGCCAAGATTAGATGGGCTGATTGTGCTTTCAATAGAGATAATGGGCTGAACGCTTTCGCGAAAGAAGCTCTCTAAATTGGTGGGATGCACGGTCGTGGAGGGCAAAGGCGTGTTTACGATGGCACCCCATGGCACAGGTTCGATCCGCAGCCCGATACCAAATCCGAAGTCATGTTCCACATGCGGACGTTGGCGCGCAGCGGCGCTGACCATACCGTACCAGCTGTCGTCGTCAGATTTCCCCAAGTCACCGGCAGCACCAAGGATTAGCCATTTTTCCGCGCGCGTCATCGCCACATACAACAGCCGCATGCGTTCTTCAGCTTGCCTCTCTTCGCGCTGGGCTTTCGCGTGTTTGATGTTGTCTGGGGCGTCTTCATTGCGCAGGCTCCATCCGACCAGATCATCCATCTTGATCAAGGAACCACCACGGGGGCTTTTGCGTTTTTGCGTTTCAGGCATGATAACAATCGGCGCTTCCAGGCCTTTGGCACCATGCACGGTCATCACCCGAATTTCATCGCGATCCTGGCTAAGTTGGCGTTTGATTGTCAGATCATCGCTTTCCATCCAGGTCAGGAACCCCGTGAGCGAGGGGATACGAGAACGCTCAAAAGAAAGCGCTTGTGCCAGAAGCGCGTCGATACCGTCTTCCGCTTCTCGCCCAAGTCGGCCGACAAAATGACGACGCCCGCTGTGCCGTGTCAAAACCCGTTCGATTAGATCGTAGGGACGCAGGAAATCAGCTTGTCTGCGTAGGTCTTCAAGCACACCCAAAACGTCAGGATGCCGATGCTTTTGGGTGCGCAATTCCTGCCACAAGAACCGCCCGCTGCGATCATGGGCAAGGTCGAACAACTGCTTTTCGCTCCACCCGAACAGCGGAGATTTCAGAACGACGGCAAGCGCGTAGTCATCTTCAGGCGTGGCCAGAAAGCTAAGCAGCGCTTGCAAATCGCGCACTGCCATTTCGGCACCGACTTTCAAGCGATCTGCACCCGCAATCGGCAAGCCTTTGGATTTGCACGCGCGAATGATTTCCTCAAAAAGATCAGAGCGGCGCTGAACAAGGATCAACACATCGCCAGCGCGGACCTTGCGGAAGTGACCTTTGTCATAGATCGCTTCGCCGTCCGGCCCGGTCATACGCGCGATTTCATCAGCAATGCGACGGGCCATCAGCACGGTTTCATCGTTTTCGCCCAGCTTGTCGACAGTGTCGGACCAATCACCACCCTCGGATTTTTCGGCCTTCGGTATGGCGGGCCAGATATCGACCCGACCGGGCGGGCCGCCTTCAAAGGCAAGATGGTTTGACCCGCTGAAACCTGCGGCTGGATGATCTTCGAACACCTTATCGACCAGCTCAAGAATGCACTGCGCAGAGCGGAAGGAGTAATGTAGTTCCGCCGGAACCAAAGGCGAGTTGGTGGGCCGTAGGCGGACGTCAAATTCGCTACGCATGCGATCAAACTCGCGCGGGTCAGCGCCTTGGAAGGAATAGATCGACTGTTTCTTATCGCCGACCACAAAGATGGTGCGCGGCACTTCCCCACGTGCGCCATCGCCTGCGGTGATTTCGGAGGTCAAGCGTTCAATCACGTCCCATTGCGTCGGGCTTGTGTCTTGGGCTTCGTCCACCAGAATGTGGTCGATCCCACCGTCGAGCTTATAAAGCACCCATTGCGCCATTTCCGAATTTGCCAGCAAATCGCGTGTCTTCAGAATGAGGTCATCGAAATCAAGCCAACCGCGTGCCTGCTTACGCGCTTCGTATCGTTTGAGAAAAGCAGCAGCAAAACGGTTGAGGTGCAGGGTTTTTTGAACCGCTGCGAGTTTAAGCCGTTCGACGCGCGCGCTTTCTATGCGTTCAATCCAGGCATCAAGCGCATTTTGATGTGCAATGAAATCCTTCTGCGCCCCTTTCGCCGGGATCTTCCCAGCTTTGGAACGTCCATCGTTGGTGAGAAACGCGCTTTCTAACTGGGCCAGCGCATCAGCGTTTAAAATGCTGATCAGCTCCAGTTTTTTCGCGAGCTTTATGTCGTTAACGCCAGAGCCGTTCAGTACAGGGATCAGCGCAGTCAATATGTCCGCTTCACCACCCAAAAAGACAGATGCAGCAATGCTATCAGCGGTGAGTGTTGGGCTAAGATCATAGGCGGCATATACCGCGTCGTCCGTCGGTGGGGTAAGCAAGGCAGTGCGTTGGCCCACAATTTCGCTGCTGAGTTCGGTCAAATCATAGGCACCTGTAACGGTCGCCAGATCCATGATCAAAGACGCATCATCGCTAGAGGCCATATCTTCGATCAACTCTTCGCGCAGCAACTCAGCAGCGCGTTCTTCCATTTCTCTGAATTGCGGACTTACGTTTGCCTCCAGCGGAAAGCGACGCAGAACCGTAGAGCAGAAAGAATGGATCGTTTGAATTTTTAGACCGCCGGGTGCTTCGATCGCGGCGGCGAAAAGTGTGCGGGCTTTGCGCAATTCATCTGCGCCAATTGCACCTTCCTCGCCCAACTCGCGAAGGGCGGCGCGCAGCGTGTCATCCGCAAGCATCGCCCATTCACCCAGCCGTTTGAACAGCCGGTTCTGCATCTCTGCTGCGGCGGCTTTGGTGTAGGTCAGGCATAAGATGCGTTCTGGTGGAACCTGCGCCAATAAAAGGCGGGCAACACGATCCGTCAAAACGCGGGTCTTGCCCGATCCGGCATTGGCAGACAGCCATGTGGACATATGCGGGCGTGCGGCGTCGACTTGGGATTGGGTTGCGTCATTACGTGTGTTCATGAGCGCACCCCGCCATCGTCTGGTAAATCGGTTTCGTCCCACTCGCCAAAGCGAGAAAGTTGATCGTAGCGGCCAAAGCGTTTGGATTCCTCCATCGCACGACGGGCTGTAAATCCCTTATTAGGCTCTTGATAGTCGGAAATCAGCTTGTGAAGCTCTGCCCACACGCGTGCTGTTGGCTTCTCGCCCAAAGGCGCTTCAACCGACTTCGTGCCAGAGCCGACACCAAGATATGTCGCGCGCTCAACGTGCCTTGGGTGCAGCCCCTCAAAGTCACCGCGTTCGGCCATGGCGGCTTCTAACAAAAGCTGCATATCGAAGGCCAGTTGCTGCGGTTTGCTGGGAATTTTGCCAGTCTTATAATCAAACAAATGCGCACCGCTGCGGTCATCCAGATCAATGCGGTCTGCTTTCACGGTGAGTGTGAAACCAAGATCAGGCAGTGTGCTTTTGCCCTTCACCTCAAGATGGGACGACACTGCGATGTTTTGCCTTTCGCGTTCTTCTGCAACAAAATCATCAGCCAAACGCGCAACGCGCGCGGCCCACATCAAACGTGCTGACGGCCAGTCCACATCACTTTCAAAAATGCGCTTTGCATGGGTCAACAGATCATCAGCAGTATTCGCCTGATCCCAGCTGCGCACGAAATCCTCAAACACCTGATGCACCGCAATTCCGCGCAATCGCACGTCGGCGGTTTTCACCAGACTTTCAAGCGGGTTAAGACGCAGTACATGTTTGGCGTAAATCGCATAGGGATCGCGCACGAGCGTTTTGATCTCTGTCACAGACAGTTGGTTGGGCCGGACTTCAATCGCAGGTTTAGGTGACGGGCGTTTTGCGGGTTCTGCCTTAATAGGGTCTTCCAACTGGTGCGCACGTTCCAACCATGCATTGCCGCGCGCTTGCATTTGCTGGATCGCATCCGGTCCATTTTGCTTGGGCAATCCGTTCATCAAGTTGGTTAACCGATTAAGCCAACGGGATGGTACGGTTTGCGCATCATCCGAGCGTTGTGAACGGGTCAGCCAGACTTCGGGCGCGGCAATCGCTTGTTGGAAATCATGCGCGGACAGGCCGACACGACGCTCTGGCAACAAAAGCCCGGCATCCGCGCGCATTCGTCGGTTAAGCCAAGGATCAGGGCTGGGGGCTTCGGGCCAGCTACCTTCATTCAAGCCCGCAAGAATAAGCAGATCGGCGCCCTGAACGCGGGCTTCCAACGTGCCCCAGATCAACACATTCGGGTGTCCGGTATCGGGGTTTCGGACCTCGCCACGTGAAAGAATGCCACCGAAAAGATCGGCGTAATCACGCGCCGCTAGATCGGGAAGCGCATCCAAGACTGAATGAAGCGCGTTCCATTGTGCCATTGCCGCGCGACCTGCGGCTTCTTTCCAAAGTTCACCAGTGCCCAAGTCATGCGCACCTTGGGAAATGCGTTCTGCCAATTCTATGTGTCGTTCCGCTAGGTCTAGCGCGTTTTGCGGTCCTTCGCACAGATGTCCGCAGAAGGTGTTCGCGACCCAAAGCGCCCAATCTTGTGCGCCCTCCAGCTTGTTCTTTCCAGCCCATTTCGCAAGGCTGTCTTTGGTCGGAAAGGCGGGCCCGTATTTGCGGATAGATAGCTCAAGTTCGCGGGTCAAAAGAAGATGCGCGCCGCGATCTGCACCAGAGTGGGTCAGAGGGTGCTTTAGCAGGGTCAGCAGGGCCTCCGCATCTAGCGGACGTGTGAACAGTTCAAGCACATGACGCAGAAAACGGCCGGGCGGTGAAAGCTGCAAGGGCATCCCCGCGCTGTCATCTGGCTTGATATCCCAACGATCCAGCGCAGCAGTCACTTGCCGCGTCAGCATGCGATCCGGCGTTATTAACGCGGCTGTTTTACCTTGTTCAGCAGCAAGGCGTAGACGCATCGCAATGGCCAGCGCTTCTTCCCGACTTGTTTGTGGTTCAAGCAAAGTGACGCCCTGCATTGCGCTGGGCAGATCGCCCAAGTCAGGACCATCGCGCAGCCATCCATCCGTGACAGGAACGGGACGTAAGGCGAGCGAAACAACCTTGTTGCGCGCCGCGTCCGCAGGGGCTGTGGTGTCCCACAAAGGCACTTTCTTAGGATGTTGGGCCAGTGACTTAAGTAGTTTGGCAAAGCGGTACTGCGGGTGATCTTCGGGATCCATGCGCGCTGGGTGCTCTGCGATCAATTCTTCCCAGACTGCTGATGGGGTGTCGGTGTCAAAGCCCGGCAAAATAACAGCGCCTTGGGGCAATTTAGAGACTGCTTCCATCAAAAGCGCGGTGGTGCCACGCGACCCTGTTGAACCTGCCAAAATAACAGGATGGGCCGGTGGGTTTGCGCGCCATTCTGCGATTTGCGCAAGAACAACAGCGCGTGCGCGTGCTTCGCTATCGGGCTGTTCATTGGACATATCAAGGAAGCGGCCAACGATGCTGATGAACTCTTGAGCACGGGCCCAGTGGCCGGAAATATCAGTGACTTCAAGGTTGGAGATATTGTCAAGCGACACACCTTCACCCTGCATTTCATCCATCAACCCAGCAAGAGAATCCGCGAGATCAAACAACGAGCTACGTGCCGCCAGTGCGGGGTTTCGCCTAAGCAGCGCATCGACAAGTGATATCAGTTCGATCCGCCGTGCAAGGGGGGACACCGCCTTCGCGATTGCATGAAATTTCGGGTGTTTTCCAAGATCGCCAAGAAGCGTGATTTGTGGCAAAAGCTTTGAATGACCATCAAGGAAAAGCGACGTCACTCGTCGCCGCATTCGCGCGGTGTTCACGATAAGCTGAATTTGCGCGACGTTTTCTGGGGGCGTGTTTTGTGTGCGGTCTTGAAGGCCGGATACCAGCGCCTTGGGGAAGTCCACACCAAGGCCAAGTGCGAAAATGCGCGGAGAGTCTTGTGGTTCAAACATGGTCTTGATCCAGCATCGTTTCGGCCAGCTGAACCCCTTCGGGCGTCCCGACATCGCACCATTTTCCATCAAAGGTTACGCCGAACATGCTTTGCCGTATTAGCAGTTTTTCCCAAAGCAACTTCAGTGAAAAGGATGTTTCGGTAATCTCATTCAAGAGGTTGGTTTTGATGATCTGTAGCCCTGTGTAAATATCGCCCGGGCCGAAGGTGATGCGCCCATCGTTTGCGAGAATAAAGTCGCCGCGCCCTGTGTGGCCGATTGCATCCTCTTTAGAAACACACAACAACAGCGCGTCCATTGTGCTAGGATCCCAAGCCGACAAAAGCGTCTTCAAAGGATTTGACCCGCGCCAGACAGCGTCCGTATTCATGGTAAACACAGGACCATCTCCAAGCGTTGGCAATGCGTTTTTCAGCCCACCACCCGTTTCCAAAATGTCACCCGCTTCGTGGATAAGGATAATATCAGTGCGGCCCTTAAGGTGTTGTTCGATTTGTTCTGGGAAGTAGTGGCAGTTCACTACTTTCGTCTTAAGGTTAACACCGTCAACTTGTTCAAGCGCATGATCGAGCAAAGGGCTCCCAGCAACAGGAACCAAGGGTTTGGGCATGTCTTGCGTCAGTGCGCCCATGCGGGTTCCAAACCCAGCGGCGAAGAGCATTATAGCGTCGGGATGGTCGCGCATTTGTCTTTCAGCCTTTTCAGAATTTCAGGTGTTGGAGTTGGAAGGGCATTCGCTAAAATACTTGAGACGCTGGCGTTGATCGGGTGTTTCAAGTCGCGCTGGATAAGGTCCCAAACCCTAGGGATCAGATCGACATAAGAAGGCTTGCCAAAATGCATGGAAAGGCGCGCAAAGACGCCTAAAATACGAAGGTTTCGTTGAAGGCCAAGAAGGTGATATGCGTTTCGGAAGGCTTGCTCATCGGTGCCGGATGCTTTGATGTAATGGGCGATCATCGCGCCTTCTACGGCTTCGGACACATCGCGTCGCGCATCTTTCAACAATGACACAAGATCGTAGGCCGGATGACCAAGCTGGGCATCTTGATAGTCAAGCAATCCGACACGCGCAGTTCCGGTCCGTTCAGGAAGCCACAAGAGATTTTCCGCATGGTAATCGCGCTGGATAAGCACGCTAGGGACATCTATTTCAGTCTCTAATAAGGCAAAAAAGGTTTTGGAAAAGCTTTGTTTTGCTTCGAGGTCAACGGTGTCCAACGCACCCAATTGATACCAGTCAAAGGCAAGTGCAGCCATGTCAGTCATAATTGGCGTGTCATAAGACGTCAGCATTGGTGGTGGTGCATCATGAAGCCGAAGCAACACATCCGTTGCCGCTGTGTAGAGGGGTATTTCAAGCGCAGGGTTATCGACGACTGCGCGCGCGAATAATGCGTCACCAAGGTCTTCGATAACCAAAAGGCCTTTTGCGGGATCAGCCGCGAATATTTCGGGGGCACTTAGACCAATACTGCGCAAATATTCTGTAATCCGGACGAAGGGCGCTACGTCATTTCCAAGGGCTGGATCAGCGTCCATCAAGACTGCAATCTGTCCATCTTTTCCCGGGCCAAGGCGAAGATACTTACGCATGGACGCATCCCCAGCCAAAGGCGCACAGGCTGCATTTGCCCAATTTGTTGTGTCCAAAAATTCGGAAATGATGGTGTTGCGTGGAGTCATTTTAGGGCCTTCGAAAGTCGTGTTCTCAAGTCGCTGGTGCCACCCGCAAATGAAATGTGCCGAGCGTCTTCATCACCAAGTGTCGTGAATGTCATTGTCAGCGCATCATCCGGTGCGAGATCCGCCAGACGATCGGGCCATTCTATCAGGCAAATTGCTTGGGTGAATGCATCGGTCAGGCCAAGCTCTTCTGCTTCGCTGGGATCATTGAGGCGATAAAGATCGGCATGCCAGATTTCGCCCGCGTTTGTGGCGTAGGTCTGGACAAGCGTAAATGTAGGAGAGGGCACGTCCTCAGGTGTATCTTGCAACGACTGAATAAGCGCGCGTGCGAAATAGCTTTTTCCAGCACCGATATCGCCCTGCAATAAAAGCGTATCACCCACGCAAAGTTGCGCACCGACGCGAACAGCAAGCTCAGCGGTGTCATGAGGGGTGGACGTGGATTGATCTAGCAGTTCGGTTGACATGCCCTCAAGCTACGGTGCTTTGGGGTCGGGTGAAACCGTGAAAATGCGGTTAGGCCACTGCAGATTTTGATGCTTTGACACGTTTTCTTGCGAAAGGTGTTGGTTTGGTTAACGCAGGGCTTCCGGTGCGGGGCGAAAGAGTGAAAAGGCTTGCTCCGGAGGCGAGTGGGGACACCTTTAGGTCCAATGCTTGACCGTCTTTGTTTTGAAGTTGCGCGTTCCAGGCTTCGCGTTCGCGATCTTGCAGAACGAAGTCCCGAATTTCACCCCAAACTGGGCTTGGCTTGCATGCGCCTTGGCATAGACGTGTCACATCGCGAACAGACATATTTTCCAGGGCTTCGTCCGTATGTTGGCCAATGAACTTGCTTAAGGCCGAATTGCTTTGCTGCAAAAAACCGGCTCTGTTGAAAATCGCGATCGCTTGGTCCATCGAATTCAGCGCAGACCGCGTCACTTCGGCTTCGCTGCGGAAACGACGGGTCAGGGAAATTTCAGCGCTGATGTCTTCAAACAAAAACGCGATAGCCCCGTCGGGGTGTGGGCGACCCGTGACGCGATATGTAAGCCCATTAGGAAGGTGCCATGTTTCGCTGAAATTATCATCGCTCGCCGCTGTAATAACATCTGCAATCCGCTCACGCCAATTTGCATAGTTCTTGGGTTCTGGCATCACCTGATTGTCACGCAGTTGATCAAAGAAAGAAAACAGGTTCGGGCGCGTTGTTAGAAATTCGGGTCGCAGTTCGGTCAGATCGAAAAGCGAAGGGTTGAATAGAACCAATTGGCGATTGCGATCAAAGATCGCGAGTCCCGTTGCAAGATGTGCAAATGTTTTTGCGAGGGTTTGAACGAAATTGCGCTGGGCGGTTTCGGCGTTTACGACCGCATGCGCGTCAATGGCGAAGTTAAGATATCCATCCTCAAATCTTTGACGGGTCACATCAAACCAATGGTTTTTATTATTTGCTTCGTCCTTCAATGTGAACCGTTGTGCGCGTTCTATCGCGCCTTGATTTTCGGGAATATCGAACAGCAATTCCCTTTGACGCGCGACGCGACGATCAAGCGATTGATAAAATTCGTTCGACCAACCCAGCGATCCGTCGCTGTTGTTTTGCCAAACAGGAAAGGGTGCCTTTTCGCTAACGGCTTTGACCAACGCGAGATTAGGAAGAGAGGCCAGAACGTCATGAACCACCGCAGGATCAGGCGATGTAATATCATCCCGCGTTTTCATCAAAAGCGTCAATCCGTTAGCGTGATGTTCAATTTCCAAGGTCATGGGATCAACTGCAGAATGGGGGGCCAAAGTGCGTCTGAGGGGCATGTCATGCGCAGTGATTGTATGAGGCATTTCATGAAAACGACTACTAAGCGCCTGACGCAATGTCGGCCAATCCGGTTCAGACAACTTGATGTGCGAAATGAAATCGGACGCTTCCAGATTGGTGCAAATCAATGTGCCGCTTAGATCAAATTCAAAGCTGGGGACACTTTGGTGTTTTACCACACTATCTGCCACTGGCGCAGATGCGCTGATCATTTTTGCGAAAGCGGCTGTCGCGGTGGCGACACCCATAACGATGCCAATATCCATCCAAGTAAGTGTAGCAAACATGATAAAGCCTTGTAGAAACCTGACTCTACTTAGCTTGCTGTTCGTTAATGAATGCTTAAGCGAAATAGTTAATGTGAATCGTTGCGCCTATTTTCCCCCGTCACCTGCGCCAGATCTGAAAAGGCAGCATCTATTTGCGAGCGTGGCCATGTTACGTCGACAATCGCACCCCGCTTGCGGTTTTGCGGCTTGGCTAACAGGGATGCGCCATTCGAAAAATTAAGCCGCGCGCCCGAGCGTTCCAACAAAGTCTTGGCGATAAACAGACCAAGCCCCATACCTTCATATTCGGGGCGCTGTTTGCGTTCTTTTTCTGATTTTCGTCGACCCATAAACGGATCACCGATCCTGCCAATCAAATGGGGTGGAAAGCCTGTTCCGTCATCTACAATACGAATGGAAATACTATCGGCGTCCCATGTGGTTTCAATCCAAACAGTGTCTTTAGCGAAATCGACTGCATTCTGTACCAGATTGCGGATCCCATGAATGATTTCTGGACGTCGTAAGATTTCAGGCTGCGCGTTTCCATCTGTGGTATTTTCGAACACGATATCTTTGCCGCGATCAAGATGCGGTTCAGCGGCTTCTTCCAACACAGCACTTAGTGGCGCTTTGCGCAGATGCAGATCGTCTTTCCCTGCGCGCCCCATGGATTTCAGAATATCACGACACCGATCTGCCTGTTCTCGGATCAGTGCAGCATCTTCGGCAAGGTCGGGCCGATCAGAAAGTTCATCCAGTAATTCAGAGCTTGCCAGTTTGATTGTTGCCAAGGGCGTGCCCAATTCATGCGCTGCTGCTGCAACGACGCCACCAATGTCGGTTAGTTTCTGTTCGCGTGACAAAGCGAGATGCGTCGCTTGTAAAGCGGCGGCCATACTGTGCATTTCGTTCGCGGTTTTCCAACTATACGCACTCAGAAAAAGCAGGGCGATGATGATGGCGACCCAGTTACCAAAGACGAAAACTTGAGGGATTTGCAGAATAAATCCCTGCTCTGTGCGAAGTGGTAGATGGAACTGGGCCAGCAAGCTGACGATGACAAGCGCAAGAAGCCCAAGTAACACGGTTGAACGTAAGGACATCACCGCAGCTGAAGCCGTCACTGGCCCAAGGATCAAAAGCGAAAACGGATTGTGCAAACCTCCGGTCAAGAACAGCAGAAAAGACAGTTGCAAAAGATCGAAAACCACCATCAAGAGGTTTTCGGTTTCGGACACGCGCTTGTTTTCGGGAAACAGGAAAATTGCGAACAGATTACCGACAACGGATGCGCCAACCACCAGATAACACAACGTAAGTTCCAACTGGAGATTATACATTTTCTGGGCGACGGTGATCGCGATAAGCTGCCCGGCGATGGCAGTCCAGCGCAGCATCGTGATCGTGCGTAAACGAATCCAGTTATGGCGTTGTGCGCCTGATGAGGGCGAATAAAGGTTCGTATATAGCATCTGCCGAACAGTCCTTTTTGTCGCATGACTTCACACTTTGGTGCATGTGCAACGCGGTGTAACAGTGATAATCAAAGCACGAAGTACTACTTTTAATCTGACTGCCTCGGACGGAGATGTCTATGACCCGCTTACATGCTATTTCCGCAACGCTCGCTGTTGTTCTTGTCCTTGTTTTTACGTGGGCAATAACGCGATCAGGCGAGGAAGAAGATCAATTCGCGCAGTGCCGGATTGGCCAGGTCGCGGGGGGGAGCGCCCAAATCGGCGGACCTTTCACATTGCTTGACCGAACGGGTGCGCAGGTCACTGAGACTGATATCATCACCGAACCAACGCTGATCTATTTCGGCTATTCCTTCTGTCCCGACATTTGCCCCTTCGATCTGTCGCGCAATGCCGAGGCGACAGATGTTCTGCTTGAGCGCGGCATTGAAATCACGCCTGTGTTCATCTCGGTCGATCCGCAGCGTGACACGCCAGAGGTGGTCGGTGAGTTCGCCGACAACCTGCACGAACGCATGATCGGACTGACGGGAACACCTGCACAGGTTAAGGCAGCAAGCCAAGCGTATCGCACTTATTACAAAGCCCAGCCTGCAGATGATGAGTATTACCTCGTTGATCACTCTACCTTATCTTACCTGGTCTTGCCCGAGCATGGGTTTGTTGAATTCTTCCGCCGTGAGATCCAGCCAGAGCAGATGGCAGACACGATCCAGTGTTTCGTTGATCGAGCTTAATGCGCGCAAAGGTTTGACCGCCCAAGGGCTTGCGCGTAGTGTTCATAAACGACGATCATCCGAGAGGTCCCTGCGTGAACACTGATGCTGCCATTAACCTTGGTGAAGACAAGACATTGTTGCTTGTCGATGATGATGAGCCATTTCTGCGGCGTCTTGCGAAAGCTATGGAAAAACGTGGTTTTGAAGTGGAAACAGCAGGCTCCGTTGCGGCGGGAAGCGCGATAGCGACGGCGCGACCGACGGCCTATGCAGTTGTTGATCTGCGTCTCGAAGATGGCAACGGCTTGGATGTTGTCGAAGTTCTACGCGAAAAGCGTCCAGATTGCCGGGTTGTTGTTTTGACAGGCTACGGCGCGATTGCGACTGCAGTCGCTGCTGTCAAGATTGGCGCGACAGATTATTTATCAAAACCGGCTGACGCAAATGATGTGATGAATGCATTGCTGGCAGGCGATAACGAGTTGCCGCCACCCCCTGAAAACCCGATGAGCGCGGATCGTGTTCGGTGGGAGCATATTCAACGAGTCTATGAGTTGTGCGATCGCAACGTCAGTGAAACGGCGCGCCGCTTGAACATGCACCGTCGTACCTTGCAACGCATTCTGGCCAAGCGCAGTCCGCGCTAGCACTTACAATTGCATCTGGATCATTGTCCGTGCGGCACGAAGGTCGCGCGACAGCGCTTTTGCAGGGTTTGAAAGTTGCATCAAATCAGGATTGGTTGATCCAATAAGCGCATCTACAGTGAAAGCCGCATGTGACGCACTTGCGTCTAGCGAAGCCAAAAGTGCTTTTCTGTATGTTTGCATGTCCGACGTGCGTGCTTTCAGGATTGTTTTATCAATTGTACCGTCCGCGACCTTTTGGCGTAGCTCGGCTATTTCGACATCTTGTGCGGCCAGCAAAGATGGCAAGTTCATATGAATTTGATCCATCAACGTGACAGAGTTTTCTAGATCACGATCCAATTTGCGGGGGGATGGGTTACTTTTCTTAACGGCTATTTGCAGATCTTGCGTTATGTCCAAAAGGTCATTGGATTGCCCGCGTACAAAGCTGTAAAGGTCAAATTCAACCTGCGCGTTTCGTGTGGCGAATGTTGCGTCACCTGAGCTTGAGCAACCGGCAAGAACGCCAGTAAGGCCGATTAAAATGCTACATGCTAATCCTCGGATCATACTATTCACTCCACTTTCACGATCGAACGCCGTGTAACTTGAAATCAGTAAGCCTCTGAAATGGGGCAACAATGTGGATTGTTTCTGAAATTCGTACAATTTATGCGAGTTTTTAAAAAATTTCTTTCTCGCTTAAGGGTAAAACAAGAACAGCCGCCCGAAAGGGGCAGCTGACCAGTAGAACAACGCTGTTCTGGATTTATAGAAGTGAAATTGCGGAACGTGCCGACGTTGCTTCGCGCACCAGATTGCGCGTTGCACTTAAGTGCCAATCAAGGCCCGTTTGTCCCTGGGCTTGCGCCGATTGCAAATTACGATGCGCTTCATTTGCCTGCGCCGCACTCAGGCTTAACGCTTCGGCCAATTGCATGCGGTTCGCTTTAATGACTTCGAAGCGATTCGTGTATTGTGCTTCTGTGATCTGACCAGATTTCAGTTTGCCGTTAAGCCTCGCCAATTCAGCGTCTTGCTGTTTGAGTAGCTGAGGCAAGTCACGCGACACAACGTCCATGCGATCATCAGCTTTGCCAATCGAACGCACCAGCGCGCTTGGCGAAACAAGCTCAACCCGTTTTGCGGCCTGTTTTTTTCCATTAGCTGATCCAACAGCTGCTCCAATAGCGCCACCCGCTAAAGCGCCCGTGACACAATTCTTTGCATTGCTTGCAGATAGTAGAATAAGTCCACAGCCCGCAAGGGCACCGATTGCAGCACCTTGTACGGTTGATTTGCGAATGATGTCGCGCGTCATGTTGTTAAGGGCGTTGGTTTGCTGTTGCATTTGCGTTTCACTTGTCGCGTTTGCCAGCGTGATTTGATCAGGCGCAGCGCCACGTGAACTGAACATGGGTTCATTTGAAGACACGCAACCCGACACGGACAGCGCTATGAAAGCCGGAAGAATGAAACGAGATGTGCGCATGATCTATTTCCTCAAACAAACGATATTCTGTGCGACAAACACACGGTGTTCTGATTGTTGTCTGATAGGAATCATTTAAGGCAAAATTGTGGAAACTGTTCACGATTGGGAATAATACAACCCTTGCGAGAAGCGTGTATTTTGCTATGATTAAAGGTCGTATCGTTTATGGTGTTTTCCAGTAATGCGGCCGTCTGACAACGCTGCGTCCGGCTCGATTTTCCAATCGTTAAAGCCCATTTTGGTATAATATCGCAGGCCGCTGTCATTGTCGGATCGGATAGAGGCGTTGATCCATTCAAAACCGAATCTCTTCATATGCTTAGAGGTTTCGGCAAATAGTCTGGTGCCTATGCCGCGACCGACAACGCCAACACGTACGAATGTGGCGATACTAGCGGCTTCTGGTGGCAAAAGTGGGTGGGGTTCGGCCCATTGAAACCCGACCAGATGACCGGCTTCATTCTCGGCTACGGTCCAACTGGTGTGCTCAACCCCGCGTGCCACCCAAGAGGCAAGCTCGGACTGAGGCAGAGTTATAAGATAGGCTGTGGTTCCACCGATTTCGATGATCTCGTTCAGGATCTCTGTCATTTGCGTGGTGTCGATATCTTTAAACGGTCGAATGGTAATGTTCATTACATTTGCCCTAACAAGTCTGCATGTCGCGCGGTAAATTCATTACGCGCATCTAGCGGTGGTCGTAATTGGATAGACAGCCCTGCTGTTAACTCTGGGTTGTGTTTTCCAAACAATTGATCGGCCTCTTTTTTGGTGAATCCTGCGATCTGTTCCGCTTCTAGTCGCGCGCTGATCATATCCGCCTTTTTAATCTGCTTTTTGATCGCGATGGGAAGCGCGGTAGGCAATCCAAAGCGGATGTGAATGGCAGATGTCAGGCGTTCATCAAGTTCGCTGTACCCCGGTCCGACTGCTGCTTTCACTGGGCTGATCATGTCGCCAATGACATATTCGGGCGCGTCATGTAACAAAGCGGCCAAGCGCCATTTCACAGGTGCGCTAGGCTGCATACGGGTAAAAAGCGTTTCAACCAAAAGCGAATGTTCCGCGACAGAATAGGCGAAATTCCCTTTAGTTTGGCCATTCCAGCGCGCGACAAAGGCCAGACCATGGGCGATATCTTCAACTTCGATATCTACAGGTGTGGGGTCCAAAAGGTCCAAACGGCGACCCGATAACATACGTTGCCAAGCACGTTTCTGTGACATGGGGAGACTCCGCGAATTTGAATTCTTAGCTTGGCCTCAAGATGTAGCGCAGCCCGCGCCCAAATGAAAACTTTTGAAAAGGAAACTCGCCCATGAATTTGTCACGCCGCTCTTTTGCGCTTCTTGTTTCGTCTAGTATTGCAATGCCAGCTTTCGCTGCGACAGAGCCGCGTTGGTACAACGCCGGTGATGATCTTGCGGCAAGCGGTCGCGATGTCGTCGCTTACTTTAGTCTTGATAGTGGTGATGGCGTTATGGGCAGCGCCGAGTTTTCGATGGAACACAAAGGCACAACCTTTCAGTTCGCCAGCGCCGAAAACCTAGCTACGTTCCAAAGCGATCCTGACAGATATGCGCCGCGCTATGGTGGTTATTGTGCTTTCGCAATGTCGCGCGGGTATTTCGCATCCGGCGATCCTGATGCTTGGAGCGTGCATGAAGGCGCGCTGTATTTGAACGTCTCCAAGACCATCCGCGCGCGCTGGGCCTTGCGTCGCGCTGCCAATATAGAAGCAGGTGACAAGAATTGGGCGGGCTTCTTCCCGGGCGAGATGTAATCAGGCGCGATAGTCACGATTTTGCCGCTCTCCAACCTTCGTTTCGGCTTTTGTTTGAAGGAATAGGTTCCGAGTGCTAGATGCACTTCAGAATAGGAAACATTGAGGAAAGCGGCATCATGGCCTACGACTATATCGTCAAAGACATTGCCCTTGCGGATTTTGGTCGCAAGGAACTGGATATTGCTGAAACGGAAATGCCGGGCTTGATGGCGCTGCGCGAGGAATTCGGTGCTGAAAAGCCGCTGAAAGGCGCGCGTATTGTTGGATCGCTTCATATGACGATCCAGACAGCGGTTCTGATTGAAACGCTGGTTGAGCTGGGCGCTGACGTGCGCTGGGCGTCGTGCAACATTTTCTCTACCCAAGATCACGCTGCGGCGGCGATTGCGGCGGGTGGCACGCCTGTCTTTGCGATCAAAGGACAGTCTCTGGAAGAGCATTGGGATTACCTCGACAAAAGCTTCATGTTCCCAGAGGGCGCAAACATGATCCTTGATGATGGCGGCGACGCGACGCTGTACGTTCTGATCGGCGCGCGTGTTGAAGCAGGTGAAACCGACCTGATTGAAGTACCTACATCCGAGGAAGAAGAAGCAATCTTCGCACAAATCAAGAAACGCATGGCTGAAACGCCGGGTTGGTTCACAAAAACTAAGGCAGCGATCAAAGGTGTGTCCGAGGAAACGACAACGGGTGTTCACCGCCTCTATGAACTCCAGCGCGACGGCCAACTACCGTTCCCTGCGATCAACGTGAACGACTCTGTGACCAAGTCCAAGTTCGACAACAAATACGGTTGTAAAGAGTCGCTCGTCGACGGCATCCGCCGCGCGACAGACACGATGATGGCCGGTAAAGTTGCGGTTGTCATGGGCTACGGTGACGTGGGCAAAGGCTCTGCTGCGTCGTTGGCTGGTGCTGGTGCGCGTGTGATCGTCACTGAAGTCGATCCGATTTGCGCGTTGCAAGCGGCAATGGACGGTTTTCAGGTTACTACGTTGGAAGACGTTGTGTCCACTGCAGACATCTTTGTAACTACTACTGGCAACAAAGACGTGATCCGCATCGAGCATATGCGCCAGATGAAGGACATGGCGATCGTTGGTAATATCGGCCACTTCGACAACGAAATTCAGGTTGCGTCGTTGAAGAACCACAAGTGGACGAACATTAAAGAGCAAGTCGATATGATCGAAATGCCAAATGGTCACCGTTTGATCTTGCTCTCTGAGGGTCGTCTTTTGAATCTTGGTAACGCAACGGGCCACCCGTCTTTCGTGATGTCTGCGTCTTTCACTAACCAAGTGCTTGCTCAGATGGAAATCTGGCTGCGTGGCAACGAATATAAGAACGAAGTCTACATCTTGCCCAAGCACCTCGACGAGAAAGTTGCGCGTTTGCATCTTGATCGCATTGGCGTGAAGTTGAGCAAGCTTGACCCGGAGCAGGCGGCCTACATCGGTGTTTCACCGGATGGCCCTTTCAAGCCTGAGCATTATCGTTACTAATATTTCGTATGAATGAAGAACCAGAAAAGCGCCGCAGCCCCGTGAAAAGGATTGCGGCGCTTTTTCTTTTGGTTGCTGTTGCATTGTTAGGCTCAGCATTGTTGCGCCATCCCGACACGCCGTTGCCGCCGCGCTGGAATGTGTTTGAGCCACTTGCTGTTACAGACCCGATAACGCCCATAACGACTTGGAAGCTGGATTGGGCGACAAGCGATCCAAAGCTATGCGTCCAGATCATGCAAAGCGCGGGGCGTATCACCGAGATGCCCGACCTAGAAGTCGAAGCGAACTGCGGTATCAAAGGGCGCGTGAACTTGCGGCGCGTGGGTGCTGCCAGCATCGGTCCGATTGAAACGTCCTGTGCAACTGCTTTGCGCACAGCCATGTGGGAAGAACACGGAATCCAACCTATCGCGCAAGCGCTATTTGGCGCAAACGTAAGCGCTATTCGTCATGTCGGATCTTATAACTGTCGCCGTATTTCCGGCTCAGACCGCATGAGCACACATGCGACTGCCGAGGCTATCGACATAACAGGGTTTGATCTAACCGACGGCACGCGCATTCGTCTTCTCAAGGATTGGGATGACGATGATACCAAGGCGCAATTCTTACGCGAAGTGCGCGACACATCGTGCGATTGGTTCGGCACGACCCTTGGCCCTGACTACAATGCGGCCCATGCAGACCATTTTCATTTACAGAACAAAGGTTGGGAAACCTGTCGCTAGGTTAGTCGCGAAGCAACCGCAGTGTAAGCCAGTCTTGCTTGGTCACGTCAGCGCATTCCACGACTTAGCCGGATTTTTCTAAGACCTTGAAAGATCCGACATTATCGCGATGAACGCGCGCGATCAGCGATGTTAGACCCAAATTGTCGCGAAAGCATCGTGCGCTGAAAAGGCGG
>CBFIGL010000003.1:0-74696 GCA_965662135.1 Planktotalea sp. | reverse complement strand
GCGAACAAAGGTAAGGCCGTCGTTGCAATGGGCAGGGACCTAACCGCTTTGCATCGGGTCAAACGCAAGCGCGATCCCGTCTGCGCGATACTGTGTAACTTCGCCAGAAGATAGAACACCCATACTTCGGGCGCGTGTCATGCCGAATGGCGTATCAGCAGGCAAGTTCATCGACGCATCAAGCAGCGAGGCTTTTCTGTACTTCTTCACGGCGCACCCCCTAAAGACTGACTATAAATATCAGAAATAGGAGTACTGAGGCGCATAGCAAGAACCAGTCCGCGAAAAAACGCAGACCCCCGGCTGCAAGCCTAGGCCAGAAGCGGGGGCTTTGATTAGTTTGTGGCGGGGCGCAACCTATTCAATTTGCGCCTCATCAGCTTTACGAAAGGCACATAGGCTTTAGGCGTAAAGGCATAGCCAAGTTGTCCGCGAAGGGTTGGTTCCATGTCGTGATGAACACCAAGGGGGCCGTCGCAAGGACCGGGTAAGTAGTAAGTGCCAAAGGCTTTGTCGAAAATGCAGAAGAACTCACCAAAGTTTTTGTCGAACGCTTTTGCTTCAGCAGAGTGGTGCCAGCGGTGCATGGCGGGGGAAACGAAATACTTGCCCCATTGGCCATAGGTCCACGGCACATCGGCGTGGATGAAGAAGCCGTAGTAAGCACGCAGCATCGAATTGAAGATGATAGCAACCGGCGGGAACCCCATGAGCAGCATCACTGATCCACCAACACCGCGCATCGTTAGCAAGTTGATCGGATGCCAGCGCGCTGAGGTCAACCAAGACACATGCGTGTCAGAATGGTGAACCGCGTGGGACGGCCAAAGCAGGCGCGTGTGATCAAGGCGGTGGCGCCAGTAATGGAAGAAATCTCCGACGAAGACCGCAACGAAGAGCGTCACAACGAGCGGTAAGGTATCCCATGATCCCGGATTGATCAGGAACAATTGATTGTCGATCATAAAGCTATGAATCGCAGTGGTATAGATTGCGACGAAGGGCGCAGAAAAGAGGATGTTGAACAGTTGCAGCTTCACGTTTAGCTTGAATTCCGGCAATGCCGATTTCAAAGCGTCCACAAATTCACCGCGCTTGACCATATATCCCAAGCAAACAAAGAAAAGCGCGGGCAGCGCGAACGCCCCTATTGCGCTGATCAGATTGACCCAGCTTTCCTGTAATGTTGATACGATCCATTCCATGCAATCTGCCCATTCCTAATGGAATTCACTTCGAATTATTGGAAACAAATCATAAGAATGCGGCATGATTGTGCACGAATGTGGAAAATTTGAAGAGCGCGTTAGTCTGTCGGATCCTTAAATCCCGCATCTTTATGTGACCCATCACAATAGGGTTTGTTCTTGGACGCGCCGCAACGGCACAAGAATGCCTTAGCGTGGCTGGCTATCTTCTTGCCCGTGCCTGTTGTCAGCTCGACATTGCCCTCAACCTTCAAAGGGCCATTAGGAATGCGAAAGGTGGTAAGCGTTCCGCCGCGCTCATCGCTGGTGGGTGGGCTCTTCGGTTTAGGTTCACCTGTCGCTTCAAACCCGCCGTCTACATGAGAATAATCACAATAGGGTTTGTTCTTGGACAGACCGCACCGGCATAGGGTCACGCGGGTTTCGATCTCTGCGCGATCTGTTGAAATACTGCCAGCGACGGCCAAGGGACCGTTTTCCAAAACTGCGATACGGTTGATTGGTGGTGCAATTTCGTCTGCATTTTCCTTGCGAAAAGCCAGCGCGCCGGACGGACAAGTGCGCACCATTGCGGCGATCTCTTCCGCGGGCGCGTTGTCTGGTTGAACCCATGGGCGTTGCGCAGGATCGAACACTTGCGGAAGTTTCAGGAAGCAGTTTCGTGCGTGGATGCAGCGGCTCATGTCAAAGGTGACGGTGATATCTTTGCCTACGTATTCTTTGCGTTTCATCGGTATGCTCCCTGGCTGCTTTATCCAATCTTGCGCGCGAAAAGGTCAGGCGTCTAGTGGGGTGCTAAGCACAGTGCCTGTGCATATAATGCCACCTCGGTGTCCGGGCGTGATATCACCGTAGCGTTCTTTGAAGCATTCAGGCAGCGCGCGATCCCCGGGAATAGACAGCCAAAGTCGCATCAGATGACGGCGCTTTTCAGGCTCTTGCCAATCGGTGAAGCCCGTACGGTCATGTAATTGCGAATGGTTGTAGACGAATTGCATATCACCCGGTTTCAAGCGCATGCGCATATGTAGCTTAGGATCGTTTGCGTAAGCATCGAAGTGGTCGAGCGCTTTAACATGATCCTCAGTCAATCGTGGTGCATCCGCGAAGCGCTGGGCGCTGTCGATGTATTGTCGCTGATAAAACACCGTCAGCTTGCCGTCGTGCCAAGACAAGGGTGGAATGCGCATGAACGGCGCAGCCCCATCTGGAATTTCACCACGGCGGTCTGTCGCGATCGGGTCAAAAAGTTTTAGCAACATCTCAGGTTGTTCTGCGCGCATTCGATTGTAGATCGTCGCAGCACTGACCAAAAGGGAATCGCCCCCCTCCTTCGCTTCGTTCAAGCATAAAAGCCCGACAACATCTGCGCTGTCCGTGTGAAAGGTTTGCCGTTCTGCGGTTTGATAAATCCGCACATTCGCAGATTTGGACGACACACCTGTATCACGCACATGGCCAAGGATATGACCTTTGGCATTTTGTGATCTTGCGGACCCAAGATGTGCCCCGATACCACAGAAAATCGTGGCAGCGGTGCGCTGGGAATAGTTATGTATTGGCAGACCTTGAATGACTTCCAACCCATTCCCGAGAAGAAGTTGGGCGCGTAGACCCGCGAGATGATCGCGTAGGGTCGGAAGTGGAAAATCAGCCGCACTGATCTGACCGACGTCTTTGCCAAGTGTCGTGAAATGCGTGGCCGCTGTTTCCAGCTCGGTGATGTCAGCAGCGCTTAACTGGTAGCGCCACGCGCTTTCGTTCTGCGTGAGATCATCGGCAACCCAAGCGGCGGGGCCGGTGATGCTTGCGGGCAGGTCGCTTAACGTAATGGTCATGCGGTTAGCCGTGACACATGCCCTTCGCGCAGCACGTCTTTATCATAGGCTTTGCGCGCGAACACGTCTTCAACCAGTGGAACAAAGGTTTCCAATGGCTCTTGTGTATACTCAGGATCGAACGAGGATTGATCCCAGCGCTCGCAAAATTCTGCGCAGTTGTCAAAGCAGGGGTGATCCTTGAATTGATCACGCGCGTTTTCGTCCCAACCGTAGTGGCGACCATAATAAAGCATTTGGAAAATACCGTGATGTTCCACCACCCAAGCCACATCCCAACGCACAAAAGGACGGATCACTTCGGCAGAAAAACGGTCGTGGTTTTGTGGGGCAAGTCCATCACCGATATCGTGCAACAGCGCTGCAACGATCCAGTCAGTATCAGCACCATCGCGTTTGGCGCGTGTAGCGGCCTGCAAGGCGTGATCGAGGCGCGTGATCTTGTAACCTTCTAAAGACACTTCGCCCTGACGGCGCAACTCATCCAGAATGCGGTTGGCCGTCATCCCAAGATAAGGCTTTTCCAGTTTCTCTAGCAGTTCATAATCTTCTTTGGTGCCATCTTTCATCTGGGTGAAAGAAACGGTGCGTGTGTCGCTCATATCGCTCATCCTATCGAAGTCTTCGCGCACATGCGTGACGCTTTGTGGCGCAAATGTCTATTGCGGCGCGCATGCTTGGAAGTGACTGGGGGGAAAGCCACGAACAATCACCATTGATTCGAAGCGTTTTATTGATAACGTCTCCACAAGCTTCGGCGCTAACACACAAATTATTGCGGTCTTTACCGTGCAAAGGGAGAATACCAATGGGAAAACGCGACGATCTAATCGTGCAATATGCAGACGATCTGAAGAATAAATGCGGCATGACACCAGACATGGATCTACTGACCAAAGTCACAATCGGCTGCGGCCCTGCGATCTATAACGCAGATGCGTCTACAGTTGCTGGAACTCAAGCATCAGAGCTTGAGACGGTAAAGAACAACTTCCTCATCAAAAAACTTGGCCTGGCAGACGGTCCACAGTTGATGGAAGGAATCAACAAGGTGATCGAAGTTTACGGTAAATCCGAGCGCAACAAGTATCGCGCGGTCGTTTATTACATGCTGACAAAGCATTTCGGAAAAGAATCTGTCTACGGCTAAATGTAAGCTGATTTTGACGGGAAAAGGGACATCCAATCGGGTGTCTCTTTTTCGTTTTAGCGGCAAAATTACATTTAATTATAGATACTTGATGATTGCTTTGGTGCGATTGCTCGCTTATGAAAAACACAGGTCAGGACGGCCAATCCAGTTTTCGTGCGTGGTGCCTGTGGGAGGCGTAAGCGCGGGGTGACAGGGGGTGCGCGCTGTCTATTCCGCATCCCCTGATTTCTTAAAACGCTGTTAGGATCAGGCCGATCGCGGCACTTCCCAGCGCTGCATATCCGCCATCGATCAAAAGCAATTTGCTAGGACGGCTGGCGAAACCGTAGCAAATCATCAACCAAGGCGCGGCTAGGAACAGACCTATGCCAAAGCCGGAAATCAGGCCTTTGCCCAAAGTGTCAATGTCGCTGAGCGCGAAGACATGACGCATCATGCCAGCAACCAGAACCATCGCAAGAAAGCCCATGACATAAGGCATCGGGCTTGCGTTGTTGGCGGGTTTGCCATCTGCGCCAATAGCCACACCAGATGCTTCCATCCAAGGCTTCGAAAAGACGCCATACCAAAGTGCGCCGACGCCAAATCCGGCAGCAGCAGCCACCAAGACGTTTATAAGTTCCATAAGTCCCTCCGTTTATTGTTTTGTGCAAAGGTTATGGCCGGTGCTGAAAAATTAAACAATTCCTCCGAGTGCGCAAATAATCTGCCATTCTTCGGCGGTCACGGGTTGGACAGAAAGGCGCGAGCTTTTGACCAGCACCATTTCCGCAAGCCGTGGATCGGCTTTGATCATCTCGAGGGTGATGTGGGTTTTAAGCGGCTCCATTGCTTTAATGTCCACGCATTCCCAACGCGCATCGTCGGTGGTGGTATCTGGATGGGCCTCTTTACAGACTTCGACGATGCCAACGACGGCTTTCTCTTTTTGGCTATGATAAAAGAACCCGCGATCGCCTAGCGCCATGTCACGCATGAAATTACGTGCTTGGTAATTGCGCACACCATCCCATTCTTCACCAGCTTCGCCCTTTGCGACCTGATCCTCCCAACCCCAAACAGAGGGTTCCGATTTAAGCAGCCAATATTGCATCAGCCGATGACCTTGTTCCATGGGATCAGTTCAGTGGACTTGAAAAGACCCGCTTTGGCGTAAGGGTCATTCGCGGCCCAGTCTTCAGCGGCTGCCATGTCTTCAACATCAAGGATCACCAAGGAACCACACATTTGGCCATCGCCATCAAGAAACGGCCCGGCTTGAAAAACCACACCACTGTTTTTGATGTGTGCGACATGTGCTTCACGGTTATCTAGGCGAGTTTGCAATGCGCCGTCTTTGTCTTTTGCGATCAATGCTATCAGCATGTTTCCTCCTTAAGCGGACGCGCTAGCAGCGTATCCATGACTTCGTTCAATGTAAGCGTTTTGTTTATCATCGCGGTCACAGCAGCAGTAATTGGCATGTCCAACCCCAGCGTCTGAGCACGCTTTAGGCTGGCCTGTGCAGTCGCAGCCCCTTCAACGGTAACGGTAGGATCAAAGGTTTCGCCGCGCCCAAGCGCGAGGCCGAAGCGGAAATTACGCGATCCTTCTGAAGCACAGGTAAGGGCAAGATCGCCGAAGCCTGAAAGACCCGCAAGCGTTTCTGGCTGCGCCCCGATAGCGCGTGCCATTCGCTGCATTTCCGCAAAGCCGCGTGTGATTAATGCCGCGCGCGCGCTTTCGCCAAGCCCCGCGCCAATTGCAGCGCCGCAGGCGATCGCGATTACGTTTTTCAAGGCTCCGCCAAGTTCGGCACCGATAACATCCGTGCTGCGATACAGGCGAAGATTTGAAGTACTCAACATAGTCTGAAGCTTTGCGCCAACATGAGCATCCTCGCAGGCAAGGGTCAGTGCAGTGGGCAATCCAATTGCGATATCATGTGCAAAACTTGGTCCAGTGAGGATCGCGATTTTGGCATCAGGTAAAGTGGTGCGCAAGACCTGAGCAGGGCCAAAACCGGTGTTCAGGTCAACGCCTTTGCAACAGGCCACAAGTGCTTTGTTGCAAAGAGAGTGTGCTTTGTCTTGTGCAAACCGGGCCAACTGTTGCATTGGAACTGCAAGCAAATGGGTCTCAAAGCCTTGAATAGACTCTATATCGGATGTCACATTTAGTCCCTTAGGAAATGATGTATCTGGAAGGCGAGCGGTGTTCATACGCTTTGCTTGCATCTGCAAGGCTTGTTCCTGATCGCGTGCCCACAGGGTAATGTCGTGGCCTTCGCGTGCCAGCGAAATGGCCAAGGCCGTGCCAAACGCACCTGCGCCTAGAACTGCAATGCTCATGCCTTTGCCCCTTTTTTTCCACTGCCGAGCATCGGCGCACTGGATGTATCAAGCGGCCAGCGGGGACGTGCGCTTAGATCAAGGCCATCGCGATGACCTGCTTCGAACAGTTCTAGCCCAGCGTAGGCAATCATCGCTGCGTTGTCGGTGCAAAGGGCAAGGGGTGGCGCAGTGAATTGAACATTTAGGTCGTGACAAACAGTCTCTAAACCAGCGCGAATGGCTGTATTTGCAGCGACACCGCCTGCCACGGCCAGTGCTGGCGTTTGCGGGTTCTCGACAAGATATAGTGCCAATGCACGGCGCGATTTTTCGATCAACACATCAACGACAGCGGCCTGAAACCCAGCACACAGATCGCGAACGTCCTGCGCGCGCAATGTGTCGTCGACCATCACATCATTGCGCGCGCGCAGAACCGCAGTCTTGAGGCCGGAAAAGGACATGTCACATCCTGCGCGATCCAGCATAGGTCGTGGAAAGCGAAAGCGGTTCGGATCGCCCAGCGATGCTTCTTGCTGCACAGCGGGACCACCCGGTTGGTCAAGGCCCAGCAGACGCGCAGTTTTGTCAAAGGCCTCTCCCGGTGCGTCGTCGATCGTGCCACCAATCCGCGCGAAATCGTCAGGACCACGTGCGATCAGGAATTGGCAATGTCCACCTGACACCAGCAAAATCAAGTAAGGATAGGCCAGCCCATCCGTCAAACGAGGCGTCAAAGCGTGACCCGCAAGGTGGTTCACACCGATCAATGGCTTGCCCGTCGCCGCAGACAGGCCTTTGGCGCACATCACGCCAGACATCACGCCGCCGATTAAACCCGGCCCTGATGTGACGGCGATTGCATCTGTTTCAGCAAGTTTAAGACCCGCATCCTTTAGCGCTTTCTCAACGCACAGGTCGATTTTTTCAGCATGCGCGCGCGCGGCGATTTCGGGGACGACCCCGCCGAATGCTATGTGCAGGTCGTTCTGGCCAACGACGACATTGGACAGGACGCTTACGGCCCCGTTTTCGCAACGGCGAACCACTGCAGCTGCGGTATCATCGCAACTGCTTTCCAAACCAAGCATGGTGATCGGGCGTGGCACGGGCAGGCTCCTCCATTGCAAGCGCGCTACGCAGCAGCTACCACTGACGCCTGTCGCAAACAACACCGGCCTTATCTCTATGGCGCATTCTGCAACCTTGCTTTTGACCCGACCCCGGGTTGCTTCAGAGCACTTCGCGATACAGGTCATGGACAAGTTGGGTGCGTTGCAGATCGAAATTTCGCCATTGATCGAAATCGAATTCACCGACCTAGCCCAAGAGCCGAGCGATGAGACAGTCGTGTTTACATCGCGCAACGGTGTTGAGGCGTGGGCGCACGCCGGTTTTTCCACCTCAGCACACTGTTTTTGCGTTGGCGAAGCGACCGCAAACGCCGCGCGTGATTTGGGGTTTGATCCTCACGTCAGCGGCGGAACGGTCGAGCATCTGGTGAAGGATGTACAAAGCGCTGCACCACAGGGTCAGATTTTGCACGTTCATGGACGTCATACGCGCGGTGATCTTGCCGCGCGTTTATGTGCGTCTGGCCAGCGTGCAAGAGGTATCGTTGCGTATGAACAAAAGCTGTTAGATCTCAGCGCGACAGCTTTGGCGATGTTGCAAGGGGGAGCGCCGGTGATAGTTCCCCTTTTCTCACCGCGCAGTGCCGCGCATTTTGCCGGTTACGGTCCGTTTGGGCCTCAGGTGAAAATGATTGCGATCTCAAAAACGGCTGCATCGGCTTGCCCAAAGGCCCTAATCGCCCCACATCCTACAGCAAATGGGATGTTAGCGGCGATTTCACAAGTGTTGAATGCTTGAGGGTGAGCGAGCAGGGCAGTAAGGTCAAATTCGACCTAGTATATGATTAGCAGAATCGAAAGGTGCGTAACGTGGCAAAATCGACCAGAGGCAAGAGCAAAAAAGCTCAGGAGCCAGTCATCGCCGAAGATATCGTGCAGGACGCGAGCGATGCGATTGTCGAAGATGTTGCGCAGGAGACTGTAGAGGAAGAAGGCATTCCGACGGATGATTCCGTGGAGGAAGCGGACGTCGAAGCATCAGAACCTCAGAACGTTGAAGGGTCAATCGAACCTCTTCAAGCAAGCCCGGACATAGTGCGCGAAACGGTCGTTGAGCGCAAAGGCGGCTTCATTCCGATGGTTCTTGGTGGCGTCCTTGCGGCGGGAGTTGGCGTCGTCAGTTCCCCATATATCTTTCCTGATGGTCTACCGTTTGGCACTGCTTCGACGCAAAAAATCGATCTTCAAAGTGAGTTGACGCTGCAATCCGGTCGCATCGACGATTTAACAAAAGCGTTAGAGGCGCAACCCGACGTGGACACGGGTCCACTTGATGCAGCAGTTGCAGCGGCTGGTGATCTACAGGCGCAAATTGGTGCAGTTGTTGAAACTGTCGAAGCTTTGGACGCGCGTGTCGCTAGCTTGGAAGAACAGCCAAGCGGCGATGGTAGCGACGTTTCTGCTGCGATGGAATCCGAGCTGAAAGATCTGCGCGCGGCCCTCGATCTGCAAAAGGGCGAATTGGCCCAAATGATCGAGGAAGCGCAAAATACGAAACAAAGTGCTGAAGAAACAGCCCGCCAAACGCTGGCACGCGCTGCTGTTACGCGCATTTTGGTCGCGCTTGAAAGTGGTGCACCTTTTGAAGATGCGCTTGCCGACGTTCAGGCCAATTCTGATGTGACAGTGCCTAATGCGCTTGCGCAAACTGCCGTTGAGGGTGTCCCGACGCTTGCATTGCTTAGCGAGACTTATCCCGATGCTGCGCGCGCGGCCCTTGCGGCGGTACGCAGTGAAGAAACTGGCGGCGGTGTTGCTAGTTTCTTGGCGAAACAGCTTGGTGCACGTTCTGTTGCCCCACGCGAAGGTGATGACCCTGACGCGATACTTTCACGGGTTGGGGCCGCGGTTGAAGAGGGTCGCATTTCCGATGCTCTTGCAGAAGCAGATACACTACCAGAGGGTGCGAAAGCCCCGCTGGCCGACTGGGTGGCGCAGGCTAATCTACGCCTGACCGCCGCGCGCGAGGCAGAGGCCCTCGCTAATTCTTTGAACTCTCAATAAGGCGCTTTTGAATGCTTTGGTCTTTGCTAAAAGTTCTTGTTTTTGTGGCAATCGTTGCGGCGCTCACTTGGGGTGCTGGTCAACTTATGGAGATGAGCGGCGGTGCAGTCGTCAACATGGGAGGGACAGAATTCACCCTTAGTCCACTCCAGATTATTCTGGGGCTTGTCCTACTGTTGATCGCCCTTTGGGTGTTTCTTAAACTTTTATCGCTTTTGGTCGCAACTTTGCGTTTCATCAACGGGGATGAAACAGCGATCACGCGCTATTTTTCAAAAAACCGCGAACGCAAAGGGTATCAAGCTTTGTCTGAAGGGATGATGGCGCTTGCGTCTGGCGATGGATCCACCGCGATGAGCAAGGCTGCGAAAGCGGAGAAATACCTTGCCAAGCCAGAGCTGACCAATCTGCTCACAGCGCAAGCTGCTGAAATGGCAGGAGACAGTCGCAAGGCGGAAGAGACTTACAAGAAGTTGGTCAAAGACGAAGCAACACGTTTCGTGGGTGTGCGCGGCATCATGAAGCAAAAGCTGGCTGAGGGTGATACTGATGCGGCCCTTAAACTGGCAGAACGTGCCTTCGCGCTAAAGCCCAAGCACGAAGAGACACAAGATATCTTGTTGAAGCTGCAAGCGCAGGGCGAAGATTGGGCCGGTGCGCGCAAAACTTTGGCAGCCAAGCTGAAAAGCGGGTCTTTGCCACGCGATGTTCACAAGCGTCGCGAAGCTGTTTTGGCGCTTTCACAGGCTGAAGGTGTTTTGGATGAAGGCAACGACATCGAAGCGCGCGAAGCCGCGATTGAGGCAAACCGCCTGTCCCCTGATCTGATCCCTGCCGCTGTCATGGCAGCGCTCAGCTACATCGAGCAGGACAAGAAGAGTTACGCAGTACGTGTGTTGAAGAAGGCATGGGATGTGCAGCCGCATCCTGATTTGGCCGCCACCTACGCCGCGATTGAACCTGACGAAACGCCAACGCAACGCATCAAGCGTTTCGCGAAGCTGACAAAGGCCAATGCAGAACATCCGGAAACAAAGATGTTAAACGCCGAGCTTAACATCGCCGCCGAAGACTTCCCTGCTGCACGTCGTGCATTGGGTGATTTGGTGGATACTGCACCGGACGCGCGTTCGCTGACCATCATGGCAGCAATCGAGCGTGGGGAAGGGTCGTCTGACGCGGTCGTCAAGGGTTGGCTGGCGCGCGCGCTTAGTGCGCCGCGTGGTCCGCAGTGGGTTTGCGATGCGTGTAATCACATTCATGCAGAGTGGGCTCCGATCTGCGGCAACTGTGCAAGCTTCGATACACTTAGCTGGAGAACACCCCCTACATCTGAAATCGCGATTCCTACAGGGGTAGCGATGCTACCGCTTATCGTTGGTGCGCTTGAGGATCATTCAGGCGAAGATCCTGTAGACGCGGAAGTCGAGGATGTTGTCGAAACAGAAGAAGCGGTTGAGGTCGTCGATGCAGAAGTCGTGACCGAAGACGCCGACGCCGAGCCGACGAAGGCGTAAGCGAGCCGTGAAGCAAGATCATGTAGGCCTTCTGACACGCATGTTTGAGGCAGTGATCGAAGCTGCTGATCCTTTTGCGTCGCTGAAAGCCCATTTACCGGACAAGCCTAAAGGGCGAACCGTTGTGATCGGTGCTGGCAAAGGTGCGGCGCAAATGGCGGCGGCGTTTGAACAGCTTTGGGGTGATCCAGTCACTGGCGTGATTGTTACCCGCTACGGCTATGCGGCCCCTTGCAAGCATGTGACTGTTCTTGAAGCATCCCATCCCGTGCCTGACACTGCGGGCCTTGCAGCAAGCCAGGCGTTGTTTGATGCGGTGAACGGGCTTGGCCCTGATGATCTGGTTGTCGCCTTGGTGTGTGGCGGAGGTTCTTCGCTTTTGCCTGCGCCACCTGATGGTTTGACCTTGGCGGACGAGCAAGCGTTGAACGAAGCCTTGCTTGCGTCTGGTGCACCAATCGGGGCGATGAACGTAATCCGCAAACATTGCAGCACGATCAAAGGCGGGCGTTTAGCCAAGGCGGCGCACCCCGCGCGAGTTGTGTCTTTGGTGGTGTCTGATGTGCCGGGCGATGACCCAGCGCAAGTTGCGTCTGGCCCGACTGTCCCGGACGATGTGACACTTGAAGATGCGTTGAGCCTAATCAAGAGTTTGCGCATTGACCTACCAGAAGCAATCATGACGCATCTCACCAAGGACGCTGCACGGGCACCTGCGCCAAGCGAAGTCGAATTTGCGGACAACCAAGTCACTGTCGTCGCCTCTGCTGGATTATCCCTTGAAGCCGCCGCAAAGGTTGCGCGCGATGCGGGATATTCTGTGTCGATCCTGTCTGATGCGATAGAGGGCGAAGCGCGTGATATTGGTTTGATGCACGCAGCCATTGCAAAGCAAGTCGCTGACAAGAACGCGCCATTTCAGAAACCAGCGGTAATCTTGTCAGGCGGAGAAACAACAGTGACCTTGCACGCCAAAGGGCGTGGCGGTCGCAATACAGAATTTTTGCTGTCTTTCGCCAACGCGATTGAGGGAAGTACCGGAATCACGGCTTTGGCGGCTGACACGGATGGTATCGACGGCTCAGAGGACAATGCAGGCGCCTTTGCAGACGGTCACAGTACAGCGCGTATGCGCGCTGGTGGCGTTGATCCAAAAGCGGCGCTGTCAGGCAATGATGCTTGGGGGGCTTTCGACGCTGCAGGGGACTTGTTTGTGCCTGGTCCAACAGGAACCAACGTCAACGATTTCCGTGCGATCATTATTGAAGACGACTAAACGATCCGACAGGCATTGTTCGTGAAAGCCGCAGCGGTCAATTCACCCGTAAAGTAACATCCCGTATCCAGCGAAACGCGGCTATGTTCCCAAACAGGTTTGTCGACGATGGTATGACCGTGAACAACCCAATTGCCGTCAGTGCGCGGGACCTTCATGAAACTGTCACAACCCCAAAGCATGACGTCTTGTGATTGTTGTAAAACGGATGTTGCAGGATCAAGGGCCGCATGGACACAGTGCAGATTGCCAGAGGACCAGCGTAGCGGCAGGTGACGCAACCACGGCTCTAACCCTTCTGGCATGGCATCCCACAGCTCTTCACAGGCTTCATACAGCTGTTCTGGCGACGCTTCGTTTTCAACGCCGGTAATGCCGTAGCTTTCCAGCGTTTCAACACCACCATACCGCAACCAACGCGGCCCTGCTTTCAGAGGCGTGTCCAGAAAATCAAGCATCATGCGTTCATGATTGCCCATCAGACAGATCACAGCTTCTGGGTCGGACAGGCTTAGATCTAGCAGACAGGCCAGAACATCCGCGGACTTCTTCCCACGATCTATGTAGTCACCCAGAAAGACCAGGGTTGGATCGTTTATCTCGTTTGCTTCGATATCGTCATCGACACGGCTAAGCGCGTCGAGCATTTGGTCCAAACACCCGTGGACATCGCCGACGGCGTAAAAGGGGCGTTCTGGCTTCATTTCGACCTGCAAAGGACGTAGGTTTATCGAATAGGCTGCACCGCCGCGTTTGTTGCTGATGATCCCTAACATGTGCCATCCGTGTTTTACCGTTGCGCTAGCCTTAGACCAGCGCGCAGAGGGAGGCAAACACGAAGCACAAGACGTGCACTGGGTGTGAGTTGATCCCGTACCTGCCAAAGCGCTGCATAATTGCTGCGCACCCAGCGAAGATACGTTCCATTAAGGATCAGTTTGGCGCGTCCTGTTTGTGCGCCAATTACATTTGCAGTGTGTTGTCGGTAGAGAAGCGTCGGTACGGGATCGTGGACAAAATGCGCATCAATCCCTTTCAGGACAAGTGCCGCCCACCAATCATGAAAAGGGACGTTTCTTGCCGGGGGGAAGCGTTTTAAGACGTCAACAGCTTGTGGGTTAAGCATGCAGGTATGACCTGCGACGGGGTTGCGGAAAAGAAGTTGCGCGAAATGTCTGACGCTGCGCCTTGGCTGGGTGTTCTGAACCAAGAGATCTTGATCAGCGACAAGTCGTCCCGACGTATAAAGCGCTGGTTCTTCAATTGCGCCAAGCTTTCCAAAGGCGCGGCTAAGTTTGTTCGCATGCCAGACATCGTCCTGATCACAAAAAGCAACAAAGTGGCCTTCTGGAACCTGCATCAACCCGTGCCAGAAATTCAAAGCAAGCCCAGTTTGAGGGCCGTTCACTATGCGCAACCGTTTCTTCGAAATCAGGGCGCGGGCAATGGCCACTGTTTCATCGACTGAGCCATCATCACTTAAGATGATCTGCCATGCGTTATGATCTTGCTGCAAAAGTGACGTCAGTTGAGCCTCTAGATAGGCGGCGCCATTACAAGTCGCGCAAACAATACTGACGGGCGTTTCACTCTGATCCATTTGCGAGGTTTCTCATAAAATACCTATCAAACTCTAAACGAGAGCCGCAATTGCGCCGCGTCTCATTCCACATGTCGCCCATCGTCCGCCCTAACTCAAAGGGGTAATCAACGCTCAGAGGGCGATATGACTGTATTGACTGTTCAAAACACCTGGAGTTTGGGTCCAACAACGCATCGTAGCAATATGCGCGATATGGATTTGGTCAGCACTGCGACTGGCACGGTACTTTATGCAACCAACGGATCAACCGGGGGTGTGGTCAGCTATCAGGTGAACGCCAGCACTGGTGGATTAAGTTACCTTGATGCTTTGACATTACCTGCGCTCGCATCGTTAGACGGACCCGCGCACTTGGAGAAAGTGAGCTTTGGGGGGCAGGACTATATTGTGAATCTTGGTCGCCATGCAGATGGGCTGGAAGCAATTCAGATCGGCACAGGTGCAAACCTTGATACACGAATTGACATGGCCGGCACGGATGGAGCTGGCATCAGTTCACTCGTTTTCCACGCTGCCGATACACGCGATGTCGCTTATGCGAGTTATTGGGGTAGCTCGGATCTTGGCATTTACCAAGTGACGGCGACGGGCGCGATGAACTTGCTTGGCACAATAAACAGCGCCTTCGACACTCAGGGGGCAGATCTGACGGGGTTTCAGGTTACGGAGGTTCAAGGACAGGATGTGCTGGTCTTTGCATCACAAGAACAGGATGCTGTCTTTAGCTATACGATCAATACAAATGGTGGCATTGCCATCGCGGATGTCCTTCGGATGAGCGATGGACTTCCCGTTGCAACGCCCACTGCGATGGAAATCGTTGAAAGTGGCGGCCAACGCTTTGCGGTGCTTGCGTCTGCAGGCACATCTTCGCTAACCGTCTTGCAGCTTTCTGTGACTGGTGAAATGATTCCGACGGATCACATCAACGGCAGTTTACACACGCGCATTCAATCTGTTGTTGCGCTTGAGACAGTCAGCTTTGCGGATCGTCACTATGTAATTGCTGGCGGCGCAAATGACGGGGTCAGCCTGTTTCAGTTGTTACCCGATGGACGGCTTTATCATATTGATGCACAGGAAGATTTATTGGGCACGTCGCTATCCAACGTGACCTCTATCACTGCTCAAGCACGCGGAAGTGGCATCGACATTTACGTCGCTTCCGAGAACGAACAAGGCGTCACACAACTGCGCTATGAACTGGGTGCACAGGCCGCCGCGCAACACGGAAGCGCAGGCGATGATGTCCTGACAGGGAACAGCGCGGGTGACTATCTGATCGGCAATGCAGGCGATGATACGATCAGTGGCGGCAACGGTGCAGATATCATTTTGGACGGTGCTGGATCGGATCGTATGACAGGTGGAAATGGTGTCGATACATTCATTCTGTCGCGCGACGGCGAAAGCGATATGATTACGGACTTCAATCCAAACCAAGATAGGATTGATCTATCCGGCTGGGGTCGCCTTTACGATGTGAGCGGATTGACATGGTCGGCGCGTAGCAATGGCGCTGTGATTACTTATGGTGATGAAACCTTAATCGTTCTTACGTCTGACGGAACACCCTTTCAAAACAATGATCTTGCGGCGCATGAACTGTTCAACCTGTCCCATACTGACCTGAGTTATATGGTTGGCGGTCTTGATCCACTGGCTGATCCGACATCGTCGGGTAATTTTGAAGGGAGCGCAGGCGCAGATACAATAACGGGCACTGCATCTGATGATGCGATCCGTGGAAACTTGGGCGACGATTTACTTGTTGGAGGGGATGGTGACGACATTCTTAATGGCGGTGTTGGCGCCGATATTCTGGACGGTGGTGTAGGCTCTGACTGGGTAAGTTATGAAGGATCTCGCGGTTCGCTGCGGGTTGATCTGATGTTCTCGCATATCAATACGAATATCGCGGCTGGTGATACATATATTTCAATTGAAAATCTTATCGGCTCGCAAGGTTTCGACAATCTAAGAGGAACCTTAGGTGAGAATCATATCCAAGGGGGTCGAAATGTGGATTTCCTTTTTGGTCGACGCGGGGAAGACACGTTAGACGGTGGCATTGGCGACGATGTGCTTTTTGGTGGCACTGGTGCGGATGTTTTGATCGGTGGCGAAAATAGAGATCGCGCCCAATACTCTGAATCTCTGACAGCGGTGGTCGTTGATCTGGCCTTGCCAAGCAACAACACTGGTGAAGCAGCTGGTGACAGCTATGACAGTATCGAAGATTTAGCTGGGAGTCGTTTCGCGGATGATCTGCGCGGCGATGAAAATGCTAACCGACTGTTCGGCCGCGAAGGCGCAGATATTCTTAATGGGCGTGATGGTAACGACTATCTAAATGGTGGCGCGCATAGTGATATCTTGGATGGTGGTGCTGGTAACGATACGATGCGCGGTGGGCAACATGCAGACACCTTTATTTTCAGAGAGGGTAACGATCTGATCGAAGACTTCGATACGGAACTGGATCTAATCCATCTTTCGCCGGATTTGTTGGGCGGCGGTCCGATCACCGCAGCGCGGGCGGTAGAGTTTGCAACAGTTATCGGTGGTCATACTGTTTTTGATTTTGGTGAAGGTGGTCAATTAACCCTGCAGAACGTGACAGATACATCGGCTTTGCTCGACGATATTTCGTTTCTGTAAATCTAAAGCTCTAACCGTTGCATCAAGAAATTATCAAGGGCGACGAAATCTTCTATTCTTGTGCGACTTGCGTCTTTTTCGAAAATGTCCAAAAGGCTTGGCCATCGTTTTTTGTTTGCAGGTTGATCACCTACGTTTACGCGCGTTCCTGTTAGATTCAGCTTAAAACCATAAAGTTCAGCCAGATCTGCTTCGAGCGCAGCAAGATTATCAATGGAGTATATCCAATCCACTTTTCCCAAATTGTTGAAGGCGGTGCGAAACTTCCAGCTATTGCGCAAAGAAGAGTATTCCTGCCCGGCCCGTATCTTTTGTGACCCGAAATAGCGGCAATAGAAATTATCGTAGTGATCCAAGATAAATGCGCGCCAAGCATCATTACCGCCAAAGAAATAATCATCGGCACTATTTTCAAGGATTGTTCGTTTACCTAAGTTTTCTGGCTTGTAAAGGTCTGACTGACTCAGTGCTTTCGCTTCTTTCATGAGGTAAAAGTAAAAGGACGCGATACGTTCGCGCGGGTCACGAAGGATCGAGAATACAAAGCGGGGTTTTTCAATCTGATCCAGCGCCAGCCAATCAATATGACCCGAATACAACCGATATCCTGGCGGAAACTGAGCCTTCGGGTCCTTCGCCTGAGAGTGGATGCGGATCGGGCTAACCGCCTCTCGTCCAACAGCGCGCACAAGCTCGTTGTGGACCGTTTGCCCAGCAGTTTTCGGAATGTGCAAGAACACTATAGGTGCGGTGATTTTTGGCTGATCTAACATTGGAACAGCTCTAAGCGATTCCTCTTACTGTCTCGTAAATAGTGATAGCATTAGGTGACGACTATTGTCCCAAATTTGCTTCATGAACGGCGATCGCATGTTCGATATCATCGTAATATGTCAAGACACCTGCCTCTAAGACCGCGCCAGAAGTGCAAAGCTGACGGATCATTCCCATGCCGTGGGATACCACTATGGCACCTGCATTTCGTGTGCGTTCCTTCAGCATATCGCGACTTCGCGATTGAAAGGACGCATCGCCAACAGAGGTGACTTCATCGATGAGATAGGTGTCGAATTGGATTCCCATTGAAACACCAAACGCAAGCCTGGAGCGCATGCCGGATGAATAGGTTCTAAACGGAAGATAAAAATGGCTGCCCAATTCAGCAAAGTCGGCAACGAAACTTACGAGTTCCTCGGTATCGCAATCGTATACCCGCGCAAGAAAACGCGCGTTTTGGGCACCACTTAATTCTGGATGAAACGACCCTGCAAACCCCACTGGCCAAGACACCGTTCCAGAGTGGTGAATAGTGCCTTGGCTTGGCGCAAGTGTGCCTGAAATCATACGCATCAAGGTGGACTTTCCCGCGCCATTTCGGCCCAGAAGGCCAACGCATGATCCGCTTGGAATATTCAGGTTAATGTTCTTTGCTACGACCTTCTTCCTGCCATTCAGTACATAGGTTTTGCTTACATTTTCAAACCGGATCATCGCCGATCCAAAAAGCTGAACCCAACCAAAGCGAAGAGCGCCCAAGTCAAAAAAGCACCAAGTGCAATGAACGACAGGATCAATCCCCGTTGCGGGAAAAGCGATTTCTCTGCTTTCGTAGGAAGTACATGCGCTGCTAAATACCGTGTATTGCGACGCGCCTCGGAGATTGAGTTTTCAAAACCTGCGCGTGCTGCTTGGTAGCTTTGCTCTGCGAATTCGACCTCCACCACAAGTCTTTCGTATTCGCCGAAAAGCTGCGCCATGTTCTGTTTGCCCAGCGCCCCGGTTCCGAAAACACGTTTGGACCTTTCTTGGTCAATTCTGGATTGTAGAACGCGCCTACGGTTTTCGGCCTGACTTAAACGTGTATCAGAGCGCCGTGTATTCGCAGACAAGATATCAATCTCTATCAAAGTGTCTGTTAGCTGCGCTTCTAGTGATCCTAACAATGTCGTTTGCGCGCTGGCTTCGACACTAGGATCAACGATCTCATTCAGAATCCTGAATTCTGTCAAAGCGCTTCGCGCGTTCTGCAATCGCGCCTTGGTGCGTTGAAGATCATCCAAGGAATATCGCACCGCATCTTCGTGCGCGATATTGTTGATGCCATTGATCAACTCGTCGCTTTTGCTAAGTATTTCGGCACCGATGGTTTGTGCCATCAACGGATCGAATGCGCGCGTTCTGACTTCGATAATCCCGCGCGTACTGTCGTGGGAAATATCGACCATGCGTTCCCAGTGCGTATGCAGATCTTCAATTGAACCAGAGCGATCAAACGCAAAAAGCGGGTCATTCACGGGCTGGGACCAAAGCGTCGCAAGGTCTAACTCTGCTTGGAGATCCTGAACCAACTGTTGGCTGCGCAGGTAGTCATAAACGATATCGCTGTCACTGGCACCCGAACCAGAAATTCCTGCAATTCCGCCAAGTAATTCGATTCCGCTGGACGCTTCTTCGCTGCGGATACTGAATGCGAATACAGAGGCATATTGATCTGCGGCACGCACCCAAAGGTACCAAGCACTTATCGCAATCGGTAAGCAGACTAGCATTGCAAAACTAATGACCATTGCAATGTGCCGCTTGCGCAAACGTGCTGCACGGACGGTCGGTTTGAACGCCTTTCGGGGACACTGCCCTGGAATAAGTACAGAAACGTTTTCAGCCAGCGCCACGATGCATCCTTTCGTTCGTCATGTTTTTGCACAGGCACCTAAACAATGTGTAAACCAATGCGCGCTACAAGGCTGAAATGCAGGGTCAAATACCTAAAAGTCTTCCTTTGTTTCGATTGCGGCTACCACGGGCCTGTCGCACGATAATCGCGTTGATTCTGCGGGAAATGGCGACCAGTTATGGGCGGTCGCCGGGTGGATATATTTGGGCAATTGCCGAACCCGTTGCTGGAATCGCTTTGCTCACATTTATCTTTTCGCTTGGATTTCAAGCACCGCCGATAGGAACCAGTTTTGCCTTGTTTTATGCGTCAGGGCTGGTGCCTTTTTTGATCTATTCCGACGTAAGCGGAAAAATATCGCAATCCATTAACTTCTCCCTCCCGCTGTTGGGATACCCCCGTGTGACCTTGGTTGATGCAGTTCTCGCGCGCGCCATTTTAAGTGTGATGACGCAAACTTTGGTCTGTGGGCTCGTATTTGGAGGGCTTTTGCTATTCATCGGCACCCAGTCACGTTTAGATGTCGGCAGGCTAGCGCAAGCGATTTTGATGGCTTTTGCCTTAGGGTTCGGCGTTGGTACACTGAACTGTTTTTTGATCACATTGTTTCCGGTCTGGCAGCGCCTCTGGAGCATCATCAATCGCCCAATTTTCCTGCTGTCGTGCATCGTCTTTATCTTTGAAACCATACCTTTGCCATTTCGAGATTGGCTTTGGTACAACCCGATTGTTCATATCGTCGGAATGACCCGGCAAGGGCTTTATTTTAGCTATGCGGGTGAATATATTTCGCCCCTCTATATCTTTTTTTTGTCGCTGGGCCTTAGTGTCTGCGGGTTCTTTCTGATCTGGCGCTTCAAGGATCGGTTACTGAATCGTTAAGCAAATTTCGCATAAAGAAAGCTGAAGCAAGTTAGGCAAAAATTCAGACTTGGATCGTAAAGGTGTTGAAACGTCTTTGTTGAAGGATCCCTGCATAGTGCTGTCTTTGGTCTCCCGTTTGTTTAAACACTATTGTGATCATCATTTCACAGTGACTGTTGCGGGTTTTCCTATTTACGATGGGGACGGCAAGAAGCTGGGTCATGTCGATCGCATGTCGTATGGCCGAAGTAGCGTTCGTCTTGAGGGGTGGAGTATTGCTGAGCAAATTGCCCTCGGCCCGCCTTCGAAAAGTAATTGGCAAAGGCCAAGCATAAAGCGCGCAGATGTGAATGCGTCGTTAAAGCTGCCTGAGAATACTGCGACGGGTTTTAACCTTGTTTGGTTTGGGAACACTTCTGGACTATTACTGTCTTTGAAATCTGGCCAAACGACACTCCAGATCATGTGTCCGAATGTTGCGCGCTTTAAGATGATTAAGGCACAAGTGCATATTCGCGTTGGTTTCGCTAAAAGTGTTATCCGCGCAGCCCCCTTGCTTGCACGGGCCTTTTTCAATCCAAGCACATTGAATAAATCAGCAGCAAAACGTGCGCTGCGCATGCGGGACACGCAGCTAAGCCATATTTTGGATTCCCGCATTTTTGAGGCTGTGAAAGCCTCAAGATTACCAGAAAAACTGACGCTTGTGATGCCCGTCTTTAATGCAATTGAAGTTGCATTCGAAGCATTAGATAGGATCGTCAATAACACAGATGTGCCATGGCGATTGATATTGGTTGAGGATTGTTCGACCGATGAAAGAATGCGACCCCGGCTAAACGACTGGGTTGATCGCCAGCGTTTGCTGGGTGCTGAAATTGTCCTGTTGGAAAACGAAGAAAATTTAGGATTTATCGGCAGTGTTAATCGCGCATTCAAGACTGCGTTGGCTTTTCATGACCACGTCGTTTTGATCAACTCAGATGCACTGGTTCCATCTGGATGGGCGAGCAGGTTGATCGCGCCGATCATGCAAGATGCGCGCATCGCAAGTGTCACACCGCTCTCCAATGATGCAGAGATATTCACAGCGCCAACCATTTGTAAAAGATTTGATCTTGGATCGGGGAGCGCTGATAGAATTGATGAATTCTTATCAACCGCGATTTCTTCACACGCTTATAAACCTGCGCCTACAGGTGTCGGGTTTTGTATGGCGATTAGCCAAAAGTTTCTGGGTAAGATACCGCAGTTTGATACGGTTTTCGGCAAAGGGTACGGCGAAGAAGTCGACTGGTGTTTACAGGCTAAGCGGTTTGGCGGCGTTAATGTTGTTCAACCCAACGTGTTCGTCGAACATCGGGGTGGAGCATCGTTCGGAAGCGCGGCAAAGCAAGCAGCAATTGCGCGCAACAACCAATTAATTACAAACCGCTACCCGGGGTTTGATCAGTCTGTCCAAACCTTTATGGCAACCGATCCGATCCGAACGGCAAGGGTATTCGCGGCCTGTGGGTATCTGACGGCAACACAAGCGCGCGTTGAAATCTACTTCGCCCATTCGTTGGGAGGCGGCGCTGAGTTGTATCTTCAAGATGAAATCAATGCGCGGACAGATCGTAAAGAAGGCGTAGTCGTTGTGCGCATTGGCGGTCCGTTACGTTGGCGCATAGAGGCGCATCTAGCTTCTGGAATGATTTATGGAGATACCGACGACGACTTTTTGATGGCGCGATTCCTGAAGAGCATCCCGAGTGCTCGGTACGTGTATTCCTGCGCTGTGGGTGATCCGGACCCGATACATCTAACCAGCATTATTCGGGACCTTGTTCAGGAAAGCGCTGCGCATTTAACCTTTTTAGTGCATGACTTTTTCGCACTCAGTCCGTCTTACTGCCTTCTAGATTCTGACGGTATTTACCGGCCAGAGCGTCTTTCAGGAAATCTTGACCCTGCCCATGTCTTCACCGGAAAAAACGGGTCAGCCACGACGCTTGCGGAATGGCGTTCAGCGTGGCTTGAAGTGCTGAACACGGCCAAGGAGGTCATTTGTTTTTCGCAAAGTAGCGCGGACATACTGCGAACTGCACTGCCGACTTTGAAACCTGACATTTCGATTTGTCCACATAGGCCAAAAGCCATTCCACCTGTGACCTTACAGACCCACACCCATCTTGATGCGTTGGGCATTCTGGGCGACATCGGTTTGCAAAAAGGGGCGCGCTGTCTGGAAAAGCTATCAAAAGCATTACCGGTTTACGATGTTCAAAGGCTTGTCATCGTAGGTCGAATTGATCCGCGCTTTTCTCTGGGGGCTGCGGATATCGAAACGGGCGCATATCAACGCACCGAGATATCGGCATTGGCCGAGCAGCACAAAATTAAAGCTTGGCTGATCCCAAGTATTTGGCCGGAGACGTTTTCCTATACAACCCATGAAGCGCTTGCGACTGGCCTGCCTGTATTCTGCTTTGATATCGGCGCTCAGAAGGAAGCAGTCGAAAGGGCTGAAAATGGACATGTCATCCCTTCCTGTTGGGTAGATAAGCCAGATCATATTTTAACACTTATTTCAGAGGTGCTCGACAATGCCGCACTCCGTCGACGTGTCCATACCAGCGTTAAAAAGCCATGGAATAGAAGTACTGCCTCGCGGTTCAACTCGGCAGGTTAAGCTTCCGAGAGGGGCAAGACTGGAAGCTCCAAGCAGCCTAAAGTGGACCGAATTCCAGCACTCTTTAGAACTTGGGGCGTTTTCCTATCACGTGTCTGGTTTCGCTTTTGCTGCGCGCATAGGGAGGTACTGTTCTTTCGGTGAAGACGTTCAAATTGGTCGTCAAAACCATCCAATGACGTGGTCAACAACCAGCCCAGCATTTTACCTGCGAGAGCCGCTTTTTGACGTTGGACAAGATTTTGAAGGCTCCAAAAACTATCATAGCGACAAAGACGTTGCGAAAGGCAAAGCAACACAAGTTCGAGTGACATCAATTGGAAATGACGTGTGGATCGGGCATGGTGCGTATATCGCCGCCGGAGTCACACTAGGCGACGGCGCGATCGTCGCTGCAAAGTCGGTTGTTGTAAAAGATGTGCCACCCTTTGCGGTCGTTGCCGGAAATCCAGCAGTCATCAAAAAGTGGCGGTTCCAACCGTCGCTTATCTCTCCGATGTTGCGGTGTGCATGGTGGCGATTTGCACCCTGGCAGCTTAAATCGCTCAATCCCTCAGAGCCGGTGCAATTCATACATAACGTCATGCATTTGCCGGATGAAGATGCCTTTGCGCCTAGCGTCGTGACAGTCCAAAATGACGGGCAAATCTCGACATAAAAACGCACAATTTTATTTGTAGAGCATTCGTTAAACGTTCCGCTGCTATTGATCTCTTGGGTGAGAAAATAGGTGGTGAAAATGGCTGCAAGTAATTCTGTCGCGCCGATAATTATCAAGAAAAAGAAAGTTATTGCAGGTGGCGGGCATCATGGCGGCGCTTGGAAAGTCGCCTATGCAGATTTTGTGACTGCAATGATGGCCTTCTTCATGTTGATGTGGTTGCTGAACGCGACGACCGAAAAGCAACGCAAGGGGATCGCGGATTATTTTAACCCCAACATCCCGATAAATCGAATTTCTGGTGGTGGTTCGGGCGCTTTTGGCGGGGACTCGATTTTTTCTGAAAATACTTTGGCCAAGTCTGCAACAGGCGCATCCGGGCGCACGGCTCCTTGGATCCCAGTAGATCAGAATATGGCGCGGCAAGAAAATGATTCCCGCAGTCATGAAGACTTAATACAGGAATTGAACGCCACATTGATCGGAAGCGGTGGCGAAAGTGAGTTAATGGAAAATGCACTGCAGCACGTCATTTCCCGGATTTCTGACGAAGGTGTCATTATCGAAATATTTGATCTTCCAAACCGGGCTTTGTTCGATCGCAATGATGATCCGATGCCCGTTCTGGACTTGCTGATTACGCGGGTTGCTAAAGTTGCCTCAAGTTCGAAAAATAGAATTTCGATCAAGTCTCATTCGCGCACAGAACCCATTGTCAAAATGAATTCTGATCCTTGGAGCAAGACTATGAAAAACAGTCTCTTTGTTCGAAGTAAGTTAGAGTTTGAAGGTGTTGAAGCAGCTCGGTTTGATCGCATAACAGGCCAGGCTGATACTGTTCCTTTTGCACAGGATCCTCTTGCTGCGCGAAACAACCGGATCGAAATTGTTTTCTTAATTGATACGAAGTGAAGTTGCAGACAATTTGAACTGTTAGGTCGTTCTTAAACTATCGCCTTTATGCCCGTTCTAACGAAGCGGTACAGAAAGGCAGAGCATGACAATCTCATCATCACTAAATGCAGGCGTGGCGGGTTTGAACGCAAACGCGACTCGTCTGGGAACAATCTCTGACAACATTTCGAATGCGTCTACTTTTGGGTACAAACGCGCCTCTACCGATTTCCATTCAATGGTGATTTCATCGCGTGGTGCCACCTATTCTGCGGGTGGCGTTCGTACGACAACACAGCGTTTGATTGACGAACGGGGATCGCTTGTTTCAACGTCTAATCCTACTGATCTAGCGGTGCGGGGGGTCGGTTTACTGCCTGTCGCGCTTGAATCCGAAGTAAACAGTGCAAATGGCAACCCGCAGATGTTTCTGTCTACGACGGGTTCATTTCGCACGGATGCGGACGGGTATCTGAAATCACCCTCCGGAATGGTTCTGATGGGCTGGCCGGCGCTTCCTGATGGTTCAATTCCTGCTTACCCGCGCGACACGCAGGACGCTTTGGAGCCCGTAAAGCTTAACGTTAATCAGTTTACTGGCGAACCAACGACAAAGATTGACGTCGCCGTAAATTTACCCGCCACCCAGACAGAAGCAGGGGCCGCAGGCGCGCTTCAACAGCTGTCGATCGAATACTACGACAACTTGGGCACGTCTGAAAACGTGAAGATGGAGTTTGCACCGACGGTCCCTGGAACGGGGTCATCGAATGAGTGGACTTTAACACTGAAGGACACGGCGCAAAATGATGCGGTCATCGGGGAATATACGCTGACGTTTGACGACAGCCGTGCGTCCGGTGGAACCTTGTTGTCCGTCGCAACCGTAAGCGGAGGTGCGTATGATCCATTGACAGGTTCGATGATCCTCAGTGTTGCGGGTGGTCCAATGGAGTTTAATATTGGCCGAACTGGAAGCGCTGATGGTCTCACCCAGTTATCCGATAGCTTTGCACCGGTTTCGATTTCCAAAGATGGTTCACCCGTTGGCAATATGACGTCGGTAGAAGTTGACGCAAACGGCTACGTCCATGCGTATTTTGACACCGGGATCACTCGAACGATTTATCAGGTCCCTCTTGTGGATGTGCCAAACCCGAATGGTATGGTGTCTTTGGATAATCAAACCTATCTCCCGTCGCCTGACAGCGGATCATTCTTCCTTTGGAACGCAGGGGATGGGCCTACTGGTGACATCGTCGCATTTGCACGCGAAGAAAGCACCACAGATGTCGCCGCTGAGCTGACCTCCATGATACAAACACAGCGGGCCTATACGTCGAATGCTAAGGTCATCCAGACGGTGGATGAGATGCTCCAGGAAACAACGAACATCAAACGTTGATCGTAAGGGGGTAGCGATATGAGTCTTTCAAATTCAATTTCCAATGCGTTCTCTGGTCTTACAGTGACGTCGCGTGCTGCGCAGTTGGTGTCTTCCAATCTGGCAAACGCTCTGAACGAAAACTATTCTCGCCAAGAAATCGAGCTAAGCAGCTCGCAAAATGGCGGTGCGTTTCTGGCCAACACCAAGCGTATTGTAGACAGGGCTTTGATCGCAGATCGTCGCGATTCTATAGCTGGTCTGGGTTTAGCGAACGAGAGAACAGCAGGTGCTTTGGCATTTGAAAACGCCATCGGTTTCCCCAGTGATGCGTCGTCCATACCTGCGCACCTAAATCGGTTTGATGCCGCCTTGCGATATCTTGAAAGCGATCCTGGTTCAGAAGTTCGATTGCGCGATGTGCTGTCAACGGCAGCATCTATGTCCACTCGCTTGAATACAATTCAAACTGATATTCAATCACAACGGATGCACGCGGACGGGCAAATCGATATCGCCGTGAATACGCTGAATACAAGCCTGTCTCAAATCGTTGAGCTAAACGAAAAGATAGTCTCGGCCAACGTAAATGGGCGCGAAACAAGCACACTGCTTGATCAGCGCCAAAGCCTTATAGACCAAGTCAGCGAGTTGATACCGGTTCGCGAAATGCGCCGAAGCCATGATTCTATTTCACTCGTTAGTGCCAATGGAATGATGCTGATCGATAGTGGAGCGGTAAGTTTTAATTTCACTCGATCCAATCTCATTATGCCGCATATGCTGGTCGAGAATGGTGATCTTAGCGCTATGAGCGTCGGTAACAATCAGATTGATCTATCGAATGAAAATGGACCACTGTCAGGTGGACGATTACAGGCATTATTCGAAATGCGGGATCGTACTTCAGTCGAGAATCAAGATCAGGTTGATGCGTTTGCTTTGGATCTGGCGACGCGGTTTCATGACTTACCAAGTGATTTATCTGCGGTGCCGGGTGCTGCAGGTTTGTTCACAGATAATGGATATCGCGCAACCAGCTTGGATCAGGTTGGTCTTGCAGGGCGGTTAGCGATAAATCCTAACATCGATCCAGCGCAGGGTGGAGAGCTCTGGCGTTTGCGTAGCGGCTTTGATGCGGCCAGCGAAATACCCAGAGGGGATGCTTCTCTCGTTACAGATATGATTTCGCTACTTAGCCAGATCCAGCCATCGCTTGGTTCGGCCTTTGATCAGGCCAGCGCGCTTTCATCACGTGCTGCGCAGGCGGTTTCGATGTTCGAGCAACAGCAAAGCAATCAGAGTGCGCAGTATGAACAGCTTAACCAAATGCATCGTTCAAATGGCGTTGATACAGATGCCGAGCTTCAAAAACTTCTTCGCATTGAAACCAATTACGCTGCCAATGCGAAGGTCATGCAAACTATCGACGAGATGTTTTCAGCAATATTGAGGATAAACTAATGCCATTTAACTCAATCGGCGATCTCGCAAGTTCGCTCATGCTTAATCAGGCCAGTACAAGGGCCAAGCGCAGCCTTATGCAGTTGTCTCAGGAACTGACATCTGGCGTCACAACCGACACCCGCGGGGCTTTGAGGAATGACCTGTCAAAACAAATGGATTGGGAACACAGTTTATCTGCCAACGGGGTTCTGAACAGAACTTTGTCGGAATCCATCGTAAAGGTGCAAGCCAAGCAAGATGCACTTGGCACCATAAACGAAACTCTCGCGTCATTTGCCAATGACGTCAGCGCGACCGTCTTATCAGGATCGACCACTGCCACGAGTACATTAGCGCAAAGTGCAGGCGGCATGCTTGATCAAATGCTGACAGCACTCAATGCACAGGCCGCGGGCCAAAGCCTTTTTTCAGGGTCCGCCAACAACCGCGCTTCGATGGCGTCTTCAGAAGAAATTCTCGCCTCGATAAAGGCCAGTCTAGGTGCGCCCAGTACGGTAAGTGACGTCGTGCAAGGGGTTCGGGACTGGATGAGCGATCCAGTCGAAGGTTTCCAGGCAAACGCTTATAATGGGTCTGATGAAAGCACGTCCCCTATTCGTCTGTCATCAAACCGAACGATTGGTGAATCCCTTCGCGCCGATCATCCTGCGTTTCAAACTATTTTAGAAAACCTTGTGGTCGCAACGCTTTCCGCTGACGAAACACTCGCGCCAAGCCCCGCCAGCCAAGCTGATCTGCTGCAAGTTGCTGCGGATGGATTGCGATCGGTGGAAACGCAAATAATCGAACTACGTGCAAACCTCGGCTTTGTTGAATCCGAATTGGTAAAAGCGAAGGTTCGAGTCGGCGCAGAGATTTCAACTACACAACAAATACGGGCTGAAACCTTAGGTATCGACGAATACGAAGTCGCGAGCAAATTGCAACAAACGGAACTTCAGCTTGAGAAGATTTACACCATGACAGCGCGTTCCGCCCAAATGAGCTTGCTAGAGTATCTGCGATGATCAGGGCATTTCTTATCGTGGTTCTCAGCATTTTCTGTGCGACTCAAAGCGCGGCCGACAGAATTAGGATCAAAGACCTCGTTAGCTTTGATGGTGTGCGTGGCAATGATCTTGTCGGCTATGGCTTGGTGGTCGGACTAAACGGTACAGGTGATGGGATCCGAAATGCGCCCTTTACAGAAGAAATAATGTCCAACATTTTGGAAAGGTTAGGCGTAAATATCACGGGAGAACAGTTTCGCCCGAAGAATGTGGCGGCTGTTTTTGTAACGGCAGAATTACCGCCTTTTTCCAGAGCTGGAGCATCGATCGACGTAACAGTTTCCGCAATCGGAGATGCGAAAAGTTTGCTGGGTGGCACGCTGATCATGACGCCATTGAACGCCGCCGATGGCAAAATCTATGCGGTTGCCCAAGGCACGATCATCGCGGGTGGAGCTGCGGCAGAAGGGGATGGTGCCGCGGTGATTCAAGGCGTTCCGACGTCAGGTTCAATCCCGTCTGGTGCGCGTGTAGAGCGTGAAGTCGATTTCAACTTTGCCGAATTGCAGGTGCTTCGACTTGCGCTGCGTGAGCCGGATTTCACAACAGCACGGCGCATTGAATCCGCGGTCAATCGATCGTTTGGCCGGCGTGTCGCTGAAATGACAGATTCGGGCACAGTTTCAGTGGACATCGGCAGAACGGGTGAAAAGTCACCGGCCCATGCGATCAGCCGATTGGAGAATGTTCTGGTCAGGCCACAACGAAAAGCGCGAGTTGTAGTCGACCAACGATCAGGAACGATAGTCATGGGTGAGGATGTTCGAATTTCGCGAGTTGCGATTTCTCAGGGAAATCTGACAATCCGTATTCAAGAAGAACCTTTGGTGCAGCAACCTAACCCGTTTACGCAAGGCGAAAGCGTCGTCGTCCCAAGGACCAATGTTGAACTGGATGAGGAAGAGGGTGTCGGACTTGCAGAGCTCAAAAGCGGCACATCGTTGTCAGAAGTTGTGGCTGGATTAAACGCATTGGGTGTCGCGCCGCGGGATATGATCGATATCCTCAAAAGTATAAAGGCAGCGGGCGCTTTGCATGCCGAGTTCGTGGTCAGATGAATAAGGCCATAACCCCCGACTCAGCTCTGGATCTTGGCCGCGCGCTTTTTGTCGAGTCCCAACTGTTTTTGACGCTCACGAAATCTGGCTTTATCTTGCTCAGTGGTTTCATCAATGCACTGGTGACACGAAACACCTAATTCAAACGCATCGCGTTTGACATCTTCTGGCAAAATTGGACGGCGACAACCAAAGCACATTTGATGAGGTCCAACTTCCAACCCATGACCGACAGAAACCCGTCCGTCAAAAACAAAGCATTCACCGTTCCAAGTCGATTGGTTTTCCGGGACCTTCTCAAGGTACTTTAAAATTCCGCCTTTTAGGTGAAAGACGTCATTCACCCCTTGGCTTTTCAGATAACTCGTTGATTTTTCACACCGAATACCGCCGGTACAAAACATGGCGATCCGGTGATTGGCAAAGCGTTGCTTGTTGGTCTCCCACCAGGCGGGAAATTCGCGGAAACTTTTGGTTTTCGGATCAATTGCGCCTTCAAATGTGCCAATCGAAACTTCGTAATCGTTACGTGTGTCGATAACGATCACATCGTCGGCTTCTGTGAAAGCGTTCCAATCTTCCGGCTCGACATATTGACCGACCGCTGCAAGCGGGTCGATATCAGGTTGCCCCATTGTCACGATCTCTCGCTTCAACCTGACTTTCAGTCTCGCAAAGGGTTGGTCCTTGCTTTCGCTTAGCTTCCATTCAAGTTTAGAAAATTCTGGAAAAGATTTCAGAAACTTAAGAATCGAATCAATTCCGGTCGCAGAGCCCGCGATTGTTCCATTAATGCCCTCTTTTGCGAGTAAAAGAGTGCCCTTGATATCAAGCGTTTCACAACGTTCACGAATGAGCGTTTGCAAGCGACCGGTGTCGGCAACAGGGGCAAAATGATAGAGTGCAGCGATTGTAAACATGGCCGCGTGATTAGCGGATTTTGACCCTTCTATGCAAGTGACCTAATACGATTGAAAGAACACGAAGGAGAGAACCATGACAAAAATCGAAGCGCTGCTTGTGATTGATATCCAAAATGATTTTTGCGAGGGCGGTGCGTTGGCCGTCGCGGGTGGGTCGGATATTGTTGATCCGGTGAACAAGCTGATGAATGAGTTTGATATTACGGTGTTTTCTCAAGATTGGCATCCGGCCAATCACAGTTCTTTCGCGTCAAATCATGCTCAGAAAAATCCTTACGAAGTGATTGAAATGCCATACGGACCGCAGGTTCTATGGCCTGAACACTGTATGCAAGGCTCGCATGGCGCAGAGTTTCATGAAGATCTAAACGCCAATGCAGCACATCTTATCTTTCGAAAGGGATTTCGCACTGACATCGACAGTTATTCGGCATTTTACGAAAATGATCAGGAAACAGTGACAGGGCTTCACGGGTATCTCAAATCTCGCGATGTAAATGCGTTGACGATTGTGGGCCTCGCTTTGGATTTTTGCGTGTATTATTCAGCCATGGATGCGCGAAAACTGGGGTATGATGTTACTGTTGAAAGCGCCGCATGCCGCGCGATTGATTTGGACGGAAGCTTGGACGCCGCTCTGGAGGCGATGAAAACCGCTGGAGTACTTGTGAATTAGCGCCCTTATAGTCCGATTCGTTAAGCTTCTCGCGTCACACCCTAACAGAGCAAAGACGCGAGTTTCAGGGGATGGCCCAACCACTTTCTAAAAAAGTTGTCGATCTAGATCCTGAAGAAACAGGAATTGGACGGTTCCAGCGATATGCGCGTGGCCGGATTGCACATTTTGCAAAACGTCAAATACTGACAGTTGTCGGATCTGGGTTCGTTGCGTTTCTGACGACGCCATTCTTCGGCCTTTTGGCGTTGTGCATCGCGCTTGCGGGTGAAGCGGTTGATTGCCTAACGCTGCGCGCACAACTTTTGTCTTTGTCGCGAGAGGGTAGCTTTGCCAAAGCGAACCTGCTCGCCACGATTACCGCGGGTATCCAGGCGTTATGCATTGCTGTGTGCATATTGATGGCGGATTTCCTGCCGTCAGATGGAGCCGGAGCGCAATTTGCGCTTGTTTTCTTGATGTCCGCAGCTTTGAATGCGGGACTGGTTTGGCCCTATCACAGGCCAAGTACTATGGTTCGGTTGGTTGTGTATGCGTTGACATATGCAATTATTTTCGCGGCTCAATTCCGTCGGGCCGAAGGGGTCCCAACACTTTTTCTGGCCGATGCGTTAACGATGCTGATGATGGCCTATATTGTCTTCGTCGTCCTGCAATATGTTGTGTTCAGCTATGCCAGACAACGCAAAAATATGCAGCAAATTATTGCGACATCACAAGCGCTGGAAACGTCTGACAAGCTAAAGAAAGAGTCCGAAGAACAAGCGCGTAAGCTTTCACTGGTTGCGCGCTATGCGAACGACAGCATCGTGATCTCTGATGAAGCAGGGCGCATTTCTTGGGTGAATGAGGCGTTTACAAAAATCACTGGCTATTCACATGCCGAAGCAATTGGGAAAAAACCTTCTGAACTATTGAATGACGAAGCCACCGACACGGATGTCACAGCGCGTATTTCTGACCATATTCAACAGGGCAAACCAATTCGCGCCGAAATTTTGAACAGAACAAAAGCTGGGCAGAAAATTTGGGTAGAGACAAACATTGTTCCTGTCAAAACAGAGGGCGGCACCATTGAAATGGTCGTCGCGATCGAGCGCGATATCACCGCGATCAAGGCACATGAAGAAGAACTTGCGACAGCCAAAATTTTGGCAGAACGGGGCGAGCGTGCGAAAAGCGAGTTTCTGGCAACCATGAGCCACGAAATTCGAACGCCAATGAACGGAATTATTGGCTTGTCTGATTTACTGGCGGAACTAGAGCTTCCTAGCGAAGCGCACGCTTATGCGATGACAATCAAAGACTCCGCGGACGCTTTGCTGACGATCATTAACGATATTCTGGATGTTTCGAAGCTTGACGCAGGGCAATTGAAGATGGACCCGGTCGAATTCGACTTGGCGAGTTGTTTTCGTAATTCTATCGAGCTTTTTACACCACAGGCCGCAAAGAAAGGCATCTATCTGGATGTGATCCAGGACGAAGCATTGCCAACAGATGCTATTGGCGATCATGGGCGCATTAGGCAAATTTTGTTAAACATGATTGGAAACGCGGTCAAATTTACGTCGCAAGGTGGAGTGACCCTTAAGATGACAGTGCAAGACACTTTGACGGGTTACTTACTTACGATTGAAATAAACGACACGGGGATCGGCATTCCGCAAGATCGCGCTGACCAGATTTTTGACAAGTTCCAACAAGCGGATAGTAAAACGACGCGCAAATTTGGCGGTACGGGTCTTGGCCTTTCGATTTCACGTCAACTTGCGCAACTGATGGGCGGCGACATCAAGGTGCAATCTGTGCCCGGTGAAGGGTCGCTTTTTACGATCACCTTGCAGCTTGGAAAACTGCAGGGTTTTGGCAAGTCAAAGGCTAAAACGCTATGTTCAAAGAAGGATATTTCACCAATGTCTGTCCTGATCGCGGAAGACAACAAAACAAATAGATTTTTGATCTCGAAATACCTGCAAGACCTGCCGATCGATGTTCACTTTGCCCATGATGGGCGAGAGGCCGTTGAAAACGCAAAAGAATTACAACCAGATTTGATCTTTATGGACATGTCGATGCCTGAAATGGATGGACTGGAAGCGACACGGCACATTCGAGCGCAGAAAAACCCACAGCCGCGTATCATAGCATTAACAGCCAACGCTTTCGCCAATGACCGCAAGGCATGTTTCGACGCTGGTATGGATGATTTTCTCGCGAAACCTGTGAAAAAGGCCGATTTATTGCTTAAGCTTTCAGAACTGAGTTCCCAAATGGCCGCAAATCAGCTTTGATCCGATCCAGCACTTGGCGTATCAAGGTGCGACACTTTTAGGTTAGGATCGATCTTGGATATTGCGACACGTGTTTGGAACCACAAATGGAAGATCGACCCGATTGTCCGTTCCTTGATTGATGATGATTTTTACAAACTGTTGATGTGCCAATCGGTTTTTCAAAGCCATCCCGACACATACGTCAAATTCAGCTTAATCAATCGCAGCAAATCTGTGCGCATGGCGGATTTGATTGACGAAGGCGAGCTGCGCGAACAGCTTGATCACATTCGTTCGCTGTCTCTAAGCCGCGGTGACAGCACATGGCTGCGAGGCAATACATTCTACGGCAAACGCCAGATGTTCCGTTCTGATTTTATGGAGTGGTTCGAGAATATGCGCCTTCCAGAATACCATCTGGAAAAACGCGATGGCCAGTATGAGCTGACGTTCGAAGGCAAATGGTGCGAAGTCATGCTGTGGGAAATTCCTGCACTTGCTGTTTTGATGGAGCTGCGCAGTCGCGCAGTTTTGGACAACATGGGCAAATTTGAATTGCAGGTGCTCTATGCCCGCGCAATGACCCGTGTTTGGGAGAAAGTTGAAAAGCTGCGTGCAGTCGATGGGCTTCGGATTGCGGACTTTGGAACGCGGCGGCGTCATTCTTTCCTGTGGCAGGATTGGTGCGTGCAAGCGATGCAAGAGGGTCTGGGCAATAAGTTCGTCGGCACGTCTAATTGCAAGATCGCGATGAAGCGCGACATTGAAGCAATTGGCACAAACGCACATGAATTACCGATGGTGTATTCGGCATTGGCGCAAACAGATGCCGAGTTGCGCCAAGCGCCTTATCAGGTTCTGGAAGATTGGCAGGAAGAGCATGATGGCAACTTGCGCATCATTTTACCCGACACCTACGGCACGCCCGGTTTTCTGGAGCACGCGCCAGATTGGCTAGCAGGCTGGACGGGCATTCGGATTGATTCCGGTGATCCCGCGACGGGGGCAGAAACTGCGATTAAGTGGTGGAAAGAACGTGGCGAAAATCCACAGGAAAAACTGGTTATTTTCTCGGACGGTTTGGACGTGGAAAAGATTATTCAACTGCACAAGCAATTTGAGGGTCGCGTGCGTGTCAGCTTTGGTTGGGGGACTTTGCTGACCAACGATTTTCGTGGGCTGGTGCCTGATGGTGGGCTCGATCCGTTTTCAATTGTGTGCAAAGCGGTTGAAGCAGATGGCAACCCTACGGTGAAATTGTCGGACAATCCTGGCAAAGCGATGGGGCCTGAGGAACAAATTGAACGCTATAAGCGTGTATTCGAATTGGGTCAGCAGGAACGCCAGGACGTTATCGTTTAAACCCTAGTCTTCGCCAGTAATCCGACCGCGCAGTGCTTTCACTTCGCCACGCACCTTCTTTGTTTTCAGGCGGCGCTTTTTGCTGCCTAAAGTAGGTCGCGTCGCAATGCGTCGTTTAGGGGCGATCAGGGCTTTACGGATCAGTTCGACTAACCGATCTTTGGCAATCGCACGATTGCGTGCCTGACTGCGTTCTTCTTCTGCACGGATAATCAACGCGCCATCTTGGGTCCAACGACGACCTGCAAGCCGCTTTAGGCGCGCTTTTACGGGGCCCGTTAAGCTTGGTGAACGCTCTGCTTCAAAGCGCAGTTCAACTGCGGTGGACACTTTGTTGACGTTCTGCCCACCCGGACCTGAGGCGCGGGTAAACGTCTCGGTTAGCTCCCAATCGGCGATTTCTATGGATGGTGTGATCTGTAACATGGACCCTTCTTCGCATGCTGTGGCGTGAGACGCAAAAAGGGCCGCCCAAATGATGAACGGCCCTTAAACTGAGTTTCGGAGGCGTGCCAGTTAGGCTATCGCCAATTCGCGGGCGCAAGGCCGGCTAGGGGTTGCCGCTAGCGGCGCACCTCGCAAATTGTCCCAACACCATTCTCCAATACCTTTTTAGACACAGGATCACCTCCTCTCATTTGTTTCAATTGAAGGAAGGATTGCATGGATTTTTGAAAACGCCAAACAGTTTCTAGGCCGATTGCTTTTTGTTGCTTTGCCAGCGTGTCGTGATCGCTTTGAAAGGGATCAATGCGATCAGGGCTAGGGTCAGTTTCACACTCCAATCCGCGACGGCCAAGGACATCCAAAGCGGCGCGATAGGTCCATAGCCGAGCAGTGGCAGGGCTTCATTTGCCCAGCTGACATCGTTTGCGGGTTCCAGAAAGATCAATCCGGCAGAGAATGCGATGGTAAAGAACAGAGCGGTGTCGACGGTTGAGCCGACCAGCGAAGACGCCAAAGGCGCGCGCCACCATGTGCCTTCTTTCAAAGCGGAGAATATGGAAACATCCAGCATTTGCGCGATCAAGAACGCAGTTCCAGAGGCAATCGCAATGCGCAGCGTGACCAACGGGCCAAATTCGCCTTGGATTTGTGTCCCGATAAGCGAGCAGAGAACGCCAACCACAAAGCCGACAAAGATTACGCGACGTGCAGCACTTGCGCCATACATACGGTTCATCAAGTCAGTAACGAGAAAGGCGAAAGGATAAGTAAACGCGCCCCATGTTAGCCATTGGCCAAACAGAAACTGGACGAGGATATTGGAAGCGACAACGATGGTCGCCATGGCAAGGATGCCTGGAAGATATTGACGTGTCATATTGAATGCCCGTTTTTTACAAGGTTGCGGCGACTTCCTCTCGGAAATGAGAGTCGCAGCCGTTTAAGCGCTGCATTGGATCGAGGCAAGTCATTCTTGCAAAGCAAACTCAATTATTTGAGTTGTTTGCAGGCTGCTGAAATTGTCGTCTGACACTGCATAAAGACGCAAATCATTCGGGCCGGCACGCCAAGTCGCGAGGCCTTCAAGATTGTCAAACTGGCCAAGGCGGCTTTGATAAATGTCTTCGTGGCGAATGGGCATTTTGTTTTCAAACAATATGCGTTCGATGCGTGAGGCAAAAGCAAAACCGATAAAAGAGCGCGTTAGAATATAAAGATGCCCGTCGGGCCCAAAATCTGCGCCGACAGGCCGAAAGCCTCCGCGTCTGGGTAGTTCGTAGATCACCGACCATTCACCGTCTGGATTACGATGAAACACCTGGAAAGGTGCCTTGATGTTTTTCGACCCCTCAGCAACTGCAACTAAAGTGTCGTCTGATGAAATCGCCAGCGCTTCGAAACCCATGTTGGTTGGCACCTGTGGGCCGAGTTCTGGTAACGCTAGAACCGTAGGAATGTCCGCGCCCATTTCATATTTCAGCATGCGCGTGTTGGACTCTGCGGAAACGTAGATATTTCCATCAAACGAAAGCGCCAATCCTTCTGTATCGCGATTAAGCTTATGTTCTGGCCGCTGGCCGTCTTCAAACTTCAATTCTTCGATGCTTAACAATCGCGCGCTGATTACCTCATTTCTGCTGCCCCGTTCAAACATGGCGATACTCAGAACACCGGTATCGCTGACGCTGACAAATTGTTGGCCATGCGCATCAACCTCCAACCCTGAGAGCCCGCCAAATCTGGCCGCGTCTTTGCTCGAGTTATAGGAGCCAATGCATGAAACACGCTTGGCACCATTAGTGGGTTTGCACAGCTCGGCAACATTCGGGTCCCATGTGAATTGCGATAGGACCCGTACCTGTGGTTCCGCCAATAGCGCACCACCAAGTAGCATCGTGCCAAGCGTTAGCGCGAGCGAAGTACGTTTGCGCATTGCTGGGGCAAGTCTGCCAGAATGTATTCACGACGCACTCTTGGCTTGGGTTTCGGGGCGTTTGGATCGCGCGGTTTTGCCTTTGGCGGGTTCAAAATATCGTTCACCCATTTTTGCGCATCCGCACAACCATCCCCTGCGGGCGGCGGGTCTTGGCTAACACAACCGCGCGCACCTTTGGGGCAGTTTAGACGGATGTGGAAATGATAGTGGTGCCCGTACCAAGGCCGAATTTTACGCAACCATCTGCGATTACCTTTTTCGGCATTGCACATGGCCACTTTCGCACCGGGAAACACGAAAATACGTGCAGTGCGTTTGTCCTTTGCCGCCGCTTTCATGATCTCCATGTGCTGGCGTGTGAACTTGTCATTGATGTAGGCGCCCTTCGCACGGCGCAAAGAGACCGAGCTGATATTTTCGCGTTCGCGTCGCGAGAGGTTCAAGTTCTTCGCAGGCAGCATCCAAACATCGATATCCAAGCCAGTCTGATGGCTGCGATGTCCTGACAGCATGGGGCCACCGCGCGGCTGGCTCATGTCGCCGATATATAATCCGTTCCAACCCGGAAGCTGCGCTGCCTTGGCGGATAGTTTTTTGACGAAGTCGATCGTTTCGGGGTGCGCCCAGTTGCGATTGCGCGACAGACGCATGGCTTGCCAGGTTGGTCCTGTTTCCGGCAGTTGAACAGACCCTGCCGCACAGCCCTTGGCGTATGAACCATATGCAGCAGGTTTCTGGGCAGAGCCTTTTTTAGCCGCGCCAAAAAGTTGCTTGGCTTCCGGTGCAGCGGATACGGGAAGGGCAATAATCAAACCAAGTATAAGGGCAACAACGCGCATCATTTCTTAAAATCTCCATCTCTATGAACGAAGGCTAACAGGGTTAGGCCGATCAGGAAAAGGAAGATCACGGGCGACACGCCCAAACGCGCGCTTTGAGTGATCGTTGTAACGATGCCGATGAGCAAAGGCGCAAGAAATGCTGTCGCGCGGCCAGACAAACCGTAAAGGCCGAAATATTCAGTGGCGCTATCCTCTTCTGTGTGACGCACCATTAGTGAACGGCTGGACGATTGCAGCATGCCACCCATACCGCCGATAAGAACGCCACAGACGATAAAGACAAAATCAGGCGTGCCCGCAGCGACAGTTATGCCATAAATCGTCTCTGGTGTGATGTTGATGATCGTCAGGCTGACCAACATTAAAATTATGATTGCCAAAGTAATAACAGGCTTGGGTCCAAAGCGTCGGTCTGCAAAGCCGCCGATATAGCTAAACACAGCCGCGCCAATGGCTGCGACAACGCCAAAAACACCGATCTGTGTCACTTCCCAGTCCAGAACAAGTTTCGCGTAGACGCCGCCAAACGCATAAAGCCCGTTCAAGGCATCGCGATAAAACATAGATGCAAGCAGGAAAAATCCGAGCGAACGGCGTGCTTTCAGTCCCTTGATAGATGTGATGACCTGCGCAAAAGCGTCCGCAAAGCTGGCGCGAATTTGATCTGTGCGCACCTCACGGACCCATAAGAAATACGGGATCATAAACAGGATGAACCAAATGGCCGCAAACGGACCAGTGGCGCGCGTGCCTTCGCGCGCTGCCGGATCAAGGCCAAACAGCGGATCAAGGCCGGCGACAGTCTTGCCATTGCCTTGTTCCACTAAAAGCAAAAGGGCGATGGCCAGTGCGATCACACCACCAAGATAACCAAACGCAAAGCCAGAGCCAGAAATTTTGCCTATCTGTTCGCGCGTTCCTAGTCCGGGCAATTGCGCGTTGGTAAAGATCAAAGCGTATTCCGCCCCGATAAAGCCGATCCCGAAGGCGGCTAACATCCAGAACAGATTGCTTGCGTCAGGTGCCGTAAACCAAAGAGCGGCGCAGCCCAACACATACATCGCACTAAACGACACGATCCAGGGCATTTTTCGCCCCGTGCTATCAGCCATAGCGCCGAAAATAGGGGCCGAGAACGCGATGATCAGACCGATAAGCGCAGTCGTCCAAGCCCACATGGCTTGCGCATTGGCGTCTGCGATATCTTCCACCTGACCTAGGTTCAGGTAGTAGGTCGCAGCGATCGCCACGAAAAAGGGACCAAAAATGAAAGTGTTCAGAACCGTGTGATACGGCTGGCTGGCGAAATCAAAAAAATACCAACCCCAAATGCGTTTCTTTAGGGCCTTGCCTGCGATGTCGTCTGTCATTTTACTTAATTCCCCGTGTTCCGGTTTGTTAGACCAGACCATAGGCGATGCACGCAAGGACTATCCTTTGCCTTAGTCCTGCATGGGTGGCCAAGGGCGGCTTGCATCCGCTTGGATCCAATTGGCGACCCACTCGGGTATAGGGGGCGAAACCCTGTCGTTGTCAAGAATTTCAAGCACGCGCGCGGGTACGACGATACCGGATTTATCCGTCACAGCGGCACGATACAGCGCGTGGTTCGCGACCTCGCCGTTCGCTTTAACCATGCACTGTTCCAGATACATGAATTTGTCATCCCAACAGATCGCGCGGGAGCGCATTGTAAACGCCTCAAATGTGCGAATGCGGCGGCGATACCGGACGGACACACCCGCCATTGTTAATCCCCAACGCTGGGATTTCAGCACATCAATCAAGCCTGTCCGCTTTGCCAAAGGAATGCGACCCAGATCAAGCAGGGTCAGAGTGCGCCCGTTGTTCAGTTCCATCCACATATCAATGTCCCACGGCCAGCATCTGTGATGTGACACATGGGTGTCTTCTATGCCCATGGGTGGCAAGTTGCGGGTTTGCCACAAGACTTTGATCATACGAACGAAAGGGTACATCGGCGCGCTCCTGTTTCGTGCCACATCTGCGATGTGTTGCATTGGCGTCAAGTCACAACCCCACGGCACTTGCCGATGCGTGTGAGCGCGACTACTTAGGGAGCAACCCTTAATTCGGAGCTTGCCCATGATGTCGCTATTTCAAATCCTGATGCTGATCCTTGATATCGCTTGGTTCTTCATCGTTGCTCATGTGATCATGAGCTGGTTGATCAACTTCCAAGTGTTGAACTTGAACCAGTCTTTTGTCGCGCAAGTATGGTACGGGCTAGAGCGCTTGCTAAACCCAGTGTACTCAAAAATCCGTAGTTTTCTGCCGAATATGGCGGGGATTGACCTTGCACCATTGGTTGCATTGGTTGCAGTTTACGCGCTTCGCATCATTCTGGCGAATAACATCTCGGCATTCTACTAACACTTCATCTTGTGCCAATTGTTAACCTATGGGACATATCCTGTAAGAGCAGCTTAATGCCATTACAGGATACCCCATGGACCGCGCCACTTCGCTTTTAAGCGACGTTTTCGGATTTGACGCCTTTCGCCCCGGTCAGCGCGAAATCGTGGATGCTGTGGCGGGTAATCAAAACGTGCTTGCGATCATGCCGACAGGCGGTGGTAAGTCGCTGTGCTTCCAGCTACCTGCGTTGATGGATGAAAGCGGCCTGACAGTCGTCATTTCGCCCCTGATCGCCTTGATGCGTGATCAAGTGCAAGCGCTCAAAGCCAGCGGCGTGGTTGCAGGCGCATTGACCTCTGGCAACACCGACGAAGAAACCAACGAGGTGTTCGAGGCAATCGACGCGGGCACTTTGCGGCTTTTGTATATGGCACCTGAACGGCTTGCCTCTGGTGGCGCTGTCAATCTATTGCGTCGCGCCGGCGTGCGACGGATCGCGGTTGATGAGGCGCATTGCGTTAGCCAGTGGGGCCATGATTTCCGCCCCGATTATCTGCGCATTGGCGAGTTGCGGCGCGTCTTGAACGTCCCGATTGCAGCCTTCACAGCAACAGCGGACGCCGAAACCCGCGTTGAAATCGCTGAGCGCCTATTTGACGGGCAAGTTCCCCAAACCTTCTTGCATGGTTTTGACCGGCCCAACATTCACCTCGCCTTTGCTGCCAAAGACGGACCGCGCCAGCAAATCCTTAACTTTGCCGCTGCGCGCAAAGGGCAATCCGGCATCGTTTATTGCGGTACACGCGCCAAAACTGAAGGGCTGTCCGGTGCCTTGAACCAAGCGGGTCACAGCGCGTGTTTCTATCATGGCGGTATGGATCCCCAAGCGCGTCGCGACGTCGAAGCCCGTTTTCAACGCGAAGACGGGTTGATCGTCGTGGCAACCGTTGCCTTCGGAATGGGTGTCGATAAACCCGATATCCGTTGGGTGGCCCATGCGGACTTGCCGAAATCAATAGAAGCCTATTACCAAGAAATTGGTCGTGGTGGCCGCGATGGCGCGCCTGCGGAAACGCTGACGCTTTATGGTCCTGACGACATACGCTTGCGCCGCAGCCAGATTGACGAGGGACTTGCGCCCCCTGAACGCCGTGCGGCCGATCATGCGCGCTTGAACGCATTGCTGGGTTTGGCGGAGGCGCTTGATTGCCGCCGTGCCAGTTTACTGGCCTACTTTGGTGAAACCAATGTGACATGCGGAAACTGCGATCTGTGTGATGCCCCTGTTGATGTCTTTGATGGCACAACAGCAGTGCGCAAAGCGCTTTCGGCCATTCTGCGCACCGATGAATATTTCGGTGCTGGGCATTTGATTGATATTTTGTTGGGCAACGAAACGGACAAAGTCAAAGCGCGTGGCCATGACGGTTTGCCGACGTTTGGTGTGGGAACTGAATACGGTAAACGCGAATGGCAGGCGGTGTTTCGCCAAATGATGGGGCATGATCTGGTGCGCCCTGATCCAGAACGCCACGGTGCCTTGCGCATGACAGACGAAGCCCTTCCCATCCTGCGTGGTGAAGCGTCGATCAGACTGCGTCGCGACAGCATCAACAAGGCGTCGAAATACTCGCCTGCGGTCAAGGCACTGGTTGGCGAAGAAGATGCGCCACTTTTATCAGCGCTGAAAGCGAAGCGGCGCGGATTGGCCGAAGCGGCGCGTGTGCCGGCCTACATCGTGTTTAACGACAAAACTCTGATCGAAATGGCACAAAAGCGGCCCAAGACGCTGGATGATATGGCGGGCATTGGCGGCGTGGGCGCGAAAAAGCTGGAAACTTACGGCGCTGCGTTTCTTGGAGTGATCAACGGTGAAACCGAAACGCTACACCCCGCACGGCGCAAGCTAGCGGGCCATGAAAGTGGCACGCTGTATGATCGTTTGCTGGAAGTGCAGGCCGATCTGGCGCGTGGCGACGAAGGTCATGACAAACCGCTAAGCTGTTCTGCGTCCTTGCTGGCCAAGGTCGCTGCACAGAAACCGCAGAATGAAATGGCGCTCGAACGTATTTTGGGCGAGCGACGTAGCGAAAGATTTGGCCGCGCTTTTCTGGACGTCTTGCGTGAAGCGAGCTAGATCATTCCAAGACTCAAGAGGGGGCGAATATGTTAGTTGTAATTTCACCAGCCAAACGTCTGGATTGGGCAGAGCGCGACGTCGAAATGACCGCCCCTGACTTGCAAGAAGATGCTGTTCGCCTGTCGAAAACAGCTAAAAATCTGACGCTTGCGGAATTGCGCAAATTAATGGACCTCAGCCCTGATTTGGCCCGCTTGAATCGCGATAGATTTCAGGCGTTTGAGTCTGATCCAAGCGATGACCTTGTGCGCCCTGCCGCGCTGGCTTTTGCGGGGGACACCTATCAAGGTTTGGAAGCGGCAAGTTTGGACGATGATGAAATGCGCTGGGCGCAAGATCACCTGCGAATTTTGTCCGGCCTCTATGGCGTGCTGCGTCCGCTGGATGCGATCCAGCCGTATCGTTTGGAAATGGGATCGCGGTTAAAGACCCGGCGCGGTACATCGCTTTATGATTATTGGCGCACAGACCTTTCCAAAATGCTCAACACCCAGGCAGAAGAGATTGGCACGGACACTTTGGTGAACTGCGCAAGCCAAGAGTATTTTGGTGCGGTTGCGCCAAAAGCGCTGAAATTGCGCGTTGTTACACCGGTCTTCATGGAATTGAAGGATGGCAAGGCCAAGATCGTTAGCTTTTTCGCCAAGAAAGCACGCGGAGCCATGGCGCGCTATATGATCCAGAACCGTGTCGAAAAAGCGGATGACATCAAAGGTTTTGATACTGGTGGCTATGCGTTTCAGCCAGAGATGAGCGAAGGTGATCGCTGGGTTTTCTTACGTGATTATCCTAGCTGAGTCAGTAGATCGGTCGCGTATCTTCAATATCCAGCTTCGCAATTTGCTCGACCACCAGTGTCTTTTTCAGCGGCTTCGTCAGATAATGATCCAACCCTGCTGACAAGATCGCCTCTTGATCGCCGGACATTGCATGTGCTGTCATTGCGACAATGGGTGTATGAATCCCTGTCCTTTGCTCGATACTACGGATATCTTGGGTCGCCTCCTTGCCATCCTTTTTCGGCATCGAAATATCCATAAAGATGATGTCCGGCCGAAAACTTTCGTAAAGCGACACGGCTTCAACGCCATTTCCGGCGAAGACCAATTCAATGTCGAGTGTCTTCAGCATTTTACCAAAAACGAGCTGGTTCGTCTTGTTGTCTTCTGCCGCCAAAACACGAATGGGTCGTGCGGTGGTGGAGACATTGACCATAGGGTCGGTGCGATCATGGGCGTGAAAGACAATTTCTTGCTCTGGTTCAGGCGTGTCCTGCGGCGGTGCCATTGCCATCAGAATGCGATACAAAACCTGTCGCGGAACCGGCTTTTGCAATACGTGTGACACAGTTTTCCGTGCCGGATCGCTTTCGGCAAGGTTGGCGTTAGATGCAATCAAAAGGATCGGCAGTTCGGGCCGCACAGATCGCAATTTGTGCGCTAGATCATAGCCGTCGATGCTTCCCTGAACGTCATCTATGATCGCAAAATCGCAACCCGTTTCTAGTGCCCTGATGGCGTCGACTTCGTGACTGACTGCCGCGCAATCAACGCCAAGCAGTGCAATCTGTTTTTCCAGTATGGTGCGCGTAAGCTCGGACCTATCAACGATCAGAGCTTTGGTAAGCTCAGGCTTCACCATTTCCAACGGTTCTGAAGGTGCGCTTTCCAATCCTACCCGGAACCCAAAACAAGCACCTTGACCATTTTCAGATGTCACCCAAATTTGCCCATCCATCATTTCAATCAGACGTTTAGTGATCGCTAGACCAAGTCCGGTGCCTTCGAATTCGCGATTTTGTTCATCATCAACTTGGTTAAACTCCCCGAAGATGTGGTCGATCTTATCTTCGGGAATTCCGATGCCCGTGTCTTGAACGGTCACATGTAGATCACAGATCCCATCTTCATGCGTACCTGTGATCGCGATCAATACATGGCCCTCGTTGGTGAATTTGACCGCGTTTCCAAGGATATTTGTAAGGATTTGTCGTATCCGCCCAGGGTCCCCGACGATCTGGGTGGGCAAGAATAAATCATAGTCAATCAGTAACTCGATACCCTTGTCGCGTGCGGAAGGTTGCAGCAATCGCATGACTTCGTGGATGCATTGTTCGAAGTCGAACGCGGTAGGTCGGAGCTCCAGACGTTTGGCTTCGATTTTCGAGTAATCCAACACATCGTTGATGATTGTTAACAGCGCCTCGCCGGAGTTTCGAATGGTGTCCACAAACAATTGCTGTTCTTCGCCCAAACCGGTTTCTGCAAGCAGATCCGCCATGCCAACGATCCCGTTCATGGGTGTGCGGATTTCGTGGCTCATATTAGCAAGGAAAGCAGATTTCGCGCGATTGGCGGTTTCAGCCTGATAGCGCGCTTGCTTTAGTTCATTTTCATAGCGGATCGTGTCGGTGATATTAAGCGCAAGAGAAACAACATCCCCGTCGGGACCACGTTCGTCGATAAGTTTTGCGTAAAGGCCGTTCCAAAACCGGATCACACGCGGTTTCGGATCAGGAGAATGCCAGCGTTCCAACATCGAGGCGCGCCATTCTGATGGGCTTAGATCCTCGGTATCAACGATGCCTTCTTCCGTTAGAACCATTAGAATTTCGGGATATGTCACACCCGGTTTCATGTCCTCGATGTTGTCGAAGACGCCAAGATAGGCATCATTGGCGCCAACCATTTCATTGTCGGCGTTAAAGAAGGCAAAGCCGTCGCGAATGGTGCGAATAGAGTGCCACAAGCGCCGTTCAGCCACTTCGACCTTTTGATGTGCGACGCTTAGATCGCTTTTCACCTGACGGTTTTCGTCGCGCACATTCGCGACTTCCGCTTCGGTGCGTTCAATCCGGTCAGAAAGCGCACGCGCGTGTCGACCCAACTTGCGATTGGCTGAAAAAAGCTCTGCCTCTTTCATTTCCAATAGCCGCTCTGCCGCAAGGCGTGCACGGCGTTCATCAGCAAGTTTATGAGCAAGCGTCATGCTTCGTTCACTAGAATCAGGGTTAAGGACTAACGCGACAATCCGCCTAGGAGGTGAAGATTGATTTAACCCTTTGCCAGAAAGCTTGCCAAACGCGCGTGCCACGTGTCACGCTACACGCATTAATTTAGGAGAATTCTATGCGCCGCATTATTTCCGCCGCTTTGCTTATCTTATCGTTTACCAGCCCTGTATTTGCGCAAGAAGCAGGGCCCATCCCTGAAAAACGGCTGATCTATTCAAAAGACATTGATTTCTTTGGTGCGGATTTGACCAATCTGTTTGATACGACCCAGCAGGCGTGTGAACGCGCCTGCCTTAGCAACGCGCAATGCACCGCGTTTACCTTCAACCAAAGGTCGAATGCGTGTTTTCCAAAAAGCGGTGTAAGCGAAAAGCAAACTTATGAAGGTGCCTTGTCCGCCGAGGTGTATCGCGCGTCTGCAAGCGCACAGAACACCGGTGCAAATCGCGTCGCTGATCTTGGATTTCTAGGTCAGAATGACCGCACTGCCGCGCGCGTACAGGCCGAAGGCTTGGGTGCTTTGCATCCGGGTGGGCGATGGACAGTTCAGGTCTTGCTGGATGCTGTGCGCGATCGTCGTGCGGAGGGAAATCTAAGAAGCGCGATGCATTGGCAAGGCGCTGCGACGGCGCAGTCGGATGCCAGTGACATGTGGGCCGAGTACGCGCGCCTTGCCATGCAAGTGAAGGGTAAGAATAGCTCGGAGACACGCAAACTGCGCGAACGCGCGCTGAATGCAGCGATCAATGCGTATCTACGCGCACCAAGTGCCGCGGCACAGGTCAGTGCGTTGCAAATCATGGCCGAGGCGATGGAGCAGACTAAGCGAGGTCGCGATATGATTCCAGCGCTGAGCCTTGCCCAAATGATCCAACCCCGTGACGATATTTCTGCCGCCTTAGAAAAGGCGATTGGCAAATACGGCTTCCGCATTACAGAGCATCGCGTTGACAAAGATGCAGCCGCCCCGCGCATCTGCGCAGAGTTTTCTGAAAAACTGGTGAAGGTCGGTGTCGATTATGCGCCTTTTGTGAAATTGCCGAACCAAAGCTTGGTTGTGCAAGCAGATGGCAGCCAGCTTTGCATCGACGGTGTCGAACATGGTGCGCGCTATCAGGTGACGTTCCGCTCTGGCTTGCCTGCTGCAAGCGGGGAAGTCTTGGCTAAGGACGTGCCTTTAGTGCTTTATGTCGGGGATCGCACTGCAGCTGCGCGTTTCCCCGGGCGTGCCTACGTACTGCCCAAAGCGGCGGATGCGGCAATTCCGCTAGAAACGGTTAACCTTGATGAAGTTGATCTGCTGCTTCGTCGTGTCAGTGATCGCAACGTGTTGCGCACGATGCAAGAAGACATGTTCGGTCGCCCGCTTAGCCAGTACGAGGACGAACTGTTCAAGCGCAACATTGGCGAGGAAGTTTGGAGCGGTACGGGTGTCATAGAGAATACCCTTAACCAAGATATGACAACGCGCCTGCCTATGGGTGATCTGGTCAAGGAATTGCCTGCAGGTCTTTATGCGCTGACTGCGCGCGTCCCTGGTGTTGATCTTTACGACGATGCAGGGTCGACGCAGTGGTTTATCCTCTCTGATCTGGGCCTAAGCACACTTAAGGGTGTCGATGGGATCTACACCTTTGTGCGCAGCCTGTCTGATGCCAGTGCGAAAGAAGGGATCGAGGTGACGTTGCTTTCCCGCTCTAATCGGGTGCTGGGAACTCAAATGACCGACGTCAATGGCTACGCGCATTTCGCGGCGGGTCTGTCGCGTGGTACGGGCGGCGCTGCCCCTGCGCTGGTTCTCGCCAAACAGGGCGAGGATGATCTGGCGTTTATGTCCTTAACAGAGCCTGCTTTTGATCTTTCTGATCGCGGTGTTGAGGGGCGCGAACCTGCTGGCCCTATTGATCTGTTCCTGACCACGGATCGCGGTGCGTATCGCGCGGGTGAAACAATCTACGCCACAGCCCTTGCGCGCGATGGCGCAGCAAAGGCGCTGGGCGATCTGCCAATCACAGCGATCCTGACGCGCCCTGACGGCGTTGAATACACGCGCGTTCTGTCTGCGGATGACAGCGCTGGCGGGCATGTGTTTTCGCTACCGCTTGGCAACACGGTGCCGCGGGGGACGTGGACGCTGGATATGAAGGCCGATCCGGATGCCGCGCCACTTGCCAGTCAGAAACTGCTGGTCGAGGATTTTCTGCCCGAACGGATCGACTTTGATCTGGCCTTGCCAAGCACGCCGATCCGCCAAGGCGATACGCCGCCATTAACCATTTCTGCGCGCTATTTGTTCGGCGCACCCGGGGCTGATTTGCCGATTGAAGGCTCTGTGCGGCTAAGTGCGATCCGTGAACTGAACGGCTTCAAGGGATATCGCTTTGGTCGTTATGATGAACCGGTTAACCCGCGCACGCGCTTCCTGTCTGAAACGGGTCGCACTGATGCGACTGGCAAAGCGGTTGTCGGGCTGGAAATGCCTGAGATGAACGTCTCTGGCGTGCCACTGGAGATGCGCGCAACGATCCGTGTGTCCGAGGGCAGCGGTCGCCCGGTTGAGCGTCAAATCACGCAGGCGCTGGCCCCGAATGGCCCGATGATCGGGATCAAGCCTATGTTTGACGATGTGGTTCCCGAAGGAACCGAAGCGCAACTGCAAGTCATTGCAATCGGCGCTGATTTGACCCCCGAACCTATGCAAGTGCGCTGGACCATTAACCGTGTTCAGACGCGCTATCAGTGGTATCAAATCTACGGCAATTGGGATTGGGAACCTGTCACGACGCGCAAACGTGTGGCGAGCGAAGTCACTACGCTAGCCGATGGTCCGTTAACCATAAGCGCACCCGTTGAATGGGGCCGTTACGAGGTGATCGTGGAGCGTGTCGGTGGTGACTACCTTGCCGCGTCCAGCGATTTTTATGCAGGTTGGTATGCGCCTGCGGATGCGTCCTCGACACCCGATACTTTGGAACTTTCCCTTGACCAAGAAGGATACAAAACCGGCGATACAGCGCAGCTGCGCCTTGTGCCGCGTTTCGCGGGTACGGCGCTGGTCACAGTCATGTCCAACCGTGTGATCCATATGGAAACGGTGCAGGTAACGGAGGGCGAAAACCTGATCCCCCTCAACGTGACCGACGAATGGGGTGCTGGCGCTTATGTCACCGCCAATGTGATCCGCCCGATGGATGTCGCGGCAGGCCAGAACCCTGCGCGCGCACTTGGGTTGTCCTACGCGCAGATTGACCCGGGGATGCGTCAGCTTGCCGTTTCGATTGATGCGCCTCAAGCCTCGCAGCCGCGTGGTCCGCTAGATGTGAGCGTGAAGGTAGACGGCATTTCCGAAGGCGAAACAGCTTATGTCACCCTTGCGGCTGTTGATCTTGGTATTCTTAACCTTACCGCCTTCGATAGCCCCGATCCGTCTGGCCACTACTTCGGCCAACGCCGCCTTGGCATGGAAATGCGCGATGTCTATGGCCGTCTGATCGACGGTATGAATGGCGCGATGGGGCAGGTGCGCTCTGGCGGTGATGCTGCGTCCCGCCTGCGCTTGCAAAGCCCGCCACCAACGCAGGAATTGGTCGCGTACTTCTCTGGCCTTGTCACTGTGGAGGCAGATGGAAAGGCCGAAATTTCCTTCGACATGCCTGCCTTCAACGGCACGGTGCGTTTGATGGCCGTTGCATGGTCCGACACTGGCGTTGGTCAGTCCGAAGCCGATGTTCTGGTGCGTGATCCTGTGGTTGTCACAGCGTCCTTGCCCCGCTTTTTGGCACCCGGCGATCAGTCAACGGCGCTTTTGGAAATCGTTCATGCAAGCGGCCCAAGTGGGCGCATGGGGCTTGATGTGTCCGCCTTGGGGGTGGTGTTGGATGCATCCCTGATCCCGTCTGGTTTGACCCTTGGCAATCTGGAAAAACAGACCCTAACAATACGAATTAGTGCCGCAGGGGTCGGCGATCACACCCTGCGGATCGCATTGACGACGCCTGATGGACAACAGCTGGTGCAGACCCTTGTGCTGCCCGTGCGCGCCAATGATCCAGAGGTCAGCGAAGTACGCCAAGTTAGTATCGCGGCGGGTGCGACCTTTACGGCTGATGATGCCATCTTCGCGGGTTTCAAGGGCGGGACAGGCTCTGCCGTGTTGGCCGCTGGCTCGCTGGCAAAACTGAATGCGCCCGGTCTTTTGCAGGCGCTGGATCGTTATCCATACGGCTGCACAGAACAAATCACATCGCGCGCACTACCGCTTTTGTACTTCGATGAAGTGGCGCAAGCGATGGGCCTGAGTAAGCGTCAGACAGTGCAGAAACGTGTCGATGAAGCGATTGCACAGGTTCTCACGCGGCAATCCTCTAACGGCGCATTCGGGCTCTGGCGTCCTGCGTCGGGTGAGTTTTGGCTGGATGCCTATGTCAGCGATTTCCTATCGCGTGCCAAGGTGCAAGGCTATGATGTTCCAGCCCTCGCCTTCCGTATCGCGATGGATAACCTGAGCAACCGCATTAACTACGTCGCCGACTTCGATGAGGGTGGTGAGGATGTAGCCTATTCCCTTATGGTTCTCGCCCGCGAGGGCGCGGCATCCATGGGCGATCTGCGCTATTACGCAGATGTGAAAGCTGATGCGTTTACCACGCCACTTGGTGCGGCCCAATTGGGCGCGGCGCTGGCGTCTTACGGTGATCAAACGCGCGCGGATGCGATGTTTGCGCGGGCCGCGCGCATGATGATCCCGCGCATGGGCGAAGAGGCACGTGTGTGGCGTTCTGATTTCGGCACGAACCTGCGCGATGCTGCCGGTGTTCTGACCCTGGCGGTTGAGGCAGGTAGCAGCACGGTAAACACAGCCGCACTGTCTGACCGCATCGCAAATGCGGGGCGCGCCATGTCCACACAAGAAGCATCATGGGCGCTGCTTGCTGCGCATGCCTTAGTAGAAAACCCTAACGCCAGCGGATTTAGTGTGAATGGAGAAGTGAACACTGGCCCACTGATCCGCCGCTACGAAAGCCGCGCTGCGCCTTTGCAAATCGCGAACACCTCAAGCACAGCAATGGACATCACGCTCAGTACCTTTGGCATTCCCCATGTTGCACCGGATGCGGGGGGCTACGGCTACAAGATCACGCGCGAATATTTCACCATGGAAGGCGCGCCTATGGCGGACCTGACCCTGCAAACAGGGGATCGTTTGGTGACAGTGTTGACCGTGATCCCGTTCGAGGATGGTGAATCGCGGCTTATGGTGAATGACCTGCTGCCTGCCGGGCTTGAGATTGACAATCCAAACCTGATCCGTGGCGGCGATATTCGTGCGCTCGATTGGCTCAAACCTGCGCGCGCTCAACACTCCGAGTTCCGTTCTGATCGCTTCCTTGCAGCGGTGGACGCCAATGGCAGCGATCCCTTCCACCTAGCCTATATCGTGCGGGCGGTATCGCCGGGAACCTATCATCATCCCGCTGCATCGGTGGAGGATATGTATCGCGCACAATATCGCGCGCGCTCTGCCACGGGCCAGATGATCGTGACGGAGTAAGCCGTGCGCCGCTTTGCGCCCTTTGCCTTGGTCTTGGCGCTGTTTCTCACAGGGCTGGGACGCGATGCGTTTGACGATTGGGTCCGTGCGACGGACCTGCCTGGCCTGCTGCCTGAAACCTCCCTCGAGGTGAGGGATCGTGACGGTATCTTGCTGCGCGCCTACACGGTAGAGGACGGGCGCTGGCGGTTGAATGTTATGCCCGATCAGATGGATGCACGTTTCGTCGAGATGCTGATCGCTTATGAGGACAAACGGTTCTACCAACATAAGGGGGTTGACGGCTGGGCGGTGCTGCGTGCTGGAAAACAGGCTCTAACACAGGGCAAAATCGTCTCTGGCGCATCCACTTTGACGATGCAGGTGGCGCGATTGTTAGAGCAAAGTGGTACAGGCGCATGGAAGGGCAAGTTGCGACAGGCTCGCGTGGCGATGCGCTTGGAGCAGGAATTGAGCAAGCAAGACATTCTGCGCCTCTACCTTACCCTTGCGCCTTATGGCGGTAATGTTGAGGGCGCGCGCGCCGCAAGCCTTAGCTACTTTGGCAAGGAACCCAAGCGTCTTACCGCGGCGCAATCGGCCCTGTTGGTCGCGCTGCCGCAAGCACCTGAAGCGCGTCGGCCTGACGCGAATCCGGTAGCGGCAGGCGCGGCGCGGCAGGTGGTTCTGGATCGTTTGATTGCAACGGGTGTCGTGAGCAGAGAAGAAGCAAGAACAGCCTATTTAGAGCCTATTCTGGATCGAAGATTACCTTTCCCAAGGCTCGCCCCCCATTTATCTGACCGTGCCCGCGTTGCAGCGCCAGAGCGTTCTGTGCATCGCTTGACACTGGACGCGATGCTACAAGCAAAGGCAGAAGCTTTGGCAGCGGCGAGCATACGGGGAAAGGCGGAAAATCTGTCGATAGCGATGATTTTGGCGGATCATCAAAGCGGCGAGATCTTGGCGCATGTCGGATCGGGCGGCTATTCGGATCGCGAAGGGCGGCAGGGATTTATTGATATGACCCGCGCACTGCGATCCCCCGGATCTACGCTAAAGCCCTTGGTTTACGGGTTAGCGTTTGATCAGGGTCTGGCGCATCCGGCGACGATTATTAACGACCGTCCCGTCGCCTTTGGTAGTTATGCGCCTGAAAATTTTGACGGCGCGTTTCGCGGCGAATTGCGTGTGGATGAAGCGCTGCGTTTGTCGCTGAATATCCCAGTGGTTTTGTTGACTGAAGAGCTTGGGCCAGCGCGCCTTATGCAAGGGCTGGAACGGGCCGGGGTCCGTGCGAAAGTACCTGGTGGTGCGCCGGGCTTGGCCGTTGCTTTAGGCGGCGTCGGCACATCGTTGGAAGGGCTGGTTCAGTTATATGCGGGTTTGGCGCAAGGCGGTACAAAACAGATTCTAAACTGGCAGTTTGGATCGAGTGAGAAGGTGGAAGAACGATTTTTAAGCCGTGCATCCGCATGGCAAGTAAGCCATATTTTGGCAGGCCTTGCACCCCCAACTGGCGCGGCGCAAATGCGGCTCGCTTATAAGACCGGCACGTCCTATGGTCATCGCGACGCTTGGGCGATCGGGTTTGACGGACGGTACGTGGCGGGGGTCTGGATCGGGCGTCCCGATGGTACGCCTGTACCCGGGGCCTTTGGCGGGGAATTGGCCGCGCCGATCCTGTTTGAGCTGGTTGGCTTGGTTTCGGATAAAGCCGTGCCATTGCCCCCACCACCGCCTGAAACGCTGCTGTTAGAGACTGCTGAGCTACCCCAACCCCTGCGCCGCTTTACGGGGCGACGCGCGGTGTTTGAGGCGGCGCCCGATGCGCCTAAACTGGCGTTTCCACCTGATGGCGCGCGATTGGCGCTAAGTGATGCTGGATTGGTCGTGAAGGTGCGCGATGGGCGAGCGCCATTTACATGGATGGCAAACGGCGCGCCTGTCCTGCGCAGCGTGCAAGCGCGGGAAGCGCAACTTCCGCTTTTGGGCGAAGGGTTTGTGCAGCTCTCAGTCATAGATAGCGATGGCCGCGCAGCGCGCGCGACCATTCGGCTTGATTAGAGTCTGATTTAGAGCGCTTCGATAGCAATCGCGATACCTTGGCCACCACCGATGCACATAGTGATTAACGCGCGTTCGCCGCCGATGCGTTCCAGCTCATAAAGGGCTTTCACAGTGATCAGCGCACCTGTAGCGCCGACTGGATGACCTAGTGCGATTGCTCCGCCATTGGGGTTCACTTTTGCAGGATCAAGTCCGAGACCTTTGTTCACGGCAAGGGCCTGAGCGGCGAAGGCTTCGTTACTTTCGATCACATCGAAATCGGTGATGCAGAGACCGGTGCGCGCCAGAAGGTTCTCCACGGCAGGAACGGGGCCTATGCCCATGACTTCTGGGCGCACGCCCGCGTGTGCATATCCCAAGATACGTGCGCGCGGTTTTAGGCCCGCTTTGGACGCCGCGGAGGCAGTTGCCATTACGATCGCAGCGGCACCGTCGTTAATGCCTGAGGCGTTGCCAGCAGTGACTGTGCCGTCTTTCTGGAAGACTGTGCGCAGACCTGCCAGCGCTTCTTCGGAGGTTGCTTTGGGGTGTTCGTCCACTGTGAAATCTACCAAGTCACGTTTGACTTTGACTTGGACGGGGGTGATCTGGCTTTCAAAGTATCCGTTCGCGATTGCGTTTGCGGCGCGCGCCTGGCTGGCCATCGCAAAGGCGTCTTGTGCGTCGCGTGTGATGCCATGTTCCGCGGCGACGTTTTCCGCAGTGACGCCCATGTGGCCTGTACCGAACGGGCAATTTAATGCGCCCAGCATCATGTCGAGCGATCGTGTATCGCCCATCTTAGCACCCCAGCGTTGATCGGGGATAATGAAGGGTGAACGCGACATGTTTTCTGCACCGCCCGCGAGGGCGAAGTCGGCATCGCCCAGCATCAAAGACTGAACGGCGGAAACAATCGCCTGCGCGCCAGATCCGCAAAGACGGTTTACGTTCATCGCGGGGGTGGTGTCGGGGATCCCTGCGTCGATAGCCGCGACGCGGGAGAGATACATATCGCGCGGCTCTGTGTTGATGACATGACCGAAGACGACATGGCCGATTTGTGCGCCCTCGACGCCGGAGCGCTCAAGCGCGGCTTTGCTGGCGATGGTGGCCAGTTCGATCGGGGTGGTTTTGGCTAAAGCGCCGCCGAATGTACCAATGGCTGTGCGCGTGCCGTCAAGGATAACGATATCGTCTGACATTATGTTTCTCCAGTTGGAATTTGTCGAGAGTATGCTTTTGCCGGGGGCTTTGTCAGTTGGAACCGAACGTCAAAATGTGCTGCGCACAGGTTTAGCCTGCCCTTGTGGGGCAGGCGGAATGGGGCGCTGCCCCAAACCCCGAGGTATTTGGGGACCAAAGACGGTGATTATTCCCCGTAGGGGACCCAGATCGTCTTCGTTTCGCTTGCGGCGCTGAGATATTCGCGCGGGTCGGGCGCAGAGGTTTGGACATGGTTAACCCATGTGCGTTTGAGGTTGCTTGTGGATTTGGCTTCGATCACCGCCGAGAGGTCGCTGGAAGAAAAGCTCCAAACTGCATCAATGTCGTGATGCGCGGCCATATGGGGGGCGAGGTCGGTGTGACTGCCTGTGAGGATGTTCACCACGCCTGCTGGAACATCGGATGTTTCCAAGACTTGGATCAGATCGGTCAGAGCAAGGGGGAAGGGTTCGCTGGCGACCAGTACGCAGCGGTTGCCCATTGCCATGCTTGCACCCATTGCATGAACGGCACCAAGCAGCGGTGTATCATCCGCGCAGAACGCGCCAATAACGCCGACAGGTTCGTTCATCGCCAGCGCGATGCCCTTGATTGGAACGCTGCGCGCAGAGCCATCCCATTTGTCAGCCCATGCGGCGAATGTGAAGAGTGTGTTGAGGCTGCTTTCAACTTCTGATTTGCCAGTGCGTTTGCCTGTCATTGCATCGATGCGTTTCGCAAATTCGTCGGTGCGGGCGGAGAGGTTTTCGGCCATGTAATAAAGGATTTGTGCGCGCAAGTGACCCGTAGTTTTGGACCAGCCTTTTGCGCTCTGTGCTGCCTCAACCGCGTTGCGGATATCTTTGCGATTGGACAGGGGGACTTCGCCGAGTTTCGTGCCTTGCTTGGAGAAGATGGCTTGGGAATAGCCGCTGTCTGGGCGCGCTTGCTTGCCGCCGATGTAGAGCTTGGCGGTGCGATCAATGGGATCATTGCCCGCATCGCTGCCTGTAAAGCCTTCGATCTGCGCCAGCGCTTTGCGCTTTGCCTTGGGTTTTGTGTATACAGAAAGGCCTTCCCAGCCACCTTCGCGGCCAAATCCGCTTTCGCGTACACCGCCAAAGGGAGCGGCAGCATCGAAGAGATTGGTGGCGTTCACCCAAACAACACCAGCAACAAGCTGCGGCGCGATGTCGAGGGCGAGATTGACGTTCTCTGTCCAGACCGTCGCAGCCAATCCGTAGCGCGTGTTGTTGGCCAGTTGCACCGCCTCGACGGGGGTGCGGAAGGTGGTTGCGCAGAGGACTGGACCAAAGATTTCTTCCTGCATCAGGGTCGCGGACGGGGTCAGGCCTGTGATCAAGGTCGGGGGGTAGAAACAGCCGCCCTCGGGCAGGTCGCATTTGGCTTGATGCATCTGCCCTTCTGTGTTGGCGTTCACCATTTTGGTGATCCGATTCAGCTGAATAGGGTCTACAATCGCACCAACGTCTATGCATTTATCTAGAGGGTCGCCAATACGCAGATCGTCCATGCGCGCGCGCAGCTTGGTGTAGAAGCGTTCGGACACGTTTTCCTGAACCAAGAGACGCGATCCAGCGCAGCAGACCTGGCCCTGATTGAACCAGATCGCATCAACCAGACCTTCGACGGCGCTGTCCAGATCGGCGTCATCGAAGACGATGTAGGGGGACTTTCCGCCTAGTTCCAGCGTTAGGGATTTGCCGGAACCAGCGGTTGCCTCGCGGATGCGGCGACCCACTGCGGTAGAGCCTGTGAAGGCGATTTTGTCGACTTCCGCGTTAACGATCATTTCGCCGACGGCACCATCGCCCGTGACGATGTTTACAACACCTTTTGGCAGGCCTGCTTGGCGGCAGATGTCCGCAAACAAAAGCGCGGTGAGCGATGTGTATTCCGCAGGTTTCAGAACCACTGTGTTGCCCATGGCAAGGGCGGGCGCGATCTTCCAAGACAGCATCAACAGAGGGAAATTCCATGGGATGATCTGACCGCAGACACCTAGGGGTTCGCGGTTAGGCAATTCTTCATCCATCAACTGCGCCATACCAGCGTGATAGTAGAAATGACGGTGCACCAAAGGAATGTCGATGTCGCGGCTTTCGCGGATGGGTTTTCCGTTATCGAGCGTTTCTAGAACGGCGAAAAGGCGTGAGTGTTTCTGGACCAAACGCGCAATCGCATACAGGTAGCGCGCGCGCCCTGCACCGCCGAGTTTCGCCCATTTGCCTTGAGCTTTGCGTGCAGCCGCAACAGCACGATCCACATCGCTTTGCGTGGCTTGGGACAGGTTCGCCAGTACGTTTCCATTGGCGGGATTGCGGCTCTCAAACCCATTCGTAGGGGGAGTAAATTCACCATCAATGAAGTGGCCAAAGCGATCACCCTGATCCACCAGCCACGCCAGTGCGTCAGAGGCATCTTCGGGGGCGGGGCCATAGTCCATCTTGTCGAGGCGTTCGGAAATGGTCATGTTTCTCTCCTTAAGCCAGCGCGTGACGGTATGTGGCGGAATATGCGCCTGTGACGTGATGCTCTAACTGGCGTTCGATATCGTTCAAAAGCGAGGACGCGCCAAATCGGAACAGATCGGGCTGAAGCCAACGATCGCCTAGTTCGTCCTTCATCAGGGCAAGGTAGACGAGGGCATCTTTGGCCTTGGAAATGCCACCAGCGGGTTTGTAGCCAACACGGTAGCCCGTGCGTTCATGGTAGTCGCGGATCGCACGGATCATGACAAGGGACACAGGTAGCGTCGCGTTAACCGATTCCTTTCCTGTGGACGTCTTGATGAAATCAGCACCGGCCATCATGCAGACCAGCGAGGCGCGCGCGACGTTGCGCAGTGTTCCCAGCTCGCCCGTGGCGAGGATTGCTTTGACATGGGCATCTCCACACGCGGCGCGAAAGGCGCGCATTTCATCGTAAAGGGCTTGCCAATCGCCAGCCAGAACAAGGCGGCGGGAAATCACGATGTCGATCTCGGCTGCACCTGCTTTCACGCTTTCCTCAATCTCTGCGATGCGCAGATGGAAAGGGGAGAGACCCGCGGGAAAACCGGTGGATACGGCAGCGACAGGAATGCCTGAACCCGCCAGCGCATCGACAGCAGTTTCGATCATATCATGATACACGCAGATCGCGCCGGTTTGCAGGTTGGTGACGCCAAGGGCATCGGCAATATCTGCACGCAAAGGCTGGCGTGCCTTGGCACATAACCGACGCACACGCTCGGCCGTGTCATCGCCAGACAGCGTCGTTAGGTCGATGCATTGCATCGCGCGGATAAGCCAAGCGGCTTGATATTCTTTCTTGACGCTGCGCCGGCCAGGCAGGGTTTTTGCGCGTCGCTCAATCGCAGAGGTATTGGCCTGAACCGAGCGCACCCAGCTTATATCAAGGTCCATCCCGGGGTTACGCGGTTCTACCGTTTGGGGCAGATGCGCGGTGGTTTGAGCGGCTTCAACAGACATATGCGGACTCTCCGAGCTATGCCAATCTGTCCCATGCGCGCGCTGGCTTGGCAAGTAATGGCTTGGCGTCAGTAATATTAGAGCGTGTTCATTTCAATTGGTTTCATACCCGGCGGCGGTAAAGAAGTTGTAGCATTCGTCCGGTGTGAAGAGACTGCAAACGTTTCCGACAGCCCGCCAGAGCTCTTCATATGTCCTTGCCGCGACCTTGCGGATGAGCGCCTTGAGTTTTGAGAACGCCATTTCTATGGGGTTCAGATCGGGGCTGTATTTGGGCAGGAACAGGAACCACGCGCCAATCTCCTTCAAGATGTTGGCGGCGACTGTGCTCCGGTGGGCGGGCAAATTGTCGAGGATGACGACATCGCCGGGGCGCAACGTCGGAGCCAGGATGCCTTCGACGTAGAGGTCGAACATCTCCTTGTCCATTGGCCCGCTGATGATGCCTGTTGCGTCGATCTTGTCGTGGCGCAAACCGGCGATGAATGTCTGAGTGTTCCAATGCCCACCTGGCGCATGATCGATCAGCCGCGTTCCTTCCGGAGCCCATCCAGCAGCCTTGGTCATGTTGGTCTTGAGGGATGTCTCATCGATAAAAATAAGGCGTTCAAGGTGATCACGCATGAAGGGCTGGCGGCGCGTTTTCCAGATCGCGCGATCCTTGACTACATCAGGCCGCTTCTGCTCGCTGGCCCGGAGGTCTTTTTTTGTGTGATAGGCCGAGCCGACGAACCAGTCCCCACATGGCCGAACGATAAACTTCGATGCCAAATTCACACCGCAAGGCTGAGACAAGTTCATCGAGCGTCACATCCGGTTTGCTCTCGATCTTGCTGCGCACCCAGTCATGGGAACCCGCCAGCTTGCCATGGCCTCGACGCCCTTGAGGTTTCGGCTCCAGCGATCCTGTCTCCCTCTTCAGCTTGACCATGTCATTCACGAACTTGATCGACACACGGAAATGCGCCGCCGTGGCGCGGTGCGTGTTGCCTTCTTCCACAAAGTCAACAACCCGCGTGCGGAGTTCCATTGGATGGGGTTTGCCCATGTCTGCCTCCCTGTGCTGCCCACAAGCACGGAATCACAGATCAGCCAACTTGGGAATCCTGAATCGGATCAGTGTGAACACGCTCTAATTTGATCAAAAGGTCAGAATTATACAGCCTTTCTTGCGAATAAGTCGCAAGTGCATTGACTTTTTGAGAATGACTCTCATATACAAGTCAACACACAGGAGATTCTATGACCATTGGTCGCCGACACTTCCTAGCCATGACTGCAGCAAGCGCGTTTGCCCCGCGTCTCGCACTGGCATCCGACACCCTTAACATAGTCGCAACGACAGGCATGATTGCCGACACAGCGCGCCGTATTGGCGGGGCGCATGTTACGGTTAAGGCGCTGATGGGCTCTGGCGTTGACCCACATGCCTACCGTCAAACCCGCAGCGACATCATGGCGATGACGCGCGCTGATTTGGTATTGTGGCATGGCCTTTATCTGGAAGCACAGATGGAGGATTTCTTGGTTAAGCTTGAGCGCCGCCGTACCTCCGTCGCTGTTGCTGACGCGATGCCGCGCGATATGCTGATTTCTCATGCAGACTATGATGGCCGTTACGATCCACACGTTTGGATGGTGCCTGCGCTTTGGACCTATGTGGCCCGTGAAATTGCGCGCGTTTTGAGCGAAGCGCGCCCTGAACTGGCGGCGGACTTCGCGGTTAACCTTTCCGCGTTTGAAGCGGAGTTAACCAAGCTGCAAAGCTATGGTGAAACGGTGATGGCGACGGTTCCTGCTCAGTCGCGTGTTTTGCTGACGGCCCATGATGCGTTCGGCTATTTCGGCCGCGCATTCGATATGGAAGTGATCGGCATCCAAGGGATTTCCACGGAAAGCGAAGCAGGTTTGAACCGTATTTCAACGCTGGTTGATTTGCTGGTCGAGCGCAAGATTGGCGCGGCGTTTGTGGAAAGCTCTGTCTCTGATCGCAACATTCGCGCGTTGATCGAAGGCGCGGGTGCACAGGGTCACTTGGTTTCGATTGGCGGCGAATTATATTCTGATGCGATGGGCGCGGATGGCAGTTACGAGGCCACGTATATCGGCATGATTGACCACAACATCACAACCATCGCGCGCGCGCTTGGCGGCACAGTGCCCGAGCGCGGGATGAGCGGTAAATTGGCGGTAGGATCTTAAGATATGACATCTATTGAACTGGCGACATCAGACGGAACACGTTTGCAGGACACGCAGGTAGACGCAGCACTTGCGGTTCGTGGCATGACAGTGAGTTATGGTCAGAAACCTGCGGTGTTTTCCGTGGATATGACTGTGCCTGTAGGATCTATGACGGCGATTATTGGCCCTAATGGGGCTGGTAAATCGACGCTTCTCAAGGCCGCGCTGGGCGTGATCAAACCGCTTGCAGGTACTGCGCAAGTGTTCGGCCAACCCGTTGCAGAGGCACGTGCGCGCATTGCTTATGTGCCCCAGCGTGCAAGTGTGGATTGGGATTTTCCGACCCGCGTTCTAGATGTTGTCCTGATGGGTCTTTATCGCGAACTTGGCCTTTTGGGTCGCCTTCGTGGTGCGCATAAGGCCAAAGCGATGGACTGCCTTGCGCGCGTTGGGATGCAGGACTTTGCGACGCGCCAGATTGGTCAACTTTCCGGCGGTCAACAACAACGGGTTTTCCTAGCGCGTGCTTTGGCGCAGAACGCGGACCTTTACTTGCTAGATGAACCTTTCGCGGGTGTTGATGCGGCCACGGAAAAGGCGATTATCGACGTGCTGAAATCCCTGCGTGCGGAGGGCAAAACAGTTGTCGCCGTTCACCATGATCTGAGCACGGTTGCTGATTATTTTGACCGCGTGTTTCTTATCAATACGACCCGCGTTGCTGAAGGCACAGTTGAGGAAGCGTTTACGCCCCAGACCTTGCAAGAGGCTTACGGCGGACGTCTTGCCACTGGCCAATTTGGTCAAACGGCGCTTGGTGCGTAAACGATGCTTTGGCATGCGCTGACATTGCAGCTTGGCTATAACGCCACGCTCGTAACCCTTGGCGCGATGCTGCTCGGCGTAGCGGCGGGTGTGACGGGCACTTTCCTGTTCTTGCGCAAACGCGCGCTGGTCAGCGATGCGATTTCCCACGCGACTTTGCCGGGTGTTTGCATTTCTTTCATCATAATGGTCGCACTGGGTGGGGACGGGCGTAGCCTGATTGGATTGATGCTTGGCTCTGCCGCATCCGCATGGATTGGTCTTTTGTGCATTGGCTTTCTGACGCGGCGCACGCGGTTGGCCGAAGATGCTGCGATTGGTGCGGTTCTGTCTGTTTTCTTCGGCATCGGCATTGTTTTTCTGACTTTCATCCAAACGATGAGCGAGGGGCGCCAAGCGGGGCTTGAGGGGTTTCTGCTCGGCTCTACCGCTGGGATGCTTTACTCGGATGCGGTGATTATCGCGGTTGGCGGCGCGCTGGTTCTGGCGGCTGTCATTGCGTTTCGCCGCCCGCTCAGCGCGGTCGCGTTTGATCCTGAGTTTGCTGCGTCAAGTGGGCTGAATGTGCCACGCCTTGATCTGATTATGATGGGTCTTGTCATGGCGATCACGGTTGTGGGTCTCAAGATTGTGGGCTTGATCCTGATTGTCGCCCTGTTGATTATTCCCGCTGTCACCGCGCGGTTCTGGAGCGAACGGGTGACGGGTGTTCTATGGGTCGCTGGCGTCGTTGGCGGTGTTGCGGGGTATGTCGGCGCGGCGCTGTCTGCGGTTGCGCCTGCGTTGCCCACGGGGCCTGTTATTGTTTTAGTGCTGTTCGCGATGTTCGCTTTGTCGTTGCTGTTCGCCCCTGCGCGCGGTGTTCTGGCGGCGGTTCTTAAGCATCTTTCGTTCCAGAGGCGTGTGCATATTCGCCAAGGCCTTTTGGCACTGGCCCAAGGTCAACCAATCTATGAGAAGCTGACATTGCGCTTGTTGCGCCGCGCTGGTTTTGCGCGCGCTGACGGTGTTGCGACAACAGATGGCAAAGCGCGCGCCGCCAAAGCGCTACGCGATGAAAGACGCTGGCAAATGGCGCGATCGCGTGAAGAATTTGCGCTGGCGGCAACCTTTTACGATGGGCTTACAGAGATCGAGGGGGTCCTGACCAGTGATCAAATAAGCGAGCTAGATCACCTGATCGGCGCGCCGAAGGGAGTGCCCGCATGATGGGCGAAGAATTCGTAGCGCTGTCTTTGACGCCGATGCTGATTGGTACGCTGGCTGCGATCGCCTGTGCGTTACCGGGGAATTTCTTGTTGCTACGTCGGCAAGCCTTGATTGGTGATGCGATCAGCCATGTGGTTTTGCCGGGTATCGTTGTGGCGTTCTTGATCACAGGCGTGGTTGCCGCGGTTCCCATGATGCTGGGTGCTGCGGGTGCGGCTGTGGTCGCGGTGGTGATGATCGAAGCGATCCGCCGCCTTGGAAAGATCGAACCGGGCGCTGCGATGGGCGTGACGTTTACGGCCATGTTCGCAGGGGGTGTTTTGCTGTTGGAACAGTCCGACACAAGCACCGTCCACCTAGATGTTGAACATGCGCTGTTCGGCAATTTGGAGAGCCTGATCTGGCTCGATGCGACGGGTTGGGCATCGCTTTGGGATTGGGAAGCACTGGTCTATCTGCCTGTTGAACTACCACGCTTGCTGGCGGTTTTGTTCGTCGTCGCGCTGTTTACTTGGATTTACTGGCGTCCCCTAAAACTCTCCACCTTCGATGAGGGATTCGCGCAAAGCATTGGGATCCGCACAGGGCCTTTGGGCTTTGCACTGGTGATTATCGCGGCCTTGGCGGCGGTGGCTGCGTTTGATGCGGTCGGATCAATCATCGTGATCGCGATGTTCATTTGCCCGCCTGCTGCGGCGCGCCTGATGACCAACTCCCTAAGTGCGCAGGTCGCGTGGAGCGTGTTGTTCGCGACGCTTTCAGCCGTATTGGGATATGTGTTCGCAGGCTACGGGCCGATCTGGCTGGGCGCGGATAACGCGGTAAGCGCAGCGGGGATGATTGCGGCTGTGTCGGGTGTTATTCTGGCGATAACCGCAATCGCAGGGCCGTACCGCGCCCGTAGCGGCGCACCTGTGCAGGGGTGATCACCGCTTTCTGATCTTGATCGTGACCTTTGCTTTGTCGACATCAACTTTGCCTTCGTTAAAGCGATCAAGGCCGCGTACTTCCAGAACGACCTCATCCTTCTTGGGCCTGCGCTTGGACGTGTAAACGATCTGATATCCGCTTACGAGAGTCCCTGCGCACTCGCCTGTGGGCAGCACTTTGGACACCCAAAACCACTGAACAGAACCCTTTTTCGGCTTCTTCTTAGTTTTGATTGTGAAGGATGTGTCCTGCTGGCATATTCCGTCCGCGCCCATTTGGGTCCAGTGAAAGAACGTCTCTTGGTCAAAAACGCCCGACGAAATGGTGCGCTTCCAGTTGATTTTATACTCTTTGGCATCAGCGACATGTGGCGTGGCTAAAGCAAGCGCGCCGAGTAGCGCGAATTTGAATAATTTGGTCATGAAAACCCCCCAAAGTGTCACCAGCTTAGGAGGCTTGATCAAGGATCGTCAACTCGAAGGCTTATGCGGCGCTAAGACCAGTATCGAGCGCATCAAGAATGGTCTGCACTTCGCCCTCTGAAATCGTCAAAGGCGGCGACATCAGGATATTGGGCGGACCCATGCGTACCATTGCGCCCGCTTCGTAGGTGGCTTGCTGGATACGTTTGACAGTTGCTGGATCCATTGGCGTTTTTGCGGCTTTGTCGGATATCAATTCCATCCCCGTCATCAAGCCCTGTCCGCCACGCACATCACCTATGATGTCGTGCTTGGACGCCAGCCTTTGCAACCCTTCGTATAGCTGCGCGCCCCGCGCCGCTGCATTGGCGCGCAGATCAAGGCGGACGGTTTCAGCAAGACAAGCAGTGACCGCTGCCGCGCCAACGGGATGGGCGGAATAGGTGTAGCCGTGATAAATGCCACCTTCTGCACTGCTGGAGTTCTCAAACACTTCGGCAACCTTTTCATTGAACAGCGCGGCACCAACGGGGAAGTAGCCGGATGTGATGCCTTTGGCCGTGCTCATCATGTCAGGCTTCACGCCGTAATGGCTGGAGCCAGACCAAGAGCCCAAACGCCCGAAGCCTGTAATGACTTCATCCGCGATCATCAGGATGCCGTGGCGGTCACAGATTTCGCGCATCAATCCCATGAAACTTTCATGGGGTACAATGACACCGCCTGCGCCTTGAACCGGCTCCATGATAAACGCCGCGATGGTGTTTGCGCCTTGGAACTGTACTTCGTCCTCGAAGGCGGCTGCGATATTCTGGGCCAGCTGGGCTGGGTCTGTTTCATTGAACGGGTTGCGATACGTATAGGGGCTGGGCAGGTGGAAACAGCCGGGCAACATCGGCTCGTACCCAATGCGGAAACGGTTGTTGCCATTGACGGAGGCACCGCCGAAATGGGTGCCGTGATAGCCCTTCTTGAGAGAAATGAATTTGGTGCGTGTCGGCTCACCGCGTAGACGGTGATACTGACGCGATAGACGCAGGCAGGTCTCAACGCTGTCCGAACCGCCAGAGGTGAAAAAGGCGCGCACCATACCGTCGGGTTCAAAGAATTCGCGCACGGCATATGACGCTTCAATCGCAGGCGGGTTAGAAGTGCCTGCAAAGGCAGAATAATAGGGCAGATCATAAAGTTGCTTGGCAATCGCGTCCTTGATCACGTTGTTGGAATAGCCAAGGTTAACGCACCACAGACCACCGACGGCATCGACAGTTTTGTGCCCATCAAGATCTTCGATAACCACGCCTTCTGCTTTGGCGATAATCGCAGGGGCATCGGTTTGCAAATCACCGGGATGACCCATGGGATGCCACATGTGGCGCGCATTGTTTTCGCGCAGGAAATTGTCGTCTTTCATAGCTGTGCCTCGCCTTTTGAATTGCGCTGTAGAATTTTTGTCATCTGCTCTCTGACTTCGGCTTCGCGTCGTGGCGCGACTTCGCGAATTTTGGCCATGAAGGCTTCGTTCTCGAATGGTGAGATATTGACGTCGTAGGTATTGGCCACTTCGATCATCCCTTCGCGGTCAGATTGATCGAACACCGCCACCATATCGGTGGCCTTGTCGTTTGGAACGCCAAGTGCCTCAAACGCCGATCGGGCCATGCGCAAGGAACTGTCGTAAGTTTCACGGATGATATCACGGCAGCCAGCAGCATAAAGCTCATAAACGTGGTTACGGTCTAACGCGCGGGCCATGATGTGCACATTGGCATGGTTGGCGTGAATGTAGTGAACCATCTCTGTGATCTGCTCTTTGTTGTCGATGGCGATCACGATCAGCTTTGCCTCATGGATGCCGGCTGCGTGCAAAAGGTCTGGACGGCTGGCATCCCCGAAGTAAGCTTTGACACCGAAGCGTTCGAGCATGTCGAGTTGCTTGGAGGAATAGTCGATGACCGTCGGCGTGTGTCCCGAAGCGCGCAGAACACGCGCAACCATACCGCCAACACGGCCGTGACCTGCGATAATGATATTGGAGTCCGCGTCGATTTCATCTGCTTCGCGGGTTTCGCCAGTCACGTAACGTTGCGCGATGAGGCGGTCGTAGATGATGAACAATGCGGGGGTCAGCAGCATCGACAGCGCCACGACAAGCAGGAGAATATCGGCGGTAGAGGAAGGGATAATTTGCCCTGCAACCGTGAAAGACAGAAGCACGAAGCCAAATTCACCGGCTTGTGCGAGCCCAAGCGCAAAGAGCCATTTGTCTGTCCCGCCAAGTTTGAAAATACGGGCAAGGAACAGAAGCACCAGAACCTTGATCGCGATCAGGCCAAGGGTCATTGCGACGATGTTAAGCAGGTTTTCGGATAGTAGCACAAAGTTGATGCCAGCACCCACGCTCATGAAAAACAGCCCCAGCAAAAGACCACGAAATGGATCAATGTCGCTTTCCAGTTCATGGCGGTAAGCCGAATTGGCAAGGACCACACCCGCGATGAATGTGCCAAGCGCAGGGGACAGACCAACAAGGGACATCAAAAGCGCAATTCCGATAACGATCAGCAGCGCGCCAGCCACGAAAAGTTCGCGCAAGCCCGCGCCAGAGATGAAGCGAAAGATCGGCGCAGTCAGGAAGCTACCGCCAAGGATGACAGCGGCCACTGCGCCAACGGTGACGAGCATGGTTTGCCAAGCGCTTAGGCTATCAACAAGGCTCATGGTGGGTCCATGATCGCCCTCGCCAGCATGGGCCGCATCTGCGCCATGCGACGCCACATCCATCAGCTCAGGCATCGCCAAAAGCGGCAGGAGCGCGAGCATGGGGATAACCGCAATGTCTTGGGTCAAAAGCACCGAGAAACTGGATTGGCCACCGTCAGACTTCATCAGCCCTTTTTCATTCAAAGTTTGTAGAACGATAGCTGTCGACGACAACGCCATGACAAGGCCAATCGCAAGCGAGATCGACCAAGGTTGTCCCAGTGCCATGCATGCGCCCATAACGATCACAGTGGTTAAGCCAACTTGCCCGCCGCCAAGCCCAAGCAGCTTAGCGCGCATCGCCCAAAGCATCTTTGGTTCAAGTTCGAGACCCACAAGGAACAGCATCATCACCACGCCAAATTCCGCGAAATGCTGGATTGCGATCACGTCCACATGCAGCAGTGCAAGGATCGGACTAATGATGATACCCGCAATCAGATAGCCAAGCACTGACCCCAGCCCAAGGCGCGAGGCGATGGGAACCGCGATGACCCCTGCGCAGAGGAAGATAAAGGCGAGGAGAAGGAAATCGGTCATGGCTTTGGCTTTCGAGCAATGTCTAGGGTTCCAAGTCTGCGGAGTTGCGCGCGGCGTGTCCAGCAGGATTTCTCAAATGCCCTTGGAGTGCCGGGCGATTGGTCTTATGTAAGTCGCTCATACTTAAGAGAGACGCGGACAGCCATGGCCAAGCCCAAGGACAATTCTAATTACAAAGTGATCGCCGAAAACCGGCGCGCGCGCTATGACTATGCGATTCAGGATGACATCGAATGCGGGATTATCTTGCAGGGTTCCGAAGTCAAATCGCTCCGCGTGAACTCTGCCAATGTCGCTGAAAGCTATGCGGAAGTGAAAGACGGCGAGTTGTGGTTGGTTAATAGCTACATCGCGCCCTATGAGCCTGCGAAAACCTGGGGTCACGAGGAAAAGCGCCGCCGCAAGCTGCTTGCCTCCAAGAAACAACTGGCGCGCATGTGGTCCGATACCCAACGCAAAGGAATGACGCTTGTCCCGCTTGTTCTGTATTTCAACGACAAAGGCTTGGTGAAACTGAAGATCGGTATAGCCAAAGGTAAACAGAACCATGACAAGCGCGCGAGCGACGCAAAACGCGATTGGGGCCGCCAGAAGCAACGATTATTGCGTCACGCAGAGTAAACCCGCGCTAAATTGACAAGATTTCTTTCGCTTTCCCCATGACGGGCAGTGCAAGTATTAATACGTTAAGGGCGCGCATGATACGGGTCGCGATTGCGCAGCTGAATATAACGGCCCGACGGGAAGGAATACTATGGAACTCTTGATTGGTCTTATTTCGGGCGCAGTGGGCGGCAACGTGGCTGGCGGCGTATTGAAGAATCTCAACCAAGGTACACTCATCAACTCTATCGCTGGTATTGTTGGTGGCGGTCTAGGCGGCACTGTTTTGGGCATGCTCGGAATGGGCGGCGCTGCAGGTGGCTTGGATGTTGGTTCAATCATCACACAGGTTGCTGGTGGTGGTATCGGCGGAGGCGCAGTGCTTGCGATTGTCGGCGTTTTAAAGAACATGATGGCGAAGTAATTCGCCAGTTGGGCATCGCGGTATCGCGGTGCCCGCTTTTGCCCCAGCCACTTGCCACTGTGCGTCCCTCCCAGTAAGCAAGTTTGTAGATAAAAGAGGGCTTTTCACATGACATTGGACGACCCGAAGACATTGGTTTCAACCGATTGGCTGGCAGCGCACATGCGCGACCCGGATCTGCGTATTATTGATGCCTCATGGTATATGCCCGCGGATGGCCGTGACGCCAAAGCGGAATACAACGCAGGCCACATTCCCGGCGCGCGATTCTTTGACATCGACGAGATCAGCGATGCGCGTTCGTCTTTGGCGCATATGGCCCCAAGCGCGGAAAAGTTCATGTCCCGCATGCGTGCGATGGGCATTGGTGATGGGCATCAGGTTGTTGTTTATGACGGCGCGGGTATTTTTTCGGCACCGCGTGTGTGGTGGCTATTCCGCCTGATGGGTCAGATGAACATTGCTGTGCTCGATGGCGGCATGGCTAAATGGGTAGCAGAGGGCCGCGAGATCGAAGACCTGCCCCCAGTTATCCGCGACCGACATATGATGGTGCGCTTCCAGAACCAGATGGTGAAAGACGCCACACAAGTTGCGGCAGCGGCCAAGCTTGGCAGCCCCCAGATTGTCGATGCCCGTTCGCCCGCGCGTTTCACAGGTGCTGAAGCGGACCCGCGCCCTGGCATGCGCGCAGGGCACATCCCTGGGTCGCGCAACGTGTTTTACAAAGACCTTCTGAACGAAGACGCAACGATAAAAGATGCTGCCGATTTGAAAGCCATGTTTGAAGCGGGGGGCGTCGATCTCGGTAAACCTGTGATTACGACCTGCGGGTCTGGCATCACCGCTTGTATTCTAGCGCTCGCGCTAGAGCGGATCGGAAAAACAGACCATGCCGTCTATGATGGATCGTGGAACGAATGGGGCGCGGCCCCGACTATGCCTATTCAAACTGGAGAAGCCTGATGTTTGCGAACCTCAAAGAGCAGCCTGTCGATTCAATTCTGTCCTTAGTCAAAGCGTATCGTGAAGACCCCCGTGACGGCAAAATCGACCTTGGTGTTGGCGTTTACAAGAACGCCGAAGGTCTTACCCCGATTATGGGCGCGGTCAAACGTGCGGAACAGCAGCTTTGGGAAGTCGAAAGCAGCAAATCCTATGTGGCTTTGGCGGGTGATCCAGCATTCTCTGATGTGATGATTGATCTTGTCCTTGGTGATGCGGTTGCACGCGATACTGTCGCCGCAATTGCGACCCCAGGCGGCACTGGCGCGATCCGTCAAGCGTTCGAATTGATCAAAATGGCCAGCCCCGATGCGCGTGTTTTCGTGTCCAACCCCACATGGCCAAATCATGTTTCAATGCTGAATTATCTTGGTATGGAATACACGCCCTATCGCTATTTCGACAGTCAGACCCGTAGCGTGGATTTCGATGGGATGATGGATGATCTAAAAGATGTGAAATCAGGTGACATCGTATTGCTGCATGGCTGTTGTCACAATCCGACAGGCGCAAACCTGAACCTGACAGAATGGCAGATTGTTTTGGATCTGCTGAATAAAACCGGCGCGATCCCGATGATCGACATTGCCTATCAAGGTTTTGGCGATGGTTTGGAAGCGGATGCAGCGGCCGTCCGTCTGATTGCGTCATCTGTGCCTGAGTGCTTGGTTGCTGCGAGTTGCTCTAAGAACTTCGGTATCTACCGTGAGCGCACGGGCATTTTGATGGCGGTGTCTTCTGATGGCACGCAGCGCGGACGTAATCAGGAATCGCTGTCCTTTTTGAATCGTCAGAATTTTTCTTTCCCGCCAGACCACGGCGCACGTTTGGTCACAATGGTTCTTAGCGATCCTGATCTGCGCTCAGATTGGGCGAAAGAGCTTGAGGATGTTCGTCTGGGCATGCTTGGTTTGCGCGAGCAATTGGCGGGAGAATTACAGCGTTTGAGTGGCTCTGACCGGTTCGGGTTTTTAGCGCAACATCGCGGAATGTTCTCACGGCTGGGCACAACGCCTGAAATGGTAGAGCGTCTGCGCGCTGAGCATGGCATCTATATGGTCGGTGACAGCCGCATGAACATCGCGGGATTAAATGCGCAGTCCGTACCAGTCTTGGCACAAGCGATTATCGACGTCGGTGTTTGAGGTGTTTCCGATAGGCTGACGCCTATCGGACCGATGCGAGAGGGCCGGCCCTCTCGCGCTCTCCCGAGGTATTTTGAGACCAAAGACGATTATTGCGGTGAGAGCAGTTGGCGGCCTGTGTCTGTAAGAATGTAGCAAGTGGACTCTTCAAACACCGCGGTTGTGAGCGGTTTGTCGTATCCTGCACCCGTGTCTAGATTGACGTGATTGCCCGCATTTAACGGCGCTTTTACAGGTGTGTGTCCATGTATGATCAGCGCGCCGTGGTCTGATGGATCATCCGAGAATTCGTTTCTGATCCAGACAAGATCGTCTTCTGTTTGATCGCAAAGTGCAACACCCGGTCGCACGCCTGCGTGACAGAAGAACAGTGGGCCAGCCGAAATAGAGATTTCGCAATCTTGTATAAAGCGGATGTGTGCATGGGGCACTGCTTTCAAAGCGTCAGCATGCACGTTGAATAATCTGCGGGTTTCATTTGCGTCAACGCCATAAGACGCAAGGGTCGTGGTGCCGCCAAGGCGTTCATGAAGCCAGTGATAGCCCACAAGCAGATAGGGATCATGGCGTGGCACGGGTTCCATGAACCATTCAAACATGCGGTCATGATTGCCTTTGAGAAAGCGCCAAGGTTTTCCTTCGGACTTTCCTTGCACGAGGCGTTCAATTACCGCGTTGCTATTTGCGCCACGGTCTACGTAGTCGCCTAGAAAAACGATTGAAGCGTCTTTGCCGCCATCTGCTTTGATCAGTGCAAGCGCGTTTTCCAGCATCTCAAGCTGACCGTGAATGTCGCCTATGGCGTAAATCGGTTGTGTCATATGGACAGGCTTAATAGAGAAAGGCCGCCCTGAGAAGAGCGGCCTTTGCTTTGTTTATGCGACGTCGAATTCAAGCGGCTTAACTTGCGAGAACATGCCAGTTCCATCAAGTGTTTTCAGCACATCCGCAGGGATCGGATTGTCCACATATAGCAACGCAATGGCTTCGCCGCCGACATCCGAGCGCCCAAGAGTAAAGTTTGCGATGTTGACGCCATTCTTTCCCATTGTATTGCCAAGAAGGCCGATGATACCCGGAACATCTTCGTTGGTAGTATAGAGCATATGCGCGCCAACTTCCGCGTCGATGTTGATGCCTTTGATCTGAATAAAGCGCGGCTTGCCATCAGAGAAAACCGTACCAGCCACAGAGCGTTCACGCTTGTCCGTGACCACTGTGACTTTGATATAACCGTCAAACGTGCCAGATTTATCCTGATTTGTCGTGCTGATCTTGATGCCACGTTCTGCCGCGATCACAGGGGCGGACACCATATTCACATCTGGGTTCACGCGCTTCATGATACCCGCGATAGACGCGCAGTTGAGCGCATCGAGGTTCATGGACGCCACGTTGCCATCATAGAGGATGTTGATCGCTTTGATCGGTTCATCCGTCATTTGACCGATGAACGCGCCAAGGTGTCCGGCAAGGCTGACCCAAGGGCCCATGATCTTGGCCTCTTCAGCCGTCACAGAGGGCATGTTGAGCGCGTTTTCAACGGCACCTGTATTTAGGTAATTCGACATCTGCTGTGCCACTTGAAGCGCGACGTTTTCTTGCGCTTCTGTGGTTGCCGCACCAAGATGCGGGGTGCAAACGACATTTGGCAGATTGAAGAGCGGGTTTTCTGTCGCTGGTTCTTGTGCGAACACGTCGAAAGCAGCACCCGCCACGTGACCGGATTTCAACAGATCAGCGAGCGCTTGTTCATCAACAAGGCCACCACGAGCGCAGTTAATGATGCGCACCCCTTTTTTGGTCTTCTCCAGATTTTCACGGCTTAGAATATTTGCAGTGGCATCGGTGAAAGGAACGTGAAGGGTGATGAAGTCGGCGCGCGCAAGCAGACTCTTCGAGTTCAACTTTCTCAACGCCCATTTTCGCGGCTTTCTCTTCCCCCAGGAAGGGGTCATAGGCCACGACTTTCATCTTAAGACCTCGCGCACGGTCGCAGACGATGCCACCGATGTTGCCTGCGCCGATCACGCCAAGGGTCTTGTTGGTCAGCTCGACACCCATGAATTTGGATTTTTCCCATTTGCCTGCGTGGGTCGATGCAGAGGCTTCAGGGATTTGGCGCGCAACGGCAAACATCATCGCGATAGCGTGTTCTGCAGTGGTAATCATGTTGCCGAAAGGCGTGTTCATGACGATCACGCCTTTCTTAGACGCGGCGACCTTGTCGATGTTATCCGTGCCAATACCTGCGCGCGCGATAACCTTAAGATTGGTTGCTGCGTTCAGGATTTTTTCTGTGACCTTCGTCGCAGAGCGGATGGCAAGACCGTCGTATTGACCTATCACTTCAGCCAGCTTGGCTTTGTCCTTGCCCAGCTCGGGTTGGAAATCGACGTCGATGCCCGCATCGCGGAAGATTTGAACGGCGGTTTCGCTGAGCTTGTCAGAAACGAGTACTTTGGGGGCCATGGTGTTGGTCCTTTTGAATTGGGGTGGTGTTCGAATTTTCTTGAAAATTCGGCCAAGAAGAATTGCGTGTCAGGCTGCTGAGATTTCTTGCGCGAAGGCATAAGCGAGCCAAGGGAGCATTGCTTCGATGTCCGACGTCTCAACAGTGCCACCGCACCAAATGCGCAGACCAGCAGGAGCATCGCGATAACCGCCGATGTCCAAGGCGACGTTTTCCGCTTCCAAGCGTTTTGCGATGGCTTTCGCGAAAGCAGCGCCGTCGGTGATGCGCGCATCCGTGAATTTCAAACAGACAGATGTGGTTGACCGTGTCGCGGGATCTACCGCGAGGAAGTCGATCCAGTCATTCTGCTTAACAAAGTCTGTGACCGCTGCTGTATTGGCATCCGCACGTGCGATGAGGCCTTTCAGGCCACCGACAGAGCGTGCCCATGTGAGCGCTTGCAGGTAGTCTTCGACAGCTAACATGGAAGGGGTATTGATGGTAGCACCTGAGAAAATACCATCAATCAATTTGCCACCTTTGGTGAGGCGGAAAATCTTCGGAAGAGGCCATGCAGGCGTGTAGCTTTCAAGGCGTTCAACAGCGCGTGGGCTGAGTATGATCATGCCATGTGCCGCTTCGCCGCCGAGCACCTTTTGCCAAGAGAACGTCGTTACATCGAGTTTGTCCCAAGGAAGATCCATCGCAAACGCAGCAGAGGTTGCATCACAAAGGGTCAGGCCAGCGCGACTTGCGGGGATCACATCGCCATGAGGCAAGCGTACACCAGAGGTGGTGCCGTTCCATGTAAAGCAAACATCGTTGTCAAAATTGACGGTGCTGAAATCAACCATCTCGCCGTATTCTGCTGTCTTTACAGTCGCGTCGAGTTTCAGTTGTTTGACTGCATCAGTGACCCAACCAGAGCCAAAGCTTTCCCAAGCGAGCATTTCAACGTGACGCTCACCCAGCAGGTTCCACATCGCCATTTCGTATGCACCTGTATCAGAAGCGGGTACGATGCCGATCTTGTAGTCTGCGGGTACGCCAAGAATTTCGCGCGTTTCTTCGATCGCGGCTTTCAGCTTGTCCTTGCCAACGGCAGCACGGTGCGAACGGCCAAGGGCAGCGTCGCTGAGCGTATCGAGTGTAAATGTGGGGGGTTTGGCACATGGGCCAGACGAAAAACGCGGATTCGCCGGTCGCGCGACCGGTTGTTTGATAGCCATCACTGGTATCCTCTCAGATATATGCCCTTCGTTGGGGAAGGGTGTCCCATCGCCAGACATAAGTAACCCCAGTAAAAACAGCAATAGGCAAAGGTGTTTGCCTTGAAGGTAAATGTAGCCTTTTGCAAAACGATGCAGGAACGCATGTTTCCTATTGGCACAAATCTTACACAAGGAAATCGGGTTTTGTTCCACAACACCGAGCCGCAGAATCAGGGGGCGGGCTTTATGCAGCCGCCCCATTTCCGGCGGGTCAGGTGATGCCATGAGCGGCATGGCGTTGATCTGGGCCGCGAACGTCAAAGGCCTCAAGCCCGCCGCCAAGATCGTGCTGATTCAGCTGGCGGACTTCCACAACAAGGAAACGGGCCAGTGTAATCCAAGCGCCCAGCGGTTGGCGGACGAGTGCGAGATGGGTCGCGCACCTCTGTTTCGGCATATGACGACCTTGGAACAATGCGGCCTCGTCACGCGCCACGCTCGTGGCGATGGTGAGGGCGGGCGCGGGTCCAATCAGTATGAGTTGCACCTTGATATTACTCTTGGGCCAAGCGCCCTTCCAAAGGGTGGCGCGAGCGACTCCAATGGGGAAACGTCTCAAGGGTGAGACGGGGGTAGCCTCAAATCGGGACAGTAACCTTACCATTGAACCTGTAAAAGAGCCTCCTTCGCGCAGGCGCGAGGCGGGGGAAGCTGAGAAGATTTTGGCGGCATACCCACCTGACCGACTGCGAGGCAAAGCGGCCTGCTTTGCCCAGATTGAAGAGGCCGTGAAGGAAGGGGTCAGGCCGGAGGATTTGCTGCAAGCCGTCCAAGCCTATGCCACCGACAGCACAGGTTCCACCCGCTCCAAGGTCTGCTTTCTGACAACTGGTTTCAGTCACGGCGCTGGCAGTCCTCTGTCGAGAAGCAAGAGGAATACAGGCAGAAATCTGCGGCATTGCAGGCCGATCACCATGCGCGGCTGGCCTGCTGGATCCGTGATCAGAGCCGGATGTGCAAGCACATTACGGCCCCGCAAGTCAGGGCATTGCTTGCCTCAAAGCTGGTGACGCAGGCGCAAATCCAAAGCAGCAAAGGGATCAATCTTGATTTCGACGGCCGGCTTTCTGGCGTAGCTCAAGCCACCATCCCCTCAGAAGGGCCCTACGAGCCGCTCGGGCAATGGGGGACTGCAGGTCTCTAAAGCGCCGCCGTTCGCTGCGCTCTGCCCGAACTCATGCAATGCGGACTTTCCCGTCATTCGTTTTCCCCACTTC
>CBFIGL010000002.1:0-222621 GCA_965662135.1 Planktotalea sp. | reverse complement strand
GGAAATTGTGGTATGTGAAAACAGGTTTGCCGCGCGAAGGGTCCGATGTCTTAGAGGCGTTGGACGTGATCGAACGCTCAATCGCAATGAAAGATCGCGCGCAAGAACAACAACATCCAGCGATCTTGCATTTGCATATTCACGCCACCGAAATGTCAGACAAGCCCGAACAAGCCATGCGTTCGGCTGATATATTGGGCACCCTTTGCCCGGATGCGGGGCATATGAATCATATGCCTGGGCACACCTATGTGCTGTGCGGAGAATACGAAAAGGCCAAGCACGCAAGCGAGAAAGCGATCCGCGCGGATAACATGTATGTCGCGTATGCTGGTGCGTTCAATTTTTATACTACGGCGCGCTGTCACGATCTGCATTTAATGATGTATACCTGCATGTTCTTAGGTCAGTTCCAACCTGCCATAGATGCTGCAGACCAGATGTGCGGGACCTTCTCCAAAGAAGTGCTTAGCGTGCAGGGACGTCCGCAAATGGCAGTGACGATGGAGGGCTATTACTCCATTAGGATGCGTATTGGTACGTTTCGGGCGCTGGCAAGACATAGTTGACGCCCCCATGCCAGACGATCCGGATCTCTATTGCGTATCAACCGCCATGCATCATTACGCAAAGGGTGTCGCGCATGCTGCGTTGAAAAATATCAAGCTGGCAGAGCAGGAACAGCGTTTGTTACACTTTGCGTTAAAGCGTATTCCGAACGATAGGAAATTCTTCAACAACAGCGCACAGTCTATCCTGGCCATTGGTGAAATGATGCTGGCAGGCGAACTGGAGTATCACAAAGGCAACCACGATCTTGCCTATACCCATCTGCGTGAAAGCGTGCGGCGCAATGATGATCTTGAATACACAGAGCCATGGGCATGGATGCACCCCCCGCGCCATGCGCTTGCGGCATTGTTGGCTGAACAAGGGCATTTTGAGAAGGCGGAAGATGTGTATCGCACAGTTTTAGGCTTGAATGACAAACTGCAACGCTGCGCGCAACATCATGACAATGTTTGGGCGCTTCACGGCTTGGTCGAGTGTCTAAAACATCGGAGTGTTTCGGATGAATTGCCCTTGTTTGAAGCGAAGCTAAAGGCCGCGCTTGCGAAAACAGATGTCGAGATCACTTCATCTTGCTTGTGTCGCGCACAAACGTCACAAGCCGGATGTTGCGAGTGAAAAAAGGACTGCCCTAAATGATTGCTAATTTGATGATGTACCAACGGCCCCAACTTGAGGGCGCACATGCGCGGTACTGGCAGTTGATCCGAAATGCATTGAACGCGGTTGGTATTGATGCGCCTGAAACGCTTTCGCAACAGGCCCAAGAGTTGTTCGTTTGGAAACATCCTGAACTGGTTTTGAGCCAAACCTGCGGTATGCCCTATCGCATGTGGCTGCATGAGCAAGTAGAGTTGGTCGGAACGCCTGATTATGGTTTGGACGGGTGTCCCGCGGGCTATTATCGCAGCGCTATCCTAGTGCGCGCGGATGAGGATCGCTCGCAATTTTCAGACTTTAAGAACGCGACATTTGCCTACAATCAAACTTTTTCCCAATCGGGTTATGCCGCTGCCTTTTGGCACGCCAAACCACATGGGTTCTGGTTCAAGCATCTTTTGCACACCCAGTCGCACCTGATTTCTGCCAAATCAGTTGCTGACGGGCGGGCTGATATTGCCTCTTTAGATGCAGTGACTTGGCGCAATATTGAGACTTTTGAAGACTTTGCCGCTGATTTGCGCGTTCTTGAGTGGACTTTACCGACACCTGGCTTGCCGCTCATTACTGCGCTGGGACAAATCAAAGACGAAATCTTCGATGCGGTTTCAAAAGCGATTTCCCAGTTGTCATCCGAAGACCGTGCAGCCCTTGGCCTGAGAGGAATAGTGCGTATCCCCAAGGAAGATTATCTGGCGGTTCCAAATCCTGATGACGCTGACAGCCCAGCCTGAAAACGGCATAAAGCGTTTGCGCGACAAAGCTCTGATGGGTGAATTACTCAGCAAATCATTGATGCCTACCAAGCGCGCGCTTTTTCGGGCGCCGTTTTTAAGCATCTTTTGTCGCTTTTCTCTCGTAAGTAGATTGGTTTCATGGTATGCGTCACGCTCCAAAGGGGTGACAATTTTCGTGCTCTTTTCGATCCTCTTGCTTGGCTTGGTGGATCACTATGATGTCGCGATGCAGACGCTTTCAATTATCTTCGTCTGTACGGGCATATCCGTCATGCTAGGGGTGCCCATAGGGATCGCAATGTCTAAATCGGACCGGCTGCAACGCAGTTTGGTGCCGGTTTTGGATCTACTGCAAACCTTACCAACATTTGTTTACTTGATCCCGCTGATCTTCTTGTTTTCGGTCACGGAATCCAAACTTTACGGTATTGCAATCATCCTTTACGCGATCGTGCCTGTGGTGCGGTTGACGGATTTGGGTATCCGTCTTGTAGATCAGGATGTGATCGAAGCAGCCAATGCCTTTGGTATGAATGGGCGTCAAAAGTTGTTGGGGGTCGAGTTACCGCTCGCGCTGCCTAACATCATGGCGGGCATTAACCAGACGATTATGATGAGCCTTGCAATGGTTGTGATTGCTTCCCTAGTGTCTGCGCCGGGCCTTGGTGTGAACGTCCTTCGTGGTATTCGAAATCTGGAATTAGGCGTCGGTATTGTCGCAGGATTTGGTATCGTGTTGCTTGCGGTTATCCTGGATCGCGTCTCCAAAGCGGCACTGTCGCGGGTCGATATGACCCGTGTGAAACATTGAGGACGAAAGCATGGTAGACGAACCCAAAGTACGCTTGCGCGGCCTCTACAAAATTTTCGGAGCTCGCGATGAAGAGGTTTTGCAACATGTCAAAGACGGCATGGGCAAAGAAGATTTACTTCAAAACCACCAGCATGTGTTGGGCCTGCAAGATATCAACGTGGATATGCAGGCAGGCGAAATCACTGTCGTAATGGGCTTGTCAGGATCAGGTAAATCCACGCTTATTCGACATTTGAACCGCTTGATAGAACCGACCGCTGGTGAAATTCTGGTAGACGGCGTTGACGTCATGCAGCTCTCCGAGGTTGAGCTGCGTGAAGTACGCCAAACCAAAATGTCGATGGTCTTCCAAAAGTTCGCCTTACTGCCACATCGCACCGTTTTGCAAAATGCGGCCATGTCGCTTGCGGTGCGGGGCGCTGATCTGGCGACGCAAACATCCGAAGCAATGAAGTGGCTCGCGCGGGTAGGTCTGCAAGGATACGAGGATCGCTATCCCGCACAGCTGTCTGTTGGCATGCAACAACGTGTTGGGATTGCGCGGGCGTTGACTGCGAACACAGACATTATGCTGATGGATGAAGCCTTTTCTGCCCTTGATCCATTGATCCGAACCGATATGCAAAACCTTCTGCTGGAGTTACAGGACGAGCTGCACAAGACCATCGTGTTCATTACCCACGATCTTGATGAAGCGCTCAAACTTGCAGATCATCTGGTGATTTTGAAAGACGGTGCCGTGGTCCAGCAGGGCGAGCCGCAAGGCATTCTGATGAATCCGTGTGATCCGTATATCGAAGATTTTGTCAGCGATATTAACCGCGCTCGGGTGTTGCGTGTGAAGTCTGTGATGGAACCTTTGAGGGATACAGTTTTTGCAGGCGACGTTGATGTTGGCGACAACTTGGAATCGCTGATCGCACGTTCTGAGGGGGATACAACGCTAAGCTACCGTGTCATGGATGGCGAAACACCCGTGGGTGAGTTGCAAATGCGTGATCTGGTGAAAGCCTTGGTGCCACGTTTGTCGACAGCCCAAACCGAGTGACGCTTTTAGTATCGCGCTTTGCCTAAGGGCGCGATACAAATCCGATCTGGCGCAGATCGCGCCGCTATGGATCAACCACATGCAGCAGTTCTCGCTTCTCGATCTTTCGCCTATTCCCGAAGGCTTCACCGCAGGTGATGCGCTTGCAAACACGGTCGACCTTGCTCGTGCGGCTGAAAGATTTGGCTATCATCGGTATTGGCTTGCAGAGCATCACAACATGCCCGGCATCGCAAGCGCGGCAACCGCCGTTGTCATTGGCCATGTCGCTGGCGCGACACAGACCATACGTATCGGGGCAGGGGGTATCATGTTGCCCAACCACGCGCCTTTGATCGTTGCAGAGCAGTTCGGCACGTTGGACACGCTTTATCCAGGGCGCATCGACCTTGGGTTAGGGCGTGCGCCGGGCACAGATATGGCAACAGCACGCGCATTGCGTCGGCATATGGCACCCGAGGATAGCTTTCCTCAGGACGTGGTCGAGTTGCTGCACTACCTTGGAGATGATAGCGAAAACGTCCAAGTGCGCGCGATCCCAGGGGTTGGAACACATGTGCCCGTTTGGATTTTGGGGTCTAGCCTGTATGGTGCGCAGCTCGCGGCGCATTTGGGATTGCCTTATGCGTTTGCATCCCATTTTGCACCTGCGCAGCTTCCAGATGCGATTGCGATCTATCGTAAGAATTTCAAGCCATCCCAATGGTTGGCAAAACCCTATTTGATCGTCGCGGCTGGTGTTTGTGCTGCGGATACGGATGAACAGGCGGCGTTTTTGCGCAGTTCTCAACTGCTTGCCTTTGCGCGCCTGCGCACAGGAAACCCGGGCAAGCTGCCTTTGCCGGTGGAAGACATTGCATCGCATATTCCGCGCGCTGTGCTTGAGCAAGTTCAGCAGGCTTTATCATGTTCTGCGACGGGTTCCGCCGACACGATCACACATCAACTAAGTCGTTTACTTGAGACCTATCAACCAGATGAGTTGATGGTGACAGGTATGATCCATGATCCTGCTGCACGCATCAGGTCGTTCGAAATTGCGGCCGATGTGCTTAATACGATGCGCGTTGCTGCTTAATCATAACGCAGCTCCGTCGCTTTGCCGCGGAATATGTAATACGACAAAAACGTATAGCCCAAGATTGCAGGAAGTACGAAAAGCGTTCCAAGCAGGATGATAAACAGGCTTTCCGGTGCTGAGGCGGACTCGTAGATCGTCAGTTTTTCCGGCACGACGTAAGGGTAAAATGAATACGCCAATCCGCAAAAGGCTAACGTAAATAGGGCGGTTGCTGCGACAAAAGGTGTCCACGCCAGTTTGTCCGTGTGATGCGGCAAGCGGCGCAATTGGATCCAAATGAACACGACAAGCACTGCGGAAATGATCGGAAGCGGCGAAAGATATAAGATTTCAGGAAAGCTGAACCACTTGTCAAAAATACGTGTGCTGACAAACGGCGTCGCAAGCGAAATGGACCCGATCCCGAAGACCAGACCCCAAATCCCGCTTTTTGCCCACCGCACCGCATGCTTCTGCAACGCTCCGTCGGTTTTCCAAATCAACCAAGCGGCTCCGATAAAGCTGTAGCCAACAGTCAAAAACACTGCCGTTAGCAACGCAAAGGCAACATGTGGCAGCGTCCACTTCAGACCCATGATATACATGCCAAGCATGAAACCTTGGCTCATCGAGGCCATAAGCGAGCCTGCGAAGAACGCCGCATTCCAAAGCGGTTTCTGCGCGATGGGCGCTTTGGCGCGCATCTCGAAGGAAACTCCGCGCAGGATAAGACCGACGAGCATGATAAAGACAGGTAGGTAAAGTGCCGTCAGTATAACACCGTGTGCAGGGGGGAAGGCGACCAGCAACAAGCCAATCGCCAAAACCAGCCAGGTTTCATTTGCGTCCCAAAATGGTCCAATCGACGCGACCAGCCGATCTTTTTCACGCTCTTGCGCCAGTGGCATCAGCAAACCGACACCTAGATCAAAACCGTCTAACACGACGTAGATCAGGATCGATAGGCCCATGAGGGCGGCAAAAGTCCATGGCAGCCAGACTGCGGGATCACCGAAATAGTCCATCTTTATTCTCCTGGCTGCAAAGCTGCGACTTCCGCTTGGCCACCGCGCGGGTACATGCGCGATGACAGAGGCTCTCCCCGCGTGGCTTTGCGCGCTAGATATGTGATGACACCGATGTAGGCGAAGATCAGAAGCGTGTAGATCACAAGGTAGCCGATCAAAGTACTAAGAACCATGCCTGCGGGCACGTCACTGACCGCGTCTTTGGTCGATAAGACGCCTTGAACTAACCAAGGCTGACGGCCGATTTCTGTTGTGTACCACCCTGCAAGTGTGGCGATCCATCCGCTGAAACTCATCGCACAAAAGGCGAGCAGGGGAAGCTTGGGCATGCCACCCGCGCCATATTTGCGCAACAGCACCAGCCCCGCCCATGACAGCAAAAGCATTGCAACGCCTGTCCCGATCATGATGCGAAAACTTAAGAAAACGGCCAAGACGCGCGGGTGAAGCAGCGTCCCGTCTTCGGCGACAAAATCGTTGAGGCCGGGCACAACCCCATCCGCTTTGTGCTTCAGGATAAGAGATGCGCCGTTTGGAATTGAGACTTCAAACTTGTTACTGCGCGTTTCTTGATCAGGAATTGCAAACAATATCAGCGGGATGTTCGGGCCAGTTTCCCAGTTTCCTTCCATTGCGGCAACCTTCGCAGGTTGATATTCCAGCGTGTTCAAGCCGTGCAAGTCGCCAGCCAGAATTTGCAATGGGATTAGGCTTGCACCTGCGAAAATGCCTGCCCGTAAGGCAGATTTGACGTCTTCACCGCGATCCCCCCACAGCATGCGAAGCGCGGAGATGCCTGCAAGCAGGAAGGCAACGGTCAGGCCGGAGGCAAGCATCATATGAATGAAGCGATACGGCATTGAAGGGTTGAAAATGATGTCAGACCAATCGGTTGCAAATACGACACCGTCGCGCAACTCATATCCTTGTGGCGTGTGCATCCACGAATTCAACACAATGATCCAGAAGGTCGACATCGTCGTTCCGAATGCTACCAAGAAAGTTGCTAACGTATGCACCCATGATTTCACCTTGGAGGCACCGAACAGCATGATCCCCAAAAAGACGGCTTCCAGGAAGAAGGCTGTCATGATTTCGTAAGCAAGAAGTGGTCCGGCCACATTGCCTACTGTTTCCATGAAGCCGGGCCAGTTCGTACCAAATTGGAAAGACATGGTAATGCCAGACACGACGCCCATTGCGAAGGACAAAGCAAACACTTTGACCCAAAACATGTAGGCATCCATCCATTTGCGATCCCCTGTCGCACTGAACCTCAGCTTGAAGAACAAAAGCATCCATCCCAAAGCGATGGTAATTGTAGGGAACAGAATGTGAAACGAAATGTTTGCACCAAACTGGATGCGTGAAAGGAGAAGTGTGTCCATCAAAAACTCCGTTATCTGGGGCGCTTTCAGCCCCGGTGAGTGGTAGATAGACTTCATTGGCGCGATGGCAGCCCGTTGCGACAAAATGCGCTGCTTTTAGCGATCAGATTTAGTGCAAAGTTTTAGCGAAAGTAGAAACGCTCTGCGACATCGCGGAAAATCTGTTTGTGCATGTCATTTGGGACACTCTCAAAATAGCTTTGCGCTAGTTTGGTATAGTCTGAATAAAGCATGTCGACAGGAAAGTTTGAGCCGAACATGCAGCGCGTCGCGCCGAATTGATCAAGGCAGATATCAATGACAGGCTTGATCGTTTCTACAGTCCATGTGTGATCGAACATCCCAAGTCCTGACAACTTACATGTGATATTATCAAGATCAGACAGTTTTTTTAGAGCGGTCGCATAGTCGCGCAAGCCTTCAGGGCTGCGATTATGGGGAGATCCAGCATGGCACAGCGCGATCTGTGTCTCGCTCGCTTGGGTCGCGATCTTGCTCATTGCGGGCATCAACTCAGGAATGAGCTGAAGATCAAAGGACAGCCCGCGCGCGCCGGCGAGTTTCAGACCGTGCAAGAATGCATCTGATTGGAGCAAGTCATTCGTGCCAGTTTGCGCATCCTCACCCGGGGCGCGACCGATAATCTGACGCACGCCGCGCACGGTGGACAGGGTTTGAAAGCGGTCCAATTGTTCTGCCAATTCAGGCGCGGTGAGATCACAGAAAACCACTTGGACCAATCGCCAGTCAGGGTTCGCATCCGCGATACTTTGTACCCATTTAGCTTCTTCCCAGGCATCCGCCGCACCAACCTGAATGTGGACAGATTTGCCAAACCCGTGCACAGCAGCATCTGCGCTGAATTCGTTCAAAAGATAATCGCGTTGGATCGGGGCCGGGTCGCCAAAAAATCGCTCGACACCTTTGGCATTCAGCCAAGGATACTCAACAGCATTCAAATCCCAAAGATGATGATGTGCGTCGATCAAATTCATGCTGTCGGCTCCTTTATGTTTCCAAGGATATCAACGCCCATTTGGTTGAAGAAGTGCAGCAGGTCGATGAAAATCCAGTTTTCCTTCAACTTTCCTCCTTCGCGGCGATACATGTCGATCACACGAAATTCGCATAATGTGTCGCTGGGCGGCAGTCCCATGAAACCACCAGTTGGACGTGCACGAAAGTTGGGCCAGCCGAAAAAGCCGCTGTAATGCCCTTCCGCGATCCTTGCGATATGTCCTGTGCCGGTGCGATCACTAAAGGCAGCGCGAAACGGTCCCGCATGCTGTTTTGCGTAACGCGCGATCGTGTAGGTGGCACCAATTCCTGCGGGCCCCCACCAGATCATATCGTCGTGCCATGTCCGCGCCAGCTCTTCTTCGATGGGCAACCCACTTTGCCACGTACCAAGATCGTTGATCATTGCATGCATGGCGTCCAAGGTGCGCTGTCCTTCAGCCGGATCGGCATCCTCAAACAGCAAAGCATCATGCGGGGCAGGGCCAGGTTGCACCATATGCGCGGCGGTTTGGCTGGCAAAGGGGGTGTATCCTGCCTGCATCATCAAGTGAGGGATATCAAAGTAGAACGCTGTTTCGGCGATCTTACCGTCGACGATTTTATGAAACTCAGCGTAGCGCAGCATCACAATTTTACCGGTTGGCTGAATGCCCAACCAAGGTTCATCAAACAAGCCCAACAGATGGCCCATTGAGCAGACCCAGACAGAGGCCCCATCGTCGATGAAGTTGCGACCTGCGATGAAAATATCCGTACGCCTTTGCATCGACGTGATTGCGCGGCGGAAGGGTTGCCAGAACAAGCGAGCCACGTCAGCAGCTTCAGTTTGCAGGTTGAAAGGATGAAATGCGCGCCAGGTGTATTGCTCTGACGTGTAGTGTTTTATGACGCTCTCGATATGCGCGTCGCTGGCTTGATCAAGGGCTGCGTAATACTCAAGCACAAGGCGTTTTTCGGTTTGAAAATTAGGCATCATAGGTCCTTCGGGCGAGTGGGTCGATAAATCTTTGACCGAAGAATTCAGCGATGTCCAATGGTTTTGCATTCGTATGCAAAGTGGTCTGGTGCTGTGTATTAACTCTCAGAAACTGATTGTCATTTACGGATGCTGATCACTATGCTCAATCTTACAAAAAAGCATCGTCGCCGAGCAAATGTAGGACGCATTATGACCAAATCCCCAAAGACTCGCCGTGCAGCGGATCATCTTGTTGACCTGCTGGTTGCGCAAGGCAGTACACATGTTTTCGGTGTTCCGGGAGAGAGTTATTTGCCGGTGTTGGATGCCTTGCATGATCGCGCGCAAGACATCAGCTTTATCACCTGTCGCCAAGAAGGCGGAGCGGCGATGGCGGCGGATGCCCACGGCAAGCTGACAGGTCGTCCGGGGATATGTATGGTCACGCGGGGGCCGGGGGCGACGAACGCAAGCGCGGGTCTGCATGTGGCCTATCAAGACAGCACGCCGATGATCATGTTTATTGGGCAAGTTGCGCGCGATATGACTGAACGCGAGGCGTTCCAAGAACTCGATTATCGGCGCATGTTCGGACAAGTTGCGAAATGGGTTGCCGAGATTGATGATCCCGCACGTATTCAGGAATTCGTGTCGCGCGCCTATCGCACTGCTTTGTCCGGTCGTCCCGGTCCTGTAGTTTTGGCGCTGCCCGAAGACATGCTTTATGAAAAGATTGTCGCGCCAAAAGCGCCACGCATCGTGACGACACCGCGCTATCAACCAAGCCCTGACGCTTTAGAGGATTTGCGCGCAAGGTTAGCGTCTGCAAAAAATCCAATGATTTTGGCCGGTGGTGGTGGGTGGAGCGCGAAAGGCATCAAGGCGCTTGAGACATTTGCACAGCGCCAAGGTCTGCCCGTGACAGTTTCCCTGCGCACGCAAGCTTTGATGAACAATGATCACCCTAACTATGTCGGTCACTTTAGTGTTGGCCCGACGCCCTACTTGAAAGATGCGTTGGCACAAACGGATTTGCTTTTGGCGCTCGGCCCGCGGTTGGGTGAGATGACGACGCAAGGGTATTCTTGGCTGACCCCGCCAGTCCCTTCGCAAGATTTGGTGCACGTTTTCCCACAGCCCGAAGAATTGGGACGGGTTTATGAGCCAGCGCTTGCGCTAGTGTCAGATATGGAGAGTTTTTGTAGCGCAGTCGCCGAATGGGAGCCTGTCGCAGCAGATCGGTTCCAAGAACGCACGCAAACATTGCGTCGCGCATTTGAAGACTACATTTCTCCGAACGCCATCCCAGATGACCCTCTGGCCCCGATGTTCGCGCATCTTGCCGAGACTTTGCCTGCGGATGCGATCCTTTGTAATGGTGCGGGTAATTATGCGGCATGGCTTCATCGCTTTTACCGCTATCGCGCTGAGGGCTCGCAATTGGCCCCGACGTCGGGGTCCATGGGATACGGAATGCCCGCTGCGGTCGCCGCGGCAGCAACAGCACCTGAGCGTGAAGTCTATGCAATTGCGGGCGATGGGTGTTTCATGATGACCTGTCAAGAGCTTGCGACCGCTGCACATCATAATTTACGCCTTACAGTGATCGTTGTGAACAACGCACGTTACGGCACGATCCGCGCGCATCAAGAACGTGAATTCCCGGGCCGTGTGTCGGGTACGGAAATGATCAACCCTGATTTTTGTGACTTTGCTCGATCCTTCGGCGCTCATGCGGTGAAGGTCGAGGCACTGGACGGGTTCAGTGGCGCGCTAAAAGACGCACGCGCCCGAGGCGGGATCAACCTGATCGAAGTGACGCAAGATCCGCAACTGATCGCGCCGGGCAAGTGGTTAAGCTGATATGTTGAAGGCCGCTTTGATCTTGGCGTCTTGGTCTGGAGTTAGATAGTTTGGCGTGTGTTCCTCTAAAATAGCGCGCGCACGTTTGTTTGCGCGACTCCAAGCATCAAGCGCGCCGTTTTCTTCCCATGTTCTTGGCTGTTCGCGATCCGCCATTTTAGGGTAGTGATAGTCGCGTTCCATCGCTGCATGGGTCTGGCTGGAACCCAAGAAATGCCCGTCACCTAGGATTGTATTGCATATTGAGTCATAACCAAGGTTCTCTTCACTGACTTCAATGCCGCGTAAGGCGCGGTAGGTCATGGCGTGCATGTCATCGTCCAAAATGAAGGCCTCAAAACTGACACCAAGAAGCGCGGCGGTCATGCCGGAACTCTCGTAGATCAAGTTGCCCCCAGCAAGGGCTGCGGCCAACGATGTCATACCTTTTTCAACGCCGTATTGCGCGTCAATTGCTTTGGCGTCAGTCATCGAACAGGCTACGCCAGAGGGCAGCCCGAGCCAGTTTGAAAGCTGGGCAGAAGCCGCGTTGAGCAATGTCGTCTCTCCGCCCCCTCCGGCAAATGCGCCGCTGCGCAGATCAATCACCAAGGGCCAGTTGGAAAAGATCATCGGATAGCCGGGCGAAATGACGTTGACCATGACCAAACTGGCGAGTGTTTCTGCGAGAGACTGGGCAAGAAACCCTGCCATCGTCGCAGGTGCGGTTGCACCGGCTTGCGCGGCGGTGATGCAGGACATGGGAATATTATGCTCGATACATTTGTAGACTACATCGACGGCATCTTCGCCAAAACGCATTGGCGAAATCACAGGGCTGATATGGGCTTTGACGAACGGACGCTGTGCAAATTTCCCGGGGCCACCAGCGGCCATATCAAACATCTGCACGACTGGATCAACGTGTTCGGCCAAGGTGAAAGCAGTCGCCACGGGCTTTGTCGTATTTTTGAGCAAAGCATAGGCTGTCGTCACATCTAGATCGAACGGATCGGCGACATCTGTAGCAATGCAGCAGCGCGTAAACCATGCCACATTATCAAGCGTATCTTGCAAGCGTGTGAAGTTGTGCAGGTCTTGCAGTGTCGAGGGACGGTAAAGTCCACTATCAAGGTCAAGCGTGTTCACGGCCGCGCCGCCTGTTCCGAAGTAAACCTTGTCGTCGCCAACTTCGATAGAGCGATCAGGATCGCGCCCGTGGAAGGTGAATTTTTTGGCGGCTTTCACAACTGTATCTTCCACAAGAGCATGGGGCAGGCTGATGCGTCCATGTCCAAGATCGACAGCGCCAGCGTTTATCAAATCTTCTGACAAGCGCTTGGGAACTTCCCCCATGCCTAAATCGCTGAGCAAGCGAAGCGCAGTCCGATAGATGCTGTGCAGATCGGCATCGCTGAGAGGGCGGTAAAGCCCACCTTTTTGACCGGGAGGTGCCGGGTTTACAGCTGGTGGCACTGCGCGCTGGGCGACGCGGGCACTGCGCCCGCCTGAACGTCTAGAGGAGTTTGTCATAACGCTATCGTCCCTTGTGTCTTGTGCCGAGGCAAGAATAAGTACTGACATGTGTAATAACTGAATGATAGATTTAGATATGAAGCAAGATGATCCACCCTTCACCTTTCGCGCAGTCCAGAATTTTGTTGCAGCTGTGGAAGCACAATCCGTTACGCGCGCGGCGCATTTGCTGGGAACAAGCCCATCTTCCGTGTCCCAACAGCTGGCGACATTGGAAGCAGCACTGGGGGCGCGATTGATCGAACGCTCTGCCCGGCAATTCCGATTGACCCGTGCAGGCACCTTGTTTCTCGATTCCGCCAAAGCACTGTTGGATGATGTGGGGGCGGCCAAAGTGCGCTTGGCGCTTGCGGACCAGTCGCCGCCACTGGCCTTGCGGATTGCCTCTATCGAAGAACTAGACGCCACCGTTACCGCACCTTGGTTGTTGAAGCTGAACAACCGCTTTCCCAAAGCGGCGTTGTCGCTGACAAGCGGGGCAAGCCATGAAAACCACGATGCGCTCAGTTCTCGTGCCGTGGATATGATCCTAGCCGTGGACAGCGTAGCGAAGGTTGATTGGGTTGAACGCCATCCGATCCTGCGTGATCCATTTATTCTAGTGAGCGCGAAGGGCACTGAGCCGGACATTTCAAACAGCCCAATGACCCGCTATGAACAAAGTCTGCCCATCGGGCGGCAGATCGAGGCACATCTACGCCGTGCGGGTCCTGCACCACAGCGTGGCTTTGCGTTTTCGACCAATCAGGCGCTGTTCGCGATGACAGCTGAATTGAAAGGTTGGGCCGTGACAACTGCGCTGGCCTTTCTTGGCACGCCGCTTGCGCGGGAATTGGTGACAGCCCATCCGCTGCACATGCCAAAGTTTTCGCGTCAGCTGGAATTACATGCCAGAGCAGAGGCATTAGGCGATCTTCCTGCAATTATTGCAGGGGATTTGCGCACCTGTTTGGCGGAACGTGTCTTACCTGACGCTACAGAACGCCTAGAGTTTCTTGGGGATGATCTAAAGATCATTCAGAAATACTGAAACATTAATTCTGTAGTGCGGTGGGCAGTTGCCAGAAATACTGCAATCTGGTGAAGTATCACAAAATATTGGAGAGCCTCGATGAAATCTCAAACTCGTGTAGTTGTCATCGGCGGCGGCATTGCTGGCTGCTCTACATTATATCACCTGACCCAAGAAGGCTGGAGCGATGTTGTGCTGGTTGAGCGCAATGAGCTGACATCTGGAACCACTTGGCATTCAGCGGCGCAAGTCACGAATTTCGGGATGAACCAGACGATGGTGGGCCTGAAAACCCATTCCATCAATCTCTATAAAGAGCTGCGCGACGATCCTGAGTATCCTGTTGGCTACAATCACGGCGATGGTGGTATTCGTTTGGCCAATACCGAAGCACAGATGGAAGGCTATCGGCATTTTTCCTCTATGGCGCGGGGGATGGATGTGGAGTTTGAAGTTATCGACGCTGAAGAATGCGCGCGGCGGCATCCGCTGATTTCGACCGATAACCTTTTAGGTGGTCTTTGGGATGGCACTGATGGTCACATCGATCCCGCCCAGCTTTGCGGGGCCTTGTCATATCGTGCGCGCAAGGCGGGTGCCGAAGTGTATCGCAATACGGCGGTGACGTCGCTGACCCAGCATAAAGATGACAGTTGGACGGTCCACACCGACCAAGGCGATATTGACTGCGAAATCGTGGTCAACGCTTGTGGATACCGTGTCAACGAAGTCGGTGCGATGATGGGTGTTCACCACCCTGTTATGTCGATGGAACATCAGTATTTCATCACCGAAGACATTCCCGCGATTGCAGAGGCCGGTCATCGCATCCCGCTGTTACGTTGCCCGATCAGTGATTATTATTCCCGTCAGGAAAAAGGCGGTTTGTTGATCGGTTTTTATGAGCAAGACTGCAAAACCTGGGGCATGGACGGCATTGATCCCAATTTTGTAAACGCGCTTTGCCCTGATGATCTGGACCGCGTTATGGATGTGCTGGAAGGGGCGTTCGAGCGCATGCCCGCGCTTGCGGATGTTGGCATCAAAACTATCGTCAACGGACCAATCACCTACACTATCGACGGCGCGCCTTTGGTGGGGCCGATCCCGAACAAGCGCAATGCGTTCTGCATTATCGGCCTGCGCGCAGGTCTCGGCGAAGGTGGCGGTCATGGCTGGCTTTTGGCGCAACAGATTGTGCATGGTGAAGCCTGTTACGATACGTGGTGTGTCGACCCGCGTCGTTTTGCGAGGCACACCAACGTAGAGTTAACCGCGTTAAAGGCGATTGAAGACTACCAGAACGAATTCCGCTTTCATTTCCCGAATGAACACCGTCCCGCAGGTCGCATGGCAAAAACGACGCCTTTGACACCTGTTCTGGCCGCTGAAGGTGCTGAGTTTACGGTCGTAAACGGTTGGGAACGCGCAGAGTTTTTCAAACCTGACCCGGACTTCCATGTCACTCACGGTTTCCGCTTTGATGAAAGTTTTGGTCTCGTCGCTAAGGAAGTGGCTGGCGTGCAAAATGCGGTAGGTCTGACAGAAGTAAATGGCTTTAACCGGTTCGAAATCACTGGTGCGGACGCGCAAAGCTTTTTGGATCGTATGATCTGTGGACGCTTGCCGCGCAAAGACGGGCGCGTCGGTCTGGCCTATCTTTTGAACCACCATGGGATGGTGAAGACCGAAGCGACGATTGCCAATATTCCCGCCTCTGATCGCGGTCCTGCGCGGATCTGGTATGGGTCTGCGGCGGCATCAGAGTTGCATGATATGGACTGGCTTCAGTCCAATCTACGCGCAGACGAAGACGTAAGCATTCAATCCCTGACCAATGATCAAACAATCCTTGTGCTGGCTGGTCCAAAAGCACGCGCAGTCATGCAAGAGGTCAGCCGTGATGATTGGTCGGCTTTGGCGTTTCCTTGGTTGTCCGTGCGCGAATGCTTCATCGGCTTTGCCCCTGCAACAGTGATGGCCGTCAGTTTTTCAGGCGAACTCGCCTATGAAATCCATTTGCCTAATGCATCTCTGTATGCCGCTTATCTTGCTCTTAGAAAGGCAGGTAAGTCGCATGATTTGACTTTGTTTGGGGCATTGGCCGTTGACTCCATGCGTATGGAGAAGGGCTATTTACATTGGAAAGCAGACATTCTGACTGAATTTGACCCGTTTGAAACAGGCATCGGTGGTTTTGTGAAACTCGACAAGGGTGATTTTGTTGGCAAAGAGGCTTTGATCGCACGGCAAGAAAAAGCGCCAACTAAACGGCTTGTAACCCTTAAAGTAGATGCGACGGACACAAGCGCGCATGGCGGAGCATCCGTTATGTCAGGGGATCAGATTGTTGGGACCGTAACCTCTGGCGATTGGGGGCATCGCACCGGGTTGAACCTTGCCTACGCTTTCGTGGATGCCGCGTTTGAGCCTATTGGAACGGCACTTACGATTGACGTGTTGGGTGATATTATTGGCGCGCAAGTTGTGGAAAAAGCCCTATACGATCCTGAAAACCTGCGCGTTAAGGGCTGAAAGGGTGCGCAGACCTGCGCACCTATATCATCTCGACACTAATTGGCACTGTGATCAATGCCCGGCAATTTTGATATTGCCGGGTATCTGTTATCCAAGCTCATGCTTCCAAGGAGGGTTCGCCCCTTTGCGAGAGACTGTGATGCGCGCGGTTTGCATGCCGTAGGAAACAGCGTTCTTTGCGTCCGTCTCTGAAAGCCCGGCGATTGCGGACTTCGTCAAAAGCCCTGCGTCATGCAATGATGCCAATACACCCGCATTGAACGTGTCACCCGCACCGATAGTATCCGAGTTGCTTAGATCAACGGGAATCGTCGGAACGTGGATTTGGTAGTCTTTGTGAAATGCGATCGCGCCTTCACTGCCTTGGGTGATCAGAACCAATTTTGGACCTTTGCCCAGCAGACCTTTTGCGAGATCGGCGATATCGCCAGCGCCTTCGAGCCATTCGAGATCTTCATCGCTAAGCTTAACGATATCTGTCGCCGCGATCATGCGCCCCAAACGCGCGCGAAACGCTGCTTCATCACGTACAAAACTAGGGCGAATATTTGGGTCTAGCATAATGACATGATCGCCCGCCGTTTGGCTTAGCATGGCTTCATAGGTGTCCGCACAGGCACCATAAGCCAAAGAAATTCCACCAAAGAAAAGTGCATCAATCGACGCCGGCAAAGCGGGGATATCGCTTTGCTTCAGGCTGCGTAGGGCGGTGTTTTCGTCAAAGAATGCATATTTTGCCTGCCCGTTTTCAAGCTGAACGAAGGCAAGTGTTGTGGGGGCATCAGTGACGGGACATAGTTCATAAGAGACGTCACTGGCTGCAAGATGGGCTTTCAACTGCGCCGCGAACAAGTCAGTAGAGAGCCCTGCGAAAAAGCCAGACGGAACACCAAGACGCCCCAACGCCACGGCCGTATTCATAACCGCACCACCTGAATGGGGAACAAAGGCTGTTTGACCGTCTGTCGCTTGGCCTGCGACCATATCGATCAGAGCTTCACCGCAATTTAAGATCATAGGTCAGTTCCTTCATTCAAAGGTGCGATGTTAGCGCTCACACATGTGGTTTCCTGCGGATACCATCCCGAAACGTGTATTTCTATCGTTTTTTGCAATCTTATCCGCGTCAGCGACGCAGGCGCATTTTCGAGGCCGTTAGACCGTATTCTTTTTTGATCGCTTCATTCATAGAGCTACTGGATCCAAAGCCTGTCGCTATGGCGATTTCCATCATCGGCATTTGCGTTTCTTCGATTAACGCGCGGGCGCGTTTCGTGCGCAATTGCTTGTAAAACCGCGCCGGGGTTTGATTGAAGACGTCTTTAAACATCCGTTCAAGGTGCCGCGTTGAAACACCAACAGCTTTCGCAAGCTCGTAAATGTTAAGCGGCAATTCCAACGACTCTTCCATCGTTTTGACGGCAGACTTGATGCGCGTATCTGATAGCGCGGGTAGGGCGGCAATGTCTCTGGGTTGATCCGCATGCGTGGTGCGCACCAGCGGTAGTAACAAGCGGTTGCTGAGTTCGGCCAGATCAGCTGTACTTAACTGTGATGACAGAAGCGAAATGATCAGTTCCTCGGTCGCACCTGTTCCCGCCGCAGTTATGACACCACCAGACTTTTCGGCCAGGTTAGTGGTCAGCTGTGGGTGATCGCCGGCTTCCATCAAGGTGAGCACATCGCGCCAATGGGTCGTAACTTTGCCTTCGGGGGATTTCGTGCGCTTGATATAGGTTGTCGCCGCGTCCGATAGCAAAACGCAGGTGCGCGCAATGCGCGTCATTTGACGCAACCTTGGAAGCCATTCAGCGTTGCTTCCACTGCGCCCGCCCACAACAATCAAAACATCTGCAAGCTCGTGATCTTTTACAACGGGTTCCGCACGCACGATCATGCCACAAAGGCCTGTCAAAAGCCCCGGAGTTTCCGAGACGTAGCGCCACCGAAACGCAGGTCCGCCAAGAACATCGTTCGCCATTTTCAAGGTGTGAACAATGGCTGCAGTTTCGTATTCTGCAAAACCGCGACCGACATAGATTTCAAAGCTGTAAAGCGCACTTCTGATCAAACCAGAGCCTATATCTTCCTTTGCCCGATCCGTATGTAAGTTACCGCGCGACACGAAAGCCCAATTCTAAGAGGAAATGCTTGTCTTTCATGGAGGCTATTGCGAGAGGCGTCAAGTAATCCAACGCGCACCAAGAAGTTGAAGCGCGTTGGATTTTGCCAGAATTTGCGGGTGTTGCTGCACCCGTGGGATTTACATTTGTGAAGGAAGGAACAAGACCAAAGTCGGGAAGGCGAGCAACAGGATCAAGCGCACGATATCCATCAACCAGAAGGGAGTGACGCCCCTGAAGATGGTTCCTGTGGAAACATCGCCGACAACTCCCTTAAGGATGAAGACGTTCAGGCCAACAGGGGGCGTGATCAAACTGATTTCCACCACAACAACGACGATGATACCGAACCAGACCGGATCAAAGCCAAGACTTGTGACCAGTGGGAAAAAGATTGGGACAGTCAACAACAGCATCGACATGCTTTCGAAAATACAGCCCAAGAGGATGTAGATGATCAGGATCATACCCATCACGACCCACGGTCCAAGGTCCAACGCGGTGACAAGTGCCAGCAACCCCTCGGGCAGGCCCGCAAGATTGACGAAGTTCGAGAAGATCCAAGCGCCGATGAGAACTGCGAAGAGGGACGCCGTGGTCAGTGTGGTTTCTTCCAATACTTCGCGCATCGCTTTCCAACTGATGCCGCCACGCGCAAGCGCGATCAGGAAAGCACCCGCCGCACCCATGCCTGCCGCTTCGGTCGGGGAAAACGCGAGGTTAATAGGCCAGAAATCAAGCGCGCCGTAGAGGCCGCCGATTACCAATCCAAAGAGCAACAGCACCGCCCAGACATGGCCAAGGGCGTTGATACGCTCGCGCCAGCTTGCACGCGGGCCAGCAGGACCGGCCTTGGGATCGCGCGCGACAGTGATACGTACCGCGACGAGATATAGGATGATGCCCAGCATGCCGGGGATGATGCCTGCCACGAAAAGCTTACCAATCGAGGTTTCCGTCAAAAGGCCGTAGATCACAAGGATCACAGATGGCGGGATCAGAATACCCAGCGTCCCCCCTGCCGCGATAGATGCGGTAGACAGGCTATCGGCATAACCGTATTTGCGCATCTCTGGCATTGCGACTTTTGACATGGTTGCCGCAGTTGCCAAAGAGGATCCACAGATCGCCGCGAAACCGCCACAGGCAACAATCGTCGCCATCGCAAGGCCTCCGCGGAAATGCCCTAGGAAGGAGTTGGAGACATTATATAGCTCTCGACTTATGCCGCCCTTGTTTACGAACAAGCCCATCAAAATGAACAATGGAATGACAGACAGGCCATAATCTTGTGAGGTGTCGATGATCAAGCGCCCCACCATAGAAATTGCGGCGCGGTAACTGGTTTCAAAGGCCAGACCGATCATGCCAACGATACCCATCGCAAACGCAATCGGGATACGCAGCAAAACAAGTATGAAAACGGCGACAAAGCCGATTGCGGATTCAACCATGGTTTGGGCTCAATGTGTCTGGTGCGAAAATATGCAATAGGCCGCGACCGACCAAGGCAGCGGCGGTGACATAGGTCATCGCAGCAATGAAATAGCCGACGTAGAATGTAGGGATTTCAAGGTATTCAGTAACATCGCCGTAGCCTCTGGCGCGTTCTGCCAGATCCACAACGCGACCGGCAGGCCACCACAGCATAGCAGCACAGCTGAGGGCGACCGCGGCATCACGCCAGCGTTCAAGTTTCAAGCGACGAAAGGGGACATCCAGTAGATCCACGGCAATATGTCCGTTTCTTGCAGACAAAACAGGAAGGGCCGCAAAAACGATAAGGGCAATGCCCATGCGGATCAGTTCGGTCGCGGCCTCGATCGGCGCGTTGAATATCGAACGCATCAGGACATCTGCGAAGGTCAGGCACATCAACGCAAAAAGCGCGATAGAGGCAACGATCATTGGGATTTGCGAAACGGCTGTTAAGAGCCGAAGTACGGGCTGCATGACGCTGTCCTTGGTCTCGTGTTTCTATTTCGAAGTTCAAAAAAAGTGCGCACCATTTGATTGGCGCGCACCCCGGTTTGCCTAAAGTGGCTTACATGGATTCAGCGGCCATTTCTTTGACCATCATCTCGTAAGCAGCCTGACCGTCAACGCCAGCTTCTGTCAGCTCTGCGATGATCTTGGCGCGCACTTTTTCAGCGATTGCCGCAAAGGCCGCCTGATCTGCTTCGCTTGCAGTGACCATTGTATTGTCTTCTGCTTCCATTGTGGCTTTGCGACCCGCATCATCCGCAGTATCCCAAACCGCGCCCATCATGCGCGAGGCTGTTTCACCGAATACTTTGCTTTCTAGCGCAGTCTGGACCTCTGCTGGAAGGCTATCGAATTTTTCTTGGCTCATGATCAAAGAAAACGAACCACGATAGAAACCGCCGGGCATCTCAAACAGGTTCTCGGCAACTTCCGTCAGCTTAAAGCTCACACGACCTTCAAGGGGCATTGCAACCGCATCTGCGGCACCGCTGTCGAGCGTCTCATAGACCTTAGGGGCAGGCACCTGAATGCCAACAAGCCCCAGCTCAGCACCAACATCCGCAGAAACACCACCGCCAAGACGTGTCTTAAGACCGTCGAGATCAGCAAGTGTCTTTACTTCGGTGTTAGAGTGGATCTGACCCACACCGTGCGTCGTCATGGCGATGACTTTCACCCCGCGATGTTCGTTCAGCTCTTTGAGCATTGCATCATGCACGCGCCAGTGAGCAACAGACGCTGCTTCGGCGCTGCCTGTATAACCGGGGATCTCGGCAATCTTTGTCGTAACGAAACGGCCAGGTGTATAGCCATGAAACAGGAAAGCGATATCCGCTGCGCCATCAAGGATCAGGTCCATCTGCGCCGGAGGGGACGCAAGTCCGTTCTTCACTTCGGTTGTAACTTCGCCATTCGTCGCTTCACCAATCATGTCGCTTAGCTGCGTGAACATGCCAGTTACAACTGGATGTGACGGCGGCAGCCAATTGGAAATGGTCAGCGTGTCAGCCGCAAATGCGCCAGTTGCTGTTGTGATGGCAAGCGCGGTGCTTGCTAAAAAATTGGTGAATTTACTCATGTGATCTGTCTCCCTAAGATCGTGTGTGACCATTGACTGGCCTATTTTCGCAGCATTGAGGCTACGGAATTTAAGCGTTGTTATCAAACATATTCACGAAACCAATGGCTCGCTTGGTCTGGCCTTTGGGGTCGCAACACGGTTTTGTTCAGCGTGTTGTGTTCGAGCCGAAGTTACAACGATTCATGTTAAAAACTATATGAATTTACATATTACACAAACAAAAAATTCACGCCACTTTTGGTAACGTGAATTGACGGTATGTCACTTTGGTGGCCGAGTGCGATTGTTTGCGCTAAACCCAGCGAGAATTCGCGAGTCACCTTAAAGGAAAATTAATGTCGGACGACTTGGACTATGATCTGCTCATTATCGGTGGTGGCATCAACGGCTGCGGTATTGCCCGCGATGCTGCGGGGCGGGGCTTGCGCGTTGGATTGGCAGAGATGAATGATCTTGCCTCGGCGACATCCAGTGCGTCGACCAAACTTTTCCATGGCGGACTGCGGTATCTTGAATATTTTGAAATTCGCTTGGTGCGCGAAGCCTTAATTGAACGCGAAACGCTGTTGCGCGCGATGCCGCATATCTCGTGGCCGATGCGCTTTGTACTGCCTTATCACAAAGGCATGCGGTTTGAGAGTGTGACCCCAACTTCTAAATTGCTTAGCTTTGTGATGCCTTGGATGAAAGGTCGCCGTCCTGCGTGGCTGATTCGTTTCGGGCTGTTTTTGTATGACACTCTTGGAGGCCGCAAATTCCTACCCGCGACGTCGACGCTTGATCTGCGAACAGCGAAAGAGGGCGCGCCGCTACAAGAACGCTTTGCAAAAGCTTATGAATACTCTGATTGCTGGGTTGAGGATTCACGTCTTGTGGTTCTGAACGCGCGCGATGCTGAAAAGCGCGGCGCTGACATTATGGTGCGCACTAAAGTGGTGAATGTCGTGCGCGGCGATGATAGCTGGACTGTGACACTTGAAGATCAAACAAGCGGTGAAACACGCGAGGTCACTGCGAAGATGATCGTGAATGCGGCCGGACCTTGGGTCGGGGACGTATTGAATCGAACTCTTGGATTAAATAGTCGCGAAGGTGTTCGTTTGGTGCGTGGGTCGCATATTGTTGTGCCGAAACTATACGATCACGACAAATGCTATTTCTTCCAAGGGGAAGACGGTCGGATCATCTTTGCAATTCCCTACGAGGGGGATTTTACCTTAATCGGTACAACTGACGCAGATCATACCGATCTAGCAGAAAAGCCTGTCTGTACTCCTGAAGAGCAAGACTATTTGTGCACATTCGCGTCCAACTATTTTAAAACGCCAGTGACGCGGGATCAGATCGTCTGGACCTATTCAGGTGTGCGTCCGCTTTATGATGACGGGGCAGAAAATGCGTCAGCTTTGACGCGGGATTACACGCTAAAACTTGATACGGTTGCGGCACCCTTGCTGAATATTTTCGGTGGCAAGATCACAACATATCGTCGCTTGGCTGAAAGTGCTTTGGCCAAAATTGGAACGCAGTTCGATGGGTTGCAAGGTGATTGGACCGCAGGCGTTGCGATGCCGGGTGGGGATTTTCCAGTGAACGGAGTTGCGACGATGATCGCTGAGCTTCAGCGTGAGTACACATTCTTGGATGAAAATTGGGCGCGTCGATTGGTGCGTGCTTACGGAACTGATGCACGGGTTATTCTAGGTGAGTCAAAGGTGGCTGCGGACCTAGGCGACGACTTTGGGGCGACGCTCACATCTGCAGAATTGGACTGGCTTAAGTCACATGAGTATGCGCTAAGCGGTGAAGATGTTTTGTGGCGCCGTAGCAAACTTGGATTGCGTTTAAGCGCTGATGAAGCGGCCAAGGTTGACGCCTATATGCGCGCTTAACGGCGCATATTTGTCGGGCGCGTGATCCGCTTCGCGAGCATTCGTTCGCGTAAGAAAACGAACAATCCCGCGCCCATAATCAGGATAATTCCCAAAGTGACGGCGAAGTCTGGCAGTTCGCCAAATATCACGAAGCCCCAAAATACAGCCAGCGGTAGTCCGACATACTCAAACGGGGCAACCGTCGCCGCGCTGCTGACGCGGTAGGCTTGACCCAAGCAATAGCCAATTGTGGCGGATAGGAATCCGAGGCCGATCATAAAAGGCCAGTCGTTTTCGAGCGGCCATTGCCATGCGCGCAGCAAAAAGATGACTGCGCCGTTTTCTGCATCAACAGCATAACGCCCGTCGCCAGCGACCAAAAAGAACACCGCGGACACAAGAATAAACGTAACCTGGATGTAGATAGCCATCGCAGATGCTTTGCTGCTGACACCAAGTTTGCGGGTCATGACTTGATTGATCGCGTAGGTCAGCGCTGCCAATACTGGCAACAAAAGAACGATGCGGTTCACATCCGTATCCGCCATGCTTTGCCAAGGGCGTTGCATGATCAACACGCCGATAAAGCCGACCATGACGGCGGATAATCGCATCGGCCCGACTTTTTCACCCAAAATTGGAATGGACAGCAGCGTAATCATCAAAGGCGCGACAAAAAACAGGGCGGTGGTTTCGGCCAACGGCAGAACCGCTATCGCAGCGAAAAACGACATGTTCGAAACAACAACCATCAAGGCGCGCAACAGATGCAAGCCCGGCGTCTTGGTTTTCAACAACGACCATCCCCCTTCCAACTTCAGGAAGACGAGCGAGAAAAGCAGCCCGATCAAAGATCGCGTAAACACCAACTGATGCAGTGGATAGCTGCCAGATAACTGTTTGATCAGAACGTCGTTCATGGAAATTGCAGCCATCCCGATTAAAATAAACAGGATGCCAAGTGAGGAGGAGTCGCGCGTGCTCATGCCACAGCCCTATCTTGGAAACGACTATCGTGCCAGCCTGTTTGCGACTGCGCTGCGAAGCAGATAGTCAGGGCAGATTAGCGGAGAGAGCAATGACAGCAATTTTGTGCGTGCGTGACTTGGTCAAGCGATATGATGGCGGGTTTGAAGCCTTGAGCGGTGTCACCCTTGATATAGAGCAAGGCGAAATTCTGGCACTATTGGGCCCTAATGGTGCTGGAAAAACTACATTGATTTCAACGATCTGTGGGATCACAGAAGGGACCAGCGGCTCTGTCACCGTGGGCGGTCATGATATTGTCCAAGGGTATCGAGAAGCGCGTCGGATGATCGGCCTTGTGCCCCAAGAGATCAATCTTGAACCGTTTGAGCGCGTGATCAATACCGTTCGTTTCTCGCGTGGGCTATTCGGCAAACCGAAGAATGACGCATATCTTGAGAAAACTCTGCGCCAACTGTCTTTGTGGGACAAGAAAGACAGCCGGATCATGGAATTGTCCGGCGGGATGAAGCGCCGCGTTTTGATTGCCAAAGCGCTAAGCCATGAACCCGAGGTGCTTTTTCTAGATGAACCGACAGCCGGCGTGGATGTGGAATTGCGCAAAGATATGTGGGAAATCGTGGCAGGGCTAAAGGCCAATGGCACAACGATTATTCTGACCACGCATTACATTGAAGAAGCCGAAGCAATCGCCGATCGGATTGGCGTGATCGCCAAGGGCGAGTTGCTTTTGGTCGAAGAAAAGCAAGCCTTGCTTACGCGCATGGGGCAAAAACAGTTGCAGATTGATCTGACTGCGCAAGTTGATGCGGTCCCTGATGCGCTGAGTGCTTACAACCTTGATCTGGTACAAGACGGGCAAGCTTTGCTGTATACCTATGACACGCGCGGCGAACGCACGGGGATCACCAGTCTTTTGGCAGATCTGGCGAAGGCAGGACTAACAATGCGCGACTTACAAACCAAACAATCCAGCCTTGAAGATATCTTCGTCGGTTTGGTCGCGGAGGACGCAGCATGAATTGGCAAGCTATTCGATCTATCTATGTGTTTGAAATGGCGCGTTTCTTTCGTACTTTGATGCAAAGTTTCATATCTCCTGTCATCTCGACCTCGCTTTATTTCGTGGTCTTCGGCGCGGCTATTGGCAGTCGCATCGATCAAGTGGACGGCGTCAGCTATGGCGCATTCATTGTGCCGGGTCTGATCATGCTTAGCGTGATGACGCAGGCGATTTCGAATGCGTCTTTCGGAATTTACTTTCCCAAATTCATTGGCACGATTTACGAACTTCTATCGGCACCCGTGAATTTCTTAGAGATTGTTGTCGGTTATGTGGGGGCTGCGGCGACCAAATCATTGTTCATCGGGATTGTCATTCTTGCGACCTCCGCGCTGTTCGTCGACCTGCAAATCCAACATCCTTTTGCGATGATGGCCTTCATGGTGCTTACCTGCGTCAGCTTTGCATTATTTGGTTTCATCATCGGTATATGGGCGCAAAATTTTGAGCAATTGCAGTTAATCCCGCTTTTGGTTGTGACGCCTTTGGTCTTTCTGGGCGGGTCTTTCTATTCCATCTCTATGTTGCCGCCAATTTGGCAAACGATCACTTTGTTTAATCCGGTCGTCTATTTGATTTCCGGCTTTCGCTGGTCGTTTTTTGGCATGGCGGATGTGCCTATCGGTCTGAGTTTACTGGCAATTGCTGGTTTTACAGCCCTGTGCATGGTTGCGGTTTGGTGGATATTCAAAACCGGATGGCGCATTCGTAAATGAGAGAGTTTATTTTATATATGTCTGGCTCCTTGTTTCGCGCCCCCGGGCGATCTACATCGGCTTGATGAAACGCTTTATCCCATTTGTGAAATCCGCGCCTGTTGTCGCGGTTGTGCGTCTGTCCGGTACGATTGGCACGGGCGGGCGTGGCCTTCTTAGTGATCAATTGCTCGCACCTGTGCTTGAGAAAGCCTTTTCGCGTGGCAAACCGGATGCGGTGGCTTTACAGATCAACTCGCCGGGTGGCAGCCCTGTGCAAAGTTCGCTTATCGGCGCGCGGATCAGGCGATTGGCTGAGGAAAAAGAAATCCCCGTTATCGCCTTTGTTGAAGACGTGGCCGCCTCGGGTGGCTATTGGCTTGCGGCGGCAGCGGACGAGATATACGCAGATGAAAGCTCTGTTCTAGGCTCCATCGGGGTCATTTCCGCTGGATTTGGCGCACATGTCTTTCTGGCCAAACAAGGGATCGAGCGGCGCGTTTATACCGCTGGAACCTCCAAATCCATGCTTGACCCGTTCAAACCCGAAGCCGCTGAAGATGTCGCTCGGGTTAAGGGAATGCTGGAGCAAATTCATACAAACTTCATTCGCCACGTGCAAAAGCGCCGTGGGGAAAAGCTTGATAAGGGCAGTGAATTGTTCAGGGGCGATATCTGGATCGGTGAAGCCGCCAAAAATGTAGGACTGATTGACGGAATCGCGCATCTGGTGCCTGCGATGAAGGCGCGCTTTGGCGACAAAGTAACGTTCAAGCGCTATGGTCCCAAACGTGGCTTCATGAGCCGTTTCGGCGCGCAAATTGCGACAGATGCATTGGCGGGAATAGAAGAGCGCGCTGAATTCGCGCGGTTTGGTCTGTGACGTGATTTTCAAGATTGTCACACTTTTTCTAGTGGGCATGGGCGTTCTGGCCATGTTCGGGAAATTCACGTTCCCCGGCCAAAAGCAATTGCAAAACGCCAAGTGTAAACGCTGCGGGCGTTTCAAGATCGGGCGCGGACCTTGCGCGTGCAGTAAGGATAAAGGGTAACACATGATGACTTGGCTGCTGTGTGCTTTGGGATTGGTTATCTTGCTATTGGCAGGGGATGCGCTGGTTAAAGGTGCTGTCAACCTAAGCCTGCGCGTAGGTATTCCAGCCTTGATCGTCAGCCTTACGATTGTGGCCTTTGGCACATCTGCACCAGAGCTTTTGATCGCGATCAACTCTGTTTTGGAAAACAAGCCAGATATTGCGATGGGTAACGTGGTGGGATCAAACACAGCGAATATTCTACTGGTCTTAGGCTTTCCTGCGATCTTGGCAACGCTGCACACGTCAGAGTGTAATACGCGCAAAACTTATGTTTTCATGATGCTCGCAACCGTGTTGTTTATTGGTTTGGCTTTCACGGGTAGCTTTGGCACTTGGCAGGCGTTGGTTCTATTAGCTGCCCTAGCATATGTCTTGGTTGATGCATTTCGGGATGCGCATCAGCACCGCAAAGGCGCGGCTTTGGCGGCGACCGAAGATGAAGAAGAGGTCGAGGGCGCGGACCCCGATATGCCGTGGTGGCAAATTGTTGTGTTCTTGCTGCTGGGTCTGATCGGCTTGCCCCTAGGGGCTGATCTGCTGGTCGACAATGCGTCGCTGATCGCGCGCGACTACGGGGTGAGCGAGACAGTTATAGGTCTGACCCTTGTCGCCCTTGGGACGTCTTTGCCAGAACTTGCAACAACGACCATGGCTGCGCTACGCCGACAGGCGGACGTGGCTTTGGGCAATGTCATTGGATCGAACATGTTCAATCTTCTGGCAATCATTGGTATCGCTGCGTTGATTGGACCAATTCCCGTTGCAGCAGAATTTTTGCAGTTTGATCTATGGGTTATGCTTGGCGCGTCTGTCTTGCTTTTGCCTTTCGTCTTCTGGCGGTGGAACATCACGCGAGCATGGGGAATTGGCCTTTCGATTGCCTATGTCGTCTACGTTGCCTCGGTTCTGTTTTAAGGCTTGAAAAGGGGGCGTTTTGCGCACGGCGTTAGCCTGCCCCAAAGTCAACCCAGGCAAAAGTTTTGCACGACTCCCTTTGGCTCAGGCTAAGCGTTAATTTTAGTTTAATGTTTTCAATAATTTACAATCCGTTAATATCTTTAGTGATTTAAATCAGTAAGTTATTGCGCTGCCTGTTTTTTAGGCACTTCTTCGAAGTGGTCGAAAAGCAAGGGAAAATCACGTGTCAGAGCAAATTATCCGCAGAGTTATCCACAGTTATCGTGGATGCCTTTTCTCTTGCCCTGCTCAGAGTGCCATTGCAGGCAATGATGAAGAATCATATTCTTGATCCATGGATGACACACCCCAAACAGCGGCCGATCCGATCCCTAAAGGGGCAGAGGTTATTCAAGCCTATTTAAAGACGCTTGATAGCTCACCCGGCGTATATCGTATGTTGGATGAACAAAGTCGGGTTCTGTACGTTGGTAAGGCACGAAACCTGCGCGCAAGGGTGTCCAACTATGCGCGCACGACTGGTCATTCTGGCCGGATCGAGACAATGATCGCCCAAACAACAAGCATGATGTTTCTGACCACGAAGACAGAAACCGAAGCCCTGTTGCTTGAGCAAAATTTGATCAAACAGCTTAAACCCAAATACAACGTCTTGTTGCGCGACGACAAAAGTTTCCCAAACATTTTGGTCAGCAAAGATCATGCCTATCCAATGATAGGTAAGCATCGGGGCGCGAAGAAGGCGAAAGGGGCCTATTACGGTCCTTTCGCATCAGCAGGGGCGGTCAATCGGACGCTGAATCAGTTGCAACGGGCGTTTCAGTTGCGGGATTGTAGTGACTCGAGCTTTGATGTGCGCACCCGACCTTGTTTGCAACACCAGATCAAGCGCTGCTCTGCGCCTTGTGTCGGAAAAATATCAGAAGCAGATTACGCAGAAACTGTACGCGATGCAGAACGGTTTTTGGCCGGCAAATCGACCGAGCTTCAAGAAAAATTGGCTGGTCAAATGGCCAAGGCGTCCGAAGAAATGGAATTTGAACGCGCAGCTGCCTTGCGCGACCGGATCAAAGCATTGACCCAAGTGCAAACCGCCCAGGGGATCAATCCGCGCGGCGTGTCCGAAGCCGATGTCATCGCACTTCATATGGAAGGTGGGCAGGCCTGTGTGCAGGTGTTCTTTATCCGCGCCAACCAAAACTGGGGCAATAAGGATTATTATCCACGCCTGACTGCTGACGTGGATGAAGCGGAAGTTCTGGAAGCGTTTCTGGGGCAATTCTATGACACCAAAGATCCGCCACGTCAGATTTTGTTAAGCCATGCTTTGGCCAATGATGACCTGATGCTGGACGCCTTGGCGCAAAAGCTGGGTAAAAAGGTCGATCTGGTCGTGCCGCAGCGCGGTGAGAAAGCGGAGATCATGGATGGTGCCCTTCGTAACGCCCGTGAAAGTCTGGCGCGGCGGATGGCCGAGACACAAGCGCAGGGTAAACTTTTGAAAGGTCTTGCCGAAGCGTTTGGATTGGAAAAAGTGCCTCAGCGGATCGAAGTATACGATAACTCGCATATTCAGGGTGCGCATGCGGTGGGCGGAATGATTGTTGCGGGGCCGGAAGGCTTTGTGAAGAACGCTTATCGTAAATTCAATATCAAGGGTGAAGACCTCACACCTGGCGACGACTTTGGCATGATGAAAGAGGTGCTGTCGCGCCGCTTCAAGCGATTGATCAAAGAAGACCCTAATCGCGAGAAGGGCGACTGGCCTGATTTGTTATTGATTGACGGCGGTGCAGGCCAAGTGAGCGCGGTGCGCGAAATCATGGAAAAGCTGGGCGTTGGAGATGTTCCGATGCTCGGTGTCGCCAAAGGCGTGGATCGTGATGCAGGAAAAGAAGAATTCTATCGTACAGGCCAACGCCCCTTTGCATTGCGTCACAATGATCCTGTGCTCTATTTTATTCAACGCATGCGCGACGAAGTACACCGCTTTGCGATTGGCACGCACCGCGCGAAACGTAGCAAGGCGATTGGAGCGACGCCACTGGATGATGTGCCCGGCGTTGGATCAGGCCGCAAGCGCGCTCTACTGGCGCATTTCGGGTCTGCGAAAGCCGTAGCTCGGGCAAATCTAGCAGATCTTAAGGCGGTTGATGGGATTTCCGCTGCTCTGGCACAGGTGATCTACGATTATTTCCACGAGCGCGGGTGATCTGATTGAATGCGCTTGAGCGCATGCTTGATGAGCCGCTGACGCGGCAGATTGGGGCGCTGCCCCAAACCCCGGAGGTTAACGGGCAAGATGAAGTTGCTGCGGTGCGGCATCTTGGGCTTGGCTTAGGCTTGGGGGGTATACATATCAACTTAAAGCGCTTATGCGCGGGGCTTGTTCGAACCACAGGTATGCAATGACAGATTTTCTAAATGTAATTCCGACACTGAATGAGGCGCTAAGCGCCAAAGGCTATGAGACGCTAACCCCCGTACAGGTGGAAGTGTCCAAGCCTGAATTCTTGGATCAGGATTTGCTTGTCTCTGCGCAGACCGGCTCTGGCAAGACAGTGGCCTTCGGCCTTGCGATTGCGCCGACTATACTTGAAGAGAATGGACGTTTTGAGCGTGCTGCCACGCCGCTGGCTTTGGTGATTGCTCCAACGCGCGAGTTGGCTTTGCAGGTGAAACGTGAGTTTGATTGGCTGTTTGCACCTGCGGGTGTCGTCGTGGCCTCTACCGTAGGTGGAATGGATTCGCGCACAGAACGTCGCGCGTTAGAACGCGGCGCGCATATTGTCGTCGCGACACCAGGCCGTTTGCGCGATCATATCATGCGCGGCGCGATTGATTTATCCGCTTTGCGTGCCGTTGTTCTAGACGAAGCGGACGAGATGCTCGACATGGGTTTCTCGGAAGATCTGGAATATATTCTGGATGCGACACCGTCTGATCGTCGCACGTTGATGTTCTCGGCGACTGTTCCACGCGGCATTGCAAAGCTGGCGCAAAAGTACCAGCGCAAGGACACCAAGCGGGTTGAGACCATTGGCGAGGGGCCGCAGCACGCGGATATCACCTACCGTGCCATGACTGTTGCACCGTCTGACACGGAAAATGCAATTATCAATACGCTGCGCTATTATGAGGCGCAGAATGCGATCGTTTTTGCGAACACCCGCGCCATGGTTGCGCGTTTGACGGCACGTTTCTCGAACCGGGGGTTTTCGGTTGTGTCGCTGTCAGGTGAATTGTCTCAAAACGAGCGCACCCACGCTTTGCAAGCGATGCGCGACGGACGCGCGCGGGTTTGTGTGGCGACGGATGTGGCCGCGCGCGGGATTGATCTACCAAACCTTGAGTTGGTGATCCATGCAGATTTGCCTTCGAACGGAGAAACGTTGCTGCACCGTTCTGGCCGGACTGGTCGCGCGGGGCGCAAGGGTATCTCTGCATTGATCGTACCGGGTCGTCAGAAATCCAAAGCGGAACGCTTGTTGAAATTCGCCAAACTGACTGCGGATTGGAGCAATGCGCCGTCTGCGGATGATGTGAATGCGCGCGATGAAGAGCGTATGTTGAACAATGAGACTTGGACCCAAGCACTGACCGAAGATGAGACAAGCTTCGCGGGCAAGCTTTTGGCACAGTACAAGCCCGAGCAAATTGCAGCAGCGTTCTTGCGCCTGCACCGTGCGCAGCATTCCGCGCCAGAGCAGCTGGGCGAGGTAAAAGACAGTGGACCACGTGACAAGCGTGATAAACGTGAACCTCGCGCACCGCGCGATTTTGGACCCAGCTCTTGGTTCTCGCTCTCTGTTGGGCGCAAGAATAAAGCAGAACCACGTTGGTTGCTGCCGATGCTGTGCCGGAATGCGAACATCTCCAAGGACGATATTGGTGCGATCCGCGTACAGTATCAGGAGACATTCGTAGAGGTGCAGACCTCCGCCGTTGAGCGCATGAAGAAAGAACTTGGCGAAGGGATGAATCTTGAGCAGGGCGCAAGCTTGACCGAGCTTCCAGGCAAGCCTGACTTTGATGCATCGCCCAATGGTCCGCCTGCGGATGGCGGCAGCAAGCCCTATAATAAGGGTCCACGTGAGGATCGCCCGCGTGGTGACAAGCCACGTCATGATAAACCTCGCGGCGACAAGCCAAGCTATGGTGACAAGCCAAAGTACGACAAGCCACGCGGTGACAAGCCAGCTTATGACAAGCCAAAGGGTGATAAGCCAAAATTCGACAAGCCGAAGGGCAAATCGCCTTATAAGGCGGATAAGCTCGGCAAGAACGATCCACGTCCGCCCAAGCATGCAGCAAAGTCAGGTACGCCAAAACCAAAGCCACCACGTGCACCAAGTCCTGTCGAGACGGGCGCTGTTGCGCCTAAGACCTCGGCGGCACCCAAACCAAAGAGTCGTAAAGGTGCAATGGATCCGTCCAAACCAATGGGTGATCGCAAAGCGCGCGTCAAAGCTGCTGCGGGCAAACCGAAAAGCGGTGACAGCAAGCCTTACAAGGTGAAAACACGCGCCGGCAAAGGGCCGGATGCGAAACCAATGCGTAAAGCGCCACGTAAACCATAAGCATTGCCTTCAACCGGGCTTGCGGGTGTCTGGGGGAGCGCCTAGGTATTGGTCATGAATATGACAATACCGAATATGCTCACTGTGCTCCGGTTGCTTGCCGCGCCTGGGGTGGCTGTGATGTTTTTATATTTCACGCGGCCTTATGCCGATTGGTTTGCGCTGTGCCTGTTTGTTTTGGCGGCGCTTACGGATTGGCTTGATGGCTATCTTGCGCGCACTTGGAAGCAAGAAACCAAGCTAGGAGCCATGCTTGACCCCATCGCTGATAAGGCGATGGTTGTAATTGCCTTGATGGTTATCATCGGATTTTCGTCATGGTCCGCATGGCTGGTTTTACCCGCAACAATGATCCTGTTTCGCGAAGTCTTCGTTTCTGGTTTGCGGGAATTTCTGGGTGATACTGCTGGTACGTTGAAGGTGACGAAACTGGCCAAGTGGAAAACCACAGCCCAGATGATCGCAATTGCTGTTCTGTTCAGTCAGGGTGTTTTTGAACATTATCTGGGGATGTCCGCTTGGGGCATGGATCAGGCAATGTTTGAGGCAATCCTGAGTGGAGAGGAAGAAGATGTTCTGGGACTTGGCTGGAAGTACCAAGGTATGGTTTGGTCCGGTCGTTTGGGGCTTTGGTTGCTTTGGCTTGCGGCTGCGCTGACGCTGATCACGGGATGGGATTATATCCGAAAAGCGCTTCCGCATTTGAAGGATGATGGATGATGGACGTTTTGTACTTTGCTTGGGTACGCGAACGAATTGGGCTACCTAAAGAAACGATGGAAACCCAAGCGCAAACCGTCTTGGATTTGGTGCACGAATTGCGCGCTAAAGAAGAACGATATGCTCTCGCCTTTTCGGACCTAAGCGCATTGCGCGTTGCCGTGGATCAAGACCTGACGGACTTTGACGCATCAATCGTGAACGCGCGTGAAGTTGCCTTTTTCCCACCAATGACAGGCGGATAAGCCTTTGAAAATATTGGTGCAGGAAGCCCCTTTTGATAGCGGGGCAGAGCTAAACTGCTTTACCCAAGGGCAAAAAAACATGGGCGCGATCGTCAGTTTTACTGGTGTTGTGCGTAATTCGGACGACGGTTTGTTAGAACGCATGGATATCGAACACTATCCTGGCATGACTGAACGCGCGCTTGAGAAGATTGCGAGTGATGCGATGGCGCGTTGGGCTTTAGGCGATGTGTTGGTGATCCACCGGTTTGGGGCATTGTACCCTGACGAACAGATCATGATGGTCGCCACCGCCTCCAAGCATCGCAAAGATGCGTTTGAAGCTGCGGATTTTCTGATGGATTATCTCAAATCGCGCGCGCCGTTCTGGAAGAAGGAGCAAAGTGCGCAGGGCGAAGATTGGGTTGCATCCAAGCAAGAAGACGAAGATGCGCTGAAGCGCTGGACGTCTTAGCTGAAAGGCGCAAACGCCGAGACAATTGTGTGTATATTACTGGCTTTGCTGAACGCGCTCGATATAGGCGCGCAGTTCTTCCGCCTCGTGACGCGCATCGCGCAGACCTTCCATAGCCGCATTTAATTCGGCTTCGGTCTGGGAAATCTGGTTGGTCAATTCAGCTTCGCGTTGCTGAAGATATGTGATGGCTTGATCACGGGTTTCTTCTGCTTCGTGCAACTCTTGTGCCATGCGTTCCAATTCACCCACATCGGATTTGGATACGCGCGTAAAGCGATGGATCAACCAATTGGCAAACCATCCCATGCAAAATGCGACGAATAGAATAATTGCTGTCGCGATGACGAACTCAGTTCTGCTCATCGGTTGTCCCTTCTTCGCTTGTCTGCTCCGCGTTGTCTTGCGCGGTTTCCGCTGCAGCTTCAAGCGTTGTTGTTACGTCTTCTGTTGGCTCGGGTAGAATAAGTTTGAATTCAATACGGCGGTTGGCTTCGCGTCCTGCTTCTGTGCTGTTGTCGCCAATCGGGTTCTCTTCGCCATAACCTTTGGCCTCGTAGCGAGAGGTGAGTACACGGCGTTCACGTAGAGCGTTCAGAACCGCTTGCGCGCGGGTTTGGCTTAGCTCCTGGTTCATGACTTCGCGACCTTGGCTATCTGTGTAACCAGCAATTTCCATGCGCATATCTTCAGGGCATTTAATCAAGATTTCTGCCATATCGTCGAGAATACTTTTAGCCGAGGCGTCAAGATTGCCAGAGCCGGGTTCAAACGCGATCTTGCGGCCGTTCTGGATTTCAGTGACCTGCTCGGCGCATTCCAATGCAGTTGGTAAACCCAATACAGGATCAAGCTTCTTCTTATATGTGACGTCGATCGTGAAGTCTTTTGAATCGCCCAGCTTTTCAACAAGCAGTTGCGCGATGTCAGACTTTGCCGTGGGTACACCGGTGTCGCCAAACACACGCACTGCGTCCGGAGTAACAGTGACAGATCCGTTCTTAAGCATAGAAAGCGTTTCAATCGCGGCCAGCATTCGAACTGACCAATCTCGCGGTAGCGTTTCATCGACTCTCGATGCTGTATACACCTCGGCTGATCCGAAACGTGCTTTCGCATAGCTGTCGACGGTTTCACGCGAAAGTTCTGAATTAACGCGACCGCGTAGTTGCACTTGGCCTTCGGGGCTAAGTGTCGCGATAAATTCTGGTGGGCCTTGGTTGGCGTCGGCTTGTTGGGGCAACACAGATTCAAGCGCGAAAACTTCTGGAAGTTCTGTTTCCAGCTCGCCCACAATACGATCAAATAGCGATTGATCCGTGCCTTCGTCCGCGATCAATGTGATGTCTGCGTCTGCAAAGGTGACTGAGCCACCGCCAAGTTCACTAAGCTTGTTTATCGAAAGAGATGCCGCCTTTGACCATTGTCGAGAAGGGACACCCAAACCGATGCGGCAATCGTTATCGGCGGTCATACCAGCGCTTCGTGCTGCCTGAAGGATCGTATCTCTCGCCGCTTCTGAATCTGCGCTACAGGCATCAAAACGTGCGCTGCCGTCAGCAATGATAAAGCGCAGTGTAAACGGGCTGATCACGGGACGCGGAGCGGAAATGTTCAACGACAGGTCCACCTGTGTAGATGTCCAGCCACGTAAAGCTTGCTCGAACCGGCGTTTTTCGGCTTCGCTGTCGGACATTGCAGTAATCGTCACGTTGCCAGCATCAATTGAAATCTTGGACCGTGGCAGCAGGTTCAGGGCTTTCAGGCCAAGCTCCATCGCAGCTTCCCAACCTTCAGGGGCGGGGTATTGCGCGCTTTCCAAAAGATCGCTGACTTTACCGCCAGAGGCCAGTACGTTGACGTCTTCGCGCATGTTTTCGCTAGAGCTGCTTTCAGGAATCAATCCGATCAACGAAATGCCGCTATCGTTGCGCAATATCTCGATGGAAAAGCGCGGGGGTGCGTAGGCTTCGCGATCCGCAACTTCGGTTTGGTCAATCACGCGCGCCGCATCAACGATGCTACCCGCGGTGCTTACGGCCTTAAAGCGTTCAGCCTCTGATGGGGCCGTACCGATTAAGAAAACCTGTAAACCGTTAGTGTCTGCGTCAGCCCAAGTCAGGCTTTCTTTATCCAAAGCACGGCGTACAGCCGTTTTGGTGGTATCTTCAATAAGCGTGACCGCGAATCCGGCCGCGACCAAGCAAAGCGCACCAGCCCCTATGAAAGTTGCCGCTACAGTGATGTATGAAGACAAACGCATTGGCATCCAGACTATTCAACCCATTTGCGTGATACGCCTTGGCGCAACAGGTTTCAATCACAGCAATATGGCAATGGCGAAAAACAGCACAGACAGTAAACCTGCATCGCGATTTGATCGAAAAAGCGTAACAAGCTCGGTCTGATCATCTGCGTTGAATTTGCGCAATTGCCAATTCAAATGCCACCCAAAGGCCCAAGTTCCGCAAAGTGCGATCATAAGCGTGAAGGGGGATTGCCCCGCAACGCTTTGCACAACCGCAAAACAAAAGAGCGTCACACTTGCGATCAGAAAATACAAAAGCCATCGTGGCGTCGCATCCCCAAACAAGCGGGCGGTGCTTTTGATTCCAATAAGCGCATCATCTTCGATGTCTTGATGTGCATAGATCGTATCATAGAAAAGCGTCCAAGCTATGCCCGCAGCATAAAGTGTGACCGCTGGCCAGCCGAGCGATCCTGTGTGGGCTGTCCAAGCCAGCAATGCGCCCCAGTTGAATGCAAGACCCAGAAAAACTTGAGGCCACCACGTAAAGCGTTTTGCAAAAGGATAAACCAGCACGGGCAGGAGAGATAAGACACCAAGCCCGATTGCTGCCCAATTGAATGTCAGTAAAATTCCAAGTGAAATGAAAGTTTGCAGCGCCATCCAGATCAAGGCTTGACGCACGGAGACTTGCCCGGATGGGATCGGTCGATTGCGTGTGCGTTCTACTGCGCCGTCAAAGTCGCGATCCGAAATATCGTTCCACGTACATCCCGCCCCACGCATCAATGTCGCGCCAATAGCACAGCCAATGAAGATCCAAGCGTCAAACCAGCTTGCCTCACCACTCCAAAGCATGGCGAGCAACAGGCCCCACCAGCAGGGAAATAGTAGCAGCCAAGTACCAATCGGGCGATCCAATCGGCTTAGGCGCAAGTAGGGGCGCAGCCAAAACGGCGCTTTGGTATCCACCCAGTTGCCTGTGACCGCGTCAGCAATCGTCACATCGCCCTCTGGTTCTTGTGAAGCACCTTGCATATGTAGGGATCCATGACAGCTAAAACTCGCCTTTTTGTAGACCAGCCGCTTGCCGAGGGAAACTGCGTTTCCTTGTCACAACCGCAAGCGCATTATTTGTTTGGCGTGATGCGCCTAGGGGTTGGCGGTGCGGTGTCCTTGTTTAACTCAAAAGACGGGGAATGGCGCGGCGAAATTATCGAGGCTGGCAAGCGCAAAGGTATGTTGCAATGCACTGTGCAAACCAAACCGCTACAGATGCCGCCTGATCTTTGGCTTTGCTTTGCGCCTATCAAAAAGACGCGCACCGATTTCATTGTAGAAAAAGCGACTGAAATGGGCGCGGCCAAGATTTGCCCGGTCCAAACAGATTTCACCAATTCCGAGCGGATCAAACAAGAACGCCTGCAAGCCCATGCGATCGAGGCGACAGAACAGTGTGGCGGCACTTTTGTGCCAGAGGTAACGGCGTTGCAAAAGCTGAGCCCTTTGTTGGACAACTGGCCACAAGATCGCAGCATTATGTTTTGTGATGAAACAGAGCTGGGAATCGCTACGTCACTTGCGACAGCGTCGCGTGGGCAATGGGCGATCCTGATCGGTCCCGAAGGTGGGTTTTCACCAGCCGAGCGCGCGCGCCTCCATGTCCATCCGCAGGCCCATGTGGTCAGTCTTGGCCCCCGCATCTTGCGCGCGGACACTGCGGCGGTTGCAGCACTTACACTCTGGCAAGTGTCCTTGGGGGATTGGTCATGACGTTTTATCACAATTACTGGCCCAAGGTGGCGCAATGAGTTTTGTGCGCCCCGAAGCGCGCGCTGCGATCTGGCGTTGGCGCGAAGTCCTGTTTGGTCTTGGCCTTGGGGTTTTGGCGACGGCTTGGGCATTTGGTTCCTTTGGCATCATGCGCGCGCTTGCCCTTATTCTTTTGGGCCTTGCGGCTATCGTGATACTTGCAGGGCTTCAACGGGGTCGCTTTCGCGGACGCGGCGGGGGACAAGGGGTTGTGCAAGTCATCGAAGGCCAAGTGACCTACTACGGTCCTCTAAACGGTGGCGCTGTTGCTATCTCCGAGCTTGCAGCGCTTAGTCTTGACGGGCGCGACAAGCCTGCGCATTGGCTGCTGGTTCCAGATCAGGGTTCGACATTGCAAATCCCTGTCAGTGCAGAAGGTGCAGACGCGCTATTTGATGCATTTTCTGGTTTATCAGGCCTTAAAACCGAACATTTGTTGCGGGTCAAACAAGCTGATGAACCGCGCTTGCAAGTGGTTTGGCGTCGCAAAGATGTGCAAGAAATTATCAATTCCTTACATTAGAACGAATTCGGTTTACCCACGTAATCCGCCGATCTTTTCCTTGGTAATGCGCACAGTAAGCCAGATTGCAATGGCCCAGCCTGAACTGACGGCGGCCCCGATACCAAGCCAAACGCCCCAGACATCCATGCCTATTAAGTAGACCAGCAACCAGATGAAAAACGCCACACCAAAGCCCTGACGGTACAGGCTGATCCATAGGGTGTAGACAGGTTTTTTCAGCGCTTGCAGTAGTGAGTTGATAGCAAAAAGCATCATGTAAAGTGGGAAAAGAAAACCATCGACACGCAGGTAACTTTGACCAATCGGAATAACGCGCGTGTCGTCGGTGAACAGACCCATCGCAAACGCACCACCGAACCAAAGGACGGGGGCGGCAAGGGCCGTCATAACAAAGCCGAGCTTCCAGCAAAACCAAACCGCTTCACGCACACGTTGATGATCGCCTGCACCATAATTTTGTGCCGCGATAGGTAGCAAAGCCCCCGTCATACCCAGCACAGGCAAGAGCAAGATTTGTTCGATCCGAAGCGCGATCCCGTAGGCTGCAATCGCCTCTTCGCCGAAATCCTTCAGCGCATATTGCACAACGAAACCAGAGATAAACATCACCATCATGGCGGTTGTTGTGGGTAGCATTTGTGCCGTGATTTCTTTGACAGTTGCCCATTCAAGGCGAATGTGGCGCAGCTCAACCTCTTGCATGATCTCCAAACGCATGACGGTTCGCAAAATCCAGATCATGACACCGGTCTGACTAAGGATCGTGGCAAAGGCGATGCCGTTAAAGCCCATGCCCGGGATCACGCCGGGAATACCGTAGATGAACAAGGGGTTCAGGGCGATATTGGCGAAAAACGCCACCATCTGACCGCGTTGCAATGTGACGCTATCGCCATGCGCTTGCAAAATACCGTTTGCCGAGAAGGCGAGTATAAAGCCAGGAAGCGCGGCAATGAGCCAGTAGAAGTAACCTGTTGCGGCATCACGATATTCACCCGGTTCCGAGATGAGCGCGATGGCGCGCGGGCCGAACCATACAGCAAAGATCATCAGAACAATCGTGGCGATGAACGCAAAGGCCAAACCTTGTGCGGCCAATCTGCGTGCAGCACGATTATCCTTGGCACCGCGCGCATTGCCGACGAGGGCGGACATGGCAGAGGACAGGCCGAACGCAACCGCGATGAGAATGAAGAAGGCTTGAAAGCCAATGGCTAGACCTGCTTGTGCCTGAGTGCCAAGTTGCCCTGCGAAGTACACGTCGACAACATTGTAAAGGGTTGTGAACAGCATCCCCAGAGCAGCAGGGATCGCAAGTCTGCGAAAATGATCGGCCATCGGGCCGGTCGTCAGATCATACTCGCGCGTTGCAGCCATTTTTAGCGTCCTAAGGTTTGTACGTTTTGCCTTAGGACCGCACTATGGGAGAAAGGTGAATGTGTAAAACTTAAACGAGTAGGTGGCTTACACGACCTGTGGCAAACGATAGGCTGGCGGCGTGTTTCTGCTGCGACCGGAACAGACAACACCATCAATCACCGTCATGCCGACGCCGGGAAGATTGCCCAATTGCACGCTTTCCAAGATATTCTTTCCCGGGGCGTGTTGTGCTTGATCCATCAATACGAAATCGGCACACATGCCTTTTTCGATCAAACCCGTATCTAGCTTGCGCTGACGCGAGGTGTTGCCATTGCCAAAACAGAACGCAATTTCAGCGGGGACGTTGCCGAAAGCAGACAGCATCGCGATCATCCGCAGAATACCCAAGGGTTGCACCCCTGATCCCGCTGGGCCATCGGTGCCAAGGATCACTTGGTCCAGTTTGCCCAACTCGCGCGCAGTGTTCACGGTCAAAACCGCTGCGCGTTCGTTGCCGTTGTGGACGATCTCGAATGCGGCTTTACAGCTTTCGCACAAGCAAATGATCTGATCATCGGGCAGGGCAGAGTGACCGCCGTTGATGTGACCGATCACATCTGTTCCGGTCTCCATCACCATGTCTGCGTCAATCAACCCTGATCCCGGAATGGACGGACCGCCTGTGTGGATCGTGCTTTGGATACCGTATTTGCGCGCCCAGCCGACCATTTGTTGGGCCGTCTTACCGTCTTTGACTGTGCCCAGACCGACTTCACCCAATAGTGTTACGCCTGCATCGGCGAGGTCTTTGAAATCTTCTTCGATCATGCCGTGTTCAATGACGGGTGCACCTGCGTGAACTTTCATGCCGGACGGGCGGAAATTTTCGTACCAACGCTGCGCTGCAATCGCCATGGCTTTCAAGCCGACGACATCCTTGGGACGCCCCGGCATATGCACTTCGCCGGCGGAAATTAGCGTGGTGACGCCACCATGTAACGTACTGTCGATCCAATGGAGTTGCTGCTGACGCGGGGTGTAGTCGCCAATGACTGGGTGGATATGACTGTCAATCAAACCGGGGGCAAGCGTGACACCATTTGCATCAATCACGGTGTCCGCACCTTCTAGATTCATGTCCTTCTCGTAACCCCATTCTGAAATCTTGCCAGCAAAGGCAATGATGCAATCCCCTTCGTAAATCGGGTCTTCCATTTTGCCTGACAGCATCAGACCAATGTTGCGAATGACAAGTTTTTGCGGAGCATCAGACATGAGGGTTCCTTTCAAATTCATTTGAACGCTAACAGATGCAGTGTTCCAATCAAGGGGGCAGCGGAAAGGATTTGACAGAATCCTCTTCGGGATATCCTATTCGTGTACAAACAATATTTGCATTGGTTTTTGGGAGGGCTGTTTGGAGTATTTGTCACCGACTTCTTTGGATGAGGCTTTGGCTGTGCTGAATGCCAAGGGGCCAAGCATCATTGCTGGTGGGACCGATTGGTATCCCGCGCAGGGCGAGACGCCGATCGATTGCGATATGCTTGATTTGACGCGCATTCAGGATTTGCGCGGGATCGAGCATGGTCCTAATGGCTGGCGAATTGCTGCGGCAAGTACGTGGAGTGATCTGATCGACGCGGAGCTTCCTCGGGCCTTCGACGGTTTGAAAGCCGCGGCGCGCGACGTGGGATCCGTACAAATCCAAAACGCGGGCACGATTGCTGGTAACATTTGCAATGCCTCGCCCGCAGCCGACGGCGTGCCACCTTTGCTCACGCTGGATGCATCGGTTGAGGTGCGGTCGTCGGAATCAACACGGATTGTTCCGTTGCGCGACTTTATTTCCGGTGTGCGCAATGTCGACTTGAAGCAAGGCGAACTGGTTACAGCGATTTTGATCCCCGACATGTCAAAGACCCGCAAAAGCGCGTTCGTAAAGTTAGGTGCGCGCAAATATTTGGTGATCTCTATCGCAATGGTAGCGGTGTCGTGCGAGGTTTATCATGGTACGCTAAGAGATGTACGCATCGCGGTTGGATCGTGTTCCCCAGTTGCGAAGCGCCTTCAGAAGCTGGAGACTGCTTTGGATTGCTATCCGCTAGCCGACGTAGAGCGTATCGTTGCATCCGCCGATTTTTCTGCTCTGTCACCGATAGATGATGTGCGCGGATCAGCTGCATATCGCCTTGATGTTGTGGCCTCGCTGATCACGCGGGCTTTGCTGGAGGCGGCGCATGTATAAGACCCGCGCGAAAGAATTAATTGGTTTCACGCTGAACGGAGCGCGTGTTCAAAGTAGGGCCCAAGGCCATCAGCGATTAAGCGTTGTTCTGCGCGAAGAGCTTGACGCCAAAGACGTAAAGATTGGGTGCAACGCGGGCGATTGTGGGGCGTGCACGGTTTTGATTGATGGTGCGCCGGTCTGTGCGTGTTTGACATCGACGGCCCAAGTGAAAGGACGAGAGGTTCAAACCTTACGCGGTGTCGCGCCGGATTTATTGCAACGTTTGCAAGACAGCTTTACCGCACACCAAGCCGCACAATGCGGAATATGCACACCCGGCATGATCGTAAGCGCAGCCGCCTTGTTGCAAGCCGTGCCAAAGCCGAATGAAGAGCAAGTCAAGGACGCGCTGGGCGGTGTTTTGTGTCGTTGCACCGGATATCGCAAGATTATTGATGCTGTGGTTGCCTTGGGGGTAGACGCAAGTCCAGCAATCTCAAAAGGGGCTGTCGGTGATCCGATCGCGCGGCTTGATGCGCTAAGAAAAGTTGATGGATCCGAGCGTTTTGGCGATGACGTTGCGCCTAAAGGTGCTTTGGTCGTTTTGGTGATCCGTTCGCCATTTGCGCGAGCAGGATTTGATTTCGGTGATCTGGATAGCCTGCGGGCGCACACTGGAATCGAAGCGGTTCTGACGGCTAAAGACATTCCCGGCACGAACCTCTTTGGAACAATTCCGGGTTTTGTTGACCAACCTGTTTTTGCTGAGACGGAGACACGTTTCAAAGGGGAGGCCGTCGCTGCATTGATTGGTGAGCCAGAAACTATTGCAGCATATGATATAAAGACATTTCCGATCACTTGGCATGAGCTTAAAGCGGTTCAGGATGTAAAAGCGGCGCAGGAAAAGGGCGCACCGCAACTGCATTCCAAGGCTGAAAACAATGTGATGTGCGGTGGTTTTGTAGCGCACGGAGATATTGATGAAGGTTTAGCACAGGCCGACGTTGTGCTGAGTGCGGATTTCGAAACTTCATTTGTTGAACACGCCTATATCGAACCAGAAGCAGGCTTTGCTGAAATGGTCGATGGTCGTCTGCATTTGCATGTGTGTACGCAAAGCCCGGTGATGAACCAAGACGCACTGGCAGCTATTCTTGCGGTTAAGCAAGATGATATTCGCATTGTGCCAACGGCTGTCGGCGGAGGTTTTGGGTCCAAGCTTGATCTGACGGTGCATCCGTTTGTTTGCCTTGGGGCGATGCTGACAGGACATCCCGTGCGCATGGCGTATTCGCGGGTTGAAAGCATGGCGAGTTCGACCAAACGCCATCCTGGTCGCATCACGATCAAAGGCGGTGTGCGCAAAGACGGGATGCTAACCGGACTTCGCTTTGACGGTGATTTCAATACAGGCGCTTACGCAAGTTGGGGGCCAACCGTTGCGACCCGTGTGCCACTACATGCATCGGGACCTTACCGTATTCCGCACTACCGTGCGCAGTCTAAAGGGGTCTACACCCATTGTCCTCCAGCCGGTGCATTTCGTGGTTTCGGAGTCCCTCAGTCCGCCATCGCACAAGAGACGTTGTTTGATGAGTTGGCTGCGGCAATTGAAATGGACCCGCTTGATTTTCGGGTTTTGAACGCGCTGGACAATGGCTTGGCAACAGTCTCGGGCCAAGTCTTCGAACAGGGCGTTGGTGTGAAAGCTTGCCTGCAAGCCTTGCGGCCAATGTGGGAGATGCAAAAGGCGGAGTGCACGGTCTTCAATGAAAGCTCAAGCACGCTTAAACGCGGGGTTGGCGTGGCGGCAGGCTGGTATGGATGCGGCAACACATCAATGGCGAATCCTTCGACGATAAAATGCGGACTTAGCGGTGACGGCACGCTTGTTTTGCATCAAGGGGCTGTGGACATCGGCCAAGGCTCCAACACTGTGATCACCCAGATCTTTGCGCAAGCCTTTGGTGTCGCTGTGGATCAGGTCAGCCTTGTGGGACCAGATACAGATGTCACGCCTGATGCGGGTAAAACATCGGCGTCGCGTCAAACATTTGTAACAGGGAACGCAGCAAAACTGTCGGGTGAAAGCCTGCGCCGTCAGCTACTGACCTTGGTCAACGCCGCTGAAGATGCAGAGATATCGCTAAGCAACGGCGTTGCAGAAATCAGCGGCGGACATGCGATTGATCTGTCTTGCATGGATGTGGGCGAAGATGGTTATGTCATGCGCGCTGTGGCTAGCTATGATCCCCCAACCGAACCGCTGGATGAAAACGGTCAAGGTGTTCCTTATGCGCAGTTTGGCTATGCGGCCCATTTAGCGGTTGTGGAAGTCGACACAAAGCTGGGCACCATCACGCCGGTGAATTTCGTTGCAGCCCATGATGTTGGCCAAGCGATCAATCCATTGTTGGTTGAAGGGCAAGTGCAAGGCGGCGTAGCCCAAGGACTTGGGATGGCGTTGATGGAAGAGTATATTCCCGGACGCACGAATAATTTGCATGATTATCTGATCCCAACAATCGGGGACGTTCCGCCAATCGAGACGATCATTATCGAAGAGCCTGATGCCCATGGTCCATATGGTGCAAAGGGGTTGGGCGAACACGCTTTGATCCCGACGGCCCCTGCGATCTTGAACGCGGTTCATTTCGCTTGTGGCATTCGTTTGCGTCACGTTCCTGCCTTGCCGCATCGTGTGCGCGCTGCTTTGAAGGAGGCTGGATATGCCTGACGACGCCCAAGACCTCAGCCGCGCAAAGCCAGAGAAAATCCGCTGTGATGCGTGTCCTGTGATGTGTTTCATGGCTGAGGGTAAAGCAGGGGCGTGTGATCGCTATGCCAACCACGGGGGCAAGTTGGTGCGTCTTGATCCGCTAACGGTGATTGAGCGTGGCGCACCTGCGGTCGCTTTCCTAGATCAAGGCGATAACCCGCGCGACTGGGATGGGGACGTGTTCCAAGGCAAACGGACCTTTGTGACGGCTGTAGGGGCAGGAACAACTTATCCCGATTACAAACCGGCCCCTTTCATTGTGTCCCAAGACGTAGACGGCGCGGATATGGTGACGGTCGTGACTGAAGGCATCTATTCCTATTGCGGCGTCAAAGTGAAGATCGACACCGACCGTTTCATCGGCCACGAACGCGCAGTTGTGCGCGTCAAAGGGGAAGCAATTGGGCATGTGATGACCTCTGAATATGGCTCGAAAATGCTGTCACTCGGTGGGGTCGAACATCTGACTGGCGGAACCAAGTCTGAAGGTCGCGTGACTTGTGACGCTTTGATGAACCTGTGCAATCGCGAAGCTGTCACGATGCAAATTGATGAGGGCGCAGAGATTGTCGTGCAAGCTGGAAAGGCCCCCGTCGTAAACGGCACACCCGAAAAGCTAATGCGTGTGGGCTGTGGTTCAGCAACGATCGGAATGTTTGCAAAACAATGGCAGCCGCATGTTGATGAGGTGATCGTTGTGGATGATCATATCACAGGTGTGCTGACGGAACATGAAGCTGGCAAGCAGCTGGACATACGCGCCTCTGGTATTAAAATCAAAGGCCGTCGTTCAACACCCGGACGCTACTTTCAGGTTGCTGAACCGGGAACAGGATGGGGCGGCACTGACATTGAAGATCCGTTAACAATCTTGAAGCCAGCAGATGCCAAAAAGGCTTGGCCGGGACTGCGATTGCTCATGGTTTCTACAACAGGAGAACAATGGGCCTACTACGAGCTTGACGAGGACTTGGTTCCACAAATCGCTGAAATTTCGGATGCCCTGCGCGCCAGCGCCGACCGTATTGCCGAAAACTGTGAACCCTCCTTGTGTTCGGTTCTCTTTATGGGCGGTGCTGGGGGAAGTCTGCGTGCAGGCGTTACAGAAAACCCGGTACGTCTGACACGTTCAGTGAAAAACGCGCTGACTTATGTGTCTTGTGGTGGGGCGCAGGCCTATGTTTGGCCTGGAGGGGGGATCACAGTGATGGTCGATGTGATGGATATGCCGACCAATTCTTTTGGCTACGTGCCGACACCCGCTTTGGTTGCCCCGATTGAGTTCACATTGCGCCGCGAAGACTACGCAGCACTTGGCGGTCATATGGATCATATCCAAGATGCTGCGGCTGTGATCAGCGAAAGCGTGCGAAAAGTGTCTCCAGCACGGCTGCAGCCAGACCCGCATTCGGCCCAAAAGAACAAGCGCGAGGGACACGGATGATCGGTGTTCAACGTGCCTCTCTGAGCGGGGATCGCCTTCATCTGCAACATGGGCCAATTGATTTGGTGATTGGGGCTGACGGGGATCAAGCGGTTGCCTTCGCTGCGGCAGAGGCGCGTTTGGGGTCAGTGCTTGCAGAGTTGATGGATGAAATCGACCTACTGCGTCTTTCGAAAGGCCCTAGGCCCCAAAGGCAGATCGCGCAAAAAATGTGGTGTGCGGTGCAAAGACACCAAGGTTTTGTAAGCCCGATGGCCGCTGTGGCTGGGGCTGTTGCCGAAACGGTGCTTCAAGCCATGTGTGACGCCACGAACTTGACGCGCGCTTACGTCAATAACGGTGGTGATATTGCGCTTCATCTTACCGGCCGCGCGACGTTTGACGTCGCAATGGCAAGTCTCGACGTCCGTGCCCTCGGGAAAATCACTCTAACCGCGGATAGCCCAATCCGTGGGATCGCGACAAGCGGGCAAGGGGGGCGCAGCTTGTCTTTCGGCATCGCGGACAGCGTGACAGTTCTTGGTGAAACAGCAAGTTCTGCGGATGTTGCTGCAACTTTGATTGCGGGGGCTGTCGATTTGCCAAACCATCCTGCAATTGCGCGTTGCCCTGCCAAAGACATACGCGAAGATAGTGACCTAGGGGCGCATTTGGTCGTGACGCAGGTTGGCCATTTGGACGATCACGACATTGCTCAAGCGTTGCGTGCTGGCGCGCAAAAGGCCCACAATATGCAATCCGAAGGGCTCATTCATGCGGCCAGCTTGCATTTGCGCGGTCAAAGTCAACAAATAGAGGTGAACATGGAAAAGGTGCTGGAACATGCCTGACGTAGAGATCCGCAAAATTGCGACGGTCGTCGAAGAAGTTTTTCACGAAGGGGGTCCGCGCGCCAACGTGCCGCAAAAACGCGGGGCTGTGATTGCTGTCATCGCGAACCCTTATGCGGGGCGCTACGTCGAGGACATTCAACCTTTCATGGAAGACTTGAAACCTTTGGGGCTTCAGATGGCGCAAAAACTGATTGATGCGCTGGGCGGGGATGCCGCGTTGATTGAAGGCTATGGCAAAGGGTCTATTGTCGGGACCGCGGGTGAGCTAGAGCACGGCGCGCTTTGGCATGCGCCGGGCGGATATGCGATGCGCGAACTTTTGGGCGGGGCAAAGGCAATCGTTCCTTCCACCAAAAAAGTGGGTGCCGCCGGAGTGCGACTGGATGTGCCGATCACCCATATTGATGCGTCTTATGTGCGCGGGCATTTCGATGCGATGGAAGTGGGTATGAACGACGCGCCACGCGCCAATGAGTTGGCTTTTGTTCTGGTGATGAGCTCGGGCGCGCGTGTGCATGATCGCGCAGGTGGATTGGCGGCAAAAGATATTAAAGGGGAGGATGGTTTGCGATGAGCGCTGACATTCGAAAGATCGCGGTTTGGGTTGAGGAAACGCACCGTGAAGCAGGGCGTGAAATTTTGCCAGCAACACGAAAAGCCGTCGCTGTAGCGGTCATCGCGAACCCGTTTGCAGGCGGGTATACCGAAGACCTTACGCCTTTGATGGATATCGGCGCTGAGCTTGGCGCAACGCTTGGAAAACGCTGTGTCGATGCGCTGGGCATTACACCTGCTCAGGCCGAAAGCTATGGCAAAGCCGCGATGGTCGGCGAGAATGGGGAGCTGGAACATGCTGCTGCATTACTGCACCCGAAAATGGGCGCACCGCTGCGCAAAGAAGTTGAAAAAGGGGCCGCCCTTGTGGCGTCGTCCAAGAAAATGGGCGGGCCAGGGCAGGATTTGGACGTACCACTAGGGCACAAAGATGCGGCTTATGTGCGGTCTCACTTTGACGGGATAGAAGTGCGGATAAATGATGCGCCGCGTGCCAATGAAATCATGGTTGCCGTCGCGGTCACGGATAGTGGCCGACCCTTGCCGCGTGTCGGTGGCTTGACCCATGAGGATGCAGTTGGTGAAGACGGTTTGCGATAAGTGCTTAGAGCTTGGCAAGTAGGTCTAGCAATCGCTCAGTTTCGCGCGCGGTCAGGTTTGATGTGGTCTTAGCAGAAATCATCTGTGCGGTGTGAATCGCGCGATGCGCAAAGGCGCGCCCTTCGGATGTTAACGATATCTCAAGTCGCCGTAGATCGGTTTTTGATGCGGCGCTTTGCACCCATCCTTTGGCGCGTAAACGATCTACAACACCTTTGGTCGTGGCCGCGTCCATACCAACGCGCCGCCCTAACAAATTCTGCGACAAAGGACCGTCTGCATGCAAGCGTGCTAGGATTGCGAATTGTGTTGGTGTCGCTTCTGGCAACATGCTTGCGAAAAGCTCCAAGTGTTTTTGGTTGGCCAAGCGCAAACGAAAACCGATTTGGTCTTCCAGCACATATGCGTTGATGTCTTGGCAGACCGCTTTATTTCCGTGCATTCGCTATGATCCCCCGCTTGGGCCAAGAATAAGCACGTAAAAATTGTTTGACAACGAACAAGTTAATGGTGCCGAATGACTCTGTGGATCCAGATCGAAGGAATGCTGAAAATGCCGTTTGTGCGCAATGCGTGGTATGTTGCTGGTTGGTCTAAAGACTTTGGCGAAGATCTGCGTGCAATCACGATAACCGAACAGAATATGGTGATGTTCCGGGCATCCGATGGCAGTATTGTCGCATTGGAAGATCGCTGTCCGCATCGGCTTTTACCGCTCTCTAAGGGCAAACGCATTGGCGATACGGTGCAATGTGGCTATCACGGCATGACCTTTGGCGCGGATGGCAAATGTGTTCGAGTGCCCGGGCAAGACAATTTGCCAGCCTCTGCCTATGTTGACACTTTTCCCGTCCACGAAGCGCACGGTATTGTCTGGGTTTGGCCGGGTGAAGCCGCTTTGGCAGCTGACACTGCAGTATTTGATATGCCGGAATTTTCCGACCCCAATTGGCATGCGCATCACGGCGATGGGCTGCATTTAAAAGCGAATTATCTGAATGTGGCCGAGAACCTTGTGGACCCCGCGCACGTAAGTTTTGTGCATCCCACGACCCTTGGCAGTGCAGCATCGGAAAATGTGCCGGTGCATGTCTCGACCTCGGGGGATGTAATCCTGGCGTGGCGCTGGATCAAAGACGCGCCGCCTGTTGGGTTTTTCCAGAACTTTGGTGGTTTTAACGGCAACGTGGATCGCTGGCATTACTATTATTTGCATCTGCCTAGTACGGCTGTGATCGACTTTGGCAGTGCCGCGGTTGAGGCAGGCTTGGCAGAGGACGAGCGCGACAAAGGCGTGCGCATCTTTGCGCTGCACTTCGTGACGCCCGTGACCGAAGACTATACGATTGATCACTGGATGCACCTACGCAACACGGCCGTTGGCGACGAGGCAGCATCAGAGCAGATGGACGCGATGTTCCGCATTGCCTTTGCCGAAGACAAAGACGTGCTTGAGGCGATCCATGTTGAAGAGCAACGCCTGCAAAAACGTAAACCCATTAGAATTGCCATCGACAAAGGGCCTAACGTGTATCGCAAAAGAATACGCGACCTTGTCGAGCTAGAGGCGACCGAAGATCTCGGTGCGCCGCTTCATCCGACCTTTGTGCAGCACGACTAAGACTGTTGCGGGTCGAACCAACAAGAAGAGGGACCACCATGAAAAGAAAAACATTTTTGAAAAGCTTGGTAGGCGCAGCTGCGATTGCGGCTGTCGGCTTGCCAGCACTCGCGCAAGAGACGATCAAGATTGGCGAGATCAATCACTACAAACGTATGGCGGCCTTTGCAGGGCCCTATAAGCTGGGTATCGAGCTGGCGCTTGAGGAAGTGAATGCGTCGGGCGGTGTGCTTGGTAAGCCGCTGGAATTTATCTTCCGCGATGATCAAGGCAAGCCAGGCGAAGCAGTGAAAATCGCTGAAGAATTGATGACGCGCGATGGGGCTGTCATGTTGACAGGAACGATCCTGTCTAACGTCGGTCTTGCCATTAGCTCGCTCGCGGCTGAGAAGAAATATGTCTACCTCGCCTCAGAGCCTTTGGCCGACGCGATTACATGGTCCAAGGGCAATGACTACACTTTCCGCTTGCGGTCCTCGACGTATATGCAAGCAGCGATGTTGGCAGAAGAAGCTGCCAAAACCGATGCGATCCGTTATGCAACCATCGCACCGAACTATGCATACGGTAAAGATGCGGTTGCCGCGTTCAAAAAGGCACTGACCGCGTTGAAGCCGGACGTCGAGTTCGTGGCAGAGCAATGGCCAGCGCTTTTCAAAATCGATGCGGGTGCGGAAGCGCAAGCGATTGAACGCGCCAAGCCTGACGCGATCTACAATGTGACTTTTGGTGGGGACTTGGCCAAGTTTGTGCGCGAAGGCGGGACACGTGGTTTGTTCGAAGGTCGTGAAGTCTATGGCCTATTGTCTGGTGAACCCGAGTATCTTGATCCTTTGGGCGATGAAGCGCCAGAAGGCTGGACAGTTACAGGCTATCCTTGGGCCGAAATCACGGATGGGCCGGGCAAGACGTTTATCGACGCTTATATGGCGAAATATGATGATCATCCGCGGATTGGATCGCTTGTCGGTTATATGACTGTGCAATCTATCGCAGCGGTGCTGGAAAAGGCAGGATCAACCGATAGCGAGGCAATCCGAGCGGCGTTTGCCGACGTGCCTATAAGCACGCCTGTCGGCGACATCACATTCCGCGCGATTGACCATCAGGCAACTATGGGTGCTTACGTTGGCAAGATCGCACTGAAGGACGGCAAGGGCACTATGGTGGACTGGGTCTATAAGGATGGCGCTGATTACACCTTGCCAGATGAGGAAGTCTTGCAGCTGCGCGGTTCGGGTAATTAAGCGCGCGGGTTTTCTAGAAAATTCGAAACACGGCCCACAAAACGTGGGCCGTTCTTTCCTACACGACAAGGATGACCCATGGGTTTTTTCATTGCGCAACTCCTGACCGGACTTGCAAATGCAAGCGCACTTTTCATGGTTGCTTCAGGCTTATCGCTGATCTTTGGCGTCACGAGAATTGTCAATTTTGCCCACGGTTCATTCTATATGCTTGGCGCATACGTTGGCTATTCGTTCATGCAACTGTTGCCTGGCGCGTGGGGGTTCTGGACGTCGATCCTCTTGGCCGGACTAGTTGTCGGGGTTATTGGTGTGATCGTCGAAATCCTTGTCTTGCGCCCTGTTTACAAAGCGCCAGAGTTGTTCCAATTGGTTGCCACTTTCGGTGTCATACTTGTCATTCAGGACCTAACGCTTCTGATTTGGGGGGCCGACGATTTCCTTGGACCCCGCGCCCCCGGTTTAAAAGGGATCATCCGGATCATGGGGGAACCCGTGCCAAGATATGATCTGGCGCTGATCGCATTGACGCCCTTTGTAGCCTTTGCGCTTTGGTGGCTTATTACCAAAACGCGCACAGGCATTTTGGTGCGTGCTGCGACGCAGGATCGTGAAATGGTTGGTGCGCTTGGCGTGAACCAAGCATGGCTGTTCACGGGTGTTTTCTTTCTTGGGTGTGCGCTTGCAGGTCTTGGCGGTGCCGTGCAATTGCCCAAAGGCGGCGCTGATTTATTGATGGATTTCAATATTCTCAGCGCAATTTTTGTTGTGGTTGTGATTGGTGGTATGGGATCGCTTCCAGGGGCTTATGTGGCGGCTGTTCTCATTTCCGTGCTGAACGTCTTTGGCGTAAACTACCTGCCGCAATCCACACTCGCCCTTATGTTTGTGGTTATGGTCGTGGTGCTCATCTTTCGACCTTTCGGTTTGTTCGGTCGCGAGGAAGTTGCAGGCGAGCATGGGCAAGTCGGCGAACCCGAACGACCGATTAAACCTGCTGGGCAAACGGCCCGGATGATTGTACTGGCAGGGCTCTTGGGGCTCGCTATCTTGCCGTTTGTGGGTGACAGCTTTGTCCTTGTTCTCCTGACAGATATCGCGATTTTCTGTCTTTTCGCAGCCTCGTTGCATTTCTTACTGGGGCTAGGCGGTCTCGTATCCTTTGGTCATGCAGCTTACTTTGGCGGTGGAGCCTATGCAGCGGCTTTGCTGGTGACTTACGCAGGCACGCCTATGGAGCTTGCGTTGATCCTTGCGCCTCTGGCGGCGGGACTCACCGCGATCATTTTCGGTTGGGTCTGTTTGCGTCTGACAGGTGTTTACTTTGCTATGCTTACGTTGGCGTTCGCGCAACTTCTTTGGTCGCTGGTGTTTCAGTGGGGCGACTTCACGGGCGGCGATGATGGGCTTGTTGATATTTGGCCGTCTGAATGGGCGTCCGGCACGACGACCTTCTATTACCTAGCGATGGCGCTTTGTATTGGCGGTATCATTCTGTTGCGCCACACCGCGCATTCGCCTTTTGGCTATGCCTTGCGCGCCGCGCGAGACAGTCAGCGCCAAGCGGAAGCGACAGGCATCAACACCAAACATGTGCAATGGGTTGCCTTTGGTTTTGCAGGTGCGATGGCGGGAATAGCAGGGGGGCTTTTCGTTTTCTCCAAGGGGTCTATTTTTCCGAACGAGTTGGAAATCGCGCGCAGTTTTGATGCGCTGATCGTGGTCTTTCTGGGTGGCGTCAAAACTCTTGCAGGCGGCGTCGTTGGTGGCGCTGCGTTGGAAGGGGCAAAGGATTACATCACGCGGTTCGAATACTGGCGGCTTTTGCTGGGTTTACTGATCATCTTCGTGGTGATCGTCGCGCCGGACGGGATCGCAGGCACCTTGCGCAAATGGGCCGAAAAGATCGGCCTGATGAAGCGGGAGGATCCAGTATGAACGCAGTTCTTCAGGTCCAAGGCCTAAGCAAAGCCTTCGGTGCGATCCAAGCGGTGGATAACGTGTCGTTTGAGTTGCAAAAAGGCGAGTTGCTGGCGCTGATCGGTCCCAACGGTGCAGGTAAAAGCACTTGTTTCAATATGCTTATGGGACAGCTTAAAATGTCGTCTGGCACTGTAAAGCTGAATGGCAAAAACCTAGCAGGGCTGAAACCACGCCAGATTTGGCGACTTGGCGTCGGGCGCACGTTCCAGATAACAGGAACCTATGCATCGATGACTGTGATCGAGAATGTGCAAATGGCGCTCATCTCGCATTATCGCAAGATCTATTCCCTGCTACCACGTGCGCACCAAATGTACCGTGATCAAGCGATGGACCTTTTGGCGCTTGTTGGCATGCAAAACCAATCAGAACGGCATTGTGCCGTCTTGGCTTACGGTGATCTAAAGCGCTTGGAGCTGGCGATCGCTTTGGCACATGATCCAATGCTTTTGCTTATGGATGAACCGACTGCCGGAATGGCCCCTGCCGAACGGATTGCGTTGATGGAACTCACGGCACAAATTGTTGAAAGTCGCGGCGTCAGCGTATTGTTTACAGAGCACGATATGGATGTTGTCTTCGCCCATGCACACCGTGTGATGGTGCTTAATCGGGGTCAGTTGATCGCGAATGGTTCGGTTGATGAGATTCGCAACGACGAACGTGTCCGCGAAGTTTATTTGGGTGGTGGCACCTTGTTCAAGCACGACGGGGAGAGTGCCAATGCTTGAGATCAAGGGCATCAATAGCTTTTATGGCAAAGCCCATGTGCTTAATGATCTAAGTTTTGAGGTGGAGCGCGGGCAAGTTGTGGCACTGCTTGGTCGCAACGGTGCAGGCAAAACCACAACAATGAAATCGGTGATGCAGCTGGTTGTACCACAAAGCGGTTCGGTCACGTTTCAAGGTACAGACATCACGCGGATGGCACCCCATAAAGTTGCCAAAATGGGTTTGGGGTATGTTCCCGAAGAACGGCGTATCTTTACGGACCTCACTGTGATGGAGAATTTGGAAGTCGGCCGTCAACCGCCGCGCGACGGTACGGTGACGTGGTCTGAGGAGATGTTGTTTGACATGTTCCCGAACCTTGCCGAACGCAAATCAAATCGGGGTAAAGAGATGTCGGGTGGTGAGCAGCAGATGCTGACGATCGCACGCACTTTGATGGGAAATCCCAGTTTGATCTTGCTCGACGAACCCTCTGAAGGGATTGCGCCTGTGATCGTGGAAGAAATGGTGCGGGTCATTTTACGGTTGAAGAAAGACGGGCTGACTGTGCTTCTCTCCGAGCAGAACCTACATTTTGCGCAGGCTGTCGCGGATCGTGTGGTCATTGTTGAAAGCGGCAGCGTGAAATACCAAGGCACGCTTGCCGATCTTCAAGCTCAGCCGGAAATCCGCGATACCTATTTGTCGGTCTAAATCGGATTTGAGCAGAGTTTCGCCGAGCGTTCACGAATTCCGGAGCAGCACTTTAAGAGTGCGCAACAGTACCTACCTCTTATGGCAGAGACGCAAAGCTGGAACCCTTTGTGTCACTTTACTGTCCCTCGTTCCAAACTGGCGCCCACGGGTTGTCCCTCCCGTGGGCGCATTTTTCTTTTGCACTTCTCGGAAATTTAGCGTGAATAGCAAGATGAGTTATTCTGACGCCTTTCTGAAAGACATATTGAACCGCACCAAAGCCGTCGCGGTGGTTGGTGTATCCACGAATCCTGTGCGGCCAAGCTACTATGTTGCGCGCTATTTAGGGTTAAAGGGATATAACGTTATCCCGGTCAATCCTGTCTATGCGGGGCACAAGTTGTTTGGACAAACCATCCGCGCAGACCTGTCCGAAATCACAGAGCCGGTGGATATGGTGGATATTTTTCGCCGTAGTGAACATGTCCCGAATATCGTGGATGAAGCGCTCGTGCATCTACCAAATCTCAAGACGATTTGGATGCAAATCGGTGTTGAACATGCGGGTGCAGCTGTCAAAGCCGAAGCCAATGGTGTGGATGTCGTGCAGAACCGCTGCCCTAAAATCGAGTATCAACGCCTCTTTGGTGAGCTTCGCATGGGCGGTTTTGCCACTGGGGTAATTTCTTCCAAGCTATAATCCGCCAATTACAGGGGTATTCTCCCCCTAAATGGTGAATTGAGCACATTAGGGTGATGCGCTTCATTGAACATCACCGAGATGTGTCTATTTTAGTTCCAAGGGCGACGTGCTAGTCCACGCGCCAAAGATATATCAAGGAGAGTGTCGTTGGGTAACGCACGCAATATCGCCTTTTGGGTCGTTCTGTTCTTACTGATCCTGGCATTGTTCAATCTGTTCAGTGGCAACAACGCCAATTTGCAGAGCCGTGAGATAAGCTATTCGGAGTTTGTGACGTCGGTAAATGGTGGCGGTGTCACCAATGTCACGCTGGATGGCGAGCGTATTCGCTTCCGTGGTTCTGACGGCAGCGACTATGTCACGATCAAACCCGCAGATGCTAATGTGTCGGAATTCCTGATCGAACAAAACGTCGCCGTTCGGGCAGAGCAGCAAGAACAGTCTGGTTTCCAGACGTTCATCCTGTCGCTTCTGCCGTTCCTTTTGCTAATCGGCGTGTGGGTTTATTTTATGAACCGCATGCAAGGTGGCGGCAAAGGTGGCGCGATGGGCTTTGGCAAATCCAAGGCCAAGATGCTTACACAGAAAGAAGGTCGTGTGACCTTTGATGATGTGGCGGGGATTGATGAGGCCAAGGAAGAGCTTGAAGAGATCGTTGAATTCTTGCGCAACCCACAGAAATTCTCGCGCCTTGGGGGCAAAATCCCTAAGGGTGCACTTCTTGAGGGCCCTCCCGGTACAGGTAAGACGCTGCTTGCACGCGCAATCGCGGGTGAAGCGGGCGTGCCGTTCTTCACGATTTCTGGTTCCGACTTTGTCGAGATGTTTGTCGGTGTGGGTGCATCGCGTGTGCGCGACATGTTCGAGCAGGCGAAAAAGAACGCGCCTTGTATTGTGTTCATCGACGAAATCGACGCGGTCGGTCGCCATCGTGGCGCTGGCCATGGCGGTGGCAACGACGAGCGCGAGCAGACGTTGAACCAGTTGCTGGTTGAGATGGATGGCTTTGAATCCAACGAAGGTGTGATCATTATTGCGGCGACAAACCGCAAAGACGTTCTTGATCCAGCTTTGCTGCGCCCGGGTCGTTTTGACCGTCAGGTCACAGTTGGTAATCCCGACATTAAAGGCCGCGAAAAGATTTTGCACGTCCACGCGCGTAAAACACCGCTTGGCCCTGATGTTGATCTTCGCATCATCGCACGTGGTACACCCGGCTTCTCCGGTGCCGATCTGGCCAACCTCGTGAACGAAGCAGCGCTTGGCGCTGCCCGTGTTGGGCGTCGGTTTGTTGCGATGGAAGACTTTGAAAGCGCGAAAGACAAAATCATGATGGGCGCCGAACGGCGTTCTATGGTGATGACGGACGAACAAAAGGAAATGACAGCTTATCACGAAGCGGGTCACGCGCTGGTGGGTATCATGCTGCCCAAATGTGATCCGGTCTATAAAGCGACAATTATTCCGCGCGGTGGTGCATTAGGCATGGTGATGAGCCTGCCTGAAATGGATCGTCTCAACATGTTCAAGGACGAGTGCCATCAGCGTCTTGCCATGACTATGGCGGGTAAAGCGGCGGAAATTATCAAGTACGGACCTGATGCCGTGTCCAACGGGCCTGCGGGTGACATTATGCAGGCGTCCGCGTTGGCGCGCGCCATGGTGCTGCGTTGGGGTATGTCGGACAAAGTCGGTAACATCGATTATTCCGAAGCGGCTGACGGATATTCTGGCAGTGCCGGTGGTTTTTCTGTCTCGGCGAACACCAAAGAGATGATCGAGGAAGAAGTCCAAAAGTTCATTCAGGACGGATATGAATGGGCGGTTAAGATCGTCACTGAGAACAATGTTGAATTCGAACGTCTGGCCCAAGGTCTACTAGAGTACGAAACACTGACTGGTGACGAGATCAAGCGCGTCATGAATGGGGATGCACCGACTGCGGGTCCCGATGAAGACGATACACCGGATCAGGGCAGTGCCCCTAGTTTAACTGCTATCCCAAAAACCAAACCGAGGGCGAAGCCTTCTGGCGGGATGGAACCTGAACCAAGCGCATAAAAATCTAGAACCCCGGCCACGCGCCGGGGTTTTCATTTTGCGACGTGATTGCAGACATCACAAGTTCTGGATTGATCGTTCTTGTGCGCCGCGCCAAAGTCCTCCAAAGCCAAACAAGGAGGCACCATGCCCGCGCTCAAACCCACAGATTACTATGCAACAGTTCATTTCTTAGGCTCTGTCGTTGATAGCGCGGTCGATCTGACATCATCCTCAATGGATGAAATGCCGTTGACCTTTGCAGGGTATGATGCGGAATTTCATGCTGGCTTGACGCGCCCGTCCTGTAGTCGTGTGAAACAACAGTACCCGCGCTACACAGAAATCAAGAATGCGCGTCAGCTTTCGATCGTGTCGCGTGAAGAGCTTGATCTTATCGCGCGTGATATGGGGTTGGAAACGCTCAAGCCCGAGTTGATCGGTGCTTCGCTTGTGATTGAGGGCATTCCGGATTGGACACATGTTCCGCCATCTTCGCGTCTTGTTGCTGACGATGGGCCCGGTCTTGTCATTGATATGGTAAATCGCCCTTGCCATTTGCCTGCTCCGTTCATCGAAATGGAGAACCCCGGGCTTGGCAAAGCCTTCAAAGCATCAGCAAAAGAACGGCGTGGTGTCACTGCTTCGGTCGAGCGAGAAGGCACGCTCAAAATCGGTATGCGCTTGCGGCTTCACATTCCTGATCAACCGGCTTGGTCAGAGCTTGGCTAACGAAGTCATGCGCCCCAGACCCTTGACCTTTTACGATCAGAGAACAGCAACACCGTTTTTCAGACATAACCTGTCTTGAATCAGCGATTGTATACGACTGCATGTCGTAGAAGGACTCATGGTTCTGGCATGACATGTGCCAAATGAGAGGGTGCGCAAATGGCGTTGGATGATCGCAAGGGCGTTTGGAAGTCTGGCAAGGGCAAAGGGCGGCACACGCCCAAGGGTCGCCAGTTGGAAGATCAAGCATGGGACGAGGTTCGTACGCTATTGGGCGATCGCCCCCGCCGCGCTGATTTGCTGATCGAATTCCTGCATTTGATCCAAGACGCCTATGGTCACCTAAGTGCCTCACACCTACGCGCATTGGCCGAAGAGCTGCGCATGTCCATGGCCGAAGTCTATGAGGTCGCAACCTTTTACGCCCATTTCGATCTGGTCAAAGAAGGCGAAACACCGCCCCCAGCGTTGACCATCCGAGTTTGTGATTCATTGTCTTGCGAACTCGCGGGTGCGCAGGCTTTGAAGTCCGCTTTGGAAAGCGGCTTGGATGCCTCTGAAGTGCGCGTCTTGCGCGCGCCTTGTATGGGCCGTTGCGATACAGCGCCTGTGTTAGAGCTGGGCCATCATCACATTGATCACGCGACGCCCGAAAAAGTCCATGCGGCGATTGCTGCGGGTCATACCCACGCGAGCATTCCTGCTTATGAAGATTTTGCAACCTACGTTGCGGCTGGCGGTTATGCTTCGCTCAAGTCGCTGCGCGAGAATGGTGATTGGGAACAGGTTCAGGACTTAATGTTGAAAGCTGGCCTGCGCGGCCTTGGTGGCGCGGGCTTTCCATCCGGAAAGAAATGGGGCTTCGTGCGTGCCAATGCTGGCACACGCTACCTGGCCGTGAACGGGGACGAGGGCGAGCCGGGCACATTCAAAGATCGCTACTATCTTGAACGCACGCCGCATCTTTTTCTTGAAGGCATGCTGATCGCCGCTTGGGCGGTCGAGGCGGAAACCTGTTTTATCTACATGCGCGACGAATACCCTGCGGTTTTGCTTATTCTGGCCGACGAAATTGCCAAGCTTGAAGAGGCGGGTATCGTCGCCAAAGGCTACATCGACCTACGCCGCGGCGCGGGTGCATATATTTGCGGCGAAGAAAGCGCGATGATCGAAAGCATTGAAGGCAAACGTGGCCTTCCGCGTCACCGCCCGCCTTTTGTGGCGCAGGTGGGGATCTTTGGAAAACCAACGCTTGTGCACAATGTTGAGACTTTGAAATGGGTTGCCCGCATCGTACGCGAAGGACCCGAAGTTCTGTCCTCTACCGAGAAGAATGGCCGCAAAGGTTTGCGCAGTTATTCTATCTCTGGTCGCGTCAATAACCCCGGCGTTCATCTGCTTCCAGCTGGCTCCACGATCATGGATTTGATCGAGGCTGCGGGTGGTATGATCGAAGGCCACAGCTTCAAAGCCTATCAGCCCGGTGGCCCGTCCGCGGGTCTTTTGCCTGCATCTATTAATGATGTTCCGATGGACTTCGACACGCTGCAACCCCTTGGAACTTTCATCGGCTCTGCTGCTGTTGTTATCCTGTCCGACAAAGACAGTGCGCGCGGTGCGGCATTGAACATGCTACGGTTTTTTGAGGACGAAAGCTGCGGGCAGTGTACGCCGTGCCGTGTTGGCTGTGAAAAGGCCGTCAAGCTGATGCAGGCTGACAAATGGGATCAACCGCTGCTCGAAGAGCTTTGTACGGCGATGGGCGATGCGTCGATCTGCGGTTTGGGGCAAGCGGCCCCGAACCCAATTCGCATGACCATGAAACATTTCGCGGATGAGGTGTAATCCATGACTGATCAAATCACATTCATGATGGACGGTGAAGAGGTCACTGCTGACAAAGGCATGACCATCTGGGAAGTCGCAAATGGTCGCGGCCTTGTCATTCCACATCTGTGCCACAAACCCCAGCCCGGCTACCGCCCCGATGGCAACTGCCGCGCGTGTATGGTTGAAGTTGAGGGTGAACGTACGCTCGTGGCCTCCTGTATTCGCGAACCGAATGAGGGCATGGTTGTCACGACCAACTCCAACCGTGCAACGAACGCGCGCAAAATGGTTGTGGAAATGCTAATGGCGGATCAGCCAGCGCGTGATGTGTCCCACGATAAATCGTCACATCTTTGGGATATGGCCGAAGCCAATGGCATCGATCAAAGTCGCTTTCCCAAGATGGAAGACGGCTGCATCCCGCTGCTCGATGACTCGCATGTCGCGATGTCTGTAAACCTTGATGCTTGCATCCAGTGTGGTCTTTGCGTGCGTGCCTGCCGTGAAGTGCAAGTCAACGATGTGATCGGCATGTCTGGTCGCGGTCAGAATTCCTATCCGACGTTTGATCTGGCTGATCCGATGGGCGATAGTACTTGTGTGGCATGCGGCGAATGCGTTCAGGCATGTCCGACGGGCGCTTTGATGCCTTCCACCGTGGTGGATGACTCGCAAGTTGGTGACAGCAAGGATTTTGACAGTGAAACGGAAAGCGTTTGCCCGTTTTGCGGCGTGGGTTGCAAAGTTTCGCTAAAAGTCAAAGACAACAAAGTGAAGTTTGTTGAAGGCATCAATGGTCCTGCAAATGAGGGTCGTCTCTGCGTCAAAGGTCGTTTTGGCTTTGACTATATCCACCACGAACACCGCCTGACGAAACCGCTGATCCGCCGTGATGATGCGCCTGCCAAGGGCCTTAACGTCGATCCGGGCAATGTTTTGACCCACTTTCGCGAAGCGACTTGGGAAGAAGCGATGGAGCGCGCTGCCGGTGGTCTTGGCAAGCTGCGCCAAGCGCATGGCGGGCAGTCTGTTGCCGGTTTTGGCAGCGCCAAATGTACCAACGAAGAAGCGTATTTGTTCCAAAAGCTGATCCGCCAAGGCTTCCAGCACAATAATGTCGATCATTGCACACGCCTGTGCCACGCTTCATCGGTGACAGCGCTGATTGAAAACGTCGGCTCAGGTGCTGTGACGGCGACATTCAACGAGATCAAGAATGCCGATGTGGCTATCGTGATCGGGGCTAATCCGGTGGAAAATCATCCGGTTGCCGCGACCTATTTCAAACAGTTCGCCAAACGCGGTGGGAAACTGATTGTGATGGACCCACGCGGGCAGGGGCTTAAGCGTCACGCCTCTCACATGCTGCAATTCCGTCCGGGTGCGGACGTGAGCCTGTTGAATGCAATCATGCATGTGATTGTGGAAGAAGAGCTATACGATAAACAATATATCGAAGCTTACACAGAAAATTGGGATGCGGAAAAAGCGCACCTGAAGGATTTCACTCCGGAAGCAATGGAAGGCATCTGTGGCATCGCCCCTGATGTGATCCGCGATGTTGCGCGCACCTTTGCAGGTGCCAAAGCGGGGATGATCTTCTGGGGCATGGGTGTGTCACAACACATTCACGGCACAGACAATTCACGTTGTTTGATTTCGCTGGCGCTTATGACAGGCCAAGTCGGGCGTCCCGGTGCTGGTCTGCATCCCCTTCGCGGCCAAAACAACGTGCAAGGTGCCTCTGATGCTGGTTTGGTACCGATGTTCGTGCCTGATTACCGTTCTGTCGAAGATGACGCCGTACGCGAGGACATCTTTGGTGTTTGGGGGCGTGATGAGGATTGGTCCAATAAGCGCGGTCTGACAGTGACGGAGATTGTTGATCAAGCGTATGCGGGCAACATTAAAGGCATGTATATTCAGGGCGAAAACCCTGCAATGTCTGACCCTGACGTAGAACATGCGCGCGATGCTTTTGCCAAGTTAGAGCATCTTGTGGTTCAGGACATTTTCTTGACCGAAACCGCCTGCTTCGCAGATGTAATCCTGCCAGCCTCTGCGCTTTATGAAAAGAACGGTACAGTTTCCAACACCAACCGCCAAGTGCAGCGCGTTCGTCCTGCGGTCGCTCCTCCCGGCGAGGCGCGCGAAGATTGGGCCATCACTGTAGACCTTGCGCAGCGTTTAGGGCTGGACTGGACCTACACGGATGCAAGTGAAGTTTTTGCAGAAATGAAGCAAGTTATGAAGTCGCTCGACAATATCACTTGGGAGCGCCTTAAGACCGAAACCGTGACCTATCCGTCGCTGTCTCCAACTGATCCGGGCCAAGCAATTGTATTTGGCGATGGTTTCCCGCGTTCAGGTGGGCGTGCGAAATTCACACCGGCCTCAATCATCGCGCCAGATGAAGCACCTGATACGGAATATCCGATGATCATGACAACGGGTCGTCAGCTAGAGCATTGGCACACAGGGTCCATGACCCGCCGTGCCATGGTTCTGGATGCGGTTGAGCCCGAAGCAAACTGTTCGCTGCACCCGAAAACCCTACGCGCTTTGGGCGTTGAGCCGGGTGGTATGGTACGTCTGACAACACGTCGCGGCAGCATCGATATCATGGCGCGCGCCGACCGCGCGGTGTCAGAGGATATGGTGTTTGTACCTTTCGCCTACGTCGAAGCGGCGGCCAATGTGCTGACCAATCCGGCCATCGATCCATACGGGAAAATCCCCGAATTCAAATTCTCGGCCGTTCGTGTCGAGGCAGTTCAAACAATCGCCGCTGAATAGGCCGCAACCAACTTTTCAACAGGAAGTAAGACACATGGGATATAAATCAGACATCGAAATCGCGCGCGAAGCGGATAAGAAACAGATCCAAGAGATCGGCATGAAGCTGGGCATCGAAAGCAAAGATTTGCTGCCCTACGGTCATGACAAAGCGAAGGTGTCCCAAGAGTTCATCAACTCCGTTCAGGGCAACAAGAACGGCAAACTTATTCTTGTCACAGCGATCAACCCGACCCCTGCGGGCGAAGGCAAGACAACAACAACTGTTGGTCTTGGCGATGGTCTGAACCGCATCGGTAAAAAGGCTGCTGTTTGTATCCGGGAAGCATCGCTTGGGCCAAACTTTGGCATGAAGGGTGGCGCCGCAGGCGGTGGTTACGCTCAGGTAGTTCCGATGGAGGACATGAACCTGCACTTCACAGGTGACTTCCATGCAATCACCTCTGCGCACTCTTTGCTGTCTGCGATGCTCGACAACCACATCTATTGGGGGAACGAGTGTGACATCGACATTCGCCGCGTCCAGTGGAAGCGTGTTGTTGACATGAACGACCGCGCTTTGCGTCAGGTGAACGTGTCCCTTGGTGGTGTTGCCAACGGCTTCCCACGTGAAGGCGGTTTCGACATCACAGTTGCTTCCGAAGTCATGGCGATTTTGTGCTTGGCCAATGATTTGAAAGACCTTGAGAAGCGTTTGGGCGATATGATTGTTGCCTATCGCCGTGACCGCAGCCCTGTGTTTTGCCGCGATATCAAAGCCGAAGGTGCAATGACCGTTCTTCTTAAGGATGCGATGCAGCCGAACTTGGTCCAGACACTTGAGAACAACCCGGCCTTCGTTCACGGTGGTCCTTTCGCGAATATTGCGCATGGTTGTAACTCTGTGATTGCAACATCAACAGCGCTGAAAATTGCTGATTTTGTTGTGACAGAAGCGGGCTTTGGTGCAGACCTTGGTGCTGAGAAATTCATGAACATCAAATGTCGTAAAGCAGGACTTGCACCTGATTGCGTCGTTCTTGTTGCGACCGTGCGTGCGATGAAGATGAATGGCGGCGTTGCCAAGGGTGATCTTGGTGCCGAGAATGTGGATGCGGTAAAAGAAGGCTGTGCAAACCTTGGTCGTCATATTGGCAACCTGAAGTCATTTGGCGTTCCTGTTGTTGTTGCGATCAACCACTTCGTTACAGATACGGACGCAGAAGTGCAGGCGGTCAAAGACTATGTGGCCACACAAGGCTCAGAAGCGATCTTGTCGCGTCACTGGGAATTGGGTTCAGAAGGCTCTGCGGATCTCGCGACGCGCGTCGCCGAGATTGCTGAATCTGGTATTTCCAACTTTTCGCCGATCTATGATGATGAAATGCCATTGATGGGAAAGATCGAAACGATTGCAAAGAAGATCTACCATGCGGATGAAGTGCTTGCGGATACGAAAATTCGTGACCAGCTGAAGCTATGGGAAGAGCAGGGCTATGGTCATCTACCGATCTGTATGGCGAAAACGCAGTACAGTTTTTCGACCGATCCGTCTTTGCGCGGCGCGCCTACTGGACATTCTGTTCCGATCCGCGAAGTGCGTTTGTCTGCGGGTGCAGGTTTCGTCGTCGTCGTCTGTGGTGAGATCATGACGATGCCGGGCTTGCCGCGCGTCCCTTCAGCTGAAAGCATTCATTTGAATGATGAAGGACAAATTGAAGGCCTGTTCTAAGCAAAAGGGCGGTGCGAGCAATCACGCACCTTACGGGGGTTCGCCTTTGTAGGGTGCCTTTACTAAGCACGCATCACCCGTTTTGGGGGCGTTGCCCCCGTCCATGCAAGATGGACTCCCCCGAGGTATTTTTTAGACCAAAGAAGAAAGATTCTGATATGAGCGCGCAAATTATCGACGGTAAGGCTTTTGCAGCAAAGGTTCGTGGCCAAGTGGCCGAACATGTGAGCGCATTGAAAGCAGAGCACGGAATTACGCCCGGGTTGGCTGTTGTGCTTGTTGGAGAAGATCCTGCGTCCCAGGTTTATGTACGCTCAAAGGGTAAGATGACCACTGAGGTCGGCATGAAAAGCGTCGAGCATAAATTGGACGTAGATACCGCCGAAACCGATTTACTGGCTTTGATCGAACAGTTGAACAATGACGACAGTATCCACGGTATTCTTGTGCAATTGCCCTTGCCCAAGCATCTGGACGAGGATCTTGTGATCAACTCGATCAACCCTGCCAAGGATGTGGACGGGTTTCATATTTCCAATGTTGGTTTGCTCGGTACCGGACAGAAAAGCATGGTGCCTTGCACGCCGCTTGGATGTTTGATGATGCTACGCGACTATCACGGGTCTTTGTCCGGGATGAATGCTGTTGTTATCGGGCGCTCAAACATCGTCGGCAAACCAATGGCGCAGCTTCTACTTGGCGACAGTTGCACGGTAACGATAGCGCATTCGCGCACAAAGGATTTACCAGAGGTTGTGGGGCGTGCTGACATCGTTGTTGCCGCTGTGGGCCGTCCAGAAATGGTTCCCGGGGCTTGGATCAAGAAAGGTGCGACTGTGATAGACGTTGGTATCAATCGCATCGAGCGCGACGGTAAAAACAAACTGGTCGGCGATGTTGATTTCGCATCCTGCTCTGAAGTTGCAGGTGCGATCACACCGGTACCGGGCGGTGTGGGGCCGATGACAATTGCATGTCTTTTGGCGAATACAGTGACGGCATGTTGCCGATCCAACGGGTTGGCGGAGCCAGAAGGACTGACTGCGTAGTTCAACAAACTGGTGAGTCGTGTTTCATAAAGCCGCGCTGATTTTAGCGCGGCTTTTCTGTTTTTGGTGTTCTGTTCTAAAAAGCGGAAAGATCCTTACGTTTTTAAGGGGGCATCTAGAATATCAGGCCTTTTCACAACTGAGAGCTATGATAAGATTTGAGGATGTTTTTTAAGTGCTACTATTCGTATAGGTTGTGTTTGATTGAAGGTCTTCGTTGCTGGGGAATGTTAAGCGCTTTCTCCCATGTGAAAATACATGTGGTTGCTTGAAACCTATTGTTGAGCGTTATTCGGAAGGACTATCAATTTGGATATGCAAGACGACAGTCAGCTTGGACCAATCCTAAAGGTAAAAGTCGCTCTTGTTCGTGCGTGCAAACGGGTTCTGGACTGGCGCGTGCTTGTAATTTGGTGCGCTTGTTCGTTTATCGCGTCCTACACTGGCCCTTTCGGAACTTACAAAAGCTATACGCTGGTTGAACTTTTGGGAACTTGGTTGGTCCTTTTGGCCGCCGCCATCCTTTCGGCCTACGTCTTGGACGAATTGTTCAGCGCGTTTTTGTCAAAACTGTCCTTTGCGACGCGAATGTTTGCCTTTGTGTTTACGATGTCTGCATTACTTGGGCCGCTTATCGATGTTTTGCTCACGACAGTCCTTGGCAACCCTGAGACCGAGACACCAAGCCGTTTTGAACTTTCTTTATACTCTCTGGGTGCGATCAGCTTTATTCTAGTTATCAGACAGATGGTGGCGTCCTATTTAGATGAAAACCGGAAGGCGGAGGGCGATAAGTCTTTTGATTTCCCTCCGGCCTCTCTACCGCCACACAGTCGCTTGGCGAAAAGACTGAATATTCCGCAGGGCGTGAAAATTTCACAGATAACTGCCAAGGGGCATTTCGTCGAAGTCCATACAAGTTCGGATATTTTGCGGACCCGTATGCGGTTTTCGGATGCTGTGGCCGAGTTGGATGGCGTATTTGGCTTGACGGTTCATCGCTCTCACTGGGTACACTATGATTCAATCCAAGGCTGGGTGCCCTGTGCTAAAAAGCCGTTCATTGTTTTGAACAATGGAAATCAAGTGCCTATCAGCAAGACTTATGTTGCAAACGTGCGTGATGCTGGACTGTTGGAGATTTCGCCTGAAGACCTTGAATGCGACTTAGCGAGTTAAGTCAGCTTCTCACGTTGAATTGGTAATGCTCGCGGCCCGGTCAAAATGCAAAGTGCATTCGCAGAAAATAGGTCGTTGAGAGGTTTGGCATTCACGCTGAGACCCCCAGTGTAGGTTCCATACGCAGGCATCACCAGACGGCTACTGTCCACTATAAAACAACGGCGTGTGATTGCGCGCCCCTTTGTTTTGATCGTCGCCTTGGGATGGTAATGACCGGAAACTTCACCGCTCGCGCCATCGTCTGCCTGCGAGATATGTCGAAATATCAACGGTTGAATACCGCAGGTTTTTAAATGGCTTCCGCCATGGCCGGTCGGGTCGGGATCGTGATTGCCTTCGATCCAAATCCAAGACAGGCCTCTTTGAAGACGGGCGATCCAGTCGCGCGCTTGGTGGTCCAGATCGTCGCTGGCACCGAGATGATCAAAACTATCGCCAAGGCAGATCAGTGTTTCGGGTTTGGTTTGCGTAATATCTTTTTCTAATCGCTCAAGCGTTTCATGCACTTCGTATGGGGGCAGAGGGCTTGCGCCATGCTGTGCGTATCGCTGGGCTTTTCCAAAATGCAGATCCGAAACACATAGAAGTTTTTGGGATGGCCAATATAAAGCACCAGAGGCAAGCGCGTGAAGGATTTCACCGCGAAAGGGGAAAGCAAAGTGGCTCATGCCTCGGTCCCTACATCAGACCTGCCGCACTCATCAAGGTGGTGGTTTCAGCAGCGAGCAAGCGTTCTTCTGCCGCGCCTTTGACTGGAACTCGGCCCATTTCCAAAAACATTGGTGCGGCCAATGGTGTGACACGCGGCAAGGTTAGAAAATCGATGCGTCCGCGTGTTTGTTCCAACATCAACCGGATGCGCCCAAAATCCACAAGGCCACGCAAGGCTTCTTGTTTGGTGATGCGCAAAAGCAAATGGTCGGGCTCATATTTATGTAACGTGTCATACAAAATGTCCGAGCTGAACGTCGCTTGTCGACCTGTTTTGCGCTGTGACGGTAAGTTGCGTTCGATCAATCCCGCAATCGTGGCAGAGGCGCGAAAGGTGCGTTTGATCAACGCATTGCCAGCCAGCCATTGTTCTAACCCTTGCTCGATGGTGTCAGGGTCCATCAAAGCGTCTGGATCACTGACTGGGTTCAGCCCCCAAAACAGTGTGGCATAATCTGTTGAAACAAATCCAAGCGGGTCATAGCCGAGCTGTTCCATTTGTTTGGACAGCAGCAGACCAAGCGTTTGCTGCGCGTTACGCCCCGCAAAACCATAAACAACCGTGTGGCAGCGATCATCGTGTGGAAAGCTTTCAATCAGTAGGCGACCTGGACGGGGTAAAATGCTGACGCCACGCTGTAAGGTCAGCCAATCAGCAGTGTGCGCAGGCAATTCGGGCCAGTCTTTTTGTTGAAACATCTGCAAAATGCGTTGACTGAGTTGGGTAGATGTTGCGAATTTCGTGCCAGAGAATGTCGCAACTTTCGGCTTTTTATCTGCGCGTCTGCTTACCTCGACTGTCATCTCGCGCAGTCCTTCATATCGCACGATCTGCCCACCGATCAGAAAGGTATCGCCTTGCGTGAGCGTGGCCGCAAAGCTTTCTTCGACTTCTCCAAGAGGTTTGCCGCCACGGCTTTTCTTCAGGCGAACTTTCAACGTGTCCGTATCCTGAATTGTGCCAATGTTCATCCTTATGCGTTGTGCCGCACGTGGATCGCGCAAAGCCCAGGTTCCATCGGGACACTGTTGCAATCGCTTCCACTTATCATAGGCGCGCAGCGCGTATCCACCGGTTGCGCAAAAATCAAAACAATCATAGAAACTTGCGCGAGTGACTTGGCTATAGGCCCCGACGCTTCTGATTTCACAATAGAGCGTATCAGGATCAATCGGCCCGGCGCAGGCGCGTATCAAAATGTGTTGGCACAAAACATCCAGTGGACCAGGGCCGCGGGGATCGCCGTCAAGCTCGTGTTCTTTGACTGCTTGCAGCGCAGCAACGCATTCGACCACTTCAAAGCGATTGGCTGGAACCAACAGGGCTTTGGATGGCGCATTATAGCGATGGTTCGCCCGACCAATCCGCTGCACCAGCCGCTTTATGTTCTTGGGCGCACCAATTTGAATTACGAGGTCGACGTCGCCCCAGTCTATTCCTAGGTCGAGCGAACCGGTACACACAATCGCGCGCAGATCACCGCGCACCATCGCGGCTTCGACCCGTTCACGCTGCACGCGATCGAGTGAGCCATGATGAATTCCGATTGGCAGGCTGTCGTCATTCGCAAGCCACAGATTGTGAAAGAAAATCTCGGCTTGCGCGCGCGTATTGTGAAAGATCAGCGTGGTGTTATGGGCTTTGATTTGTTTCAGAACTGCCGGGATTGAATAAGTAGCACCCGCGCCAGCCCATGGGGGTGGTTCGGCGATTTGAAGCATCGTGATATCAGGGTCAGGTCCCGGATCAGCAAGCACGATATCGCAAGGATCGGGGTGACGCGCGAGATATTGCGCGATGGATGCAGGGTCTTCGACTGTGGCGGACAGACCAACACGACGCAGGCCGTCACACATGTTTTGAATGGCAGAAAGTGCCAACATCAGTTGATCTCCGCGTTTGCTGTCAGCAAGCGCATGGATTTCGTCGATCACAATGCGTTTTAGCCCTTTGAACATGCGCGGTGCGTCTTCGTAAGATACAAGCAGTGCAAGGCTTTCAGGAGTCGTGAGCAAGATGTGTGGTGGATCGGCGCGCTGGCGCCTTTTGCGCGTCGCAGATGTGTCGCCTGTGCGATCTTCAATGCGGATCGGTAGGCTCATATCCTCGACCGGGCGACGTAAGTTGCGTTTAATATCAGCAGCTAAGGCTTTTAGCGGGGACACATAAAGCGTGTGTAGGCCTTCGTGATTTCCGTCTGCCAGTTCGTTCAGGCTGGGAAGAAACCCTGCCATCGTTTTACCACCACCCGTCGGTGCAATCAGCAAGGTGGCTGGGTCTTGCGCGCGCGCAAGCATTGCTTGTTGGTGGGGATGAATTGACCAACCTTGGTCGGCAAACCAAGTCTGGATAAGAGGATGGGGCGCGTGCATATCGGGTAACGTAACCCAAGCGCGCGCGCCTACCAGAGCCTATTTTACGATTGTCTCATCTTTCACAAACATATTGGCCCAAGCGCGATCAATCAATTCAGGTGTCATCTGGTTCGGGATGCCTTCAAATTCGCAAATCGCGATCATCTGATCGATTAAGAACACTGGCTGATAGTTTGCATAGATATTGTCGATTGTCGGATATTTGCTTTGCAGCAGATGGATCAACGCATCCTCGGCAAGGGGTATGCCTTTCTTATTGGCAACCAGTGCAAAAATTTTCAGGAAATTTTCCTGATTGGGGCCATCAATCTTAATCTTGTAGAAGATGCGGCGCAAAGCGGCTTGATCGAAGATTTCGTTCGGGTGGAAGTTGGTCGAGAAGATCACCAATGTATCAAACGGCACCTCGAATTTCTCACCGGATTGCAAGGAAAGAATGTCCCTGGCTTCTTCCAACGGAACAATCCAGCGGTTGACCAACGATTGGGGCGGTTCTGCCTGACGTCCTAGGTCGTCGACGATGAAAATGCCGCCAGTGGATTTCAGCTGCAAAGGCGCTTGGTAGGTGCGCGCGGTTGGATTGTAGACCAGATCGAGCATGTCGAGCGTTAGTTCACCACCTGTGATAACCGTAGGCCGCTGACATTTAACATAGCGCGTGTCGAACATCGTCTTGCGGCGCAGTTGGTTCGGGTCGTCCACTTGTTCTTCCACCGAGGAATGCACAATCGGATCGTAAACTGTGATTACTTGTCCTGCATATTCAATCGCGCGTGGCACATAGATCTTGTCACCAAGAGCATTGCGAATTCCGTTTGAAATAGAGGACTTACCGTTTCCGGGAGGGCCATACATCAGGATCGAGCGACCAGAACTAACCGCAGGTCCAAGGTTGCCTAGAAGGTCATCTGGCAGGATCAAATGCCCCATCGCGTCTGTCAACTGGCCGCGTGTGATCATGATATTGCGGATCGACTGACGCTTTACCTGTTCACGATATACCTCCAGAGGAACTGGCATTGCGCCGAAGTATTCAGATTGCTGTAGCGCATCCATTGCGCGTGCCTTGCCCGCATCGGTCAGCTGGAAACCCATCTCACCACCGTTATTGGCATTCAATGTACCAGTCGCTTCAAGCAGCTTTTGCTCGCGCGAAAGATCGATCAATTCTTGGGTCACTGGCAATGGCAGGCAAATGGCTTTGGCGACTTCAGATGCGGTATCAACGTTTTTGCGAAACATCGTCTTTAGCATGATGTCGCGCATCATAACGACGGACAATTTCATCTGTGACAGGCCCTTTGGGGGTGGCGGTGCCATCACTGCGCTGGTTTGCATGTTCATTATGTTGCCCCATAGATTGCTCGTGTTGGGGGTACATTAACAATGGAGTTTGGGCAAAATGTGGCGCAGACGCGGCTTGGATCAGGCCCCGAAGATCGCGCTCAGCAACAGATAGATCGCTAAAGTGCCACCCAATGACAGGCCCATGGGAAATTCCCATTTGCGTTCCCAACTGTCCCATTTCGGGGCAAGATCGGTCATTTTGGTTTTGGCGGTAAAGCGGTGGGTCAGGAAGGCTGCAAGAATATTGGCCGCAAATAGGGCGATCACAAAGCGAAAGTCATCAAGATGAACGAACGGCGCGGCTGCGGCGGCGAATTTGGCATCACCTGCGCCGATCATGCCAACCATGTTCATCAAAAAACCGATGACTAAGACAACGATAAGGCTGATAAATCCCCAAAGATAAACACTAAAGGGCAGTGTGAATATGCCGATCACCACATATGTGGCAAACATTGCGACCACACACCAATTGGGGATGCGCATCGCGCGCATGTCTGACCAGGCCACCAAAAAACATAGAGGCAGCAGAAACGGCAAGCACCAAATCGCAAAGAGAGACGGGTTGTACAGCTCAAGTAGCATCGGTCGCGCTCTTAATTCACTTCAAGCGCACGGAGCGAGCGAACAGCCGCTTCAAAGTGCTGAGGATGTGTTTCAATAGCATCGCGTAGTAGCGCTTTGGCGGTTTCGACATCGCCTTGTTTTACGGCAGATAGACCCAACGTATGCAAAAGCTGCGCGCGTTCGGATTGATCCATCGGAATGACAGGCAATTCGTAATTGCGCTGTGCACCTCGTGCGAGAACGAGATTGTTCTTGGCGGTGAATAGCTTTTGGTCCTGACGGATCGCGTCCCCGAATAGACGTTCCGCGGCTTTGAATTCGCCGCGCGTCAGTTTGGAGTAACCCCAGTTATTCATCACACCAGCAGGCTTCGTCGTAAGACCGGTTGCTGTTTCATAAAAACTATCGGCCTTTTTCCATTCGCGATTGCTGTCTGCAATCATCGCTTCAAGACGGTAGCGTTTGTATGTTTCATGCGTGGGGGGGATGCGATCAAGCGCTGCTTCCGCCTCTTTCCACTGGTTGGCACGGATATGGGCGTCGGCCAGATCCACCTTGTCTACATCTGTCGCGTCTGGGTGGCGCACGACTGTTTGCCATGCAGTGACCGCTTCGGGCGCGCGTCGTGCACGCACAAGGGAACTGGCCAGACCACGTTGATGGTCTAACCGATCTGGATTGTCAGACAGCGCACGCTGAAAATACGAGACGGACTCGTTCGGATCGGCGACCGTCAGCATGACGTCGTTCAAATTGGTCTCGTCGATTACGTTAACACCCGCAATCTTACGATCCACATTCTCGCCACCGGATTTGTCACACGCTGCTGTTGCAACGGCGCCAAACATGCAAAGCGAAAAAAGGAAAGGATGGCGCATTTTTTGCGTCCTTATACTGCTCTTGCCTCTGTTCGTTATGGTGTCTTGCGGATTAAGAAGTCACTCGAACCCCGCCGCACCAATTTATAGTCTTGATCTTGAGGTACATCATAATCCAAGTTTTCCAATTTTGCGAGTGCAATTGTTAAATTCTCGCGTATTGAGTCACTTCTGCCATTGTCTAGGGCGAAGGCCCTTTTGAAAACTTCTGTCGCTTCGGCAGTTTTGCCCCGTTCCATCAACACAACGCCCAGGTTGTTATAGTCTTCCGGCGTCGTATCCTCGGCATTGGTGGCACGTCGCAGCAGCGTTTCGGCCTGTCCCAAACGCCCCAATCCAAGGTTGGCGGAAGCCATGGCAGAGATGATTTCCGTGGTTAGGCCTTGGTCCGCAGCGGCAAGCCGGAAGGATTTCAAAGCCAGCTCGTGCTCGCCTGCGGAGGACAGGCGGTGCCCGACAATCAAAGGATCTTCGCCTTGTGCATTGCGTTTGACGGAAGGCGCAAAAGGTGAGTCCTTGGATGTATTGCTTAAAGACGTGCCAAAGCCGCCCGAAGAACAGGCGGCCAAAGCAAAACTTGTAAGGAGGCAGAGCAGGGCAGATGCCCTACGCGATTGCGCCATGTGGTATTGCCTCGTTTTACATATTGCCCAGTTCTGTAATGCCTACGACTGAAGGCCCAACAAGGATGATCAACAGCGGCGGCACGGTTAGCATCATAGTGGCAAGTGTCATCTTGGTTGGCAACTTGTTTGCCTTCTCTTCAGCCCGCATCACGCGTTTGTCACGCATTTCGCCCGCATAAACCCGCAAAGCTTCGGCGATGGATGTACCGAAACTGGTCGATTGGATCAAAACGGTCACGAAGGAAGCCACGTCTTGCACGCCACAGCGTTCGGACATGTCATTCAGAACGGCGATCTTGTCCTTACCGGCCTTCATTTCCTGCGCCACGATCTCATATTCGTCTGCAAGGAAAGGGTAGGAATGGTGAAGCTCTGCAGCAACGCGCACGATGGATTGATCCAGCGATTGACCGGCCTCAACGCAAACCAGCATCATATCCAAGCTATCGGGAAATCCGCTTTCGATCTGTTCTTTGCGCGTATCGATACGGCGTGTGATCCAGTATTTGGGCAAGAAATACCCAGCGCCGCCGGGGCCTAGCACATACATAAGCATCTGTTGCGTCGTCGCGTTTTCACCGCTGATCACAAAGGTGTAGTAAAGCAAACCGATGACCAGAAAGACGACGCCCAGGATCATTTGCATAAGGTGGAACAGTCGCACAGCGTCTTTGTCACGGTAGCCTGCTTGGATCAGCTTTAGACGGATCGCTGAATACTCTGCTTCGCTTTTGGGTTCGAGCAACTTGGCATATTTTCCAAGCTGCTTGTTGCCTTTAGCCGTACGCAGGCGTTGGCGTTCGTCGCCGTCTTTGCGCCCTTGCATTTGCTCTTTGAGCTTGTCCAAGGGATCGACTTCTTTCGCCATGATGAATGGAACTGCAAGCAATGCCAGCATTCCGCCCAAGATGACCAAAAGGACCAGTTGTGCGTTCGCTCCGAAGGTTGCGAACATCATATCCATGAAGTTGTTGAAGAAACTCATATCTCTGGTCCTAAACTTTAATATTAACGAGAATGCGCATCACGATCAGATTCACACCCAAGAAGGCAGCCACGAGGAAACATGCCGGGATAAACCATTCATGATCGAGGACGGGGTCGTAATAATCAGGATCGCCCAAGTTGATCGCAACAAGCGCCATCAGCGGGAAGCTGGACAGGAATTTGCCTGACCATTGTGCTTCCGCAGTGATTGCTTTCACACGGCGGAACAGGCGGAAACGCGCGCGAATAACCTGCGCCAAACCGGCTAGGATTTCGGCCAAGTTACCACCGGACTGCTGCTGGATTGTCACCGCAACGGCCAAAAAGCGAAGGTCTTGGTTATCAAGGCGTTCTGCCATGGCTTTCAGTGCTTCGCCAACGTCACGACCGTAAGCAGATTCGTCAGCGATGACGCCCATTTCAGACGCCAATGGATCTTGGACCTCTTTCGCAACGATTTGAACTGCTGAAGAAAATGGATGCCCCACGCGCAAGGAACGCACCATAAGTTCAACCGCATCTGGCAATTGCTCTTCCAGCATCGACATACGTTTTTTGGCTTTGTGGCTGATCCACATAAACACGCCACCCACACCGATGCCGATAGAGGCAATGATGCGAACCGGTGTGCTGGTCTGTGTTCCAATCGTCAGGCCAAGGAAGGCAAAGACGCAGACTGCGCCCATAATTCCGATCAACTGCTGCGGCGTAAAGGCAATCGCGGCCTTGTTGGCCTTGTCTGCAAGCATCGAATACAGCGGAATCGAGCGACCATTGATGTGCTGGTTCATTTCCTTGCGGAGTTTTTCCAGCACTTCTTCGCGGTTGCCGCCCTTTTCAAGCATTTCAAGACGGCGGTTCACTTTGTTGTTCAGCGAAATAGACCGCCCGAACACGACAAGATACACGCCTTCCACAAGCACAAGGACGCCAATAAAGACCAGTGCATAGATGATTGGTTCCGCTGTGAGGCTCATGTCACTTATCCCTCTAACTTCGTTGGCTCGTAAATGCCTGTTGGCAAATCATAGCCCCACATGCGGAAGCGTTCTGCATAGTGGCTACGTACGCCAGTCGCGGTGAAATGACCGATGATCTTGTTCTCTGGCGTCAGACCAACACGCTGGAAACGGAAGAGTTCCTGCATAGAGATCACTTCACCTTCCATACCTGTAATTTCGGTGATGGATGTCATCCGACGCGAACCATCCTGCAAACGCGAAGCTTGCACGATCAAGTTCACAGCCGAAGAAATCTGGCTGCGCATCGCTTTAAGCGGCATCTCAATACCCGACATCGCGATCATGTTTTCCAGACGTGAGACACCATCGCGCGCAGAGTTGGCGTGGATTGTGGTCATTGATCCGTCGTGGCCCGTGTTCATCGCCTGAAGCATGTCGATCACTTCTTCGCCGCGTGTCTCACCCACGATAATCCGGTCAGGTCGCATACGAAGGGCGTTTTTCAAACAATCGCGGGGCGACACTTCGCCTTTGCCTTCCACGTTTGGCGGACGGCTTTCCATCCGGCCCACGTGGGTTTGCTGAAGCTGAAGTTCCGCAGTGTCTTCGATCGTTAGAATACGTTCGGCGTTGTCGATAAACGATGAAAGCGCGTTCAGCGTGGTCGTTTTACCGGAACCTGTACCACCAGACACGATTATGTTGAGACGTGTCGCAACGGCGGCCTGCAAATAGGCAGCCATTTCTTCGGAAAACGCGCCGAAATCAACAAGATCGTCGATGCCCAGCTTGTCTTTCTTAAATTTACGAATGGACACAAGGCTGCCATCCACTGCAACTGGGGGAACCATTGCGTTGAAACGCGAGCCATCTTTAAGGCGGGCGTCAACGTAGGGGTTACTTTCGTCAACGCGACGGCCAACAGCAGAAACGATCTTGTCGATGATACGCAACAGGTGCTTTTCATCTTTGAACGTCACATCGCTAAGGGTCAGTTTACCGTGCTTTTCAATAAAGACCTGTTGCGGACCGTTCACCAAGATATCGTTTACGTCATCGTCTTTGAGAAGCGTTTCAAGCGGACCAAGGCCCGTGACTTCGTCAAACAGGTCCTGACTAAGGGATGTGCGATCCTCACGGTTCAGCACAATGCCCTTTTCTTGCAGGACTTCGGCAGCGATCGCATTAATCTCAGCGCGCAATTCGCTTTCAGATGCGGTTTCAAGCGCGGCCAGGTTCAAATTGTCCAAAAGTTCGCGGTGCAGCTCAAGCTTGATTTCGCTCAAACGCTCTTTGCGCTTTTTGTCCTTATCCGCTGTTGCGCTTTGTGCAGGTGTTGTGGGGGCAGGGCGTCGCATGGATGCGGCGGCTGCGGGTGCCATTGCTTCGATGTTTGTAACAGGCGTCTTTGCTGTCGCACTCGAGCTAGGGGCGGAGACGGGGGCAGGCGCTGAGGCCTCTGGCTTTTTGTATCTGGAAAACATTCCTGATCGTCTCCTTAAGCGGCTGATTCTGATTGCTGGTTTAGCTCGTGGAGCGAAGCAGCAAGTTTATTGATTTCTTTTCGAAGCGGGTTCCTGGGTGCAGTTTTAGCAAGGGTCTGACCGTGGTCAGCGCCGTTCACGACAGGCTTGCCACCATCGGGCAATTGAACCTCAATCGTAATTCCAAGGCTTTCTTCAAGACGCTTCACCCGCGTTTTTCCGTTCAAATCTGTAAACTTGGGGGCGCGGTTCAAAACAAAGCGCAGTTTTTCGAATGGGAGGTTTTCTGATTGCAGCGCGCGCTTCATGCGAAGGGCGTTTTGCGCCGAACGCATGTCCATTTCCAGCGTCGCAAAGTAGATTTGCGAGGCGTTCAGAACGGTTTCGGTCCATTGGACCAGCGTTGTCGGCATATCCACAATCACATAATCAAAGCGCGACTTTGCCAAATCAAGAATCACGCTGATGTCTTCCGGGCGGATCATGTCTAGCGGGATGACATCAGCAGGTGACGTCAGTGCATGTAACTCTTCTTCATGAACCAAAAGCGCTTGGTAAAAGCTTTCGTCGTCCATGTTTTCTGTATCGGTCAGCAATTCAAACACTGCGTCGCGGCGCTGAAGGTCCAAGAATGTGGAAACCGATCCAAACTGTAAGTCAAAATCCAAAATGCAAACTTTGGGTGATTTGTCTTTGTGAAGCGTTGCTAGCTCCCAAGCTAAATTCACCGCAAGTGTGGTTGCGCCTGTGCCGCCGGCCAGGCCATGTACGGCCATAATGGTTCCATTGCGCGACGCACCTGTATGTGGCGTAGCACGTGTTTCGGCTTGCGCCGAGTCCATTGCAACTGGCGCTGGCTTGCGCAGTCTTTCAATGGCGTTGCGCAATTCGTTCTCTGGAAGCGGGTAGGGGATGAATTCATCCGCGCCACCGCGCAAAAGCCGGTGCAAGGACGCAGGGGTAACGTCTTCGGCAATAAGAATGACTTTGATCTCGCGAGACTTGGCCGCTTGGATCACTCTTTCCAGCAGGTCGAGATCTTCTTCATCTTCATAGTCAATCGCCAGTGCGACGAATTCCATGCTCTTTGGCTGCAATTGTTCAAGAAACGCGATGGAATCCGCAAAACTGAGATCACCCCATGCTTCACCCATCACGACTTCCATATCTTCAATCAGAAGATCAAAATTCTGAACATCGCGGCTGATCGTACAGGCCCGTAGGGGGCTGTCGTCTACATGAATTTCGTCATTACCTGACATTGTCTTTATCCTGTTTGGCGACATGGTTTGGCGTGCTCGTACGCGGACCCATTCGCTCTCTTTTTCATACAAGGCACACTTACCCTGCACCGAGAGATATCGACGCCAATCTAGGCAACATTAGGGCCGAATGAGCGCGATTGTGCGAATACAAAAAACAAGCGGACCAATTTCTTGGCCCGCTTGCTGTATTGTTCGGAACTTATAAAGGGATGTTTAGTTCGGGGTGCGCGGATTCACTGTAGAAACGGCAGTGCCGCTTGCAACATACTCACGATAAACGATTTGTGCGTATTTGCCGTCCATGACCGTTGGGTGGCCACCAATAAATCCGCTGACTTCTGTCACAGTGCGGCGATTGCGACGTTCGCGCCCTTCGCTGACGATCAACGGTTGCTCTTCACCAAAGGATGAGACAGCTTCCAGACGGGATTTTTTAATGCCGTTCGCTGCAAGGAAATTCACAACAGCATAAGCACGCTGCAGGCCAAGGGATTTGTTCGCAGCATTGCTACCAACTGCATCAGCATGACCGTAAACGCGGAAACGCACTTCGGGGAACTGACGGATCCACGCCGCTTGCTCTAGCAAGGTGTCGCGCGCACCAGCATCAAGCTGCGCGCTGCCAAAGGCAAAGTTCACTGTCGTCAGAACTTCGCTCGCAAAACGCGACGAAAGATCATAGGCGTATTGTTTTTCACCGTTCATCAGCTGCACGTTGTTCATTGTCGCGTTGCCGAAGGTGCCTGTATTGAGCAGAGATCCGGCTTCTGTACCGAATGAGCTGTAAACAGGATCACCTGATGAACACGCAGACAGCAATGCAGCTGAGCTTACGAGGAAAGCAGCGAATGTGTGAGAGGTGCGCTTTGCCATGATTAGTCCATTACGTATCCGTATGAGCCGGTGAAATCTTGTCGTGCAACTTCAGCCGCTGCACCCTTTTTAGGACGACGAGAGTCTCCTGTCACGCGCCCAAACAAGAATAAATCTTTTTCTGTAGGTGGGCTGATGCGATCTGTGGGCAAAGCAAGGGCTTCACCGCGTGTCGGCGTTACAAGATGCGGTGTTACGATAATAACCAACTCTGACTGTTCGCGTTTGTAATCTGCGCTGCGAAAGAGGGCCCCAAGAACTGGAATGTCCCCAAGCCACGGCACTTGTCCGGTCAAATCAGTAAAGTCATCTTGCAAAAGACCCGCAATCGCAAAGCTTTCGCCGTCACGCATTTCTACAGTTGTAGAGGTACGACGTACTTTCAGACCACTTATGGCGAAACCGTCGCTTACAATACCGTTAGCTGCGTCAAGCGAGCTAACTTCAGCATTCAGTTCGAGGTTAATGACTTTATCATCCAGAACACGCGGGATGAAGGCCAATTGGACACCGAAAGGCTTGAATTGAATACGAACGCCATCGCTACTGAGAACGGGAATTGGGTATTCACCACCTGCGAGGAACTTCGCTTCCTGACCAGACAACGCTGTCAGGTTAGGTTCTGCCAAAGTGCGCACCATGCCTTTGCTTTCAAGCGCTTCAAGCAAAATCCCGACTTCAAGACCGCCAGCGTTGAAACCGAAAAGTGTCGCGCCGTTGTTCGCGTTTGCCGCTGGAATCGATCCACCAAGGGCGTTTCCAAGCACTTCCGAACTGGTCAACGTGCCGGTTCCGCCAGAAACATTAAGGTTTCCGCCAAGCGCGCTGCCGCCAAGGGCAAGGGATGAACTAAGGGATTTGGACACAGACCGCTGCATTTCTGCGAAGCGAACTTTTAGCATGACTTGCTGTACGCCGCTGACGGACAACAGGTTTGTCACACGCTCTGGTGCGTAACGCTGTGCGAGATCCATAGCGCGATCAACTTTGCCAGCACTTGAAACGGTGCCGGACAAAACGATGCCATCGTTCGCAGTACGCACTTCAATCTTTTCACCGGGCAGGATCTGCTTGAGACGTTCTTTGAATTCGCTCACATCCGCAGATACGCGCACATCGACATTCGTGATGAGACGCCCCGCTTCATCCAGAAGGGTCAAGGTCGTGAGGCCAGGGGACTTACCCAGCACATAGACCGTACGATCCGATAAGGTTGAGATGTCCGCAATCGACGGGTTTGCAATGCTCAGTTCCGCAAAGGGAACGTCGCTTTCCACAACCACCGCACGATTCATCGGAATCGGTAGGGTTGAACTACTGCCGGATCGAACAATGCGCAAAGTGTCAGCATGCGCCGGTGCTACGGATGCTGTGAACAATGCTGCGCAGCCCAAAAAGGCCGCTCTAAGTGTATTCATCTTTTTCATTGTGATCTGCTCCTCGATCACGCCTCAGGTACACAGGTCTATTGCCCGCTTTTGATACGAAACATGCGCCACTTTGGTTTTTATTGCAAGAATCAACGGGTTCTGACGTGTCCTTGCTGTGTGTCTTAAGCAACAGGGGGACGAAACAAAGGGCACCGCGGATGCGATGCCCTTCCAATTTTACGCGGATTTTATCAAGAGCCTTCGGCGCAGGGAATCGGGATATTTACCGTTTCGCCGCCTTTGCGCATTCGAATAGTGCAGACCTTTTTCGCCTCTTGTTGCGCTACAGGTTGTGCCTCTTCGATTCCAAGCAACTGTTTCTGGTCCACCTCAATAAGTTCGGCAACACTTTCGTTGCGATCTCCGACAAGGGACAAATTCAGTCGGCCGGTGCTCTGGGCTTGTGTCAGGGACGCACCTTGAAGCTGCGTAACCGCGACTGTAACTGTCCGGGCAACTGTGGCCATTTTGACCTCTTCATTCGAGCTTTGGTCGATCGCAATGATCTTTACACCATCCTCGATGAGACGAGTCACAGTGCGTGATTTGCGCTGTTCGCCGCTTCCCTGGACTTTTCCGGTCCAATAAACGTCGACATGATCGCCTGGGCGAAGGAAGCCGGAAACGCCGGATGAGACATCAACTTTGATCGTGAACGCGCTTTGACCAAGCTCAAGGCGAGATTGTAGACCGACTTCTTTACCGGGTTCGGTGATTTTGACGGCCAGAATCGCCTCAAACTTCTCTGTCGCGCGCATGACATAGCGCGCACCGGGCTTGTCTTTGGGGAAGAGCGTATCAACGTCTTGAAAAATACCCTCTGGCAAAGCATTCGAAGGCCATTGTGCAACGACGATATCTTTGAGCTTCAGCTCGTCGCCGTAGGACAATTTGCGATTGGCCACAAACACCGGGACAGTTGGAACAACGGGGCCTTTATTGGCCTGCGCTTCAAGCAATGCTGCTTTGTGCTGGTTTACGTATTTTTGCGTCATATGAACGGCGACGCCAGCAAGGGCGATTCCGATCAATAAGACGACACCGAAGATCATTCGCATTTTCTTACCCTTTCGCTGTGCCAAACCTTATGTCTGATAGGTCCGGGCAACAGGTGTTTGGATTCTACCCTGCCACTGCTTTGTGGCCGAATGTCGGCAAAGCTGTGCGATTTGCGCGACATATAAAACCAGTGCGTCGCTTAATACGATGCACTGGTTCCAATGATTAAACAGTGCTTAGTTCGGAATTTGTGGGTTTCCGACTTCCATGTTGGACAAAGCCGTATCTGTGTTCGCCCGCATCGACGTCGTACCGCCGTTGATCGTTGTGTAGGCGGCAACAGACAGACCTACGATTGCGGCCGTAAGAACGACCCAGTCAACGGTAATCGCGCCATTTTCATCGTTAGAAAACTTGAAAAAAGAGTGCAGCATTTAAATCTCCTGGCCTCCGTTCCATGGAGGTGTTGATAAGGGGTATGCACGCACTAGGGCGAGCTTTCGTTCTCTTACAGGTTTGTCCTGAAATTGAGGCACCAATTTGGCTAAAACAGGTGTTCTTAACGGCGTTTATTTAGCTATTTCAATATGTTCATAGCCAGAATGCGAAACGGCCCACCCTACAAAACTGTAGAGTGGGCCGCTCGAACTACGTCGTCTTTACGCAGAGCTGATTATTCAGCCGCTGGCAAAGATACGTTACCAACAGTCATGCCGGACAAAGTAGAATCTGTCGCTGCTGTCAGGTTGGATGCACCAGTCTGGATCGAGCCATATGCAGCTACTGCAAGGCCAACAACCGCAGCTGTCAGAACAACCCAGTCAACTGTTACGGCGCCATTTTCGTCACGTGCGAATGCTTTGATGAAGTTAGTCATGTGTTTAGTCCTTCCAAGGATCAATGTGTTCAGTTTGCTCGCGCTTCGGTTTTTGTGCAGCTCCGCCTCTCACCTCGGGGCTGCCCGTCGCTTGATATGATTGTTTTGGCGGTGAAATGTGGCGTGATTGGGGAGGGATCGCGGCGATTTTGCAAGTATTAATATTTGGTCAATTTATTTATTTCACGTATGGCATGTGTGCTTAAACAAAGAAAAAGGCCGATCTGTTTCCAGACCGACCTTTATACTATGAAATTTCGTCGCGGGTTATACGGCGAAATGCGCAGTTCTTAGAAACCGGACGTGAAACGCTCAAGCGTTTTGTTTACGTCAGGTTCCGGAGCAGGTGCGCTATCGCCAAGGCCGCTAACGCTGGCGACGCCCAAGCCAACAACAGCCGCGGCGATAAACAGAAATTCTGTGGTGATTGCTCCATTGTCATTTTTTGCAAAGGCTTTGAATAATGTTTTCATAATTAGTGTCCTCAGCGCGATCCGGTTTAGGCCGGGCAGGTTGAAATCTTGGGCGCAAATTGACCCTCATCAAGTGGTATCACCTGTAATTTGGGCGTGATAATGGCGTGGATCTGACAAATATTGCCAAAGTTTCGAAAAAAGGATTGTGTGGCTTGAGTGACGCCAAGTTTTATTGAAAGCACGTATGACGGTTTTAAGTGCAAAATTTTGATAAATGCTCAATACTCCAAAAAAACGCAAAGACGTTTGATGGATTGAGCATGATATTTCGCACCCTAGCTAACCTATGCGCGCTTTTAAGCGTTTTGATGTTGAGCGCACCGATGGGTGCTATGGCTCAGACGGAAGGTGCCAAGCCTAAACCGTTTCCCAATTTTTCGGCCAAGCGCCAAAAACCACCTAAAAAGGGTAGTCGCAACCGTATTACAATCCAGATCACGCCAGACGGTCCGAAAGCTGGCGCAATCATTAGCGGTGGCGCAAGCAGCGGTGCCGCTGCTGGCAAGCCAAAAACAAGCGCCGCCTATTCCTGGTTCTGGGATACGGTTCCAACCGAGTTAAACAAAAGCGGTGGGCGCTTTCAGGCCGCTTTGAACCGCTTGTCCAATCCACCGACCGGGGGCGGCGTACGTGCGCCACGTCTTCAAACACTTTATACGATCAGCCAAGCCCATGGCTTAGAAATTTTAAAAGCCACAATTGGTAAAAAAGTGTCACCTGCATTGGTTCTGGCTGTGATCGCGGTGGAATCTGCGGGTCAAACAACGGCGGTCAGTTCTGCCGGTGCGCAAGGGTTAATGCAGCTGATGCCAGCAACAGCAACGCGCTTTGGTGTGACGGATGTAAATGTTCCCGCGCAGAATATTTCTGGCGGTGTGGCCTATTTGGATTGGCTTATGGGGGAATTCGACAATGATCCCATTTTGGTTCTTGCTGCCTACAACGCTGGCGAAGGGGCTGTGCGCAAGAACAATGGTGTGCCACCTTATTCCGAGACACGCGATTATGTCCCTAAAGTGCTTGCTGCTTTTCAGGTGGCGCGCGGGCTTTGTGTGACACCACCACAGCTTGCGACAGATGGCTGTGTTTTCAAAACGCTCGGCGGTTAAAGTAAGGTGCGTGATCCCACGCACCTTACGAGTATTTTAGACGATTGTCGCTTCAGTCGCAGCACGTAGGTCGTCTTCAGACACACCATCAGCGCATTCAACGATCTTCAAACCACCTTCAACGACATCCAGAACACCAAGGTTCGTGATGATACGATCCACAACCTTTTGACCAGTCAGTGGTAAGGTGCATTCCTTCAACACTTTGCTGACACCGTGTTTGTTGGTGTGGTCCATGACCACGACAACACGTCCGACGCCTGCGACCAAGTCCATCGCGCCTCCCATGCCTTTGACCAGCTTGCCCGGAATCATCCAGTTCGCCAGATCGCCGTTTTCGGCAACTTCCATTGCACCAAGGATCGCCATGGCAATTTTGCCACCGCGGATCATGCCGAAACTTTGCGCGCTATCAAAGTAAGCGGTCTGCGGAAGTTCGGTAATGGTCTGCTTGCCTGCGTTAATCAGGTCTGCATCTTCCTCGCCCGAAATCGGGAAAGGACCCATTCCCAACATGCCATTCTCCGATTGCAGAGTCACTTCTACGCCTTCGGGAATGTAGTTAGACACAAGTGTTGGAATGCCGATGCCAAGGTTCACATACCAGCCATCTTGCAACTCGAGTGCGGCACGCGCCGCCATTTGATTACGATCCCACATGACTTAAGCCTCCCGCACTGTGCGTTGTTCGATACGCTTTTCGTGATCGCCTTGGATGATGCGATGGACATAAATACCTGGCAAATGGATGCTGTCAGGGTCAAGTGATCCTGTCTCAACGATCTCTTCAACTTCAACGATGCAGATCTTTCCACACATCGCAGCAGGCGGATTGAAGTTACGCGCAGTCTTGCGGAACACAAGGTTGCCTGTCGCGTCCGCTTTCCAAGCTTTCACAATGGCCAGATCTGCAAAGATGCCTTCTTCCATGATGTAGGTTTCACCACGGAACTCTTTATGCTCTTTGCCCTCAGCAATCACGGTGCCGACACCTGTTTTGGTGTAAAATCCGGGAATGCCGCAGCCACCAGCGCGCATGCGTTCGGCCAAAGTGCCTTGAGGATTGAACTCAAGCTCAAGCTCGCCAGAGAGATATTGACGCATGAATTCTGCGTTCTCGCCCACGTAAGAGCTGATCATCTTTTTCACTTGCTTGGTTTGCAGCAAGATCCCGATGCCGAAATCATCAACACCAGCATTGTTTGATGCAAATGTAAGATCTTTGGTGCCCGCGTCTTTAATCGCCTGCAAAAGAAGTTCGGGAATTCCGCAAAGACCAAAACCGCCCGACGCTATGAACATGCCGTCAAACAGCACGCCATCCAGAGCCTCGGCAGCACTGCCATAGACCTTTTTCATGAGTATATTCTCCTGACTTTTGGTATCCGCCAATTAAGTGACGAAGGGTCAGGGAAGAGTCAATTGCAACGCTGCGCTGCAGCGCTAATTACAGCACACGCACCTGTGTACCGATGGGAGTTATTGCGAAAAGTTCGGCGATCTTTTCATTGTAAAGCCCGATGCAGCCTGAAGACGAGCGACGGCCGATCTTACGCGTATCATGGGTGCCGTGAATCAAATAGGCAGGCCAGCTTAGATACATGGCGTGGCTTCCAAGTGGATTGCCTTCACCCGCGTCCATGAATTCTGGCAGGGTTGGATCACGCTCGCGCATGCTTTTGGTCGGGGTCCACGTTGGGCCAACCTTTTTACGCACAATTTCTGTATAGCCGCGTTTTGTCAGCTCATCTGTCATGGGAACGGACGTTGGATAAACGCGGTAGTCCGTACCATCGGCATTCCAATAATGCAGCGCGCGTGAATTGGTGTCTGCGACGATCACACCTTTGCCAAGGCTTTCAAAGTGATCGCGCCAGTCTTGTGTCACAAAGCTGGACGCATTGCGGCGCGCGCCGGCGACTTGTTTTGGCGTGGGCAGTTGAACCTGGGCCAAGGCTGGTGTGGCCAGCGTGGCTGTCAGCCCTATCAGGGCACTGCGGCGGGTAAATTTCGAATTCATAACGTGACCTCAAACCAAAAAAGGCTGCATTTGATGCAGCCTTTCCAGAATACGTGTTAAATTACCACTCACAATTCGGTCAACGGCGTTACTCCGACTCTTTTTTGGGTGTGGCCTTTTTCTTGGGAGCCGCTTTTTTCGTGGCAGGCTTCTTAGCTGCCGGCTTTTTGGCCGCGGCCTTTTTCGCAGGCGCCTTCTTCTTTGCTAGTGCTTTCTTTTTGCCACTCTTAGCAGCGCGCTCTGTAATTAACTCGACTGCCATTTCCATAGTGACGTCGGCAGGTTCTGTCCCTTTGGGGATTGTCGCGTTGATCTTTTCCCATTTTACATAAGGACCATAGCGCCCTTCCATGACATTCACAGGGCCGCCATCGCTTGGATGTTCACCAAGTTCTTTAAGTGGTTTCGCAGCAGCGCCACCGCCCCGACGCCCAGGGTTTGCGCGCTTTTCAGCCAAAAGTTCAACGGCGCGATTCATGCCGATTTCAAAGACATCGTTGGGATCTTTGACGTTCACATAGACGGGTTTGGCGTCTTCGGGATCTTGGTGCATAATATATGGACCAAAGCGACCAAAGTTGGATTTTATCATCCCGCCATTTGGGTGTTCGCCAATCTCGCGCGGCAGGCTGAGAAGCGTCAACGCCTTGGCGAGATCCATATCATCCTTTTCCCAACCACGAGGCAAGGACGCACGTGGCGGCTTTTTATTTTCGGGCGTCGGTTCTCCACGCTGGACATAGGGACCAAAGCGACCTGTTTTCAGCCAGATCTCGTCGCCGCCATCTTCACCCAAAACACGTTCATCGCCGTCGGCACCTTCGCCTGCAATAGGGCGTGTGTATGTACATTCTGGATAGTTGCCACAGCCGACAAATCCGCCTGTGCGCGATGTTTTCAGATGGAGCGAGCCAAGCCCACACTTCGGGCATATCCGCGGGTCGCTGCCGTCTTCGCGTGGTGGATAAAGCTGCGGTGTCAAAGCGGCGTCAAGCACGTCGAGCACTTCTGAAATACGCAATTCGGAAGTTTCAGAAATCGCGGCATGAAAATCACGCCAGAATTTTCCGAGCAATTCTTTGTAGTCCGCTTCACCCGCAGAGACGTCATCCAGCTGGCTTTCCAGATCGGCAGTGAAATCATAGCCGACGTACTGGCGGAAGAAATTCATCAAGAAGATCGTAACAATCCGCCCTTTATCCTCCGGGAACAGGCGATTCTTGTCTTTGCGCACATATTCGCGATCTTGGATCGTAGTCACAATCGACGCATAAGTAGACGGGCGACCAATTCCGAGCTCTTCCATCCGTTTGACCAATGTCGCTTCGGTATAGCGGGGCGGTGGTTGGGTATGGTGCTGCTCTGGATTGATCGCGCGCTTGTCCATAGGATCGCCCATCGCGACTTGTGGCAAACGCTTGTCATCCTCATCGACAACTGTGTCGTCGCGGCCTTCTTCGTAGACCTTCATGAAGCCGTCAAACAAAACGACCTGGCCGGTCGCGCGCATCTGCACTTGGCCGTCGTCAGATCCCAGATCGACAGTCGTGCGTTCCATTCGCGCACTTTCCATCTGGCAGGCAATCGTGCGTTTCCAGATCAGATCGTACAGTTTGCGCTGATCCGGTTCGCTTAGTTTGAGGCCTGCAGCATCCTTTGCAAGGTCGGTCGGTCGGATACATTCGTGCGCCTCTTGGGCGTTCTTGGCTTTGTTCTTATATTCGCGCGGCGCTTGTGGCAGATAATCATTCCCGTAGCGATCCTTGATCACATCGCGTGTCTCGGTAATGGCTTCTGGAGCCATATCGATGCCGTCAGTTCGCATATACGTAATGTGACCGGCTTCATACAATCGCTGGGCGACGTTCATAGTCTGGCGTGCGCCAAAGCCGAATTTGCGGCTGGCCTCTTGTTGCAGGGTCGAAGTCATAAACGGCGCAGAAGGGTTGCGCGCGGCTGGCTTGGCTTCGACAGAAACCGCTTTCAAAGCGCGTGACGTGACAGCCTGTACCGCAAGTTCCGCGGCTGTTTCATTCGCCAGATCGTATTTATCCAGCTTTTTGCCACCGAGTACTGTCAGACGCGCTTCGAATTCCTGACCTCGCGGTGTTGCGAGCAAGGCTTTCACTGACCAGTATTCACGGGCGTTGAACGCTTCGATTTCTTCTTCACGCTCGACAATAATACGCAAACAAACAGACTGCACACGTCCAGCAGAACGTGCACCGGGTAATTTGCGCCACAAAACCGGTGATAGGTTAAAGCCTACAAGATAGTCCAAAGCGCGGCGGGCAAGATATGCCTCGACCAAAGGTTGATCCACCTGGCGCGGATTTTTCATCGCCTCGGTGACGGCAGCTTTGGTGATCGCGTTAAAGACAACGCGGCTAACGGGCGTGTCTTTCTTGATAGACTTGCGCTTGGTCAAGGCTTCTTGCAAATGCCAGCTGATCGCTTCGCCTTCGCGGTCAGGGTCGGTCGCGAGAATTAGTTCGTTGTCGTCTTTCAGAGCATCCGCAATCGCTTTGACGTGCTTTTTGCTGTCATTACCAATCTCCCATTTCATCTCGAAATCATGCTCTGTGTCCACAGATCCGTCTTTCGGCGGCAGGTCACGTACATGGCCGTAAGAGGCTAATACCGTGTAGTTTGGCCCCAAATACTTGTTGATTGTCTTGGCTTTAGCTGGGGATTCGACAACAACAACTGGCATGGTATTTCCTTACGACTCTACTCAAGATTCTCGTTTCTTATGGGTCTGTTACATGTGTGGGGAAAGCCCATAATGTCAATCTGCCCATATAAAACTGTCACAGGCACTTGGGAAAATTGAAGCGAGACAAGTGTAGCGGCGCTGCGCTACGGTGTCTGTGCAAGATTATGAAAAGGCTAACACCATGCAGTTTCTCAAGTCATTTTTGGTCGCTTTGCTTTTGGCAAGCCCTGTAGCCGCGGAGTATTATGAACCAGCGCGGGGGACAGACGAGCGGAAATCGATGCTCGATGCCGTGCGGGCGCATGCGCAAGAGCAACTTGGCGAGCCGATTGAATTTATTGTCTACGATTTGCGCGCCAAAGGATCCGTCGGGTTCGCAGCTTTGAAAGCCCAACGCCCCGGTGGCGGCGAGATCGATTTGTATTCAACATTGGGCTACACGCTAGGAACGATTGATCCAGAGTTCATGGACGGAACGACAATGCAGGCCTTATTGCGCCGATCTGGCGACAATTGGGTTGCTGTGCATTGGGCAATCGGAGCAACGGACGTTTGGTTCGCCTATGCGCCGTTTTGTCGTCGCTACAATGCTGTAATCGCAGATTATTGTTCAGGCGGTAATTAAACACGGCTGATAAGGCCCCCTGGTGCGCGTTTGATTTGACCGTTCATTTCCAGATTTGTCAGGATTGGAATCATTTTGCTGGTTTTCGCCCCGATATCGCGCAACAGCTGATCTTCTGCGACAGGGCTTGGGCCAAGCTGGTCCAAGATTTGCTTATGAAGCCTGTTAGTTTCTGCCAAGCTGCGATTAGGACTTGAGGTTTGTGTCAAAGGCAGTTGGATTTGTTCATCTTTGTGCTGTTGAGGTGGCTGTTCCATCGTTTCAATGACTGAAACGATGTCCTCAGCATTGCGAACAAGCGTGGCTCCGTCCCGGATAAGCATATTGCAACCAGAGGCTCGTGCATCAAAGGGATGTCCCGGAACGGCCAAAACGTCGCGGCCTTGATCCAACGCACCGCGCGCCGTGATCAAGCTCCCTGATTTTCCAGCGGCTTCAACGACGACAGTTGCGCGGCATAGTCCAGAAATTATGCGATTGCGCATCGGGAAATGCCGCGCGATCGGGGCCATTCCGACAGGTTGTTCTGATAAAAGCGCGCCCTGGCTTAGCATGCTATCGGCAAGCGCGATGTTCTCGGTGGGATAGATAACATCTACACCGCCAGCAAGCACTGCGATTGACCCGTTTTTTGCAGCTGCAAGATGAGCACATGTATCAATACCGCGGGCCAAACCAGAGACGACAATGTAGCCGGCTTCGCTTAGCTCGCTTGCCAAAGCCCGAGCCATTCGGGTGCCCAGCGAGGAAGCGTTTCGCGCACCGACGAGTGCAATCATAGGTCGAGATAGGGCGTGGGCGTTACCGCGCACCCAAAGCATCGGCGGGGCATCAGGTATTTCAGCAAGCAAAGCCGGATAGGCGCTTTCGCCCCTGCAGACGAGTTTCGCACCAATCTGATTGCCTGCATGCAATTCTTTTTGAACCACCTCCATCGGACAAGGGGTGTATTTGGTCAGACCTGCTTTCAACGCGACGTCTGGCAGGGCCATTAGGGCGGCAGACGCGCTGCCGTGTTCGCCGAGCAATCGGTAGAAAGTGGCAATGCCAACGCGACGAGAGCGCAAGAGACGAAGCCAATCTGCGCGCGCATCTTCCGTGGTGGGTGGGAGTAGGGGGTGAGTGGAAGAATAGGGTTGCGCGCTCATTCTCGGCTCCGTCTGCTTGCAGAATCAGACTTAGCAGAGGCGAGGTTAATGGCGCGTAAACCCTAGCCAAAAAACCTAGTTTGCGGCACCACCGACGGTCAGACCACCGATCATCAATGTAGGTTGGCCCACGCCCACTGGCACCCATTGCCCCGCTTTTCCGCAGTTGCCCATACCGGGATCAAGAGCCAAGTCATTTCCTAAGGCGCGAATCTGTTGCATCGCGGTTGCTCCGTCACCAATCAACGTGGCGCCCTTGACCGGAGCGCCGACTTTGCCATTTTCAACGCGGTATGCTTCGGTGCAAGAAAATACGAATTTGCCATTGGTAATATCAACCTGACCGCCGCCGAATCCGACGGCGTAAATTCCGTCTTTCAGATCCGAGAGTATATCTGCAGGGTTGGCATCGCCCCCCATCATATAAGTATTTGTCATGCGCGGCATCGGTGGATGCGCGTAGCTTTCGCGCCGACCGTTACCTGTCGGTTCAACACCCATCAAACGCGCATTCTGACGATCTTGCATGTAGCCCACAAGAATACCGTCTTCGATCAAGACATTCTTGCCAGACGGCGTGCCTTCATCATCAATTGTGATAGAACCACGGCGATCTGCAATCGTACCATCATCTAGAACTGTGACGCCTTTTGAGGCGACACGTTCCCCGATGCGACCTGAAAATGCGCTAGACCCTTTGCGATTGAAATCGCCCTCAAGTCCGTGTCCCACGGCTTCGTGCAGCAAAATTCCGGGCCATCCAGGTCCAAGGACGACATCCATCACACCAGCCGGGGCAGGGACGGCCTCAAGGTTCACAAGGGCGATACGCAGTGCTTCGCGCGCCTTTGGCTGCCAGTCTTCGGGTGCAATCAAACCTTCAAGGGTAATGCGACCGCCCCCGCCGGCAGACCCGCTTTCACGGCGTCCATTATGTTCAACTATGACGGAGATATTGACCCGAGTCATAGGGCGTGTGTCGCTCACATGCGTCCCGTCTGGGCGCAGGATTGTGATCTCTTGCAGGGATGCGGCAATCGAAGCGCTGACTTGCACAACCCGTTTATCCAGATCGCGTAAATAGGCATCGATTTCGCGAAGGGTGTCTATTTTGGCGGTGAAGCTTACCTGAGAAATCGGATCTGTGTCTTTGTATAGCGACGCATTGGTTGCGCGCGGCGCATTTGCCAAGGTCCCGCCACCCGTTCCAACCGCGAGCCGTGCCGTTGCCGAGGCGCGCAAAAGTGCCGATTCTGAAATTTCTGTGGAATGGGCGTAGCCCGCAACTTCGCCCAAAACCGCACGCAAACCGAATCCTTCGGAAGCGTCATATGAGGCGTTTTTCAATTTCCCGTCGTCAAACACCAAGCTTTCAGCAGTGCGTCTTTCGATAAAAAGCTCGCCGTCGTCGGCCCCATCACACGCATTTTTAAGTGTTTTCAACGCCATTTCTCGGCTGATACGGTCATCAAAAGGACGAAAGGGCGTGTGTGTCATGCGGTGTGTCTTTCATATTTGATTTAAATCAAAGAAGCGTCCGTTTGCCGCAACGCCTAGTCTTTATCTATAGGTAAGAATATGGTTTTAAACAGCGTAATGACAACGGGACTTGTCGGTTGAAATGACCGGTTCGTCTTGTTTGCTTGGAAAAGACAGATCATAATCGAACAGACCGGCTTCGTGCCGCAATCGACCAGGGTGTAAAATGCAACTGAAAACAACTCTCTACGGCCTAGCGGCGGCCTTTTTTGCGGCTCCGGCCATGGCGCAAGACACATTGGAAGTCATTGGCCAACCAATTCCGCGCGGTATCGGCTTTCAGCCCGCTGCGACTGAACTTGCACGTGATTTGCAGTGGCTTGATGGAATGCTGAACATCATCATCACGATCATCACGGTTTTTGTGACGGCGCTGATGTTTTACTGCATCGTGCGTTACAACCGTCGCGCAAACCCGACACCTGGCACTTTCACACACAATTCCCCGGTAGAGGTGGCTTGGACAATTATCCCGATTGTCGTTCTTGTCTTCATCGGCGCGTTTTCTTTGCCGATCCTGTTCAAGCAGCAGGAGATTCCGAAGGCTGATATCACGATCAAGGTGACAGGATATCAGTGGTATTGGGGATATGAATACGTAGATCACGAATTTGGCTTTGACAGCTTTATGCTTGCGAAAGACGAATTGGAAGATAACGGCTATGCGCCGGAGCAGTATTTGCTTGCGACCGACACAGCGGTTGTCGTTCCGGTTGGAAAGACTGTTGTGATGAACGTCACCGGTGCGGACGTGATCCATTCTTGGACGATCCCTGCCTTCGGCGTGAAGCAAGACGCGGTGCCGGGTCGTATCGCTCAGCTTTGGTTTGCCGCTGAAAAAGAAGGTATTTACTTCGGGCAGTGCTCCGAGCTGTGCGGTAAAGACCACGCTTACATGCCAATCACGGTAAAAGTTGTCAGTGAAGAGGCTTATCAAGAGTGGCTTAACGGTGCGATCGAAGAGTATGCGGGTGTTCCGCAGCCATTCAAAGTCGCAGCAGCTAAGTAAACCTTTGCAGATATCTAGGCGCGCGAATTGATCTTGCGCGCCTTCCTTGCCTGAAACGTTTTTGAAAGAAGACAGAATGAGCGACGCTAGCCTGAATAATGCCAGCCTTGAACATGACGCGAGCTTTGGCGATTTCTTCGCATTGCTGAAACCGCGCGTGATGACGCTTGTTGTCTTTACGGCGCTTGTCGGTCTTTTGGCGGCGCCTAATCCCGTTCACCCGATGATCGCTTTCGCGTCTATTCTGTTCATAGCGATAGGCGGGGGGGCTTCTGGCGCGCTGAATATGTGGTGGGATGCCGATATTGATGCGGTGATGAAGCGAACGCGCAAACGTCCGATCCCCGCTGGGAAAATTACAGAAGGTGAAGCGCTTGGGTTTGGTCTGGCTTTGTCTGGCCTTTCTACGATCATGCTTGGACTTGCGTCCAACTGGGTCGCGGGCGGTTTGCTTGGCTTTACGATCTTCTTCTACGTGGTGATTTACACTATGTGGCTCAAACGGTGGACACCGCAGAATATCGTCATTGGCGGAGCTGCTGGTGCATTCCCTCCGATGATCGGCTGGGCCGTCGCGACAGGCGGCGTGTCAGTCGAATCCGTCCTGATGTTCTGCTTGACGTTCATGTGGACACCTCCGCATTTTTGGGCTCTCGCATTGTTCATGCGTAAGGACTATGATCACGCTGGTGTGCCAATGTTGACCGTTACCCACGGCAGGCGCTCTACGCGCATTCATATTTTCGTCTACACAGTTCTTCTGGCGATCCTTGCGATTGGTACGGGTGTTACCTCTGTTGGTGGGCCTGTCTACATGGCCGTCGCGGTAGTTTTGAACATTCTCTTCGTGAAGGGCGCTTGGGACATTCTGAACCGTGACGAAGAGATGAGCGAAGTGGATAATTTCAAAGCCGAGCGCAGCTTTTTCAAACTGTCGCTTTTATATCTTTTCCTACACTTCGGTGCGATTCTGGTTGAAGCGATTATGCAGCGTTTCGGCGTAGGGGGGTGGTAATGTCGCTGAGCAAACAACACGAAATCCACACACGCCGGTACGGGCGTAACCTTGGCGTCGGGCTTTTGCTTGCGGGATTCATAGTTATCATTTTCGGTTTGACGGTCGTGAAAGTCACTCGCGGTGACTACGAACCCCCACGCGGTGAGGTGCAGGACGGATGACAAAAGAACGTACTAAAATGGACCCTAAAAAAAAGACAGTGCTTCAAGCCGCGTCTTTGGTAGTATTCATGGGTGCCCTCGCATGGGCATCCGTACCGTTTTATGATTGGTTCTGTCGGGTTACTGGGTTTGGTGGCGTCACAAACACTGCGGATTCCGGCAGCGATGAAATCCTAGACCAAACAATTATCGTGCGATTCGACGCTTCGAAAGAGCGCGGCATGCCTTGGGAATTCAAACCAATGGTGCGCGAAATCGAGATGCGTATTGGCGAAACAGGCCTTGTTTTTTACGAAGCCTACAACCCAACTGATCGTCCTGTTGCTGGTCAAGCCAGCTACAACGTAGCGCCTTATCAGGCAGGCTATTTTTTCAATAAGATCGCTTGCTTCTGCTTTGAAGAGCAGGTTCTTCAGCCTGGTGAGCGGGTCGAGATGCCCGTGACCTTCTACGTTGATCCAGAGATTGTCACAGACCGCGACGCGAAATATACCCAAGAGATAACGCTTTCGTATACATTCTACGAAATCGATTTGCCTGAAGAGGTTCAACAAGCCGCTTTAGAGCAACCCGCAGACACGATAAATAACTAAGCCTATCCGACGAGGGACCTATGGCACACGCAAAAAACCACGACTATCATATCCTTAACCCCTCACTCTGGCCCTTGTTGGGCTCGATTGCTGCATTCGTCATGCTCTTCGGAGCGGTTGTCTGGATGCACGATAACGGCCCATGGATGTTCCTGATCGGCCTTGTTGGCGTTCTATATGTCATGTTCGGCTGGTGGTCTGAAGTGGTCGATGAAAGCCAGGTTGGCGATCATACGCCAGTTGTACGCATTGGTCTGCGATATGGTTTCATCATGTTTATCATGTCCGAAGTCATGTTCTTCGCGGCGTGGTTCTGGAGCTTTTTCAAACATGCGATGTACCCGATGGGCCCACAGTCGCCTGCGATTGACGGGATCTGGCCTCCTGCTGGTATTGAGACATTCGATCCTTGGCATCTGCCATTGATCAACACGTTGATCTTGCTGTGTTCCGGTGCCGCCGCAACTTGGGCGCACCACGCACTTGCACATGAGAACAACCGCGAAGATACGAAAAACGGTTTGATCATCGCCGTCGTACTTGGTGTTATTTTCACCGGTTTCCAAGCGTATGAATATAGCCATGCATCCTTCGGCTTTGCCGGTAACATCTACGGTGCTAACTTTTTCATGGCGACAGGCTTTCACGGCTTCCACGTCGTGATCGGAACGATCTTCCTGTTCATCTGCCTGCTTCGCTTGCAGCGTGGGCATTTTACTCCAGAACGTCACATCGGCTTCGAAGCAGCTGCATGGTATTGGCACTTCGTTGACGTTGTCTGGCTGTTTCTCTTCGCCGCGGTCTATGTCTGGGGCGGCTAAGTAAGATTGAATACGGCGCAATGCGGTCTTGAATCCCGCGCCGCAAAAGGACAAAAGCCAAGGCACGTAGGATTATGTCCTGCGTGCCTTTTTACTTGATAGGTCTTTGCCGCGAATGCTGATGCGAATTCTGTTTCCTTTGCTCTTCGGACTTGCTGGCGTTGCCATTCTGGTTTGGCTTGGCGTCTGGCAGATGCAGCGTCTAAACTGGAAACAAGCTATATTAAGCGATATCGAAACGCGCATTGCGGCAGCACCGGTTTCGCTGCCTGTCGCTCTAGATCCAGAGCGCGACAAGTTTTTGCCTGTTATGATGTCTGGCCAAGTGACCAACGAAGAAATTCATGTCCTTGTATCGCAAAAGCAAATCGGTGCTGGATTTCGCATTATCGCTGCATTTGAAACGGATAGCGGGCGTCGCATCTTGCTGGATCGCGGGTTCGTTAAGGTGGATCAGAAAAACGCAGAGCGGCCCATCGGTTCTGCGCAAATACGTGGAAATCTACATTGGCCTAATGAAACTGGCAGCTCAATTCCCGAACCTGACCTTAAAGCTAAAATCTGGTTTGCACGCGATGTAGATGCGATGGCCGAATACTTAGGCACTGAACCAGTCTTTGTCGTCGCGCGCGAGACATCTTTAGCCAATGATCCAGTTGAACCCCTGCCTGTCGACACTGCGGGTATCCCAAATGACCATCTGCAATACGCACTGACTTGGTTCTCTCTTGCGGCCATTTGGCTCATAATGACACTGACTTTCCTATGGCGTGCACGCGGTGCGCAGAAGGGTACTTGATGAAATACGTTTCAACGCGCGGCACCGCGCCGGTTCTTTCATTTGAAGAAGCAATGTTAACTGGCCTCGCACGAGACGGTGGCCTTTATGTGCCCGAAACAATACCACAGATGAACGCGCAAGAAATTCGTGCCCTGGCGGGCCAAAGCTATGAAGAGATTGCATTTCGCGTGATGCGCCCATTTGTGGGCGACACTTTCACGGATGAAGAATTCAAAGGCTGTATTCAGCGCGCCTATTCAGGTTTTGGCCACACAGTACGCGCTCCCTTGGTGCAGCTAGGCCCGAACCATTTCTTGATGGAGCTGTTTCACGGCCCGACGCTTGCGTTCAAAGACTTTGCTATGCAGCTGATCGGCCAAATGTTCGAACTTGCTTTGAAACGCTCTGGCAAGCGCGTCACGATCGTTGGCGCGACTTCTGGTGACACAGGATCTGCCGCAATTGAGGCGTTTAGGGGGTTGGACGCTGTTGAAGTGTTCATTCTATATCCGCATGGGCGCGTGTCCGAAGTGCAGCGCCGCCAGATGACGACGCCTTCGGAAAGCAACGTTCATGCTATTGCAATGGACGGAGATTTTGATGATTGCCAAGCGCGCCTGAAGGATATGTTCAACGATTTTGGCTTCCGTGACGGTGTGAAACTTGCGGGTGTGAATTCGATCAATTGGGCGCGTGTTTTAGCGCAAGTTGTGTACTATTTTTCGACGGCTGTTTCGCTGGGCGCACCAGATCGCAAGATCAGTTTTACAGTGCCCACAGGCAATTTCGGTGACATTTTCGCCGGGTTCATTGCCAAGCAAATGGGGTTGTCGATTGATCGCTTGGTCATAGCGACCAATCAAAATGATATTCTGCATCGCTGTATGCAAAGCGCGAGTTATACAAAGTCAGGTGTGAAGCCGTCGATCTCTCCGTCGATGGACATTGAGGTGTCTTCCAACTTTGAACGGGCTTTATTCTGGGCGCATGACAAAGATGGTGCTGCGATCAAAGGTTTGATGGACGATCTTGCTCAGGGCAGTGGCTTTACGATTTCTGACAATGCCATGGGCGCACTGAGAGAGCATTATGACAGTGGAATGGTGGATGAATCTGACACGTCAGCGATGATCACCCGCGCCTTGGCCGAAACCGGTGAAGTGCTTTGTCCGCATTCTGCGATTGGCGTCGCGGTTGCGGAGGATCATTTGGAAGAAACCCCGATGATCACTCTGGCTACAGCGCATCCTGCAAAATTCCCCGATGCTGTTGAAGCAGCGACAGGGACGCGCCCTGCATTGCCTGCGCGCATGTCCGATCTGTTTGAACGAGAAGAGCGCGTAACGCGCGCGCCGAATGATTTAAAAGCCCTACAATCCTTAATCCGCGAGCGTATCTCTGAATGAGCGTGCAGACCCACACATTGGCCAACGGCTTTCGCATCGTGACCGAAAAGATGGCGGGGCTGAAATCGGCGTCCATCGGAATTTGGGTGACGGCCGGTGGACGCAACGAGCGGGTAGAGCAAAATGGAATCGCCCATTTTCTTGAACACATGGCCTTCAAAGGGACAAAGACCCGTACGTCGTTGCAAATTGCTGAGGAAATTGAAGATGTTGGCGGTTATATCAATGCATATACCAGCCGTGAAGTGACTGCTTATTATGCGCGTGTCTTAGGGCAGGATGTCCCGCTTGCGCTGGATGTGATTTCTGACATTTTACTGAATCCAGTGTTCGACGAAGACGAGATTGAAGTCGAACGCGGCGTGATTTTGCAAGAAATCGGTCAGGCATTAGACACGCCGGACGACGTGATTTTTGATTGGCTGCAAGACGAAGCCTACCCCGATCAACCCATTGGACGCACCATTCTCGGTCCAGAAGAGCGTGTGCGCAGCTTTAGTCGTGAAGATTTGCGTCGCTTCGTTGGCGAACATTATGGCCCATCGCAAATGATCTTATCTGCTGCTGGCGACGTCGATCACGATGCAATTGTGCGCGCCGCTGAAGACCTGTTTGGCGAACTTAAAGGTCATGTGGCGGATAGCCCGTTACTGGCATCCTTCAAAGGCGGCGAACGACGCGAATTGAAAACCTTGGAGCAAGCCCATTTTGCATTGGCGTTTGAAGGTCCGGGGTATTGTGATGACGCTATTTATGAAGCCCAGATTTATTCTGTGGCTCTGGGGGGCGGTATGTCGAGCCGCTTGTTCCAAGAGGTGCGTGAAAAGCGGGGGCTGTGCTATACGATTTTTGCCCAAACCGGCGCGCATTCTGACACGGGTATGACAACGATCTATGCGGGGACCAGCGGCGAGCAATTGCCCGAACTTGCAAGCCTGACAATGCGCGAGTTGGCGCGTGCGGCCGAAGATATGAGTGACGCAGAGGTCGCGCGCGCGCGCGCGCAAATGAAAGCGGGGATGCTTATGGGTTTGGAAAGTCCATCGAGCCGTGCCGAGCGCCTTGCGCGGTTGATGCAAATTTGGAACCGGATTCCACCGCTTGAAGAAACCGTTGAGAAAATTGATGCGGTCACAACCCAAGGGGTGCGCGACTTTGGTGCGCATTTGGCAGGCAAAGCGCCGGCAGCGCTTGCTCTATATGGTCCGGTTGAGCGCGCGCCTGAACTTGCAGACATGTTGGCAGGTCGCGCAGCCTAATGTTGAGGGTTCGGCGCAAAATCCGGCTGGAGACAGAGCGGCTGTCGTTGCGCCCGCCAATCCATTCGGATTTTCGGGCTTGGGCTAATCTGCGCTACGAAAGCTCAGAGTTTTTGACCAAATGGGAACCGACATGGGCAAGTAACCATCTGACGCGCAAAGCCTTTACCAACCGTGTTTATTGGGCGCAGCGATCTATTTCGGGCGATACAGCGGTTCCATTGTTTCTAGAACGTCGGGAAGACGGCGCGCTGATGGGGGCGATTACGCTGGATAATATCCGTCGCGGCCCCGCGCAAAGTGGAACACTGGGCTACTGGATCGGTCATCAATATGCGCGACACGGCTACATGAGTGAAGCGATTGCAGCAGTCGTGCACTATGCTTTCGAGCGGATGGATCTATCCCGGCTGGAGGCTGCATGTTTGCCCGAAAACAAAGCGTCTCGCGGCCTGCTTGAGCGCACGGGTTTCAAGTACGAAGGTGTAGCGCAGGCCTATTTGCAGATTGACGGACGATGGCGTTCGCATGTGCTTTATTCTGCTCTACGTATGGATCGACGCGGACGTACTGACGTCGGATAATCCAAAAACAAGGACGATATGTCATGCTGAATCCTGTTTGTGCTGAATTCGAAGCTACACTGCGCGCCGCCCTTCCGTCAAACGTGATCAAACACGCAGAACCGCGCTATCTTGAAGAGCCACGCGGCCAATATGAAGGTCAGTCTACTTTGCTTGCCTTGCCTGAAAATGCAGCGCAGGTGGCAACCATTGTAAGGCTGGCCAATGTAGCACGTGTCGGGATTATACCCTACGGCGGTGGAACCGGGCTGGTGGGCGGGCAGGTTGCTCCGAATGCACCGCAACCTTTGGTTCTATCGTTAGAGCGGATGAATGCGATTCGATCAGTCCATTCCAGTGAAAATGTTCTAATCGCTGAAGCAGGCACTATCCTAGCTGACATTCAAACCGCAGCACGGGATGTAGACCGTTTGTTTCCATTGTCCCTTGCCTCAGAAGGCACTGCGCGCATAGGTGGGAATCTGGCAACAAATGCAGGTGGCGTGAATGTTCTACGTTACGGAAATGCGCGCGACCTATGTCTTGGTTTGGAGGCCGTTTTGCCAGATGGAACCATCTGGAATGGCTTGTCGCGATTGCGCAAGGACAACACTGGATATGACCTGCGCAACCTTATGATCGGCTCGGAAGGGTCGCTTGGGATCATAACCGCTGCCGCGTTAAAGCTAAGTCCGATCCCTGCGGGTGAGGGGACAGCAATTTTGGTCGTTGAAAGCCCTCAAGCGGCGATCACGCTGCTTGCACAGGCGCGCAATCAGTTGGGCGACGGGATCAGCGCATTTGAATTGATCCACCGTCAGGGGCTTGATTTTCTGAAAGAAGTCCTGCCAAGCGTGCGTTTGCCCTTTGATCAAAATCCCGAATGGTGCGTCTTGATCGAAGTCGGCCTTGCACGCGGTCTTGATCCGCAAGGCGCGCTTGAAACGCTTTTTGAAACAGGCCTTGATGCCGGCTTGCTGAGTGATGGATTGATCGCGCAATCGGTCGGGCAAAGACGCGAATTCTGGTCTGTGCGTGAATATATTCCAGAGGCGAACCGCCTCGTCGGCTCTGTTTCGTCCCATGATATTTCGGTGCCAATCAGTTGCGTGCCGGAATTTATTAACCGCGCTGGAGACGTCATCGCAAAAATTGGCCCGATGTTAATCAATTGTTTCGGGCACCTAGGGGACGGAAACTTGCACTATAACGTTTTCCCCGAAGCTGGAAAAACCCGTGCCGACTACCTTAAAGAGCGCGATCAAGTCAAAACGGCCGTCCATGACCTGGTGCATGAACTTGGCGGTTCGGTCAGTGCAGAACATGGTATCGGACGGCTAAAGACAGCCGACTTAGAGAAATATGGCGATCCTGCAAAACTCGCGGCGATGCGCGCGATCAAAGCGGCGCTTGATCCGAACGGAATTATGAACCCCGGTGCCGTGTTGGCACTTAAAAGCTAAAGACCTTCGTAGCTACAGAGGGCTTTTACATCGACGCCAAGCGCCTCAAGACGCGCGCGCCCGCCCAGTTCTGGCAGATCAATGACAAAACCGCAGCCCACAATTTCACCACCCAAGCGCTCGATCAGTTTGATACCCGCTTCTGCGGTTCCACCAGTGGCCAGAAGGTCGTCGATCACCAGAATTTTCTCGCCCGCTTGGATGGCGTCATCGTGAAGTTCGACAGTCGCTTCGCCGTATTCAAGTTTGTAGTCTTGCGAGATCACTTTGCCCGGCAATTTTCCGGTCTTGCGCACTGGGATGAAGCCAATGCTAAGTTGATGGGCAATCGCACCACCTAAGATAAAACCGCGTGCCTCAAGGCCCACGACTTTGTCAATCTTGATGCCTACATAAGGGTGCAGCAGTTGATCCACCGCCATGCGAAACCCGCGCGGATCACTGAAAAGCGTCGTCACATCGCGAAACATGATGCCTTCATGGGGAAAGTCGGGGATCGTGCGAATGTAATCTTTGACGGTTTTCATCAGGGCATCCTTTTGCGTTTTAACGCTGTCTAGCGCGCGGGGTAGTGACGGCCAAGGGCCATGATGTCCTGTGAACCCAATTTCGTAAGGGCGTTGCTGGTTTGCGAAAGGATCGAGTGGGTCTCGTAATAAGTGCCACCGATATCGGTAAGGAATCCTAGGCCTTGCACGATTTCCTCTAGCATCACGCTTTCATAGGCGCGTTTTTGCAAACCGGTTGTGAACAGGATGACAGATTTGAAAATAGTGCCATCCTTGGAAAAAACGCGAACGCCTGCTGCAGAAATCGGGGTGCCTTCTAGAACCGGGTATCCTGACCTTTTGATCGCACTGCGTGCGGGGATATTGAGGAAAAGGATCGCAATGTCGGGATCGACATCATCGCGGGTAAGCCGAATGGCTGAACCCGCTGCGTTGATTTCAGCAATTGCGCGCACTATGGCGGCCGCTTCACGTATTTTCTTACCGCCAAGATATGTCCTGCCCATCTTGGTGATGCCAATAGTTAGATCTGTTTTCGGCCCACGGACCAGCCGTTTGCCGTAAACCCCCTGCGGTGGTGCTGCGCAAGAGACCATCGCGTAAAAATCATCGTCATTTAGTGCCGTCTCTGCCGTGAGGAATTCTTGCGCGTGAACGGTCAGGCTCATCGCCAGCCAAAAAAGACACGCCCGCCAGATCATGCGTTTTTGAGGGCGGCCGTCGCAGCCCCCATACCGATCAATGTAAGCCCTCCGGCTTGGGTGAGGCGTCGCATTACAGAAGGGCGCGAAATTTGGCTACGCATCACGTCCGCAAGCAAGGCAAAGGCCAAGGCATTTAGGGCGGCTAAACTTACAAATGTTGCGATCAAAATTGCCGCCTGCGGGGAATAGGCAGCATCAACGGCGATGAACTGAGGAACAAATGCGATGAAAAATCCGATGCTTTTTGGGTTTAAGGCGGTGACAATTGCGGCATGTCTGAACACCTGACGAGGTGCCGCATCAACATCTGTTTCAACCAAGCCCGCCCCTTTTTGAGGGGCGGTGCGAAACATTTTCACACCAATGTAGAACAAATACAAAGCACCGGCCCATTTCACGATTGTGAAAGCCAAAGCAGATGTCGCGATCAACGCACCCAGTCCGATCAGTGATGCGCTCATCGCGATAAGATCACCGACAGCGACACCGCAAGCTGTCGCGAGGGCGACTTTGCGCCCTTGGGTCAACGCATAGCTTAGGATCAGCAAGATCGTCGGTCCAGGGATCAACAAAAGCGCACCAGAGGCCGCGACAAAAGCAAGCCAGAGGGAAAAGTCCATTACGCCAGCACCCGCCCAGCGACTGCATCAAGTTTTGCAAGCAATGCAGGATCGCGCTTTTCTGGGGCTGTCATAATGGCGAATTCTAGCGCTTTGTCACAACCATGGGGACAATCTGAACGATCGGCACCTAACAAGGCAGGCAGGCGTTTGACCAAGTCGCGGCCTTTGTCGGAATTGCCCATCAGCGTTTTAATGATCTCGGTCACGTCGACTTCGCCGTGATCGGGATGCCAACTGTCATAGTCGGTGATCATCGCCACAGATGCGTAGCAAAGCTCTGCTTCACGGGCGAGCTTGGCCTCGGGCATATTGGTCATACCAATTACATCTGCATCCCAGCTGGTCCGATACATTTTGCTTTCCGCGAGTGTCGAAAACTGTGGGCCTTCCATGGCAAGATAAGTGCCACCCATATGGACCGTGATACCAGAGGCTTTCGCAGCAGTATGACATGCTTGGGATAAGCGCGGGCAGATAGGATGCGCGACAGAAACATGTGCAACGCAGCCTGTGCCGAAAAAGGATTTTTCGCGCGCGAAGGTGCGATCAATGAATTGATCCACAATCACAAAATCACCCGGTGCCATTTCTTCACGAAAACTTCCGCAAGCAGAGACAGAAATCACATCCGTGACGCCAAGCCGTTTGAGCGCATCAATATTTGCGCGGTAGGGCACAGTTGTCGGTGAATGCACATGCCCCCGACCATGACGCGGCAGGAAGGCCATTTTGACCCCATCGAGCGTCCCTGTAAGGATCTCATCCGAGGGATCCCCCCAAGGCGTTTCTACCGCCTGCCATTTGGCATTCTCAAGCCCGTCGATATCGTAAATCCCAGACCCGCCGATTACAGCTATCATCGTCTCGCGCATAAGTGTCTTGCCTTCTTATTTGAGTTTGAGTGCAGGCTAGCGATCAATCGCGGCGGATCAAACCGGTAATTGCCGCTGCTCCCAAAGCTGTGACGATCCAGCCCAAAGTTGAAAGCACCCATTTCGCCCACCACAAATGCCAGCCCCAGTCCCCGCGCGTGGTGGAGGGGGCCCAGGCTTCGGTCTGGCCAAAATTGATGATCGGGATGACCACGTCGAGGCCATAGGCGACTGAGTTAAACGTCTACCAATCCTGTCCAGCTGCACCTTCGGCAGACCACGCTTCGGCGGGGTTGTCTGCGCTCAGCGCGGCTTGCCATCCTTCCGAGGTCTGGATCACAGCCGAGTTTGGCGCGAAGTCCCCCGCCTCATAGGCGTAATGCGCGGACATGATCGCCGCGATAATGAGCATGCTAAGCGCAATAAGGCTGCAGAAAGGATGGTGACCATAGCCAATCAAGCCTTGAAGGAGTTTGTCGGCAAAAAGCCAATGGAAAAAGCAACCGACGTCCATGTCAAGCGCTGCGATATAATTGCGGCTGGGCGGATCGGTGTCTTTGCGAAAGGCCTTGCGCGTCTCGATTTTCAAAAGCCGCTCCCGCTCTGCCAATATCTTGCGGGCATCGGCGTCATAGCCCATCTCGCGCAACACTTTGGCCAGCTGCGTATAGGGCTGGGGGAACAAGTCGCCCTCCCGTTAACTACCTCGTTCCAGCCAGCCCAGTCGCGTTCTGGCATTTGGCGGTGCGGTTCCGCTCAAGCGGTCATAGGTCATCCCATCGAAGGTCAGGTTCTCCGCATCGGGCCAACAGGCCGGATCATCCACAACACTTTGAAAATGCGCATCCGTGAAATGGCAAGGCCCAGTGGGTGGGGTCATATCGCGCCAAAAAAACCACTATGAACGGTGACATCCTGCGCATGGAGCGCCTTGTCCTCTTTGGGCGTCAGTTTTGCGCCGCATGAAACTAAGCTGTCCGCCAATCTCTGCGCTGTTCATATCCACCGTGCCTGTGCAGGTCACCTTTCGCAGAAACACGCTGCCTTTGCAGTTGAGCTCTTGCGCCCAAAGCCCGTTCAGGTGGCTGCCGTCCAAGTTAAGCAACGCAACCTGTGTTTGCTCCATATCAAGGCGCTGCTCGAATCGGCAGTTCAGCAGGCGCATGGGGCCGCGCAGGGTGGTGAAGTCCAGATCGAGTGTGCCAGTGATATGCGCGCCCTTGAGCCAGACGCCTATATCATCGGTTTGGAAGGTCTCGCAGCCGCCCAGCAGCAGGTTGCGCAAGACAGCTGCGCGGATCTCGCGCTCCGGGTCAGTCGCTGCACCCTCCTTTGGTTCGGGGGGCAATTCCCCATCGCCCAAGGCACATCCATCGCCGTGCTTGCAGGCATGGATCAGTTTCCGCTCCGCCGCTGTCGGAGTGAACTTTTCCAGCTCTTCATAGGTGCGAATATGCGCCATCGCTGTCTTTTCCTAACCCGTGGTTGCATCCTAGCGCCGCTGGCGGGAATGCCTATCCAAAAGAAGGGTGTTCATTGCGCCCCTCATGCTTTAGACGCGCACCAAACATCTCCCCGATAGACAGGTCAAACCTCATGAAACGTGCTATTCTTGGCGCATTCGCCAACCATATGACACCGCCAGATTTGCGCTGGATGCCCGACGAAGGGTTTTCAATCACAAGGCTGCGGATCGAATTGCTGTCTGGCCTGACCGTTGCACTTGCTTTGGTGCCCGAAGCGGTGGCCTTTGCTTTTGTAGCTGGCGTGCACCCATTGGTCGGGCTTTATGCCGCGTTTCTTGTGGGTTTGATTACAGCATTGATTGGCGGTCGCCCGGGCATGATTTCGGGCGCGACGGGCGCTTTGGCGGTTGTGATGGTCGCGCTGGTTGCGCAGCACGGCGTTGAATATCTGTTTGCAACCGTCGTTTTGATGGGGCTTTTGCAGATTTTCTTTGGGGCGATGCATTGGGGCAAGTTCATTCGCTTGGTGCCGCATCCCGTGATGCTGGGTTTTGTGAATGGTCTGGCGATTGTGATTTTCCTTGCGCAACTTACGCAATTCAAGGTGCCCGGTACGGTGGTCAGTGATGGTCATGGTATGACGGGTGGAGAATGGTTGTCCGGCTGGCCGATGATCCTGATGCTGACGTTGGTTGGCTGTACGATGGCGATCATCTGGGTCACACCGCGCATCACCAAAGTGATCCCTGCGCCGCTTGCTGGCATTGGCATTGTGGCGGCCGTTGTTATTGCTTTTGGTCTTGATGTGCCGCGGGTTGGCGATTTGGCGTCGATCCAAGGTGGTTTGCCCACATGGCACATCCCCTCTGTTCCGCTGACCTGGGAAACCTTCCAGATTATCCTGCCATATGCGGTAATTCTGGCAGCAATTGGTTTGATCGAAAGCCTGCTGACGTTGAACCTTGTGGGTGAAATGACCAACAAGCGTGGGGGTGCGTCGCAAGAATGTATCGCGCAAGGTATCGCCAATACGGTTACTGGCTTTTTCGGTGGCATGGGTGGTTGCGCGATGATCGGTCAGTCGATGATCAACGTGAAATCCGGTGGACGTACGCGCATCGCCGGCATTGCCGCGGCGATTTTCCTGCTTTTGTTCATTGTTGCCGGATCGTCGATCATCGAGCTTATTCCGCTTGCAGCCCTTGTCGGCGTAATGTTCATGGTTGTGATCGGCACATTTGCTTGGAATTCCCTGCGCATTCTGCGCCGCGTTCCAAAGATGGATGCCTTCGTGATTATCCTTGTGACGGTTGTGACTGTCTATTCCGACCTTGCTGTTGCGGTCGTCGTCGGTGTCATCGTGTCTGCCTTGGCGTACGCGTGGAACAATGCGCGCCGAATTCATGCGATTGAACGTCCGTCTTCCAGTTCTGAAGGCGCGAAGGTCTATGAAATCCAAGGCCCGCTGTTCTTTGGATCTTCTGATGGCTTTATTGAATTGTTCAATGTCGCCGATGATCCATCCGAAGTGATTGTCGATTTTGCGCAAAGTCGCGTGGTAGATCAATCTGCGTTACAGGCGATTGAAGCGGTCGCAGCAAAGTATGAAGAGGCTGGCAAGCGCATTCAGCTGCGCCATCTCAGCCGTGATTGCCATCAGTTGTTAAACACTGCGGGTCACTTGATGGTCGATAGTGACGATGATCCTGACTATGAGATTGCAGCAGACTATCAGGTGCGCACAGGGATCCTGGGCGGGCACTGATTTTCCGGTCGGGTGGGGGCGCTGCCCCCGTCGATCAAAGATCGACTCCCCCGAGGTATTTAGAGACCAAAGACGCGGGGGGCGTTAGTCGTCTGGACGGCTGAGCTCGAAGAGGTCTTTGACTACAGAGTAGTCACGGTATCCAAGGCGCGCGAGCGGTTGGAATGTGGTTACGTCAAACCGGCCATCTTTGATACAGGCGTCATTCATGTAGATGCCGGTGACTTCGCCGAGAACCAGATAGTTATTGCTGCCTTCCAGTTTGATGATTTGGGTCATCTTGCATTCGAGTGCAGCAGGCGCATTTGCCACGCGAGGGGCGTTGATGCTGTCGCATTCCGCTTTTTCCAGCTTTGCATGCCCAAATTCATCAGCCCCTGCAGGAAGTGTCGCGCTGGAAGCATTCATCGCGTCCTTCAGGTCATGCGAGACGATATTGACGCAAAACACACCCGTTTCGCGGATTGCTGAAACACTGTCTTTGGTACCGTCACGGTCGTCTTTGACACCTGTGGATGAAAACATCACTTGTGGGGGCACATAAGCGACGGCGTTAAAGAAGCTATAGGGCGCAAGATTGTCGCGACCTTCGTTGTCGCGCGTAGATATCCAGCCGATCGGGCGGGGCGTGACGATTGCGTTGAAAGGGTTATGCGGCAGGCCGTGGCCATCCTGTGGGCGATAGAACATCTTGTGCACTCCTTGTTTGCCCAATCGCTACCGCCATGTTACGCGCGTTGCCAGCAAAAACCGTGAAGGCAGGTGTGTGTACGAGCTTAGGCCAGAAATCGCAAAAGACTGGTGGGAGGTCGAAGCGCTGTATGATTTGTGCTTTGCGCCGGGTCGCGAAGCCTTGTCGTCTTATCGTTTGCGCGACGGTGTGCCGCCTGTTGAGGGGTTAAGCACAGTCGCGCGCGACGGTGAAGGTATTCTTGCAGGTGCAATCCGGTATTGGCCCGTAAAGATCGGCGCGCATAGCGCACTTTTGCTTGGCCCGGTTGCGGTTCATCCGACGCGGCAAGGGGAAGGGCTGGGGGGGGCTTTGATCCGTGACAGTCTGGCGCGCGCCGGCGAGCAAGGCTGGACGCGCATACTGCTTGTGGGGGATGCACCTTACTATACAAAATTCGGGTTTGAGCGCTTGCAAAAGATTTTCATGCCACCACCGACCAACCCAGAGCGGGTTCTGGGGAGTTCTTTGGAAAAAGGCGCGTGGCAAGGCGTGCAAGGAAAGGTGACGCGCTATACTTGAAATCATCTGCGAACGTACCGATTTGTAGACACATGGGCATTGAGCTGACACGGGTCGATCTTGATAAAGAGATCGCGCTGATCGCCAAACGATATCGCAAAGCAGGCGGTGTCGGTATTCAGGTATTGAACCTTGTCGGTGGGCAAGCAGAAAATCTGTTGGAAAAGCTTCCGGACCAAGTGAAGGATCACTTGGAGGACGCAACCAAAAAAGCATTGAACTTAGCGCTTGCCGCCGCGACGCGCAGTCGCGGGATTGTTCCAGACCAAAGCACTTGGCTAAATACCGTCGCTGCAACTGCGATGGGTGCGGCAGGCGGTGCTGGAGGATTGCCAACAGCGTTGGCTGAATTGCCTGTCACGACGACGGTTCTGTTGCGCGCGATCCAAGGGATCGCCGCAGAGTATGGGTTAGATCCGGCAGAGCCCGAAATTCAGGGCGAATGCTTGCAGGTCTTTGCAGCAGCAGGACCTTTGGCGGTAGATGATGGCGCGGATATGGGTTTTTTAAGTGCGCGTGTCACACTGTCGGGTGCGACCGTTCAAGGTATCATCGCGCGTATTGCACCACGTTTGAGCGCGGCCTTAGGACAAAAACTTGCAGCGCAGGCTGTCCCAATTATCGGTGCAGTCGCAGGCGCGGCGACGAACTACGCCTACACCAGTTATTATCAAGAAATGGCGCATGTGCATTTTGGATTGATGCGCGCCAGTGCAAAACATGGTGTGGCGCGGGACCACTTGGTTGTGCGCTTGTCTGATGAAATGAAAACGCGCTAGCGCGACACAGTTTTGATGTAGTCCATCACAGGTCCACGCACCGATTGTTCACCCTTTGCGTTACATTCCTCAATAATTTGTCGCAAAACAGTCAGGTCAACACGGCGCAACAAATGTTTAACGGGTCCGATTGAGGCGGGTCGCATCGACAAGGTGCGTAGGCCAATTGCTGCGAAACAGGCTGCTTCGACAGGGCGTCCCGCATCTTCACCGCAAAACGACAGTGGCGTGCCCGCAACGTCACATCGGGTGACGATACCTTGCAAGAAGCTCAGGAATGAAATCGACAAAGTGTCGTAACGCCGACGAACACGTTCGTTCTCACGATCTGCTGCGAAGAAGAACTGCTTAAGATCATTGCCGCCGATCGACAAAAAGCCGACGTCTTCAAAGAAAGATTGTGGTGCGAAAGCCAGTGACGGTGTTTCCAACATCGCGCCGATCTCCAGATTGGCGGGAAGCGGATGCCCAAGGCGGCGTTCGCGATCCATTGCCTTGTCCATTTCCGCCTTGGCCGCCGTGTATTCGCTAAATTGGGCAACAAAAGGAAACATGATCGTCAGGTCACGACCAGCGGCTGCACGCAAAAGGGCTTGCAACTGCATGCGCATGACGCCCGGTTTATCGAGCCCAACACGGATTGCGCGCCAGCCAAGGGCCGGATTTGGTTCATCGTTTGGTTTCATGTAGGTCAGGACTTTGTCTGACCCGATGTCGAGGGTTCGAAAGACCACGCGCTTGTCGCCCGCTGCATCCAGCACACGGCTGTAAAGCGCGCTAAGCTCGGATCGTTTAGGAATTTGGTTGCGCACGAGAAACTGAAGCTCGGTTCTGAAAAGGCCTACGCCTTCGGCACCGGAGTTCTCCAAAGACGGAAGATCAGCCATCAAGCCTGCGTTCATATGCAGGTTGATGGTTTCGCCGCATATGGTTGTCGCAGGTTTGTCGCGCGTTGCAGAATAGCGTTCTTGAGCATCCGCTTGCATGGCGATCTTGTCTTGGAAGGCGGCGTTTACTGTGTCGTCAGGCCGTAGATGAACGATCCCTTGATCGCCGTCGACCATGATGTGATCGCCGTTCAATGCTTCGCGGGTGATGCCTTCGGCATGGACAACCAGTGGAATAGCAAGGGCGCGTGCAATGATTGCGGCGTGTGAACCGACGGAGCCTTCTTCAAGAACAATCGCTTTCAGCGACCGACCGTATTCCAGCAATTCGCCCGGACCAATATTTCGCGCGATTAGCACCGGATCATTGGGCAGTTCTGCGCCGGTTGAGGTGCCCTGGCCCGTGAGAATGCGTAGCAGGCGATTGGACAGATCATCAAGGTCCTGCAAGCGCTCGCGCAGATAAGCATCGCTGACTTGGCCAAGACGCCTTCGCGCTTGGGTTTGCTCTTTCTCTACGGCCGCTTCTGCGGACAAGCCATTGGCGATGTCCTCTTCCATCCGGCGCATCCAGCCTTTGGAGTTTGCAAACATGCGGTAGGCTTCAAGGACTTGAAGCTGCTCGCCATCGCCGCCCGCTGCACCCGCCAGTAATTTGTCGACACTGACCCTGAGGGTGTCAACGGCTTCGTTAAGTCGTGCAGCTTCGGTATCTGGATCTTCGGCAATAACATTGGTGACGACGACACGGGGTTCATGCAGCCAGACATGGCCGATGGCTGCACCTTCCTGACCCGTCGTGCCACGTAGTAAAACAGGTTGTTGATGACGCGCAGAGAGGGCTTCGCCTTCGCCAAGGAAGGCACCGAGTTCGGTCATTTCGGCCAAAACCATCGCTACGACTTCTAAGGCATACAACTCGTCTGCAGAAAAAAGCCTTGAGGCTTTGGATTGCACAACCAGCACACCAAGCTTTTCACCCAAACGTTGGATCGGAATACCAAGGAAAGACGAAAAGATTTCTTCGCCCGTTTCTGGCATGAAACGGAAACCCTTTTCCGACGGTGCGTCTGCCGTGTTGATGATCTTGGACTTTTTCGCAACCCGACCAACCAGACCTTCGCCTAGACGCAAACGGGTTTGGTGAACGGATTCATCTTTTAGGCCCTCCGTCGCACAAAGCTCTAGGGTTTCACTGTCGCGAAACAAATAGATCGAGCACACTTCCGTCTGCATCGAGCTTGCGATCAAGCCGGTGATCTTGTCCAGACGTTGTTGGCCGTCACCATCTTCAGCCATTGCATCACGCAAACGCCCAAGTAGTTTGCGGCTTTCGCTTTCACGTTTATGCGGCATTTGCGTTCTCGTCCCCTCGGCAGAACCAACTTCGCGCACACTTGGCGCTAAGGTCGTTATAAGTGATGCGCCACAGGAAAGGGAGAGGCAAAGCGTGGTGTCGCCTTAAGCAGATTTTTCCAGCTCGAATGCGTCGTGAAGCGCTTGCACGGCAAGTTCCATGTATTTGCGATCTACGAGAACTGAAATTTTGATTTCGGATGTGGCTATCACTTTGATGTTCACGCCTTCATCGCTGAGCGTTTTGAACATTTTAGCAGCAACCCCGGACTGGCTACGCATGCCGATGCCCACGGCTGAGATCTTGGCAACACCCGTGTCTGCGATCAGATCATAGTAGTTTATCTCACCAGCAGCCTTTGCATCTTCCATCGCTTTTTCGGCGCGCTTCACCTGATCCGTCGGGCAAGAGAAGGTCATATCCGTGCGACCATCTTCAGCGATGTTCTGGATAATCATATCCACGTTTACGCCCGCATCAGACAGCGGACCGAAGATCGCAGCTGCAATGCCGGGCCGATCGGCGACTGAAACTAGGGTCATTTTGGCTTCATCACGGCTATAGGCGATGCCTGAAACAACATTGGATTCCATGATTTCCTCCTCAGCGCAAACAAGTGTGCCTGCGGTGTCTGATTGTTCTTCGAACGAGCTAAGCACCCGTAATTTAACTTTGTAACGCATGGCGAGTTCGACGGAACGGGTCTGCAAAACTTTTGCGCCCAAACTGGCAAGCTCAAGCATTTCTTCAAATGCGATTTTGTCTAGCTTGCGCGCCTTTTCGGTAATGCGCGGATCAGTCGTATAGACGCCATCGACATCGGTGTAGATATCGCAACGCTCTGCTTCAAAAGCGGCGGCAAACGCAACGGCAGTTGTATCTGACCCACCACGACCAAGTGTGGTGATGCGACCTTCGGGGCTAACCCCTTGGAAACCGGCGACAACCGCGACGCGATCGCCTGTCGCGAACTTGGCCATTATGTTATCGGTCGGAATTTCCTCAATCCGCGCAGCGGAATGGGCAGATGTGGTTTTCACAGGCACTTGCCAGCCTTGCCAGCTGCGTGCAGGGACATCCATTTCTTGCAAGGTCAACGCCATCAATCCAGCCGTGACATTCTCGCCCGAGCTGACAATCGCATCATATTCACGCGCGTCATATAGCGGAGAGGTCTCGTTGACCCAACCGACCAACTCGTTCGTTTTGCCAGACATGGCCGAGACGATGACAATCACATCATAGCCTTTGGCAACTTCCACACCCACACGCTTTGCAGCGCGTTTGATGCGGTCCAGATTAGCAACCGATGTGCCGCCGAATTTCATCACGAGAACGGGCATAAAAGCGTCCTTGTTAAGATAAGTTGCGCAGCATTTACGGCGCTACGTTGCTAAGGGCAAGAGGTTGGGCGTGCTTAAGGCACGGCTGATCTAAAACGGCATCAATGTGCCATCGTAGTTTTCGAAAATACCGGTGTGATCAAGCGACAGTTTGTCAAACCGTGTGATCAAACCCGCCGCGGAGGTTGCAGCGTCAATATCGGCTTCTGATCCGCCCATATCAGTTTGGACCCAGCCGGGGTGATAAGCCCCGACTGCAATTTTGTCAGACTTCAAAGCAATAGCAAGATTCATCGCCAAATTAACTGCGGCGGCCTTGGAAGCACGATAGATATAAGCCTTGCCGCCTGCGCGTTCGGACGATCCCATTTGCGACGCGATGATTACAATTTTTGGCGCTTTGCTGCGCTTTAGGGCAGGTGTAAGCGCCTGAACCGTTTGGAAAACGCCCGTTACATTTACGGCGAAAGTATCTGCCCAAAGTTGGGCATCGTAGCCTGTCTGATAGATTTCGCCTTTGTCGAGATAGACACCAGCGTTACAAATCAGCAGATCCAGTGAGGCGTCATAACTTTCGGCAAACTGCGCAACCTGCGCAGCATTCGTTACATCAAGCACCTGACCTGTGCTGCCATCACGAGAGGTCGCGACGACCGTATCACCACGTGCGCGCAACTGCGACGTCATCTGTGCGCCGATCCCGCGGTTTCCACCAGTCAAAATAACCTGCATCAATTGTCCTTTCCGGATGGCCTGAAGGGAAGCGGCAAGACCGGCACCCCATCTTCCAAAAGTTTACGTGCTTCGTCTAAATTGGCTTCACCGTATATCGCGGCTTCGGGCGCTTCGCCATTGTGCATCGCGCGCGCCTTACTGGCGAATGTGTCGCCAACATATTCACTGTTTTCTTCAACTATGCGCCGCAAGTCTGCGATCATTTGCTCGGCTGGTGTTGTCGGTGTCGACAGTGGGCCAGGTGCTGGTGGCTCTTCGCTGCCCGGAATGGTCGCTTGCGACGTGCTTTTGCGGGCAGGGCGCACGGCAGGGGCCATCAATACTTTGCTCACCTCGCCGCGTCCACAGACGGCGCAAGTGACCATGCCTGCGCTTTGCAATTTGTCAAAAGCTGCAGCCGATTGGAACCAGCTGTCAAACTGATGTCCGTCAGAACATTTGAGTGCGTATTGGATCATGAGGTATTGATATAGATCGAAAAATGCGGGGTCGAGAGCTATTCAGTCTTTGCTTTGTGATTAGGTTCAAAGCTGCGAATAATATAGGCAAGTTCAGGTTCGCTTACCTTGCGCGCTGCGTCCGCAAGGCTGAACCATTTGCGTTTACGTTGCTTCACTTCGCGGTAACGGTCATGAACGGTCTTTACTTTCAACGGATACACTATCGCGACACAAGGAAGCGCGCGGCCAGAGACATGTTGCTTGGTGTAGGAAAAAACACCTACGCTTTCATCATCTAGATTGCCTTCAACACCTGCTTCCTCAAGTGCTTCAATTGCCGCGCTTTGCGCAGGTCTCATGCCGTCTTGTGGCCAGCCTTTGGGGATGATCCAACGACGTGTGCGGCGACTGGTGACGAGTAGAATTTCCGGCTTGCCTTTACGCATCCGGTAGCAAAGTGCAGCAAACTGCGTACGCAGGCCGGTCTTTTTTGCCCCATTCATGTCGATGGGGGCAAAGGCTTTTTCTTTTGCACGATGCTCTTTCATCGATCTGCCTGCTTTACCTTTTGCTGCAGGTTTTTTCTGAACAATTTTATACTTGGCCATTGTATCAGTTTTTTGACAGTTGGGAAAGTGCAGTTAAAACAACGTCTAAGGTATCAGTTTGGGCAAGCGCGTTGCGGGCGTTTTGACGATTGCTTTGTGCGTTTTCTGGATCAGCCAGATTTAGGGCTGCTGCTGCGACCTCTTGGGCTGTGCTGCACAAGCACGCGCCGTTTTGCGCATGCAATGTTTGATAAGCCTCTACGAAGTTTTCAAGATGAGGCCCGTGAAGGATCGCGCATTCGAATGCCAAAGGTTCAAATGGTGTGTGACCGCCTTTGCGCACAAGTGAGCCGCCAACGAAACATGTTCCAGCAGCACTATACCATTGATCCATTTCACCAAGTGTATCCGCAATATAGACCTGCTGTTCTTTGCCAAAAATGTCCCCCGCACTGCGTCGGGCAACGCTGAGTCCAAGCGCTTGAGCAAGGCGCATGATGTTTGGGCCGCGTTTGGGGTGGCGGGGGGCAAGGATCAGGCGCATCTGTGGCGCGGTCTTTAAAATTTCTAAATGAGCTTGCAGAAGCGTTTCATCCTCACCTTCGTGGGTCGATGCGGCAAGCCAACAGCTTTGACGATCCTGTCCTGACTTGGTCAGGGCGCTACGCTGATAAAGAGATTTGAGCGAGATCTCAGGCCCAAATACCTGCGTCTTTGCACCAAGTTCCTTTAGGTATTGGCCGGATTTCGTATCCTGCGGGCAAATCAGATCGAAGGCTTCGAACATCTTTTGCGACAAACGCGGAAACCTCCGCCACATCCGTGCGCTTTTTTGCGAAATACGACCGCCGATCAAGGCCGTAGGCACCCCAAGACCATGTGCCGCCTGCAGACGGTTTGGCCAAAAATCTGCTTCGATCAAGATGAATTTTTGGAGATTCAGTCGCACCATCAAGCGTCGATAAATCCAGTGTAAATCAATCGGTGCGAGACGTGCATGGATGTTGGGAATACCCCAAGCCTGCACCATACGTTTTGCCGTGACGCTATTGCAGGTAATCAGTAAAACTGGCGTCCCTTGTAATGCCGCAAGCCTATCAAGCATAGGACGTGCTGCGGTCAGTTCACCATTGGATGCCCCATGCACCCAGATGACATCCCCTGCCGGCAAGCGTTGCCAAATGCCGATACGCTCAGCGAAATCCTGTAGCCGTTCTTGCTTGCGCAAAAGGCGCAAAAAGAGAGCCACCAGTAAAACCGGAGCGAAAAGCGTGATAAGACAACGGTAAAGCAGCATCGCGCGGGGCCGACCTGAACAAATTAAAGTGACGTCAGCCCTAGCGCGCAGGTGCAAATCGCGCAAGCCGTGCTTGCACGCAGCGGTGGCTTTCTAAATAAACCCTGTATGAACAGATTGCGTTATATCCTGAGTGTGGCCGCGATGATAAGCACCTGTGCGGTCGCGTCCGATGCGCAAACAGTTTCAATATTTGCGGCGTCCAGTTTGAAAACCGTGCTTGATACTATCATCGCAAAGAAAGACTTGGATGCGGTTGCGGTCTATGGCGGCAGCGCAACCCTTGCGCGCCAAATTGCCCAAGGTGCCGGTGCAGATATTGTTATTCTGGCGCATCCGTTGTGGATGGATTGGTTGGACGATCAAAGCGCACTCAAAAGCGATAGTAGATGCAATGTTATCGGGAACAGGCTGGTTCTTGCGGCGCAGGGGAATGTCTCTAGTCTTAATCCTACAAGCAGCGAAGACCTGATTGCGGCTTTGAATGGTGGCCGCCTTGCTGTCGGGCAATTGGACACTGTGCCTGCCGGGCAATACGCAGCTGAGTATTTGACACAAAAAGGTTGGTTATCAGCAGTGCGCCCACATTTGGCGGAAACGTCGAATGTGCGTTTGGCCTTAGCTTTGGTCGCGCGCGGGGAAGTGCCTTTGGGGTTTGTCTACGCCAGCGACGTTTTTGCAGAAGATCGCGTGCGCACAGTGTTTCAACCAAACCCGCAAGACTATCCTGCCATTCGCTATCCGATGGCCATTACCGCAACGGCCAGCGACGCCGGCACAGAGGTTGCGCAAGTCATTGCGCAAAGTGGTGATATCTTCGCCGCGACCGGGTTTTCGCCCCTGTCACAAGACGAAGCAGGGCGCTGCCAATGATACTAAGTGCTGCGGAACTGGCGATTGTCTTGCTCTCGCTTAGGATTGCTTTTTTTGCGACCCTTGTGAGCCTGCCGTTTGCGATCGTGATCGCATGGGTCTTGGCGCGCAAAGAGTTTTTAGGAAAAACTCTTTTGAATATCTTGGTGCATCTGCCTTTGGTCTTACCGCCTGTGGTGACAGGCTATGTCTTGCTGATTCTGTTCGGCAAACAAGGGGTTTTGGGCGGCGCGTTTGAAGCGATCTTTGGAATAACCTTCGCGTTTCGCTGGACGGGTGCGGCACTGGCTGCAGGGATCATGGGTTTTCCTTTAATGGTGCGTGCAATCCGACTTGGGATCGAGGCGGTTGATACGGGACTTGAAGATGCGGCAGCGACACTTGGAGCATCCAGAATTTCGGTATTTTTCTATGTAACCTTGCCCTTGATTGCGCCTGCGATGCTTGCGGGTATCGTTCTTGGGTTTGCCAAAGCGATGGGGGAATTTGGTGCGACAATTACCTTTGTGGCTTCAATTCCGGGGCAAACTGAAACATTACCGTCTGCGATCTATACGTTGTTGCAAGTGCCGGGTGGTGAAGCCGGTGCGCTTCGTTTGATTGCCCTCTCTGTTTTGGTATCGGTGCTTGCCTTGGCGGCATCCGAAGTGCTGGCACGACGTGCAACCAAGCGGGTCGCCGGCTTATGAGTTTGTATCTGGACATAAAAAGTAAGCTGGGAACCTTTCAGCTAAATGTGCAGCTGACCGCAGAGAGTGGCACGACAGTCCTGTTCGGTCGGTCTGGAAGCGGTAAAACCAGTTTAATCAACGCGATCGCAGGGCTTCGAACACCGGATAGCGGACGTATCATACTTGGCGACACGGTGTTATTTGACGCAGACAAGCGCATCAACCTTGCACCGCACAAGCGTCGTATCGGATACGTATTTCAAGACGCACGTTTATTTCCGCATCTAACGGTAGCGGACAATCTAGATTTTGGAGCACGGTTCGTGAACCAACCGCTTGGTCGCGCAGAACGTACGAGGCTCGTGGAAACGCTGGGGATTGATGGGCTTTTGACACGGCGCCCTGCCGCGCTGTCAGGTGGGGAAAAGCAGCGTGTGGCCTTGGGGCGCGCGTTACTAAGTGCACCACGATTGTTGCTTTTGGATGAACCCCTTGCAGCTTTGGATGCCCCTCGCAAACTTGAAATCTTGCCATATTTCGAACGCTTGCGCGCGCAAGGCGGCCCTCCGATGATATACGTCACCCATGATATGTCCGAAATTGTGCGGCTCGCCGATCATTTGATCGTTTTGCGCGACGGTCAAAACGTGGCGCAAGGCTTTGCCGAGGATGTCTTGGCCGACCCCGCGAATGTGAAACTGATCGGTGTTCAAGATGCAGGGTCATTGCTGCACGGAACGATAGAAAATCATGCAGACGACGGGTTAAGTGCGATCCGGTTAAGCGCGGGCCTGCTTCATGTGCCAAAGGTAGAAGCGCAGATTGGATCGCATGTGCGCGTGAGGATCAGAGCACAGGACGTTATCTTGTCCTTGTCCGCGCCTGTTGGCTTGTCCAGTCAGAACGTACTTGAAGCGGAAATTACCGAAATTCATCAAGGTGTCGGTCCCGGTATCGCCATAGGTTTGCAAGCGGGCACTGATCGTTTGCTGTCACGAATCACGAACCGTGCTTTGAACCAAATGAAGTTGCAGATAGGGCAGAAAATCTGGGCTGTTCTGAAAGCTAATGCAGTTCCACCAAGCGCGATTGCGCAGTCAGAAATTGGCAAGGTCTCTTTGTAGTTCATTTCGGGTGTTTTTCTGGACGTTTCTAACTTGACGGACGTTTTCCAGTCCAGTATCCCGCGCTCTGTTGGCGATGTAGCTCAGTTGGTTAGAGCAGCGGAATCATAATCCGCGTGTCCGGGGTTCAAATCCCTGCATCGCCACCAAACTTCCTTGCTACACTTCGAATTTCGCAATTTCTTCTGTCGATAATCCTAGCGCTTTGTTCGTCGGGTTGATGAGGTTTCGCAGGAAAGGTCGACAGAATCCTGTTGCGCTGCCTTTTCGTGGCGTTAGGCTCTGCTCAATCAAAAAACAGGGAGAGAAAAATGAAACATATGTCTGCAAAACTCGTTGGGGCCGCATTTATCGCAAGCCTTGGCGCAGAAGCCGCTGCAACAGAATGGAATGTATCCGTCTGGGGCAAGCGCCGCGCCTTTACAGAGCACGTAGAAAAGCTTGCCGAGCTGGTGTCTGAGAAGACCAATGGCGAATTTACCATGAACGTGTCTTACGGCGGTTTGTCCAAGAACCGCGAAAACCTTGATGGTATTTCGATTGGCGCGTTTGAAATGGCGCAGTTCTGCGCTGGCTATCACCGCGACAAGAACCGTGTTGTGACTGTTTTGGAATTGCCGTTCCTTGGCGTTGCAAACCTCGCTCAGGAGGTGGCTGTATCCGCAGCCGTTTATGCCCACCCTGCTGCAACTGAGGAAATGGCGCAGTGGAACGCAAAACTATTGATGACGTCACCGATGCCACAGTACAACCTTGTTGGCACAGGCGAGCCGCGCATGACCCTAGAAGATTTTGCAGGCATGCGTGTTCGCGCAACTGGCGGGATCGGAAACGCCTTTGAAGCGGTTGGTGCTGTACCAACGTCCGTAACATCCTCTGAAGCATATCAGGCGATGGAAGGTGGTGTTGTTGATACAGTCGCTTTCGCTCAGCACGCGCATCTTAGCTTTGGTACGATCAATAAGGCAGATTGGTGGACCGAAAACCTAAACCCTGGTACAGTGAACTGTCCTGTTGTTGCAAATATTGATGCCTATGAGGCACTCAGTGACGAGCACCGCGCGGCGCTTGATAGCTCAATCCCTGAAGCGCTTGACCACTACCTCGCCAACTACGGTGAACTATTGGCGCGTTGGGATAGCGTTCTTGAGGAAAAGGGCGTCAAGAAAGTCGTTTTGGACGAATCTGTGATTGCCGAATTCCGCGCAACGGCGGCTGATCCGATCCGCGATGCTTGGATCAAGGACATGGAAGCGCAAGGTCTGCCGGGCCAAGAGCTTTATGATCTTGTAGTCAAAACGCTTGCTGACGCAAAAATGTAATGAGCGCAGAGCGCGCGTGGGAAGCCACGCGCGCTCTCGTTTTTGCGACGCGAACACTTTCATAAAATTTCAGGAATATATCCATGGCAGGCTCCGCCGCAGTCTTAGAAGATTCCAGTCTCCTCAGTAGGTTAGATCGTGCCTTGTTGCCGATCGAACGCTTCTGTGCGCTCCTGAGCGGTGTGGCCATATTCTCTTTGATGTTCCTTGCAGTCTATTCCGTTACGGGACGCAAGTTTTTCGCCTCACCGATGATGGGCTACGTGGACTACATCGAAGCGGCAATGCCGGTTATCGCGATAATGGGCGTATCCTATGTGCAGCGTGACGGCACGCATATACGTATGGACATGCTGGTTTCCAAACTCAAAGGACGTGTGCTTTGGTTGTTCGAATTGATTTCGGTCCTGTTAATTCTTGTGCTTATCGCTGCGCTGACTTGGGGCGCTTGGGAGCATTTTGACCGCTCGTTTGATTGTGCCCGTCCACTTTGTAGTCGCGACAGTTCAATTGATGTTGGCATCCCGATTTGGCCTTCCAAATTGGTTGTGCCGGTGGCCTTTGCAGTTCTTAGCGCGCGACTGATTTTGCAAGCAGTCGGTTTTGGGCGTGCTTTGGTCCTCGGGCTTGAAAATCCGGTCGCGGTTCCCTTGACGTTGTCTATTGCGGAACAAGCTGAGATTGAAGCCAAATCTTTGATGGGAGCTGACTGATGGAACCCATTGAAATTGGCCTATGGGTCAGTGGCGGTATGCTGGTCTTTGTTTTGCTTGGAATGCGGGTTGCCTTTGCGGCGGGGCTCGCGGGGTTCGTCGGTCTTGTTTGGCTGCGTTGGAACGGGTTCGACTATGATCCTGATCGTTTTTGGAAGGCGGTTGAAATCAGTGTTAAAATTGCTGGTCTGACGCCGCATTCAAAGGTTTCTGCACAGGTTTTAAGCCTGATCCCTGTGTTTATTCTGATCGGGTATCTCGCTTATCACGCCAAGCTGACGGTGGCGCTGTTTGAAGCTGCAAAACGCTGGATCGCTTGGGTGCCCGGTGGCTTGGCTGTTGCGACCGTTTTCGCGACTGCGGGCTTTGCGGCGGTGTCTGGCGCTTCTGTTGCAACGGCGGCGGTCTTTGCACGCATCGCGATCCCAGAGATGTTAAAGGTCGGCTATAACAAGGCCTTTGCGGCAGGTGTTGTCGCGGCGGGTGGTACACTTGCGTCGCTTATTCCACCTTCTGCTATCCTCGTCATTTACGCAATTATTGTCGAGCAAGACGTGGGAAAGCTGCTGCTTGCAGGCTTTGTGCCGGGCGTGTTTTCAGCACTGGTCTATGCGGTTCTCATCATCGGCCTTGCTGTTGGTTTCAAAAACATCGGCCCGCCAGTTGGTGGCTTCACTTGGCGTGAACGCTTTGAATCGCTTCCCCCTGCATTGCCCATCGTTGCGGTCGTCGTGATCATCATTTTCTTCGTTTATAATCCTTTCGGTGATGCGTGGGGCACGGCCACAGAGGGTGGTGCGATTGGCGCGTTTATCATTTTCTGCATGGCACTTTATCGTGGAATGCGCTGGGCCAAGCTGAAAGAGGCACTGCTGGAAACCGCCAAGCTGACCGTGATGATTTTTACCATCATTTGGGGCGTATTGATCTATGTGCGCTTCTTGGGGTTTGCCAAGCTGCCAGATGCGTTCTCGGATTGGATCACTGCGCTGGAAATGGCCCCTTTGACAATTCTAATCTGCATTCTGCTGGCTTATGCCGTGCTTGGAATGTTCATGGATGCGATTGGTATGCTGCTTCTGACGCTGCCTGTGGTGTACCCTGCGGTGATGGCGCTGAATGGTGGCGAAATGGTTAGCGCGGCAGATAGCGCGTTTGGTATGTCGGGACCGATGTGTGCGATCTGGTTCGGAATTCTGGTGGTTAAAATGGCCGAGTTCTGTCTTATTACACCGCCCATTGGTTTGAATTGTTTTGTGGTTGCTGGCGTGCGCGATGATCTGACCGTGCAAGACGTGTTCAAGGGCGTAACGCCCTTCTTCATGGCCGATGGTATCACAATTGCACTGCTTGTGGCTTTCCCGGGTATTGTGCTTTGGCTGCCGTCTTTGGCCTCTTAACTTTGAATAACGGAATAACGGAATGACGCGATGACTCATATTCTTGCGATTGATCAGGGCACGACTTCTACGCGCGCAATATTGTTTGGTGCAGACATGGTGCCCGTTGCGTTGGCGCAAGAAGAATTTGATCAACATTTCCCGCAAAGCGGGTGGGTAGAGCATGAAGCGGGTGATCTGTGGGCAACGACCGCCTCTACCTGTCGGGGCGCAATTGAAAAGGCAAGGATAAGCGCAAGCGAGATTACCGCCATTGGCATCACCAACCAACGCGAAACGACGGTGCTGTGGGATCGCAAAACCGGCAAAGCCATTCACCGTGCGATTGTCTGGCAGGACCGGCGCACGTCCGAGCTATGCCAAAGCTTGAAAGCTGCAGGGCATGAACCGACTGTAACCGAACGCACAGGGTTGCTGCTGGATCCGTATTTTAGCGCGACGAAACTCAAATGGCTGCTTGATAACGTCGAGGGTGCGCGTGCGCGTGCTGAAGCTGGCGAATTAGCCTTCGGGACTGTGGATACATGGGTGATCTGGAACCTTACAGGTGGCAAATCTCATGTAACGGATGCCACAAATGCGGCGCGCACGATGCTTTATGATATCCGCAAAGGACGCTGGTCCGAGACTATGTGTGATATGCTTGAAATCCCAATGAACCTGCTGCCCGAGGTCAAAGATTGCGCCGCTGATTTCGGCACAACGCGGGCTGATCTGTTTGGTCGTGAAATCCCGATCCTTGGCGTCGCGGGTGATCAACAGGCTGCCACCGTAGGGCAGGCCTGTTTTAAGCCCGGTATGCTCAAATCAACATATGGAACCGGTTGTTTTGCGTTGTTGAACACAGGTGACGATCCTGTGGTGTCCAAAAATCGCCTGCTGACGACAATTGCTTACCAGCTTGATGGCAAGCCGACATATGCCCTTGAAGGGTCGATTTTTATTGCGGGGGCTGTTGTGCAATGGCTGCGTGATGGGCTTAAGATTATTCGGGATGCGAAGGAAACCCAGCCGCTAGCCGATGCGGCAGATGCGGGTCAGGATGTTGTACTTGTTCCGGCCTTTACTGGTCTGGGTGCGCCTTACTGGAACGCGGAATGTCGCGGCGCGATTTATGGGCTGACGCGCGGTTCGGGCCCAGCAGAGATGGCCAAAGCAGCGCTGGAAAGCGTGGGTTTTCAGACACGCGATTTGCTTGAGGCGATGCATGCGGACTGGCCCAATGCCGAAGACGCTGCGCTACGTGTAGATGGTGGAATGAGTGCGTCTGACTGGGCGATGCAGTTTCTGTCGGATATTCTTGGCGCGCCAGTGGATCGTCCTGAAGTGCTAGAGACAACGGCATTGGGTGCTGCTTGGCTTGCAGGGCAGCGCGCAGGGATCTATCCGGATATGGACGGCTTCGCGCAGACTTGGGCGCTTGAGCGCAAGTTCGAACCTGAGATGGACGACGCGACACGCGCCAAACGCTATGCTCGCTGGGGTAGGGCCGTGCAAGCGACCTTGTCGGTTTAATAGCGACGCGCTAAAGCAAAGCGAAATCCGGGGGATCGCAATGAAACAGTATCACCAAGCGCTACGCGACGTATTGGAATTAGGCGTTGAGTCGACTGATCGCACCGGCACCGGCACGATTTCGCATTTCGGAATGCAATGTCGCTATCCTATGGCGGATGGTTTTCCTTTGGTGACAACCAAGAAACTGCATCTGCGTTCTATTATACATGAACTTTTGTGGTTTATTGCCGGCGATACCAACATCAAATATCTCAAAGACAACGGCGTTTCGATTTGGGATGAATGGGCCGATGAAAACGGTGATCTTGGCCCTGTCTATGGCTCGCAATGGCGCCGTTTTCCTACGAACAATGAAAAGGGTCATATCGATCAAATCGTGACCCTCGTTGACGCGATCAAGAAAACACCAGACAGCCGCCGCCTGATTGTATCCGCTTGGAACCCCGCAGAAATCGCTGATATGGCATTGCCGCCATGTCACACGCTTTGGCAGGTACGCATTGCTGGCGGTAAGCTGCACCTGCAGCTTTATCAACGCTCTGCGGATATGTTTCTTGGCGTACCCTTCAATATCGCCTCTTACGCGCTTTTGCTGCATATGCTGGCCCATGTCACAGGGTATGAACCGGGGGATTTCATCCACTCAATCGGTGATGCGCATATCTATTCAAACCATATGGAACAGGTGCAAACCCAACTTGCGCGCACGCCTAAAGCTCTGCCTCAGCTAAAGATTAAGCGACAGGTCACATCGCTCTTTGACTTCACGTATGATGACTTCGAAATCGTAGGCTATGATCCTGACGCGGGCATTCGCGCGCCTGTGGCGGTGTAACATATGATTTCGTTGATTGTTGCACGTGATCGAAATGGAGCCATCGGCAAAGGCAATGACATCCCTTGGTATGCCCCCGAGGATTTGCAGTTTTTCAAGCGCGAAACCCTTGGCGGTGCGATTATCATGGGGCGCAACACTTGGGATAGCTTGCCGTTCAAGCCGCTGAAAAATCGTTTGAACATCGTCGTGTCTTCGCAAAATTGCGGAGCTGAGGTGAATTGCACCAGTGTGACTGAGGCCGTTCAAGCAGCTTACGCGCAGGGGTATAGACGGATCTATGGGATCGGCGGGGCAGGTATTTACCGCGAAATGATAGAGATTGCAGATCGCATGTTGATCACCGAAGTCGTTTTGACTGTTGACGAACCAGATACATTTTTCCCGAAATTCCCAGATCAGGATTGGCGGATTTCCGGCCAGACCCAATTGCAAGTACAAGACCCCGAGTGCACGGTGTTTGAGTATCTTCGACGGTGAAAATAGCCTGAAACGGGCGAATTCCTTGCAAATGAATCACAGTCTTCATCCTGATTCGTCTTGAAACGGTCGCGATTTGTCTGCTCAAATTGACTTAATTTCGCCTAATGTTACTTTTAGCTAATCAAAAAAACGATCTTGAGCAGTTATCACAAGGAGGCAGTCCCATGTTTTCAAAAGTATTCGCATTCGCAGTTGCCGCGACACTCGCATCCACATCACAGGCCTTGGCTTGGGGTGATATGTATATGGGGGACGGCACGCATAATCCGAATAGTGTTGCGGCCAAGCCGTATCATGGACCGAACTATTGCCCCGCTGGATTGCAGCCGGTTACTTTGGGCGGGGTCATTTGTTGTGGTACAGCAGCGCGTGGTTATACGCCGATGAAAACGAAGCAAGCACATACGAAAACGCATTCGCATGTAAAGAGCCATTCGCACACGTCATATCATTCACACTAATCAACGAACACGATCCGATTTCGTGAAAGCCCAGCTGAGACGCTGGGCTTTTGCCGTTTAAAGCAGCGTCAGATTTGTCGCCATCTCGCGACCATCGCGGCCTTCTTCCATTTCAAATGAGATCTTTTGGTTGTCCGCCAGTCCTGTCAGGCCCGAGCGTTCGACAGCAGAGATATGTACGAAAACATCCTTGCCGCCATCTTCCGGTTCAATAAAGCCGAACCCTTTTGTTGTGTTGAACCATTTGACTGTGCCATTTGGCATGACAGTAACTCCTTGTTGATCCTCGTATACTTCAGCTTAGCGTGACACGCAAAATTTCAAGGGAGTGGCGGTGTGAAGGCGTTGACATTTTCGTTATTTCGACCAGCTTTGCATCAAATACATCTGGAGAAGCGTATGAAAATCTATGGTCTGAAGAATTGTGACACCTGCCGAAAGGCCTTGAAAGCATTTCCAGATGCAGAATTTGTCGATGTGCGTGCAGATGGTGTAAGTATGGATGTTTTACAAACCGCAGAAAAACAGTTCGAAGCGGCCCTTTTAAATACGCGCTCAACGGCTTGGCGCGGTTTAGACGAAGACCAGCGCGCCCGACCTGCCTTGAACTTGCTGTCAGATCACCCCACGCTGATGAAGCGGCCGCTGATAGAGGTCGACGGCACGCTTTATCTGGGATGGAGCAAAGACGTACAGCTTGCGCTAGGCGTCTGACTTATTCAGAAAGTGATCCAGCGAAAGCCAACCTGCGCCTTTAAAGACCATGATGGCCAAGGCAAGCACCCAGAACATGCGTTGATCCAGAATTATGCCGTCCGGGATACGGTCAAACCACGCGCCCAACACGGCGGGATCGTTCCATGCGCCATGTCCAATCAAATCCGTTAAACTTTGAACGACAATAAACCCAATCATACCGAGCGCAGCAAAGCGCGCGAACAAGCCGATTATTATCAGCACAGGCAGGATGAATTCTGCGATTGTTCCGCCTGTAACGACGGCCCAGTGAAACACACCTAGCTGGCTAGTATCATACCCAGCAGCTTCCATCGCGCGCGGGAAAATTTGTGCATAGGCCCCAAGTGACGGTTGAAAGAATCCGAACACTCCGTCCCCCAGTTTCGTGAGCCCAGAGTTGAAGAAATAAAGGGCGAGCGAGGCTGTAAAGGCAAACCGTGCCGCGAAAGGCAGTGCGTTGTCACCGGTACCGATGGGGGCGAGAAGGCGATCTAGAAAGACATTGAAGCTGCGCATGGATATTCCTTGTGGTTTTTAAGATGATTGGGTTGGCGTCAAAGCTACCAGCGCACGGGTTTGAAGTAGCACTGCAAGCAAAGCAGAGAAATCGAAACTTGAATAATTTTGCTCTACAGCTTCGAGAGCCTCACCAAGAGAAACGCCAGTTTGTAGATGTTCGATCAGCTCAAAACTGCCTGCTGGCAGTATATGCATTTCGGGATCAAAATCGGGGCGTACAATCAGAACGTCTTGGGCTTGACCACTAGGCTGGGGTGCGCCTTCGGTCATGTTGAAGTGCCAGATATCTAAAACCGGCCATGAAGACCGCAAGACTTGCAAGGCAGGTGCAAAGGTAGCAGTGCACTTTGCTAATATCTCGGGGGACATCGTAGAGAAGACACTGGGATCAATCGGGGTCGCATCCGCCGCGTGATAGCTGCGTCGTTGCGCCAGTTCCAAACGCGCGACATCGGCAAGATATCCGATATGGGAAAGTGGTTGGAACTGTTCCAGAAAATCAGGAAATGCCGCTCCATAAAGCATCATGCGTGGATCGCTTGGGGGATGTGCCCGCACAAAAAGCCCTGCGAGCGCGTCGAAGTTTTGCGCCCCTATCAGCCTTTCAATCACCGGAAAGCTATCGGACAGCGCTTCTTTCAAACTGACGATGACGTTGTTGCGGTACACATTAAATCGCTTGCCCGCAGGTTGGTCTTTGCCATCTGTCAGACTTTGCGGAACTGGGTGTTCTGGATCAAACAAGGCTGCCCTGAAAGTGCTTTGAGTGGTGATCATGTGACACACACGGGTGTCAACGCACGCGCACCGCGCATCGCTTCGCCAGCAAGCACAGGCCAATCGGGCACATCGGTGTCCCATTCGATCAACAGCGGTTTCGGTCCCGAACGCGCAAGGGTGTAGTCTAGCAAAGCCCATACCGGGTCAGCAATTTCTGCACCGTGGCTGTCAATCAAAAGTGGCGCACCATGATCATCGCTTTCTTCGTCATGCCCGCCAAGGTGGATCTCGCCCACTTGATCAAGCGGAAAGTCGTCTATGTAGGCGCGGGCATCCAGTTTGAGATTGGTCGCTGACACAAAGACGTTGTTCACATCAAGCAGCAAGCCACAGCCGGTTTTCTGGGCGATTTTGCGCAAGAAATCGGTTTCCGTCATCGTGCTTTCGCGAAAAGCAAGATAGCTGGACGGATTTTCAAGCAACATTTTGCGTCCAAGCACGTCCTGGACCTGATCAATATGAGCAGCAACACGGTTTAAAGTGTCTTGAGTGTATGGAAGTGGCAGCAAGTCATTCAGGAATGCATTTTCGTGAGAAGACCAAGCAAGGTGTTCTGAAAAACTGGTAGGGTTTAGCCAATCGCAAAGGGTTTTGAGCCTTGTGAGATGATCGCGATCAAGATCGCCTTCGCCGCCAATGCTAAGTCCTACGCCGTGAACGGAAATCGGGAAGCGTTCGGCGAGATGGCGCAATTGCGCGATCGGGCGACCGCCTTGTCCCATGTAGTTTTCGGCGTGAATTTCAAGCCATTCGACTGGCGCAGGGGCCTCTAGTATGTCTGCAAAGTGCTGGGGTTTGTAACCAACACCGGGTGCATTTGGCAGAACGGGCTGGGCGCTTGCATCGAACATGTGGGCTGTCCTTTGGAAAGTAAGGTGCGTGATACCACGCACCCTACATCAGTTTCGCTTACGCTGGGAGGTCGCGCTTAAGTTCCTTCAAAGAACCCATGCGGCCATCTGGAAGTTCCATTGTCTCGCATGTGCCTGCGTCAACAAGTGTCCAAGCGTTGCCTTGGTAATCTACAGTAGATGTACCGGCGCATGTTGTACCTGCACCTGCTGCGCAATCGTTTTTGCCTGCAAGGGAAACGCCGTAGCACTTTTCTTTGCCAGCAGCGGATGCTTCAGTGACTGTGTGCGCAGTGAAAGAAGCTGCGACAGCGCCTGCAACGGCGAGAGTTTTAAGAGCGTTAGACATGGGGTAATTCCTTCAGTTGAGTGAGTATATTGTATTGAGCAGTGCACCGTGATTGGCGACTGGACCCAACTTAGCCTTGCTGCGGTGCACAAAGCCATTCACGCATCCGTGTGTCACGGATGCGTTAGCGCGCAGTGACGTTCTGTGACGCCCTCTGCGACAAAAAGGCCTTATAAAATTGAAAAGACCCGCCCCGAGGGGCAGGTCTTGTTGCAATCGTTTCACCGGTTTTTGGCCAAGTGTTACAATTTGTCGGGTGGCGTCGCTTCCACCGCAAGGGCTGATATTACAGTCTCTAGCCCTTCTACCTTGGTCTGCTTTTCGCCAAGGCGGCGCAGCGTTACTGTGCGTTCTTCGACTTCGCGCGCGCCAACGGCAAGGATGACGGGAACTTTGCCAACAGAATGCTCGCGGACCTTGTAGTTGATCTTTTCGTTGCGAATATCGGCTTCGGCGCGGATACCCTTCGCACGCAGCGCATCGACCACTTCATGGACGTAATCATCCGCATCCGAAATGATAGAGGCAACGACAACCTGACGCGGCGCTAACCAGAACGGCAATTTACCGGCATGGCTTTCGATCAGGATGCCAATGAAACGCTCAAAAGAACCAAGCGTTGCACGGTGCAGCATCACAGGACGGTGTTTGTCACCGTCCGCACCGATGTAGCTGGCGTCGAGCCGTTCAGGCAAAACAAAGTCCACCTGATGCGTGCCGCACTGCCAATCACGGCCAATCGCATCCGTGAGAACGAATTCCAGTTTAGGGCCATAAAATGCCCCTTCACCGGGGTTCATCTCAGGCTCGATCCCGGCGGCGCGAGTCGCGGTTAACAAGGCTTCTTCCGCTTTGTCCCAAACTTCGTCAGATCCAGCGCGCGTATCCGGGCGGTCGGAGAATTTTACGCGGAAGTTCTCAAAACCAAGGTCTTTATAAATCGAGGACAGGAATTCGATGTAGATCGCTGTTTCGGATTCAATTTGATCTTCGCGGCAGAAGATATGCCCATCGTCCTGCGTAAACCCGCGCACCCGCATGATGCCGTGCAAAGCGCCCGAAGGTTCATAGCGGTTACATGATCCAAACTCGGCCATGCGCAAAGGCAGGTCGCGGTAGGATTTGAGGCCCTGATTGAAGATCTGAACGTGGCAGGGGCAGTTCATTGGCTTGAGGGCGTTCACGGCCTTTTCGCGCGCATGTTCTTCGTCGACTTCAACGATAAACATGTTTTCCTGATATTTCTCCCAGTGACCCGACGCTTCCCATAGCTTGCGATCGACGACTTGTGGCGTGTTCACCTCTACATAGCCGCCCGCATATTGTTTGCGGCGCATGTAGTCCTGAAGCTCTGTGTAGATGCGCCAGCCATTGGGGTGCCAGAAGATCTGACCGGGCGCTTCTTCTTGCATGTGGAACAGGTCCATCTCGCGCCCCAGTTTGCGGTGGTCGCGTTTCGCGGCCTCTTCGAGCATATGCATATGCGCTTTGAGTTGTTCTTTGTTCAGGAACGCACAGCCGTAAATGCGCTGCAACATTGCGCGATCACTGTCACCGCGCCAATAGGCACCCGCGATGGACATGAGTTTGAAGCTGTCGCCGGGGACTTGGCCTGTGTGCTGCAAGTGAGGACCACGGCAAAGGTCCTGCCACTCGCCATGCCAATACATGCGCAAAGGTTCGTCGCCGGGGATGGCTTCGATCAATTCGACCTTATAAGGCTCGTTCAAGTCTTCATAATGCTTGATAGCACGGGCACGATCCCAAACTTCGGTATGCACGGCATCACGCGCATTGATGATCGCCTTCATCTTCTTTTCGATGGCCCCGAGGTCGTCGGGTGTGAACGGTTCTTTACGATCAAAGTCATAGTACCAGCCATCTTTGATAACGGGTCCGATGGTCACTTTGACGTCCGGCCAGATTTCTTGCACCGCGCGCGCCATGATGTGCGCAAGGTCGTGGCGCACCAGTTCCAATGCGGGTGTTTCGTCTTTCATGGTATTGATCGCGAGGGTGCTATCGGCCTCGATGGGCCACTGCAAATCCCAGTGCTGCCCGTTCACCGTGGCGCTGATCGCTTTCTTGCCAAGCGATGTGGAGATGTCAGCGGCGACTTCGCCCGCAGTGATACCTGCTGCGTATTCGCGTTTGTTGCCATCGGGGAAAGTAAGGGAGACGTTTGCCATGTCGGCACTCCTCGTCGGTTTGGCGCCTACAAAAGCGCCCGGTTGCGGGTTATGTTTAACAAAAGCGTCTATGAACCGTCACTTGTCCTTGGTCAAGGCGGCGGCCTGCGTCATGTCGACATTTACATGAGAGGCTGACCTATCGTTGCCCTTGCAGAGTGCGGCAGACAAACGCATGATCACGCCGAACCTTAAGGGAGAGCATGATGGCATTTCTGGAGACCGCTCAAGGGCGCAAACTTGCTTACGAAAAGACGCAAGGCAAAGGACCGACTGTCGTGTTTTTGGGTGGGTTGAAGTCTGATATGCAAGGCACCAAAGCGATCCATCTTGAAGATTGGGCGATCGAGCGTGGTCGCGCTTTCTTGCGTTTTGACTATTCCGGTCATGGTGAAAGCTCGGGCACGTTCACTGACGGATGCATTGGGGATTGGGCGCAAGACACCGCAGCGGTGTTGCAAGAACTGTGTGATGGTCCTGTGATCCTTGTCGGGTCTTCGATGGGGGGATGGCAAGCGCTTTTAGTCGCCAAGCATTTCCCCGAGCGCGTCGCAGGAATGGTTACGATCGCTGCTGCCCCTGATTTTACCGAAGATAGCATGTGGGCGGGGTTTAGTGAGGCGCAGAAGGCTGAGTTGAACAACAAAGGCAGTGTCGCGCTTCCATCTGACTATGGCGAGCCTTACGCGATAACCAAGCGCATGATTGAAGATGGTCGCACTCATCTGGTTTTGCGTGATCCGCTTGAATTGCCGGTTCCTGTGCGTTTCTTGCAAGGCACTGCTGATGCGGACGTTGATATGTCTGTTGCGCTGCGCTTGTTGTCGCACGCGAACGGGTCCGATATGCGCCTGACTCTGGTGGATGGGGCGGATCACCGGTTTTCAGACAATGCATGTCTCGCGTTGATCGAAAAATCTGTGGAAGAGGTTTTGATGTCAGCGGAGCGCATGTCATGAAGGCTGTCATCAAATGGACCGGTCGGTTTTTTCTGCTTATCATTGTGAGCGTTACATTGCTGGCGTTCTTTGGACCGCGCGAACATGTGGATTTTAGTGTACGTTTTGATCCTGCCGCTTTCGGGGATGATCTAGATACCTATTTCAAAGAGCAAGAAAGCGCGTATTCCGATATCATCGAGGGGACGCAAAAGCGGGTTGTCTGGGCTGGAGAGCGCAACGCGAAGACGCCAGTGAGCGTGCTGTATCTTCATGGCTTTTCCGCGAGTTCTGAAGAAATTCGTCCCGTACCAGATAAGGTCGCACAAGCGCTTGGTGCCAATCTGGTGTTCACACGGCTAAGCGGACATGGACGCAGCGGAGATGCAATGGCAGAACCGACTGCCGCTGATTGGATACGTGATACGGCCGAAGCCTTGGCCGCCGCGCGCGTTGTCGGTGATCGTGTGATCGTGATTTCGACTTCGACTGGAGGTACGCTTGTTGCGGCAGCCGCACTACGCGAGGACTTGATGCAGGACGTCGCGGGGGCGATTTTCGTGTCACCGAATTTTGCAATCAATTCACCCTCGGCTGTTATCCTGACATGGCCTGCCGTTCGTTGGTGGGGACCGATTGTTGCAGGGGCACAGCGTAGTTTCGAGACGCTGAATGAAGGGCATGCGGCCTATTGGACCAACAGTTACCCGACTGTGGCACTGCTGCCGATGGCGGCATTGGTCAAAGCGGTTGATGGTTTGGATTTGGGTCAGGCGCGCATTCCCGCTTTGTTTGTTATTTCGGATCAGGATCGTGTTGTGAGCCCGACGAAAAACCGTGAAGTTGCAGATGAATGGGGCGGTGAGAGCATGTTGAAAGTTCTCATAATGGGCGAAGGTGATGACCCTTATAGCCATGTGATCGCTGGTGATATCTTATCGCCGGGACAAACTGCGCTTGCGGTTGAGGTGATGATCGATTGGGCGAATGACGTTATTGGTCACAGTAGCGTGAATAGATTGAGCGCCGCAATGCGGCGCGCTTGATAAGCCGCAAGCGGCACTTGGTGGGGCGCTGCCCCACGCCCCGAGGTACTTTGAGACCAAAGAGAGCAAGACCTATGGAACAGCGCGTGAGTTTGATTACGCTTGGTGTGGCGGATATGGATCGCGCTGGAGCGTTTTAAGATGCGTTGGGTTGGCAGCGCGTTGAAACTGAAGATGGTGTCGTCGCTTTCGACTTGTTGGGACAAGTCTTGGGGCTTTATCCATTAGACAAGCTGGCGGAAGATATTGGTTTGTATGTGTCCGAACTTGGCGCGGGGTAGGCGACCCTTGGCTATAATTGTCGCGAAAAACCCGATGTCGCTGTGGTTTTTGAGCGCGCAAAAGTTGCTGGTGCGAAGGTGCTAAAACTGCAGCTGATGTGTTTTGGGGCGGCCATCATGGTTATTTTGCGGATCTTGACGGGCATATTTGGGAAATCGCGCACAACCCGTTTTCGCCCTTACGCAAAGAAGATGGCGCGTTTCGTTGGAATGGTGGATACGACTAATGCGCAAACCGGCCTCCATTTGGTCGCTTGAGACTTTGGGTCGCGTAAAACTGTCAAAATACTTCTACATGCGCGAGTTTCTCTATTCTGAGATTGGCAACTTCCACGGCATCCAGAACATTCCTCAAGATCCTGATCTTGCGATTGAAAGAGGGCGCGCGTTTTGTGCCACTTTGCTTGATCCTTTGGAGGAAACATTCGGACGGGTTGGTGTGCGTTCGGGATATCGCTCGCAGTTGTTGAACACCTACGGAAATGCAAATCGTTTGAATTGTGCCCGCAATGACTACCCTTTGGAGTGCCATATTTGGGATTTGCCCGAGGTCGAGGTTGCAGGCGCTTCAATTGTGATCCCCTGGTTTGCAGATCATTATGAACAAGGTCGCGACAGGCGTGATCTTGCGTATTGGCTTTATGATCATTAGCCATTTGCAGAAGTCTGGTTTTCCCGAAGCTATGCGCCTTTAATTTATCCTGGCGCCCGGATCACCCCCGCCGAATTGATAGCTATATCGCGCCCAAGGGGACATTCTTAAGAGCCTATGCCGAGCCGGCCATACCTTTGAGCCTGCGCCAAAAGCGATAGGCAGATTTTCCAACGTTTCGAGGGCTTAAGATCAACTAGACAGGGCAATTTTGCGCGCTTATCGTAAACCTCTATTCAAGACGAAAGCGATGCCATGACTTTACCTGTGACACCTTCATTCCGCCTTGATGGCAAACGGGCTTTGGTCGCGGGGGCTTCAAGTGGCATCGGCATGGCCTGTGCTGTGGCTTTGGCTGAAGCTGGGGCGCATGTGACGTTTTCTGCGCGGCGCGCCGAGGTGTTGGATCACGTTGTGGGTGACGTGAAAGGCGCTGGACTTTGTGCAGATGCCTATGCGTTGGATGTGACGGATACGCAGGCTGTGCGTGATCTATTTGCAGAGCAGTCCTTTGACATTGTTTTGAATTCCGCAGGTTTGGCGCGCCATTCTCCCGCGATAGAGACACGCGAGGATGATTTTGATGCGGTGATGAATATCAACGTGCGCGCGGCCTATTTTTTAGCACAGCAAGCGGCAAAGTCGATGATTGCGCAGGGGCGTGGCGGATCAATAATTCAGATTTCCAGCCAGATGGCACATGTAGGCGGAATTGACCGTGCTGTATATTGTGGCAGCAAGCACGCGGTGGAAGGCATGAACAAAGCGATGGCCATAGAGTTCGGCCCCGCGGGAATACGTGTGAATTCCATTTGCCCGACGTTCATTCTGACACCTTTGACCAAACCTACCTTTGACGACCCTGACAAACGCGCGTGGATTGATAGCAAAATCAAATTACCGCGCGTTGGCGAAGTTGAAGACATCATGGGCGCGGCTGTCTTCCTTGCCTCTGATGCGGCGGGTATGATCACAGGAACCTCTATCCTTGTGGATGGCGGTTGGACCGCTGGATAGTTTAGTGGCCTGACATGATGCAATCCGCTTGCGCCTGCGCAGTAAGAGGATAAATCTGCAACGACCTAAGTGATGCTTGAGTGTTTAAAGGATCCGAGATGAACGAACCCATAGTTTTTTTACCCGGATTGATGTGTGATGCGCGCCTTTTTGGACCACAGATCGCAGAGTTGTCTTCTGATCGTGCTGTAATGTGCGCACCGATTTCCCAAGGGGAGCGGATAGAAGAAATCGCATCGGATTTGCTTGATGTGTTGCCTGCGAAATTCGCGTTGGCAGGCTTGTCTATGGGGGGGATCGTGGCGATGGAAATTTTGCGCCGTTCTCCTGAGCGTGTGACGCGCATTGCGTTGATGGACACAAATCCTTTGCCCGAAACGCCCCAAGTTGCGGCCGCGCGAGAACCGCAGATCATTGGAGCGCGCTCTGGCCGTTTGCTGGAAGTCATGCGCGAAGAGATGAAGCCTAACTACTTGGCACCGGGCCCCCAACGTGTGGACGTACTTAATCTTGTCATGGATATGGCGGCGGTGATGGGGCCAGAGGTTTTTGTGCGCCAATCGCGTGCTTTGCAGCGACGCCGCGATCAGCAATCAATATTGCGTAAATGTAAGGTGCCTGCGCTGGTGCTCTGCGGGGAACATGATGCGCTGTGTCCGGTGAAGCGGCATGTCTTCATGGCTGAACTTATTCCTTATGCAAAATTAAGCGTGATTTCTAATGCGGGGCATTTGCCGACCTTGGAAAACCCCGGCGCCACAACAGAAGCCATTTATGAGTGGCTCGCGCAGCCATTCGTGTTGCAGTAGTGGCGGGGGGCTGGGCCAAGGATGGCGAGGCCCAGTCTGAAACTGTGCACCCAATGCCAGTACGAGCGCGATAGTCAAACGCGAAACCGCGCCGGGATAAATCGGCGCGGCTCTAAAGACAGTCAGTTGAAGGAGGAGGAATTCACTCCATCGCTTCCAATTCGTCGATCATGCCCGAAATCATCGACAGACCTTTGTCCCAGAATTTGGGATCAGACGCATCAAGTCCAAAGGGGGCAAGCAGCTCTTTGTGGTGCTTGGATCCACCGGCTTTGAGCATATCGAAATACTTCTCTTCAAACCCTTCACCCCCTTCGCGGTAGACGGCATAGAGCGCGTTCACGAGGCCATCACCGAACGCATATGCATAGACGTAGAACGGGGAATGCACGAAATGCGGGATATATGCCCAGAAGGTTTCATAGCCGTCCATATAGTCGAATGCAGGGCCAAGGCTTTCGGCCTGCACGCTCATCCAGAGGGCGTTGATGTCTTCTGGTGTCAGTTCTCCACCGCGTCGCGCGTCGTGCAGCTTGCACTCGAAATCATAGAACGCGATCTGACGGACAACTGTGTTGATCATATCCTCGACCTTGCCAGCAAGCAGGACCTTGCGTTCTGCCTGTGTGTCTGCCTTTTCCAGCATTTTCTGGAAAGTCAGCATTTCTCCGAATACGCTGGCAGTTTCTGCCAAGGTCAAAGGTGTTGATGACAGCATTTCGCCCTGACCGGCGGCCAGGACCTGATGTACGCCGTGGCCAAGCTCATGGGCCAATGTCATCACATCGCGCGGTTTGCCAAGGTAGTTCAGCATCACATAAGGATGCACATCCGTGACTGTAGGGTGTGCGAATGCTCCGGGGGCTTTGCCCGGCTTTACGCCCGCATCGATCCAACCATCCTTGAAGAAGGGTTTCGCGATTTCACCCATGCGCGGATCGAAAGCGTTGTAAGCTTCCATCACAGTCGCTTCGGCAGCATCCCAACCAACGATCTTCGTGTCTTCCATTGGAAGTGGCGCGTTGCGATCCCAGACTTGCATGCGATCTAGACCAAGCCAGCCGCGTTTCATTTCGTAGTAGCGATGGCTAAGTTTTGGATAGGCTTTCACAACTGCGGTGCGTAGGGCTTCGACGACTTCAGGTTCTACATGATTGCTCAGGTGACGGCCCGTTTGAGGTGTTTCCATACCGCGCCAGCGATCAATGATTTCTTTCTCTTTGGCTTGTGTGTTGTGCACACGCGCAAAGGTTTTGACGTTTTCACCAAGCACGCGCGCGACTTCGCGGCTGGCTGCTTCGCGGGTGCTGCGGTCCTGTTCCGTCAGAAGGTTCAGGGTGCCTTCGATATTCAGTGTTTTGCCATCCACTTCAAAGCTGAGGCCTGCGATGGTTTCATCAAACATTCGCTCCCATGCATCGCCCACAACGCCGAGATCGTGGAGGAATTTTTCCAACTCATCACTCAGTTGATACGGTTTCATCGCGCGAATGCGGTCAAACACGGGTTTGTAGCGGGCAAGATCGGTATTGGCCGCGAAATGCGCATCCAAAGCATCATTTTCCAAACGGTTCAATTCAAGCGTGAAGAATACCAAAGGGGTGGTGAAATTGGTGATCTTTTCCTGCATGTCAGACATGAATTTCGCGCGATCTGCGTCGGTGGTCAGCTGATAATAACGCAGCCCTGCAAAGGACATGATGCGCCCAGCGACCGAGTTGATCCGTTCATTGCGCAGCACGCAATCCAACAAGCCACGGTCGTCAAGACCAGCCAACTTGCCTTCAAAATCGCGTGCAAAGCTGGAACACGCCTCTTCGAGCCAATCGAGGTCGCGCTTGAGTTCTGGTGCGTCCTCTCCTGTATAAAGATCACTCAGGTCCCATTCGGGTAGATCACCAAGGGGATCAGGGCCAGAGCCTGCATGTGCATCGCGCACGGGAAAGGGGAGTTGGAACATCTCAATAAACCTTATATCGCTTTGATGCATAACCTATGCATGCGCACAGCGAGTTAAACCCCTAAAGCGCGCAATGGCGTGAGAGTGATCGCCCTAGCCGTAAAGACGTAGCATTTCTTTCAGGTCATCAAGGCTATTGGCATCCTGTGCCACCTTATCCTGACGCCAGCGCAACATGCGCGGAAACCGCAAGGCGACACCGGATTTGTGCCGCGTGCTGTGTTGGATGCCTTCAAAGGCGATTTCAAATACATGTTTCGGGGGAACTTGTCTTATCGGACCAAAGCGTTGCAACGTATTTTTGCGCACCCAAGCAGTTATTTGACGAAACTCGAGGTCCGTTAGCCCAGAATAGGCCTTGGCGAAGGGAACAAGAACATTGCCGTTCCAGACCGCAAATGTGTAGTCGGTAAACAGATTTGCACGTCGCCCATGGCCCGATCGCGCATAGATCATTACGGCATCAATGGTCAATGGATCAAGCTTCCATTTCCACCAATCACCTTTCTTACGTCCCGCTAAATAAGGGCTGTTGCAGCGCTTAAGCATAAGCCCTTCGGCCTGATGCGCGCGCGCATCTTTGCGTGCTTTTGCAAGCGTGTCCCAGTGACCTGCTTTTATCTGCGGGGACAGGCGTATGGGTGCATCTGTTGGTGCCTCCCCAAGCGCGCGTTCAAGCAAGGCACGACGCTTAGCAAAAGGCATGTCGCGGATATCGGTGCCGTTCCATTCAAGCAGGTCGTATGCATAAAGAATGACAGGTGTGTCGCGCAGCAATTTGGCAGGCACGGTCTTGCGCCCAATTCGCTTTTGCAGATCAGCAAAGGGCAGGGGGCGCGCGTCTTTCCAGCCAAGTATTTCGCCATCCAGAACAGTGCCGGTCGGCAGAAAATCCGCAAGACGTGCAAATTCTGGAAAGCGATCCGTCATCAACTCTTCGCCGCGCGACCAGACAAAATGGGTGCCACCCCGCAGAATGATCTGCCCACGTATGCCGTCCCATTTCCATTCTGCATGCCACTCGGTGACGGGGCCTAAATGCTCGGGCGCTGCATCTAATCCATGGGAAAGATAGAAAGGATAGGGACGTGATTTGGCGCTTTCGGGATCATCGGCCTCGATAAGTCGGTGGAAATCGGTGGTTTGCGGCGTCCAATTGCCCATCAGCCGATGGGCTAGTTCCGCTTCGTCCTTGCCTGTTGCTTTTGCCAGAGCTTTGGTCATCAGCTTTTGCGAAACGCCGACGCGAAATCCGCCGGTGATCAGTTTGTTGAACAAGAACCGTTCGGTTCCGTCTAATCTGTCCCATGCGTCCAGCACGAAGGCCTTCTTATCTGCGTCTGACGTGTTGGAAAGCGCGATCAAACTCTCTAACCATGCGCTTAAGTTGCGTTCAGACCTTTTGGTGGCGACGGGTAAGATCAATCCAATCGTTTCAGCCAGATCGCCAACGATAGGATAACAGTCTTCGAACAACCAAAGCTCGATACCAGCCACTTCGGCGGCCCATGTGCGCAATTGAGCAGTGCTGACGGCGCGTTTCGGGCGACGGCCTGAAAACAAGGCAATTGTCCAAAGTCGGTCGCGTTCATCGGCCGTTTCGAAATACTGCGCGAGCGCGTTAACCTTAAGGCTTGTCTTGGTTGTTTCATCCAAGGCTTGAAAGACTGCGGCAAAGTCTTTCATGCGCTTTCTGCTTTTGGCTGTTCGCCTTCAAACTCTGTTTCCACGATGGAGGCGTTATATCCAAGATCGGTCAGGTGGCGGGCAAAAATGTCTGTATAGCCGTGGGTGACGTAGATGTTTTCCGCACCAGATGCGCAAATTGCCGAAAGTAGACCGTCCCAATCTGCATGATCTGACATCACGAACCCCTGATCCAAAGCGCGACGTCTGCGCACCCCGCGCAAGCGCATCCAGCCGCTCGCAAACCCGCTTGAAACAGAGCCGAATCCGCTTGCCCAATTTGAGTCCAGCGCGGCAGGTGGGGCCAAGACCATGGCCCCTTTGCAGGCTTTACGATCTAGTTCTGATGTGACCAGTTGTGTTTGCGGCAAGGCAATGCCTTGATCGCGAAAGATCTGATTGCTGGCTTCAATTGCACCATGGGTCAGGATCGGGCCGATGTCTTCGTCGAGCAGTGATAGGATGCGTTGGGCTTTGCCAAGGGAATAGGCACCTATGATGCTTGTCACACCGTTGGAGGAATTGTTGCGCCACCAACTGTTGATTTGCGCAGCGACGGTTTGCTGTGCTTCCCATTTGAAGATCGGCAGACCAAAGGTGCATTCCGAAATAAAATGTGTGCAGCGCACCGGTTCGAACGGTTCGCTTAACCCATCATCCTCGACCTTGTAATCGCCTGAGATCACCCAGATTTCCCCTTTATAGGCAAGTCTGATCTGGGCTGAGCCGATGACATGGCCAGCGGGGTGAAAGGAAATCTCGACACCATTTATTGTGTGGATGTCACCGTAATCTACCGTTTGCAGCGCGATATCGCCCAGCCTGTGGCGCATGATCGGCGCAGCACTGGCGGTGCACATGTAATGCCCGTGGCCTGAACGTGCGTGATCCGCGTGACCGTGGGTGATCAAAGCGCGACTTACGGGTTTCCAAGGGTCGATATAGACATCCGCCCGCGGACAGTAGATGCCGCGTTTGGTGAAAGCGATGAGCGTCTTGGTTGCCATAAGCCGACTATAGCTCAGGGTTTGTCCTGCGCCACTGCTCAGCTTCGAATTGCCGCTCTACAAAGCATCTAGAAAGGCGACGGCTTGTGCCGTCAATGTTTTGCGCGTGGCAGGAATATCCATGAAAACTTCATGTTCTGCGTTATCGACCAGACGCAGGTTGCCAACCGACCAAGTCGCCATTTTCGCGTGAACCGCATCTGGATCAACAATCCGCTCATTGTCGCCAAGAAACGTCAGGGTTGGAATTTCTGGCGTTGGCGTTCGCATAATTGCGTTACACTCGATCAATGCTTCGCGAAGCCAATGCAGGCTGGGACCACCTAGTTCCAGACCGGGAACAGACTTTATCTGATCGCCCATCATCTTCCACATTTCTGGATCGCGGGTCAGGGTGTTGTCTTGAAATGGCTCGTTTAGGATGAAGCTGCGTGCATTTGTTCCGGGGGCCAAGGTGGTGCCGACACCGAACAAATCCGCCGCGCGTGACAAGACCCAAGCCGCAGGGCGCAGGGCTGGCGACATCAAGATTCCCCACATAGGAGCAGAGAATAATGCGCCTTTGACAGGCAGGCCGATGATAAGTGAACGCAAACCGATGCACCCGCCCATGGAATGTCCCAGAAGTGCGATAGGGGCAGGCATGTTTTGGTCTTTTACCGTGTCTATAAGAACTTGAACGTCTTGTTGGTAATCTAGGAACGCCCCCACATGACCGCGATAAGGATCGTCGATCAGGCGATCCGATAGGCCCTGGCCGCGCCAATCCAACGTGGCGACAGCGTAGCCTGCCGCATGTAAGTCCTTTGCAACATGTGCATATTTTTCGATGTACTCAGTGCGACCTGTGTAGATCAGAACGGTAGCTTTCGCCCCGTCCAAAGGCCACAATCCAATACGAAGACGCACCCCGTCAGCAGCTTTGCGCCAAAGCGCATAGCCACTTTCCGGTCCATCACAGATCTCGTGGTGATAGGGTGCGTGTGTCATAGTGTTCAGTCCGAATCTGGTTAGCTCAGCACAGCACCAAGTTTCATCGCCATGCCCATGTCGCCATCTACAGACAGCTTGCCGGTCATAAAGGCCGCTGTCGCGTTCTGTTCACCTTCAAGGATCGCTTGGAATGTGTCCGCATCCGCCGTCAGCGTCACGTCTGCCTCATCGTCAGACGCTGATGCGCCGCTTTCGTCAATGCGCACAGCCCCTTCGCCTTCGATGACGAACTTGGCGCTGCCATCAAAATCCGCACCGGCCAGTTTTTCATTCAAGGCAGCTACCGCTGCATCAATAATATCGCTCATGTCGCTCTCCGCTTCGTTATCTCTTCGCATCTGGCATCTTGCCAAACATGCGCTACACTCTCGTATATGAGACCGCTGCACCCAACTCGCAAACCTTACCTTGCGGCAGAGCTACGTAAACTTGGCCGCGCGCTGTGCGCCGCCTTGGTTCTGTCCGCTTTACCTTACAGCGCGCCCGCTTTCGCACAAGCGGTAGCGCAGCAAAGTGAGGCGGACGTTAATGCGCAGGTATTACTTGAGCAATTGCGCGAAGCAAATGCGATAGAAGCGCCTAAAATTGCAACCAAGATCAAGCGCAATTGGGCGCGCTCGGGCTCGGCCGCTGCGGATCTGCTGTTAAAGCGCGGGCGCGACGCACTGACTGCCAAAAAGCCCAAGATTGCGGTAGAACACCTGACAGCTCTTACGGATCATGCCCCTGATTTTGCCGAAGGGTTCCATATGCGGGCAAGCGCGCTTTACCAACAGAAACTCTACGGACCAGCGCTTGAAGATTTGGAGCGCGCATTGCAGATCAATCCCGATCATTTCGAAGCGATTCAGGGATTAGGGGCAATTTTCGAACAATTGGGCGATCCAAAGCGCGCATATGAAGTGTATGAACAAGTTCTGTCTATACATCCGCATCACGCAGACGTAATCGAAGCGATGGAGCGGTTGGAGGCTAAGGTCAAAGGTCCGGCTCTCTAAAGAGATCGAGTAAGGGCACGTTATGGCCGCGCAATCACGCATCATCGCGGTCCTCGGGCCGACCAACACCGGCAAAACCACATACGCGATCGAGCGTATGTTGGGGCATCGTACAGGCGTGATTGGCTTGCCTTTGCGTCTGCTTGCGCGCGAAGTCTTTGACCGTATTGTCGCTATTCGGGGTCCTTCTGTTGTGGCTTTGGTGACAGGGGAAGAGCGGATTGTTCCACCGCGCACGCAATACTGGGTCTGTACCGTTGAAGCGATGCCCGAAGGCATGGGGTGTGATTTTCTCGCCGTCGATGAAATTCAATTGTGCGCTGATCCCGAGCGCGGCCATGTGTTCACAGAACGCTTGCTCAGCGCGCGCGGACTTCACGAGACGCTATTCATGGGGGCCGACACTATGCGCGGCCCGATACAGTCACTGATTCCAGATGTGCAATTTGTAGCACGCGAACGCATGAGCCAGCTTGCCTATTCTGGAGCCAAAAAGATAAGTCGTATGCGCCCGCGCAGTGCGATTGTCGGGTTCTCGGTTGAAAATGTCTATGCGATTGCAGAGCTGATACGACGTCAAAAGGGTGGGGCAGCGGTTGTGATGGGCGCGCTTAGCCCACGTACACGCAACGCGCAGGTCGAGATGTATCAAAACGGCGATGTCGATTTTCTGGTGGCTACAGATGCGATTGGTATGGGGCTAAACCTTGATATTGATCACGTCGCGTTTTCGTCACTGTCCAAGTTTGACGGGCAACGCATGCGGCCTTTGATGGCTAATGAACTGGCACAAATTGCAGGCCGCGCTGGGCGTGGGATGAAGCCCGGTACGTTCGGTGTCACGGGCGAAGCACCACCTTTGCAAGATGATCTGGCACGCGCAATCACCGAGCATCGGTTCCAACCGGTTGGTAAATTGCAATGGCGTAACCCCAAACTTCAAATGGGCCGCCTTGATGCGCTTATTGCTTCGCTAGAACAGCCCAGCCATGATGATCGTCTGGTAAAATCGCGCGAAGCGGATGATCTGCGGGTTTTGAAAACGCTATCCATCGAAGCAGAAGTCGCAGCACGCGCCAGTGATGCGGCGTCGGTCAAGCTGCTTTGGGACGTTTGCCGAATCCCTGACTTTAGAGGCATCAGCCATTCCGAACATGCCAATTTGTTGGAAGGCATATATACGTATCTGCATCAATCCGGTCGGATCCCGAATGATTGGCTTGCGCGTCAGATCAAACGTATCGACCGGATCGAGGGCGATATAGACACACTGTCCAAACGTCTCGCATTTATTCGCACGTGGACATACGTCGCGCAGCGCTCTGGTTGGACAGATGACGAAAGTGATTGGCGTTCGCAGACGCGCGCTGTAGAAGACCGCTTGTCAGATGCGCTGCACGAGCGTTTGACCCAAAGATTTGTGGACCGGCGCACATCCGTGCTTTTGCGCCGGCTCAAACAAAAGGAGGCCCTTTTGGCCGAAGTTAACGATAAAGGTGAAGTGACCGTCGAAGGTGAATTCGTGGGTCGTTTAGAAGGTTTCCGATTCTCGCAGGATAAATCCGCGAGCGGGAATGAAGCGAAGACATTGCGCACTGCCTCGACAGAAGCGCTTGCTCCGCATTTCCATTTGCGCGCGGACCGCTTCTACAATGCGCCCGACACAGAAATTGATTTTACGGAGCAAGGCGGCCTTATGTGGGGCGAATATGCTGTAGGTAAACTGGTCGCTGGACCTGAGGCGCTAAAGCCGCAAGTCCAAGCATTCGTCGATGACGAAGCAGGCGCGGACGTGGTTGCGAAAGTTACACGCCGGTTGCAGCATTTCATTGATCGTAAGATCGCATTGCACATGGAACCTCTGCTGAACCTACAGCGCGATGAAGACTTATCCGGCATGGCGCGCGGTTTCGCGTTCCGCCTGATTGAAGGTCTTGGCTTGGTTGCGCGCGCTGACGTGGCGGAAGATGTTAAAGCGCTGGATCAAGACGCTCGTGGCGCTTTGCGCAAGCACGGCATTCGATTTGGCCAGTTCACCATCTTTATGCCTTTGCTTTTGAAGCCAGCCCCGACGCGTTTGCGCTTGGTGCTTTGGTCTTTGGCCGCAAATCATCAAGAGTTTCCGGAAGCGCCGCCCCCCGGCTTGGTGACAGTGCCTTCTGATGAACATGCACCGGCTGGCTATCATTTGATGTCCGGCTACCGCGCTTCAGGCGAGCGTGCGATTCGAATTGATATGCTAGAACGCTTGGCGGATATGCTGCGCTCTGAAGACAGTCGTGGTGGATTTGAGGCGAAAGCCGATATGCTTTCCATAACGGGCATGACGTTGGAGCAGTTTGCTGATTTGATGCGGGGCCTTGGTTACAACGGTGAAAAAGGTGAACGTGTCAAGGTGAAAGCCGCACCTACGGTTGACGCTAAGCCGGATGAGGCCGCTAAGGCTAAAGGTGCTGCCGACGCCCTAGCGGAGCTCTCTGAGGAAGCGATTGCAGCCGACACGCCAGCAACTGAAACCTCGAAAGAGGATACGCCACCTGAAATGGAGGTGTTCTACACCTTCACATGGGGGCGCGCGCGTCAGCAAAAGCACGCGGACAGCCGTCCACGTAATCAAGGTGGTGCTCCCAAAGGCAAAGGGAAGCCACGTGGGAAACCTCAAGCGGCTGGCAACAAAGCGCAGAACTTCTCGGCCCGCCCACCAAAGGCCGAGAAAAAGATTGATCCTGACAATCCGTTTGCAGCAGCGCTGGCAGGATTTGGCAAAAAGTGAGCGAAGCAGCTGAAAAGCTGCGCGCCGACAAATGGCTCTGGCAGGCACGGTTCTTTAAGACCCGTAGCCTGTCGGCCAAACTTATCACCGGATCGCATCTGCGGGTGAATAGCGACAAAGTCGTCAAAGCTGCGGCTACGGTAAAAGTCGGTGATGTGCTGACTTTCCCACAAGGCAATCACATTCGAGTTATCCAAGTGGACGCCATTGGCACGCGCCGTGGCCCTGCATCCGAAGCGCAGTCCTTATATACAGACCTTAGCCCACCCCAACCGCGCGATATTGGCAAGCCCTATGCAGAACGCGGTGGCCGTCCAAGCAAGGCAGAACGCCGCATTGGTGAGCAAATCAAACGCGGAGAGCTTGATTGATTGCGGCTCTTGGATTAGCAAGTCCGCAACTCTATTGAGGCACGTTTTATGACCTACATTGTCAACGACAGCTGCATTGCTTGCAAATACACCGACTGCGTCGAAGTTTGCCCCGTAGATTGCTTCTACGAAGGCGAAAATATGTTGGTGATTCATCCTGATGAATGCATCGATTGCGGCGTTTGTGAACCCGAGTGCCCTGCCGATGCGATCCGCCCGGACACGGAGCCGGACATGGAAAAATGGGTCGAGTTCAACAGGAAGTATTCCGAGCTTTGGCCCGTCATCATTACAAAGAAAGATCCGTTACCCGAGGCGGAAGAGCGTGATGGCGAAAATGGCAAGCTGGAGAAGTATTTCTCCGAACAGCCGGGCGAGGGCGGTTAAAACCGCGCGAATCATCAAAGAATTTTGAGAGAGGTGCCCTGACGGCACCTTTTTTGCGTTTTACCTTAAGGGCTTGATCATTCGTGCCTATTGTTGGATTTTTCTGGACCCACTGGTGAGGCGGGCATTTTTGTGATATAGATAGTATCAGATGATGAATGATTGCCTGACACTGATCTGTTTCTGCTCACCCGCGAAATAGCATAATTTAAACAAAGCGTCTCGCGCTGGCCTTGCCTGCGCGCGATCTGTTGTCGTGTCTGGTGATCCCAAATGAGCTGAGGAAGGCCCATAATGAGTAAGTCAAAGAACCTTGATTTTCGCGTCAACGAATTTGTTGTGTACCCTGCTCACGGCGTTGGCAAAGTGGTCTCCGTCGAAGAGCAAGAGATCGCGGACGTTAAACTCGAGCTTTATGTGATTGCATTCGAGAAAGACAAAATGACTTTGCGCGTTCCGACGCATAAGGCGATTGAAATCGGTATGCGCTCGCTTAGCACGACAGATGAAGTCGCGCATGCAATGAAGACTTTGAAGGGCAAGGCGAAAGTCAAACGCGCGATGTGGTCCCGCCGTGCGCAAGAGTATGAACAAAAGATCAATTCTGGCGACTTGATTGCAATTGCAGAAGTTGTGCGCGACTTGCACCGCACAGATGATCAACGTGAACAAAGCTATTCCGAGCGTCAGCTCTATGAAGCAGCTTTGGAGCGTTTAACCCGCGAATTCGGAGCCGTTCAAGGCGGTGACGAAGATGGTGCAGCACGTCAAATTACTGACGTTCTGATGTCCCGAGTTGTCGCCGCTGCATAAGCCGACAATTCCGGGAACACGATGGGCCGCGCTTTTGGGAGGAGGCGCGGCCTTTCTTTGTCTAATTATCCCGCAATCAATACGAGAAGCAATGTGATTTCAGTGATTTGCTGAGCGCCACCACAAACATCCCCCGTTTGACCACCGATCTTCTGACGCGCCAGTACAGCAAAGCCGGAAACGCTAATCAGTGCAATTATCGCCAAGCCGATGGCCCACATTCCGAACGCAAGCAAAAGCGCGGCTCCACCGATTGCAAGCGCTATTAGTGCGGTACTTAGTGCGATTTTCCCGACAGAGCGTGACAAGCCTGTGTCGCGCGCATGTGGCAGAGTGGTCATCAAGATTGGCATAACAGCACGGGACGCAATCGCGATTGCGATCAACGGAAAGGCCCAATTTTCCCAAACAAGAATTTCCAACATCGCACCGGAACGCAAGGCGAGTGACGTTACCAATGCGATCATCCCATAAGTGCCGATCTGGCTGTCCTTCATGATTTTAAGGCGCATCGCGGGGTCCCAGCCCCCCCAGAACCCATCCGCGCAATCGGCGAGACCGTCTTCATGCATCGCGCCGGTCACAATGACACTTGCTGCAATGGCGCTTATTGCGGCGCACCATATAGGTAAGCCAAACCAAAGGGTCAGCGCAACGACAGCGCAAGATACGAGACCCGTGAACAGACCCACCAACGGATAGGCCCAAGCGGCGTTGGCAGTACGGGCATATGCTTGATCATTCAATTTGATCGGAAGGCGTGTCAGCAAGCTGTGCGCCAATGCAAGATCGCGAAAGAAGTCGTTTTGAAGTGTCAAAAGGGTCGTTCCTACCTTGTCGCCTTAGCGTGTTTCGTTAAACACGGATGCAAGTTTGCTTACAATGAAAGAGCTTGAAATGAGTGCATTTTCTTCTTTGAACGACTTCCGTGCCGTCCTTGCATCGATGCCCGGCCCTGATCTTCAAGCACTTAGCGGCGCGCAGGAACGCAACGGACAACTTACCAAACCTCCGGGTGCGTTGGGACGTCTTGAAGATATTGCGATCTGGTATGGCAGCTGGCGCGGCACGGATCGTCCGCATGTTGGCAAGCGGCAAGTCATTGTTTTCGCGGGCAACCACGGTGTAACCGCACAGGGTGTATCTGCATTCCCGTCGGAAGTGACCGTACAAATGGTTGCTAATTTTCAACACGGTGGCGCCGCTGTGAACCAACTGAGCCGCGTGGCTGGTGCTGAAATGACCGTGCATGCGCTGGATCTAGACACTCCAACTGCGGATTTCACCCAAGCCGCCGCAATGACCGAAGAGGATGTCGTCGCTGCGTTGTGCACGGGTTGGGACGCTGTGAATGACGATACAGAGCTGTTGGTCGTCGGTGAAATGGGTATTGGCAACACGAGCTCTGCCGCAGCAATTGCGACCGCGCTTTTTGGCGGTGACGCTGCGGATTGGACAGGCCGCGGTACTGGTGTCGATGACGACGGCCTGCGCAACAAAACGCGTGTCGTTGCAAAAGGGGCTGCCTTACACGCCAATGAAGATGCGCTGGAAATTCTGCGCTGCCTTGGAGGACGTGAATTGGCCGCAATGGCAGGCGCAATTGCGTCAGCGCGCGCCAAACGCATACCCGTGATCTTGGATGGATTTATATGTTCCGCCGCAGCCGCATGTCTCGCGCAAGCACAAGAAGGTGCGCTGGATCACGTGGTTGCAGGTCATCTCAGCCAAGAAGGCGCGCATGGCAAGCTATTGGCAGCGTTGAACAAAGAGCCATTGCTGGCGCTCAATATGCGTCTTGGTGAAGGCTCTGGTGCGACATTGGCGATCAACATTCTGGTTGCTGCGGTGGAATGCCATTCCGGCATGGCCACCTTCGCAGAAGCTGGTGTTGCTGCTGGTTAACCCTTGGGCTTTTGGGCTTCCAAAATCGTGAGGAGCGAGGCTTCAAGGTCTCGTTCCAACTCTTTCGCGCGGGCAACATAGGCTTTGTTTTCTCCAGATGGCGTATATGGATCCCAGACTTCGGCTAATTCGCGAATTGCGTGGCGATCATGGGCGTAAAAGGCTTTTTCGGCTTCTGCGGCCTCAAACTCGGACAGGCCGATGTTTTCCAGAACATAGCGCCCAGCACGCAAGGAGCTGTCAAACATTTCACGCACAATGTCATTTGCGCCAGCACCATAGAGGCGGAACACATCGCTGCGATCACGCGCGCGTGCAATAATATGCAAATCTGGCCGCTCTTTGCGCGCATATAAAACCAGTTTCAGCGTCGCGGCCGGATCATCCAGCGCCACAACCAGCACGCGCGCATTCGCAAGTCCTGCAGCGCGCAGCATATCTGGACGTGTGGGGTCTCCGAAGAAGGCTTTAAACCCAAAGCGTCGCATAAGCTCAATGGTGTTAGGGTCGTGGTCAATTACCATTGTTTTGAATCCGGCAGAGCCCACCAAGCGGTTTACAATTTGCCCGAACCGACCCACACCCGCGATAATAACAGGACCTTCTTCGTCAATTTCGTCCTCTGTAGCTTCTGGTTTTGCCAAGGTCATATGCTTGCCCATGAACTCCATAAGAATGAACAACAGCGGCGTGATCAGCATAGACAGAGCGATGATGAGCAAAATACGTTCAGACAGGCTGATTGGGATGACGTTTTGCGCGACGGAAAAGGCAGTCAGAATGAAGCCGAATTCACCTGCCTGTGCGAGACCTAAGGTGAACAGCCAGCGATCTTTGCCATGTAGTTTGAAGATGCGTGACAGTGCGTAAAGCACCAAGCCTTTGATCAGAATAACCGCAACTGTCAGGCTTAAAATACTGATCGGGTCGCGTTCGAGAACAGCAAAATTAATACCCGCGCCAACAGTGATGAAGAACAGCCCAAGCAACAGACCTTTGAAAGGCTCGATATCCGTTTCCAATTCGTGCCGGAATTCGGAGTTGGCCAAAACCACACCTGCAAGGAAGGCACCCAAAGCAGGGGAAAGGCCGACAAGCAGCATAAGAAATGAAATGCCAACAACGATCAAAAGGGCAAGTGCGGTAAACATTTCACGCAAATGGCTTGCGTGGATAAAGCGAAATACAGGTCGTGCCAGATAAATGCCTGCCAGAATGATTGCGGCAATCGCACCTAGTGTGACAAGCGTGACGCCCCAGCCTGGCAGTTCTGCGACAAGACTAAGCGTGTTGTGATCCCCTGCATGTGCATCTGCCAAATTGCGATCTATTGACCCGTCCGCATTCAATTTCATCGCGGAAGGCAAAGCGAGAAGTGGCAACAGTGCCAGCATGGGAATGACCGCGATATCTTGTGTCAAAAGCACTGAAAACGTCGATCTCCCACCTGCAGTTCCCATCAGTCCTTTTTCGCTAAGTGTTTGAAGAACAATCGCGGTCGAGGACAATGCAAAGATCAAACCAACAGCTAAAGCTACCGACCAGTAAGACCCCATAGCCATCGCGCCGATCATGATTGCGGCTGTAGTTAGCACGATCTGCAAACCGCCCAAGCCGATCAGCCGATGCCGCATATCCCACAGCGCACGAGGTTCAAGTTCCAGTCCAATCAGGAAGAGCATCATAACAACGCCGAACTCAGCGAAGTGTTGCAGGTCTTTCGTTTCCGCGCCAACCAAACCGAGAACAGGACCGATGAGAATGCCCGCTGCCAAATACCCCAAGACTGATCCCAGGCCCAAACGCGCAGCGACAGGCACCGCGATGACGGCGGCCCCTAGATAGATCGAGGCTGAGAACAAAAAGCCTTCCATTGGCACACTTTCAAATTTGGCGCGCTTAAGTCGGCAAAGGCGCGTCTTGTTTTAATTGATCCATGACGATCTGGCTTTGTACGCGGGCTACAGCAGGGTGGGGCAGAATTACATCGTGAATAAGCTGGTTTAAGCTGGCGAGATCAGCGCAGTACACACGCAGCAAATAGTCTGCATCACCGGTCAGTGTCCACGCACTTATGATTTCAGCCCGCAATGCAGTTAGGCGTGCAAAACTTCGTGCTTGTTCTGGCCCGTGTGAGCTAAGCTGGACCTGTACAAAGGCTTGTACACTTAGTCCGACACGCGCGGCATCAAGATGCGCTCGGTATCCTTTGATATAGCCCTCGGATTCGAGTTTTTGGCGACGTCTGCCGGCTTGGCTTGCGGATAGATTCAACCGCTCGCTTAAGTCTTGTGCAGTCAGATGTGCATTGTCTTGTAAAGCGGCGAGCAGTTTCTTGTCGATGTCGTCAAGCATGCGGGGAAATTTCATATAACTGATGTATCATGCGCATGTTTAACAGCAATTGAGCTAAAGTGGCGTGCAAATATGGGGTTCAAAGACAGTTTTGTGCAAGCTTTGCTTGGCTACCCTTTGGGCATCCGCAACGTGACATTGCGCCCGCTTTTTGTGTAGATCAATTGTGCTTCTCCAATGGCGGATACGCGACCACCATCGACACGATCACCAACTTTTACTTTCTTATACTGACCGCTGGATAATCGTACCAAAGCGCGACGACTAGAGGGTTTACCGTACACGCCAATCAAGTTCACGCGGCTTAGGTTTATCACGTTTCTGACTGTGGCGCTTTTCGCCACAGAGGCGCTGGAGGGAATGCTTGGTCTGACTGTTCTCGGGGCGACTGAGGCAACTTGGGTCGCTTGCTGCTCTTCTTGTTGCTCTGCCTGTTTTTGCGCTCGCGACACGATACGCGCAAAGTTACGCGGCCTTACAGACGGTTTGAGCGAACTTGCCACGGCAAGCCGGGTTGCCGGTACTTCAGCGGCTTCGATCTCGGCGACTTCTTTTTCGACCTTAGGGCGCAGCTTAGGGCGGATTTTCGCCAGTTCCTCTAGGGAGTTACCCCCCAATTGCGTGCGTTCTGTGTTCTCGACCAGTGTTTCGGGGCGCGTTTTCGGACGTAGCGATGAAGCGATGCCGGATTCTACAGGATCAGCTTGTTCTACATCATTTGGGGTCAAGGCAGCCGTGCGGAGGCGCTCAGGAAGGGCTGGGGGAGTGCGCGCAGGGCGTCCCATAATTACCAAAGCGCCTTCAGGCGTCAAAGCGCCCTCAGGTGTCGCGGGCACAAGACCGTTTTCATCGAAAGCAAACTGTGAACCGGCGGGCGGCGGCGCTTTTAGGTCGTTTGGAACTGCGTCGCGTGGCAGTGCCAAAGGTTCAAGCGCAAACGCATCCTGTCCAATAATGCGTGCGTCGATTGAGGCCGGGTAGATGTCATCCTGCGTAATCTGCGCAGGAAGGTCGGGCTGTGCAGGTGTGGCCAGCCAAATTCCGGTCGCGGCATATTTTGCAGCAGCCTCTTCCGGTGTGATAAGCGGTGGCGTTGGTTCGACTTGTGTCAATCCGTCTTGGCCTACGGGAAGTTCGTCGATCAAAAGATCGTCTTCACCCGTCGTAAGCGATGCGAGTTCAATTCCCTGTTGCTCTTCAATTTCGCCGTCCGGGGTGGGCAGTTCAGCGATTGCTTTGGTGCGATCCGACCCACCAAAGAACCTGGCCAATCCATCATCCAAAAACACCGAGGCCCAAGCGGCAACTGACACAAGGAACAACAATAAAATCGCAGTTAGAATAAGTCCCAAGAAACGTGGCTTGCCACCAACCGCAATCGGTTCTTTCTTTTTCTTGGGTTTGCGCGCACCAAACACGGTCATGCGCTGTTTTTCTTCTTCGCGTGCGCTGACTGCTGGATCGACTTCGGGTACCGTAGCGGGTGGTGTGTTGTTGGTGCGCTTGGCCATCAAACTACGCGCACCTGCTAGCGCTGCACCACCTGCGGAACCGGCCAATGCCAACGCTTTGGCTGCTGCTTTTGCGCCGTTCTCTTTCAGCTTGTTAGATGCATCAACCCCATCCGTTGGCGGGGTCGGGGCACGAAGGTCGGCGATAGGCGCACCGTCTGCAGCCCCTTGGAACGCGCCATTGTTGCGCGGTGCGGCCGCAAAACTTGCGGGCATCGGTGGGATATCATCGTCAAAATCATAGGGCTGAAAGGCGACTCCCGGTCGCAATGCCCCAAGTTTCGCGTCAACTGCGGTCTCTTCCAAGGCCGCTTCCGAAACGCCAGTGATCTGGGGTGTTTGCCCTGCTTCCGGGGTGGCTGCCGTGGGGGCCGCTACCTTGATAGCAGGTGCTACGACAGCATCGGCACTGCGCTGTGCGCCGTCCAAACGTGGGGCCGGGGCGTCTGTTTGCGCTAAGGGCGTGCTGGGTGGACTGCTTGGTGCTGGTGTCGAGCTAGGTGTTGCACGGCGCGAAGAAAAGCCTGGCACGGGTATGCTTAGCTCTTCTTGTGTCGCTTTGGTTTCTGTCGCTTGCTCGGCTGGCGGTTCTTGCTGAACGATTGACGCGGGCGTAGGCGTAACAGCCTCGACTGCTTCAGGGACCACTGGAACAGCAATCGCGTCGCCTGTCGCAACCGCGAGCTTTCCATCCGTCGTCAGCGTGATGATGCCTTTCGACTTTGCCAGTGCGCTGACACCAAATGTCGGTTCTTTCGGGAAATTGACCGCAGAGGGTGAAGCAACAAAGCCTAGGGGTTCAAAACCGTGTTCCGTTGCGAAGGCTTCTGCCTCTTGCAGCGTTTCTTTGGCAACGGCGGCAATATGGACACTGCCTGCGACGTTGGCAAAATCAAATTCCAGCTCGTCGACAGGGTAAGGTGTGGCGCCATCAAGCGCAGAAAGTACCGCGCTTTGAAGGGCGTCTTTGTCCAAGCGGGGTGCATCAACCGTCAGATACTTGATCTGGTCGTCGGGGATAATCAATTTGGTCGTAACAGGTCCGCTGCCAAGCGCCTCGGCTTTGCGACGCAAAGCGGCGAGATCACTCGTGAGATCAGCGGAGTTTATGTCGACATCACCCACGAGGCCCCAACCGTTGTCTTGCTGTTGCAAGAGTTGGATACCGCTGAATGAAAGCGACAATGCAAAATTAGGTCTCATACTGGTAATTTAGTCTCCCCAAGCGCGCACTGGGAGTCGGTGCACGATATTTCTTAAAGTATAGCAGCTTCTTGCCTAGTGAAAGAAGTCTTGGATGAGAGAAGTTTCGCACAGGTTTCCCCTTTCGGATACTGGCATCTTTCTGCCAAGAAATGCCCTGACCCTTGCGTCTAAACCTTTGAAGCAGGCAAGCTAACTGCAATCAGTGTGACGCATGATTTATTGAAAGGTGTTACAATGTCCTTAAAAAGTTGGGTATTTCTGTTAACTCTCACGATTGCTACGACCATAGCGGGCATAAGTGTTGCGCAAGAAAATAGTTTGGCGCGTACAATTGTTGTGATTGGTGACGCGCGTATCAGTGCGGCCCCTGACAAGGCTGTGATCACATTGGGTGCGCGACATGCTGCCAAAAGTGCGGCAGACGCATTGGCGCAAACCAATGAAACGGTCACAGCGATTCTCTCTAGAATGGAAGCGATGGGAGTTGAAAAGTCGAATATGCGGACCTCTGCCATCAGCTTAAATCCGGTTTGGCGTCAGGGACAGCGTTATGACGATGATGGTGTAGTGATTACACCGATCGGCTTTGAAGCATCCAATACAGTGAATGTGACATTATTAGACTTAAGCACGTTGGGGGATGTTCTGGATCAGGTTGCACGGGATGGCGCGAATTCGTTCTCAAGTTTCCGGTTCGGTTTGATTGATCCTACACCTGTCCAAGATCGTGCGCGGTCTGCTGCCGTTCTCGAGGCGCGTCGCAAAGCAGAGCTTTATGCGTCGGCCGCTGGTCTGAAATTGGGTGAAGTCCTTTTGATTACAGAAGAATTGAGCAACGGCGGTGGCGGCTTTCAAGCACCTGTCATGGAAATGGCGGCACGTTCTTCTTCAGTTCCGATTGCACGGAGCGAAATCACGCAAAGCGCAAGTGTTAAAGTCATTTTCGAACTGACACAGGATTGAACGCAAAAAGACCCGAGACATGCTCGGGCCTTTTTTCAGTTGTGACAGAAATTACGCAGAAGCAGCGTTGATTGCCTGATCTAGATCCGCAATAAGGTCTTCTGCATTTTCAATACCAATAGAGATACGAACCACATTCGGACCTGCGCCTGCAGCTTCTTGCTGCTCTGGCGAAAGCTGACGGTGCGTTGTCGATGCCGAGTGGATAACAAGCGAGCGTGTATCGCCCAAATTTGCCACATGGCTGAAGATTTCAAGGCTGTTCACCAGCTTGATGCAACCTTCGTAGCCCGCTTTCAGCGCAAATGTGAACAAGCCACCAGCGCCTTTAGGACAGATTTTTTCGACACGATGGTTGTAGGGCGATGATTCCAAACCAGCATATGTAACATACTCAACATGCTCGTTTTTCTCCAGCCAGCTTGCAACGGTTTGCGCGTTTTCTACGTGGCGCTGCATCCGCAAGGACAGGGTTTCGATGCCCATCAACGTGTAATGTGCCGCTTGTGGGTTCATCGTCATGCCAAGGTCGCGCAGACCGATAGCGATGCCGTGGAACGTGTAGGCCAAAGGACCGAAAGTTTCAGCGAACTTGAGGCCGTGATAGGCTGGCTCTGGCGCGCTGAGGGACGGAAATTTATCCGACGCTGTCCAGTCAAACTTGCCACTGTCGACGACACACCCACCTGTGACCGTGCCGTTACCTGTGAGGTACTTCGTGGTTGAGTGAACGACCAGTGTCGCGCCATGTTCGATCGGGCGGCACAGGTAAGGCGTGGCGGATGTGTTGTCCACAATCAGCGGGATGCCCGCGGCGTCAGAAATCGCAGAGATCGCATCGAGATCGGTGATATAGCCGCCGGGGTTGGCAATCGCTTCGCAAAAGACCGCGCGCGTGTTGTCGTCGATGGCTGCTTTCAGCGCGTCTTCATCGTCGAAATCTACGAACTTGGCTTCCCAACCAAACCGTTTGATGGTCTGGCTGAACTGCGTGATCGTACCGCCGTAGAGACGTGTGGATGCTACAACATTCATGCCCGGCTGCATCAGTGGGAACAACGCCATGATTTGCGCGGCGTGACCGGAAGAACAACAAACTGCGCCAACGCCGCCTTCAAGTGTCGCGATGCGTTCTTGCAAAACGGCGACTGTCGGGTTCGTCAGACGCGAATAGATGTAGCCGACTTCTTGCAGGTTAAAGAGGGCCGCAGCATGCTCTGCATCGCGAAAGACGTAAGCCGTTGTCTGATAGATTGGCGTGTTGCGCGCTCCTGTTGCTGGGTCAGGGCGGGCACCCGCGTGTACTTGCAGTGTATCAAAGCCGTAGCTTGGTCCGTCGGTCATTGGATTTCCTCACGTTGAAAAGTAGCGTTGGGGACGGGTTTAGGTCAATGTCGCGCCTCTCACAACCAAGGGCTGGGAAATGGGAACAAGCGTTTTGCAATTATGGGGTCACGTAAAACAAGCGTTTTGCATGAGTTAACGCATCCAGAAACCGGCTTTCTTTATGCGATTGCGGATCGCTTGTTCCTTGCGGGGCAGATTTTCTTGATCAAACAAGTCACGCACTTTGCGCCCACGACCTTGATAGATCATCCGCTTGATCACGTTTGAGCCTTTCAACACTTTCTTGATCTTGTTGGGTGCAGTCACATCTTCAAGAACGTCTACCACTTGATCACTTTCGCGGGCATATAGCAGCGGCAACATGCGGTAATGGCAACTGATGTCACCATCCAACAGACCCATTGGAATGGTGTCTTTACCACCGCCAAAGCTGTGGATCACAAGGGGCAAAGCGACTTGGTCAAGCCAAGGATCAAGGGTCTGGCAAATCAATTCAGGCGGCGCATCATCGCGGATGGCTTTGGAATATTCCAAGAAACGCGTGCCGAATTTTTGTGGGCATTTGTAAAAGAAAAAGCCAGCATTGTAGTAGGGATAACGCCGCCAGTATTCGTCGGGGTATTGCAAATCCAATGAACTCTCGAAGTCGAGCTTGAACTTGTCATAAAGCGATTTCCACGTAGCGCTATATCCAGGGCCATAAAGCTCAAGCTGCGGCCATGTGTTCTCGCGCCTTAGCGAGGCCGAGGGACGGGAAAAATCAAAAGGCACGTCGCTTAAGGGGCCAGTGATCAGCGTGTCGGTGTCAAAGAAGATGAAATTCTCGCCCTTTGGCATCGCAGCCAAGGCTTCGATTTTGTTGCCGTAGGGATAGCTCGCACCGAAAACCTTGCTTTCGAATTGGATGAATTCGCCACCAAGTTCGATCAACAAGTCACGCAGCTCGCCGTTCGGCAGTCGTGGATCACCGGGCCAAAGCGGGCCTGGCATAGGTTCTGCCAAAAGTAGGCGACCTTCAAAATCAGGGTTTGAATGGCGCAAAGAGGCAGCAAATAACGCAGCTTCATAGGCCAAACGGCCGTCTTGGACGACAATCATCACATTTAGGGATAGATTTTTAGTGCTCTTCTTTGCCATGCTGGCCCCATCTGATCGCGGGTTTGTGAAATCTTACGCCGACATCTTCTATATTTCCAGAAGCTGGATGCATGCGAGAGAAAAAGAATTGTTAGGGTTTGATTTTGGGAGACAGATTATGAAGGTGATACACATTATCCTAAGTGCGGTCCTGTTCGCAGGGACGGCGCAGGCGGACAGCGGGTTTGGATCGGCGGATGTGAGTAGCGGAACGGCTACGAACGGTGCGGATAGTTTTGCTCTTACGGGATTGGAGCCAGAGGACCAAACACCAGCAGGTAAATTCACTACGGCTGCCGAAGTCGGTCCGATCTTGGAGATGACCAAAGGCAATTGGGCCGCCGTGCGTGAATATAACGGTCAGGATCTTGTGTATTTCTCGCATATTTTGGGCTGGCGCTGTGGCTTGAAGGCAGCGAAGTTTTCTATCAATGACGCGCCGCTGCAAGATTTGGAAATGCCAGACTGCCATATGAAGTTTCAGCAGCCAAATGCGCTGATCGATAATGAAGCATTGATGACATACCGCAGCTATGAACTGGGCAGCGTCAAATCTGTGCGCGTTGATGTCTTGCTTGATAATCTCACGACGCAATCTGTGACGCTTTTGCGTGAAAACATCATGATCCCTTAAGTTTGGCAGGCGGGCTGTGATCCGTGAAATTTTATTGCGACGATAGATAGTTGCCGACCCGCTTCAATCCTTCTTGCAAGATCGAAGGGGTGTTTGCATAGCCAATGCGTACATACCCTTCCATGTCTAACGCTGAACCTGGCGTGAACATCACGCCTGTTTTCTGGAGTAAATCAACGCAAAATTCACGGGATGTGACTGGTAGATCAAATTTCAACAAAGCTGTTGTGCCGGATTGGGGTTTTACCCATGTAATCAACGTCTGTGCGGCCACCCAACCGGACAAGAACGCCAAATTTCCACGTGTGATCGACTGGCTGCGCGCCAGAACCTTGTCGCTGTTTTCAAGTGCGAGCGTGGCGAAGTGGTCGTTGATCATGCCAACCGAAATAGTGTCGTAGTCACGGTGTAGTGCGACCGCCTCAATCACCTCGCGTGGGGCAGCGATCCAGCCAAGACGCAAACCTGCCAGCGCGAAAGCTTTGGACACGCTGGCAGTGCTGATCCCCTTTTCGTAGATGTCGGCGATAGAGGTGGTGATGCCCGTACCTGTTTGATCTACACCGCGGTAAACTTCATCGCACAGGATCCAGGCATCTGCGTCGCGCGCAATGGCTGCAATTTGTTCCAGCATGTCGCGGTCCATCAATGCACCGGTCGGGTTGTTCGGATTATTGATTGCGATCAATTTGGTATCTGCCGTTACCAAGGCACGCAATTCATCCAAATCAGGCAAGAACCCGTTTTCAGCACGTAAATGGAGTTGATGGACATCAGCGCCAATGCTTGCAGGGATCGAATAGTGTTGTTGATACGTCGGCACCACAGCCACAACGCGATCACCCGAAGACACAAGTGTTTTATGCACCAGCATATTGGCCCCGATCGTGCCGTGCGTCACGATTACATTTTCCGGAGTCTGGCTGTCATAAAGCGTGCAAATCGCGCGGCGCAGGCGCATTGATCCTTCAATTTCCCCGTAAGTCATTTTCATTTCAAGAAGCGCTGAAAGATCAGTTTCGTTTTGACCCGTGATCGACAGCAATTCTGCGATCGTTAAGCTTTCCACACAGGTTTCCGCTAAGTTCCATGCGCATTTGGTTTCCCATTCGTTCATCCAGATTTCGACGCCAAAGGGTTCAATGTGCATGGTTTCAATCCTCTTACTGAGCGCAAATGAATGAACTATTTCCCAAAATCACGCTCCCATTCAGTTTCCCAGTCATCCTGCCAAGCTGCAAGACACAACCTGAGTGGTCATTCAGATATCAATTCTTGTGTGAGTGTGAAAATGGTGGGCGACCCTGGAATCGAACCAGGCGTGCGTCTCCGCGAGAGAGTTACAGTCTCCTGCCACACCTTGCGGCCTGTCGCCCACTGCTATGCGAATAAACGCATGGCGTGAGCGGGTGATTACAAGCGCCTCATATGTGCGTCAAGCCGAAAAACTCTTGCGATGGCAGGTCTTTGCGATACAGCAGGGGGCAACCAGAGCCAAAAGGACCAAAGCGATGAAAAAACCAAAGTGGGTCGTTAAAAAAGAACAAGATAAAAAGGCGTCCAATGCCGAGACCGTTTGGCTTTTTGGTCTGCATGCTGTGCGCGATGCGTTGATGAACCCTGAACGCGAAAAGCTGAATTTAGTCGTTACGCGCAATGCGTCTGACAAATTGGCCGAAGCGATCGCATTTTCAGGTATGGAACCCGAAATGTGTGAGCCGCGCAAATTTTCTGCGCCTCTTGATCCACAATCAGTGCACCAAGGTGCGGCTTTGGAAGTGAAGCCTTTGACCTGGGGTCGTTTGGAAGATGTCTGTGTCGGTGGCACCGCATCTGTGCCGCGCGCTGTTTTGTTGGATCGTGTGACTGACCCACATAATGTTGGGGCAATCTTGCGCTCTGCTGAAGTATTTGGAGCAAGCGCTGTGATTGGTACGCATCGCGGATCAGCGCCTGAAACGGGTGCATTGGCAAAAACCGCCAGCGGCGCGCTAGAGCGTCAGCCCTATTTGCGCATTCGCAATCTTGCGGAAAGCATCGAAGCTTTGCAAAAGATGGGCTATCTGGTGATCGGTCTTGATGGGGAGGCAGATCAAACAATCGACGCTTACCTTGAAGGCAAACGTGACCGCCCGATTGCTTTGGTTCTGGGCGCCGAAGGACCGGGATTGCGAGATAAAACCAAAGACACTGTCGATGCGCTGGTCAAGATTGAATTTTCTGATGCATATGGTTCGCTCAACGTGTCGAATGCGGCCGCTGTCGCGCTCTATGCAAGTTTGCCACGTTAAGGATCATCGTTGAGCCACGCGATTGCGCCACCTTTGATGAGCCAAGCTAAACCGAAAGACAAAAGCGCCGCACATTCAAACCAGAATGTTGCGTTGCGCGCTTGCCAAAGGCTTTCGGGGCAGGGGCCATCGCAGGGTTTTATGTTGATAAAGTGAACAACGATCGCTGCGGTTGAGCCCCCAATGACAAATCCAAGTACAATATAGACCATATTGCGTTTGCGCTTGCGGGGTTTCTGTTTGGCCTTCCCAGCAAGCATCATCTCAGAATTCGGTCGCTGTGTTCGTGTGAAGATCACGAGCGTGAAATAGGTCAAGATGCTGAACATCACGAGCGCACCAATCGCGTGCAGCGGGATCGGCTGCTTTAGCCCCAAATCGATGGCAAAGCCTGGGAGCGCACCAAAATTAGGCTCGCCTCCTGCGGTTAAGAACACACGGTGGAATTCGTCATCAGCAAACGCGCCGCCTGCACCCAAAGTCGGAAAGACCGCAATCATCAAAGCCGCGATGCCAGCTATTCTAATCAAGATAACTTCGATCCAGTAGAGGTTGCCCCAACCGGGCACTTCGTTGCCCTTGGTGTGAAAGAAGAAAAGCAACAAGATACCAATGAAGAACAAGCATCCGACGAAATAGTCGCCCATGATCGGAACATAGTAAAAATGCGATATAGAATCGCGCAAGATGATTGGCGGTGCAATGCCAGACCAAGCCGCTAGCACACATCCAAGAGGAAGCGCGATGGCAAACCAGCCAATCCCCCGCGAAACACGTTCAAACGCCCGCACAAGGCTATCTTCGGGAATAGATCTATCAATAACGAGCGTTTTTAGCGGTTCAAACATCAGTTGGCCCTTAAATTTTTGAAGCAATGACTTAGCTTAGACAGTAACGCGGCAAACCAAAGCAATTTGTTCGCGCTCAGGTTGAAAAATCTGCAATACCCGCGTTGAAAAGAGGTTTGGAATGTTGCATCCCACAAAGATCACGACCTGTTGTTATTGTGGCAGCCGCGCTGCCTTGGTCTTACGTGGAAAGGTCAGTCATGAGCTAAGCTGCGGATCCTGTGGGGCGCCAATTCATGTAATGAAGCGTGTAGCAATTGAAACTGAACGCGCCAAACCGGCGCAGGCCGCGCCAAGGATGGCAATTTCACACAAATCACCGCCCAAAAGCTTTAAAAGACCTCAGAAAAAGAAACGTCGCAAGTCGGCGCTGCGTTGGTTCGTGGAAGAAGCAAAGGATGCGTTGGAAGATATCTTTGACTAACAGGTTCTTCTTCACGCACCGTTCCTCTGGTCACGGCGCGCCTCATCCGTTATCTGCGGGATACTCTGTTATAAAGGCATGTCCATGAGCTTTGAAAAAACCGGCCCCGTTGAAGAAAATTGGCGTGATGCGATCTCTTCTGCGCAAGAGATCATCGAAGATGCACGCAATGGGCGGATGTTCATTCTAGTGGATCATGAAGATCGTGAAAACGAAGGTGATCTCGTGATCCCCGCACAAATGGCGACGCCTGAGGCGATCAATTTCATGGCGATGCACGGACGCGGTTTGATTTGTCTGGCTTTGCCGGGTGAGCGGATCGAAGCGCTGGGCCTAGAGTTGATGAGCACCAACAATTCATCGCGCCATGAAACAGCCTTTACGATTTCAATTGAAGCGCGCGAAGGTGTCACAACGGGGATTTCTGCACATGACCGTGCGCGCACGGTTGCGGTTGCGATTGATGCCTCTAAAGGTGCTGCGGATATTGCTACGCCCGGTCATGTTTTTCCTTTGAAAGCCCGCAATGGCGGAGTTCTGGTTCGCGCGGGTCATACCGAAGCCGCAGTGGATGTGTCGCGGCTTGCGGGTCTGAACGCCTCTGGCGTGATTTGCGAGATCATGAATGAAGACGGCACCATGTCGCGCCTGCCTGAACTTGTTGGCTTTGCGCAAAAGCATGGGCTGAAAATTGGCACGATCAGCGATCTTATTGCCTATCGTCGCCGCCACGACAATTTGGTCAAAGTACGCTCGGAAGAAACCATAACATCCGAATTCGGTGGTGAATGGCAAATGCGTATTTATGCAGATGAAACCCAAGGCGCCGAGCATATCGTGATGATCAAAGGCGATATTTCTGGCGATACGCCTGTTTTGACTCGTATGCACGCGATGGACCCGATGCAAGATGTGATCGGTACAGGTCCCAAAGGACGAGCTGCCGAATTCGGCCATGCGATGGAGGCTGTCGCCGCTGAAGGGCGCGGGGTTGTTGTTTTGCTGCGCGACACTGCGATGAAGCTGGACGCGGATCATGATGCGTCACCACAGACGCTGCGCCAGTATGGCTTGGGTGCGCAAATCCTTAGCTCGCTGGGATTAAGCAAGCTTGAGCTTTTGACAAATTCCCCATCGCCGAAAGTCGTCGGGCTTGAGGCATATGGCTTGGAAATCGTCGGAACCCGCAAAATTTCGGAGCTTGGTTAATGGCTGGACATGAACAACACTATATCCTGCCGCGCGCAGAGTTTGATAAACCAGTGAAGCTGCTGATCGTAGTGTCGCCTTACTATAAGGACATCGCAGACAATATGGTCGCAGGCGCGATCGCTGAAATCGAAGCCGCAGGCGGGACGTATGAGATTACCGAAGTTCCTGGCGCATTGGAAATTCCGACGGCTGTAGGGATTGCGGAACGTCTGAGCAATTTTGACGGATACGTCGCGCTGGGCTGCGTCATCCGTGGTGAAACCACCCACTATGACACGGTCTGCAACGACAGTTCGCGTGCCTTGCAATTGCTTGGCCTGCAAGGGCTCTGCATCGGTAATGGTATATTAACAGTAGAAAACCGCCCCCAAGCCGAAGTGCGCGCGGATCCGAAGGATCAAAACAAAGGTGGTGGGGCGGCGGCTGCGGCCTTGCATCTGATCGCGCTCGCTCGTAAGTGGGGCGGCCAGCGTAAGGGCGTCGGGTTCAAGCCTGCCGCAGATGACTATCAAATCGCTGGGTTCGCCAAAGGAAAAGACCTCGCATGAGCACTGAATTATCCGGCAATGCCAAACGCAAAATGAAGTCCGCCGCACGCTTTTACGCAGTGCAAGCGCTCTATCAGATGGAAGTGTCTGGCCAGACGACGGATAGCATCATCACAGAGTTTCTGGATCACCGTATCGCGGCCGTTTATGAGGACATGGAATTCGTTGATGGTGACGTTGATCTGTTCACGATGTTGGTCAAAGACGCGGTGAACCATCAAGCGAAGATTGACCAGATGACAGATCGTGCATTGGTTGCTAAATGGCCCATCGCGCGGATTGATCCGACTTTGCGTGGGCTATTTCGTGCAGCAGGTGCTGAATTCGTAGCAAGCGATACGCCGCCAAAAGTGGTGATCAAAGAGTTCGTCGATATTGCCGCTGCGTTCTTCCCTGAGGGAAAAGAGAGCCGCTTTGTGAACGCTGTGCTCGATCACATTGCGCGTGAGGCAAAGCCAGGCGCGTTTTAAAAGTCCGATTGGCCTTCTTTTAAAGGAAGCTGGCGTTGAGCCGAGCAAGATCAAACACGGGCGCGCGCATTGCCGAACTCTTGGAATTACTCATTTAAGATCTCGGCATCTGTGCGGCTATTTTCCAACAGTACAGAGAACTGCATTGTGTTCACGCAGCTCTCTACTGTATCGCGCAAAAGGCCAGGCCTCGGGGCTTTGACGCTTTCTATTTAAACGTCAAGTTTGTCACGCGGCCTTTGCCTTTGTCTCTCGTAACACGCAGCTGTTTGCCATCAAACTCGACCAGCTGGCAGTTTGTACCGGTCTCTTTTTTGCTGATCACGAGGTTTCTGCAGTAATAGCCGTTTTGCCATGCCCAAGCACCGTAGTATTTGCCCTGTTTCTTTAATTTTCCATCGGTTTTTCCGTTCGAACGGATGATGGCTGTATTTGGCCCAAACGCCAAAGTTTTGTCGACTACAATTGCATTGAAGTCAGCGGCTTTCTTGATGCGTTTGTAACTGTCTGCGAAGGCGACAGGTGTGCTCAGGAGCGTCAGCACAATTGTGGTTGAGAGTATATTTTTCATCGCCGTTCCAATTCGTTAATACGAAGTGCAAGCCCCAAGGTTTAGACTATGCACTCTGATGCGGGGATGATGTCTTAATATTGGCGGAGCCGTCAATGTATCGAAAGTGATGTGCGAAAGTCGTTGGCTGCGCAACACAAAGCGCTAGGCGGACTTTAAGTTGGTTTAATGTGGCGGAACCGCACGCAACCGTTCTGGTTTTGATTCCCGAGGACCTGTATGTACAGGTGGGCGCCAGGTAAGTGGACCAGGGTCCAAACAGAGCCAGCTCCCTAGGAAATGCTTAAGGCCACTGGAATGCTACCGACAAACAAGAAGGGCAGAAACCGCCACTGCCCTACTTAGGGGGTCAGAGGCGCTTCGGCAAGGGCGCGCGTTAAAACAGACGTCTTGATTTTGTTCTTACTTTGTTCGATTGTCGCTTTATGAACGATGTAGCCCAAACCGCACAAGTTGAGATGATGCCCGGCCAGCTTCTGGCGCGTGGTGTTTGCCGTCATATGGCAAGCATTGGTTTTGTTTGCATTGAAGAATTTGTGCCAGCCAAAGGATTGCGTGTTGATGTTCTAGCACTTGGGCCCAAAGGCGAGTTGTGGGTGATCGAGTGTAAATCCAGCAAAGCTGATTTTCAGTCGGATAAGAAATGGGAAGGCTACCTTGATTGGTGTGACCGGTATTTCTGGGCCGTTGATCTGGAATTCCCAACCGATTTGTTGCCTGATGGCACAGGCTTGATGATCGGTGATGCCTATGATGCAGAGGTTCTGCGCATGGCCCCAGAGGTCAAGTTGGCACCGGCAAGACGCAAAGTCATTATCCAGAAATTCGCAATGAACGCCGCACGTCGGCTACAAGCTTTGCGTGACCCTATGGGGCGCGTTTGGGGATGAAGGAAAAGCAAAAATGATGGTTAAGTTTTATTACCCCGACGTCGATTGGTGCTACAGGGCCATCCAAACGGTACATGCGATTTTCCACAATCCCGAGGGAAAAATGATTGCGCGCGCTGAAAAGAGTGACCGTAACGGGTTACGAGTTCGAGATTTCCGAATTTGAAATGATAGGGCTGGGTGAACTGCATAGGTAAGCCGTAAACGCGACTACGTCCTTATTTGTTCACCATGTTGCGCGCGCGCGAGGCGGCAGCGCGTATTTCTTCGGCGATTTCTTCGGCTTCTTCGGGATCGAAATCCATCGGAATCTCAATGCCGTCGCCTTCAATGAAAATACGTACCATGCCAGCATCGGTAGGGCCGATCTGCATATTGGCCTCAACATCACGTTCAGTATTAATGCCCATCTTGACGTCCTTTCAAATCTGTTTGTTCGAGCTACTGAAAAACGGCTTGATCTGCAAGCCTATGTGCTTTTGTTTAAGGCTATGAAGGACATCAGCATAACTGACTACCGTGCAGCAGATCACGAGTGGCTCGTGACGCAACATCAGACGCTCTATGCTCAGCACGAAGGGTTTGATGATACCTTTGGCCCTTTAGTGTCTTCGATCCTGACGGATTTTGAAACAAATCATGATCCCGTTCGCGAAGCAGGCTGGATCGCAAAACAAGGCGTGGTTCGGTTCGGAAGTATTTTTTGCGTTTCACTTGATGACCAAACGGCGAAGCTCCGCTTGTTCCTGCTCTTGCCTGAAGCGCGTGGAAAAGGGGTCGGAGCGCAACTTTTGCGTCACTGCATGGCATTCGCGCGCGCGCAAGGTTATCTGCGCATGACCCTTTGGACCCATGCAAGCCACACTGCGGCGTGCGCGCTGTATGAACGGTTTGGTTGGACCTGCGCTGAATCCAAACCAGTTATTTCATTCGGCGTTCCGCTTATTGAACAACAATGGGAAATCACGCTTTAGGCTTTGGAAAAGGCCTTGCAATCGTTCCAGTCAAAAGCTAAATCCAACTTCGATGCCGCCTTAGCTCAGTTGGTTAGAGCGCTGGTTTGTGGAACCAGAGGTCCCCCGTTCAAGCCGGGGAGGCGGTACCATCACACTCCTTTTCCATTGTTACATGATCGCGTTCCGTCTGGTGCGTCCAATTATGCGTTTTTCGCTTTGATTGTCGTGTGATAGCAAGGGCGTGATCTTTAAACCTGCAAGGCCTGTCATGACGTCCGAGAGCACGATTCCGACCCTTGAAGACGTCGCCAAGGCAGCGGGTGTGTCTACGGCAACAGTGTCGCGCTGTCTGAATGCGCCTGATCTTGTCGTGGAAAAAACCCGTTTGCGTGTTTTGTCGGCGGTTGAAACGCTGGGCTATACTCCGAATTTCGGCGCGCGGGTTATGGCGGCGAAGCGGACGTTCACCATTGGCGCGATCATTCCAACCATGGAAAACGCGATTTTTGCAAGGGGATTACAGGCGTTTCAAGAAGCACTACACGACCGCGGATATACGCTCTTGGTCTCTAGTTCTGCCTACAAGCCCGAAGTCGAAGACGAGCAAATCCGTGCTTTGGTTGCACGCGGGGCCGATGGGCTTTTGCTGATCGGATATGATCGCGATCCATCAATTTACGCCTATCTTGCGCGCCAGAACGTGCCGTCGTTGACCGCATGGGCGTACTCGGCTGACCACAAACAGCCAGCAATCGGGTTTGATAACCGCACGTCGATGCGAGACTTGGCGCAAGAGGTTCTATCACGCGGTCATCGTAAGATTGGTGTGATTTCAGCCATCATCAAAGGCAATGATCGCGCGCGCGAACGGTTGAAAGGGATTGAAGAGGCTGTGGCCAGCGTCGGAATTGATCCGGTAAGTCTTGCTGTGATCGAAACACCTTACGAGATTGAAAACGGTGCTGAGGCGTTCGAGGCCTTAATGACCCAGAATACAGAACTTTCCGCTGTGATGTGTAGCAATGATGTCCTTGCGGTCGGGGCATTGCTGCGCGCGAAAAAGATGGGCTTAGACGTACCGCGCGATATTTCGATCACGGGATTCGATGATATTGAATTGGCGCGCGTCGTGTCTCCTCGCTTGACAACAGTTCATGTTCCACACCGTGAAATGGGGCGACGTGCTGCGCAGGAATTGATCGCTTTGGTTGAAGGTAAAAGTCTGAGCAGGTCTGTAGAGCTACAAAGCACTCTCGAAATCAGAGAGTCGCTAGGCTCGGTCTAGATCGCAAGCGCACCAAATTTGGCTAAAACCGGATCGTGTACATACAGCCAACACCTGTCGCGAGCGCGTCATTGGCATCCACTACACCTCCGAATTTTCTGTCATATAGCTCTTTCGCGATTCCTGCGGTCATGGCCGCAGCACATCCACTAAGCGGGCTTTGGGTTTGGGATGTGACGTATTTTGAAGCGGCCGCGCCGGCGACAAAATGTAGGGTTTTGTCATTTGCACAGCCTGACAAGGCGAACCCGCAAAGGATAACTAGGGTAAATGGGCGAAAACTCACAAGCATCTCCAAACAAAATTGGGTTTTGGAAGGCGGGTGAGAGGAGCGACTTCTGCCGCAAGCCTTTAAGGATGTGTTAACTTACGGGGAACGAAGTCCGCTGTTCAACAAATTTGTAAACAGTTGGTTAATGTCGCGCTGCAGAAACGCTAGTCTTCGTTGTCGATTTGAACCCGCTGACGTAGCTTCCCGCTAAGCCGATCAAAAATCAGAATTTCATCCGTTTGAGTCACTATCGCGAACCAGCTTTCGCCCTGAGTTACGGCTTTGGCCTCAACGCCTTCTGGTAAAGTCACGGTTTCAGGCAGTAATTCAGGTTTATCATTCAGGCGGATGACAAGCAGCGTGATTATCAGTAGAACGCCGCCAATCATTACCGCTGTCAGCAAAGTCACAAGACGGCGCAAGAATCGCAATTGGGCGGGTTCTTCAATCTCTTGTTCGGAGGGCAGCATGAGCGTGTCCATTATAACCTTCGCGGTTCAGGAAGAGCCGCCGCAACGCCTTGATAAAGCGCTTTCGCGTGATGTGCCAGAGAGCGCATCCCTTTCGCGCACGCGCATCGCGAAATTGCTCGAAGCAGGGGCCATTTCAATTGACGGGGTGGTGCAAACCGACCCCAAGGCGAAAGTCAAAGAAGGCGCACAGGTAGAAATCACTGTGCAAGACGCTGTTGATAGCCATATCGAACCAGAGAATATTCCGCTCGACGTCATTCACGAAGACGATGATCTGATTGTGGTGAACAAGCCTGCGGGCATGGTCGTTCATCCTGCTCCGGGCACCCCTTCAGGGACCCTGGTGAATGCGCTTTTGCATCATTTTGCGGGTAAACTATCGGGTGTTGGTGGCTCTAAGCGCCCAGGCGTGGTCCATCGAATTGACAAAGAAACCAGTGGTTTACTTGTTGTCGCAAAATCAGACACAGCGCACCACGGTCTTGCTGCACAGTTTGCAGCGCATACCGCAGAGCGCGCGTATCTGGCTGTGACACAAGGCGCGCCGGAAGCGTCTGATCCACGAATTCGCGGAGTGCGCGGCGTTAGCTTTGAAACCGGCGGTGTTCTGAAGATCACGACGCAGCTTGCGCGACACAAGTTTGATCGCCAGCGTCAAGCGGTGCTGTTTGAACACGGTCGCCACGCTGTCACCCGTGCTAAAACCATAGAGCGATTTGGTAATCCCAATTGTCTGGCCTTGGTTGAATGTCGCTTGGAAACCGGGCGCACGCATCAAATTCGTGTGCATATGGCCCATGTCGGTCATGGTTTGTTGGGGGATCCCACGTATGGCGGGCGGCGCAAATTGCCTGCCAAAGCGCTCAGCGAAGTGGGGTTAGAGGCAGCGAAGTCATTTGATCGACAGGCGTTGCATGCGGCGCTGTTGGGATTCAAACATCCTGTCAGTGGTGAAATGTTGCGATTTGAGGCGGAATTGCCCGATGACATGGCTCAATTGTTACAAAACCTACGTAGTTAACGCCCTGCACAGCACATGCGCGTGAACGCGCGGTCACATATCTGGAACTTAGTGCAGGCAAGGGCCAAGTTTAATGCAACACCGCAAGCATACGGGGGACTTGAAACCTCGCTCGCGGCTGATTAACTGAATGTTAACGTGGTAAACATAAAGGGGCAGGGACATGGCCAATTACGCAAATCTACCCGCACCAACGCCTGAAGGTGGCTTGAATCGCTACATGCAGGAAATCCGCAAGTTCCCGATGTTGGAGCCGGAAGAAGAATATATGCTTGCCAAGCGCTGGGTCGAAAAGCAAGACACAGAGGCTGCGCATAAGATGGTAACGTCACACCTACGCCTAGCCGCGAAAATCGCGATGGGGTATCGTGGGTATGGTCTTCCGCAGGCCGAAGTTGTCTCGGAAGCGAATGTCGGCTTGATGCAAGCGGTAAAGCGCTTTGATCCCGAGAAGGGGTTTCGCCTATCAACTTATGCAATGTGGTGGATCCGGGCCGCTATTCAGGAATACATCCTGCGCAGCTGGTCATTGGTGAAACTGGGCACCACGTCGGCGCAGAAAAAGCTGTTCTTTAACCTGCGCAAAGCAAAAAATCGTATCGGTGCGTTGGAAGAAGGCGATATGCGCCCCGAAAATGTTGCGAGAATCGCTCATGATTTAGGTGTGACCGAGACCGAAGTGATCTCGATGAACCGCCGTATGTCTGGTGGCGACGCATCTTTGAACGCGACAGTCGGTTCTGAGGGCGAAGGCACGATGCAATGGCAGGATTGGCTGGAAGATGAAGACGCCGATCAAGCAGGCGACTATGAAGCACGTGACGAGCTTGAAGCACGTCGTGAATTGCTTGCAGAGGCGATGGATGTGCTGAACGAACGTGAGAGAGACATTCTTGTTCAACGTCGTTTGGCAGACAAGCCTGTGACACTGGAAGATCTCAGCGGGCAATATGACGTCAGCCGCGAGCGCATTCGCCAGATCGAAGTGCGCGCTTTTGAAAAGCTGCAAGAACGCATGCGCGCCTTGGCAGAGGAAAAAGGCATGCTGGCCACAGCTTAAGCTTTGAAACGTCTCTCATGAATGATAGCCTCCTCTCAGGTTTAAGAGGGGGCTTTTCATGGGATTGACGCGATGGGGTATTTTGGGCGCTGCGAAGTTTGCACGCGAACACATGGGGCCAGCAATCAATTCGGCCCAAGGTGCTGAACTTAGTGCAATTGCGACCAGTTCTGCTGAAAAAGCCGCGCCGTTTCAGAAGCTTGCGCCAAATATTGATGTGCATCTTGAGTATGATGCGTTGCTGGCTGATCCAAAAATTGATGCGGTATACATTCCTCTGCCCAACGATCTGCATGTGCCATGGGCGCTAAAAGCGCTTAGTGCGGGTAAGGCCGTTCTGGTGGAAAAACCCGTTGGTCTGACTGTCGCGCAGGTCGATCAACTAATTGCGGCGCGTGACAAAAGCGGTTTGTTGACGGCGGAAGCTTTTATGATTGTGCACCATCCACAGTGGCAAAAGATGCGCGCCCTTGTTCAGAATGGTGCCTTGGGTCCACTGCGCCGCGTCAGTGGGACGTTCAGTTATGACAATCGCGCCGATCCTGCAAATATTCGCCATCAGGCTAAACATGGCGGTGGGGGTTTGCGCGATATTGGAGTCTATACGATTGGCGGTGTGCGTTACGTGACCGGACAAGAGCCTTTGCGCATTGTCTCGTCCCAAATTACCTTAGAGGCAGATGTGGATGTGCATGCCCAAGTCGCCGCCGAATTCAGCGGGTTCACGTACGATAGCACCACGTCGATGCGCATGGCCCCTTGGCAATATATGGAGTTTCATGGCGAGGATGCTGTCGCGCGCATGACAGCCCCGTTCAATCCTTTGGTCTATGGTGAAGCACGTTTAGAGGTGTTTCACAAAGACGGCACGGGCGAAGTGTTTCGTTGGCCCCGCGACAATCACTATGTCTTGCAAGTCGAAGCGTTTCAGCGCGCAATGACTGGCGAAACATATGCGTGCCCCTTGGAATTTTCGCGCGGTACGCAAGTAATATTAGATGAGGTGTTGGCGTAAAAAAGGCGGGCTCTTGTTTAAGAACCCGCCGGATCGATGAACATTTATAACGCTTTTATTTCGCTGCGTTCTTCTTTGCAGGCTTCTTTCTTGCTTTGGTCGCCTCGGGTTTCTCAGTAACACTATTGGCGTCGATGAACTCCAAAACAAGCGGGCGAATGTTGTTGCGCCAGCTCTTGCCTGCGAAAATTCCATAGTGGCCTGCACCTGGTTCAATATGGCTGGCCTTTTTCGAGTCAGGCAAGCCAGTGCACAGATCAAGCGCTGCAACACATTGGCCGGGCGCGGAAATGTCATCGTTTTCACCCTCGACAGTTTTCACTGCAACTGTCGTGATATTGCCGATGTCAATCTTGTGGCCATCAACAACAAAATCGTTGTTCGCGATTTCGCCGTTTTTGAAGATACGTTCGACTGTGGACAGATAAAACTCAGCAGGCATGTCCATGACAGCCAGATATTCATCGTAAAACTTGTTGTGTTTGTCGTTTTCAGAGGCTTCGCCCTGTGCCGCGCGCATGACCTGATCGCTGAAGGCTTTCGAATGCTTTTCACCATTCATCGACATGAAAGAGGCAAGCTGTAGCAGGCCCGGATAGACTTTGCGTCCCACGCCTTTGTGCTGGAAGCCAACACGCTGGATCGCGGTTTCTTGCAACTGGCCCATGGTCACGCGGTGTCCGAAGTCAGTCACATCGGTTGCATTGGCATTGGGGTCGATTGGACCACCGATCAATGTCAGTGACAGCGGCTGTGCATTTGGATCCTGTTCGGCCAGATAGGCTGTTGCGGCAAGTGTCAACGGCGCGGGCTGGCAGACCGCGATAACATGGGTGTCTGGGCCCATTTCACGCATGAAATCAACAAGGTACAATGTGTAATCTTCCACATCGAATTTACCTGCTGATACAGGAATGTCGCGCGCATTGTGCCAGTCGGTGACATAAACCTCGGCATCACGGATCAAAGAGTTCACAGTTGAGCGTAAAAGCGTTGCGTAGTGGCCAGACATTGGCGCGACCAAAAGGATCTTTCGTTTCTGGGTTTCGCGGCCTGTCACATCAAAATGGATCAGGTCGCCAAAGGGGCGTTCAACCACAGTTGTGATATCGATTAGGTGATCGCGGCCATCGTCGCAGGTAAATGTGCCCAAACCCCAGTCTGGTTTTGTCACCATGCGTTCGAAAGAGCGTTCTGTCACTTCTCCCCAAGCACCGATCCACTGAAGCGCTGGGTTGGGCATCAAAGCAAACATTGGATAGGCCGCCATGGATTTTGCCGTCGCACCAAGCCATTGGTTGGTGTTTCGCATCGTTTCCATCATGTCGTACGTTGCCATATACTTCATTGTTTATCCTTGCCTGGTCAGGCCAACTTTGGGGCGGTTCAATTCGTCGCTTTGCCCCTAGGTCAATACGACGTTACACTGCTCAGCAATATGCTGCACTGCAGCTAAAGTAGTTGGGATTTACTAAGATGACAACAAATGACGATGTCGCAGGCCAAAATTCTCTGCAAATGACGGCGAACTTGGAGAAAATCGAAGCGTTGTCGGAGCGTTTGGTCAAAGCCGTTTCGGGCAAAGCAAAGTCTAACCCAGCTTTAAACGGACCGAATCAAGAGCTATTTGCGAATGCAATGACATCTTACATGCAGGAGATGATGGAAAACCCTGCGAAAGTGTTTGAACATCAGGCGGCCTATTGGGGCAAGTCGATGAAGCACTACGTCGAGGCCCAGCAGGTGCTTGCCAAAGGTAAACTGGAAGCCCCTTCCGATGCGTTCGAAAATGACCGTCGGTTTTCGAACCCGCTTTGGAAAACGCACCCTTATTTCAATTTCGTCAAACAACAGTACCTCATCAACTCGGAAGCTGTGAAGCAAGCTGTGGACGAGGCGATTGATCTTGACCCCAAAGAAAAGCAGCGCCTGACATATTTTTCTCAACAGATCATCGACATGATGGCGCCGACGAATTTCTTGGGTACGAACCCTGATGCCTTGGAAAAAGCTGTCGCGACTGAAGGGAAAAGCCTTTTGGACGGCCTTGAAAACCTTGTCGCCGATCTGGAAGCAAATGATGGTGAGCTGGTCGTCAAACTTGCGGATGAAAAGGCCTTTGAGCTTGGCAAGAATATCGCAACGACACCGGGCAAGGTTATCTATCGCAACAAGATGATCGAGCTTATTCAATATACGCCCGTGACTGAAACGGTCCATGCAACACCGATTGTCATGTTCCCACCTTGGATCAACAAATTCTACATTCTGGATCTGAAAAAGCAGAATAGTCTGATCAAATGGATCACAGAACAGGGCTACACACTGTTCGTTGTGTCTTGGATCAATCCGGATGACAGCTATTCTGATGTTGGGCTGGAAGACTATATTGACGATGGTTTCCTAACTGCGATCCGTGAAACCAAAGCGATCACAGGTCAGAAACAGATAAACTGCATTGGCTATTGTATCGCAGGGACGACGCTGTGCCTGACGCTGTCCTTGATGAAAAAGCGCGGGGACAAAAGCGTGAAGTCCGCGACGCTCTTTACTGCGCTTACTGATTTTTCCGATCAGGGCGAATTTACGCCGTTCCTGCAAAATGACTTCATCGACGGCATTGAAGCTGAAGTGAACGATAAGGGGATGTTGCAATCTCATATCATGGGCCGCACTTTCAGTTTCTTGCGCTCTAACGATCTGGTCTACACGCCAGCAATCAAAAGCTACATGATGGGCGAAGCACCGCCTGCCTTTGATTTGCTTTTCTGGAACGGGGATGGCGCAAACCTTCCCGGTCGGATGGCTGTTCAGTATTTGCGCGGTTTGTGCCAATCAAATGACTTTGCAGAAGGTGGTTTCGAGTTGATGGGCGAAACTCTTAGCCTAAAGGACGTTGATATCCCGCTTTGCGCAATTGCATGTGAGACAGATCACATTGCTGCGTGGAAAGATTGCTACCGTGGTGTTCAGCAGATGGGAAGCAAGTCTAAGACCTTCATTGTGACCCAGTCCGGGCACATAGCAGGGATCGTCAATCCACCAAGCAAAAACAAATACGGTCACTACACCAATGACGATATGAAGCTTGCACCGTCTGAGTGGTTCGAGAGTGCGTCCTTTACAGAAGGATCTTGGTGGCCGCGCTGGGAATCATGGATCAAAGAACGCTCTGGAGAGCAAATTGCTGCATTGCAGCCAGGAGATTCGGACCACCCAGTGTTGTGTGATGCCCCCGGAACTTATGTTATGCTGAACGCAAGGCGCTGATTTACAAGTGCATTTGTGATATGCCGCAGCGCAGCAAAAAAGTCTTGCAATGCTGCGCTGCGGCATATATATCTATCCTTGTCGAACAGCGGGGTTGGCCCGCGAGATAGACAAAAGGATTTATACCATGGCTAAGACACAAGATTTTTCCGCGATCATGAAGGACATGATGGGCGCATTCCCGGTAGACACATCTGCAATGGGCGATGCATTCAAGACAACAGCGACATTGAACGAGAAGCTTTCCGCAGTTTCCGTTGAAGCGGCTGAAAAGTCCGCTGAGCTTTCCGCTGCTTGGGCAAAAGACACATTGGCGAAATTCGCTGACTTCTCAAAAGTTAAAGCTGAGCCGGCAGATTACGCAAAAGCAATGACAGACATGGCGTCTTCTTCTGCTGAAGCAGCTGCTGAGCACGTTGCTTCTTTCGCAGAAATTGCGAAAAAAGTTCAGCTGGAAACAGTTGAGTTGATGATGTCTGCGGGCAAGTCTGCTTCTGAAGAAGCAACCGCTGCTGTTAAAAAAGCAACAACAGAAGCAACTGCTGCTGTTAAGAAAGCTGCTGCAAAGTAAGCTTGGCTTTTAAGTCAAAGAACATTTGCACAGTGTCCTCCCACACATGTGTTGAATGCCGGGGCTGGTCGCAAGATCGGCCCCTTTCTTTTGTGGTTCCCATTCTTGCTGCACTCGCATAGAGTTTTCTGCACTGCTGCATTTCGGGAGGGAGCACAAGGTGACCGACGCTACAAACCCACTTTTGATCAAGCGCTACGCGAGCCGTCGTCTCTATAATACGGAGACAAGTGATTACGTGACGCTGGAAGATATATCCGGTTTCATCAGTGAAGGGCGCGATGTGAAAATCGTAGACCTGAAATCCGGCGATGATCTGACCCGACAATATCTTTTGCAAATCGTGGCCGAACGCGAAAGCAAAGGCGAAAGCGTTTTGCCAGTTGCTGTTCTGACAGATCTTGTGCGCAGTTACACCAGTCAGGCAAGTAGCGTTGTTCCGCAGTTTTTGGCAATGTCCTTTGACATGCTGCGCGACAGTCAGAGCAAAGTGGTCGACAACATCACCAAGGCCAGCCCGATCGCGCAAATTCCGGGTATGGAAGCGTTCCGATCCCAGCAAGAAGCCTTCTTCAAAGCCATGACAGGTGGCGCTTGGACACCGCCTGCGGCAGAGAAAACGGAAGCACCCGCACCAGAAGCGAGTGAATCAAAAGAAGATCTCGATGCGATCAAAACGCAATTGGCCGAGTTGCAGCAAAAACTGTCCAAGCTCAGTAAATAACTAAACGCCAAGTCTATCGCGAAGCGCGTACCAGCTCATCGCGAGGGTCAAGAGGGGTGTGCGCAATGCACCAGCACCGGGGAAGCTTGGGGCAGGGACAGCGGCCATCGTGTTGAACCCTGTGTCCTGACCGTGGATCGCGTCCGCCATCAGCTTGCCTGCTTGAACCGCATTGCCGACGCCGTGGCCTGAATAGCCCGAGGCGTTTAAAATATTGGAGGCAACGCGCGCAAGGTAGGGCATGCGTTTCATCGTAATACCCAGCGTGCCGCCCCACGCATAGTCGATTTTGACATCCGCGAGGTGCGGGAAAATTTCCGTCATAGGTTTGCGCACTTTTGCTGCGATGTCAGATGGAAAGCGATAGCCGTAGCTTTCACCACCGCCAAAAAGAAGACGATTATCATGGCTTAGGCGGAAGTAATTGACCACGAACTTCGTGTCCGCAACCGCGATATCCTTGGCAAGAACCTTTGCAGCATCATCCCCAAGTGGTTCAGTTGCGGCAATGAAATTGTTGATTGGCATCACCCGCGCTGACACTTTGCGGTTCAAATTTCCAAGGTATCCGTTGCCAGCAAGGATCACATGATCTGCTTTCACGCGCCCTTTGTCAGTCTGTACAATGACCTCTGCGCCTTCTTTGATGTGATGCACATGGCTCATTTCGAAGATGCGCGCACCTGTGTTTGCCGCGGCTTTTGCCAGTCCCAGCGCAAAGTTCAAAGGATGCACATGGGCCGCGCCCCAATCCATCATCCCGCCTTTGTAAGCAGGGGAAGGACAGAGCGCTTGTGCCGCGCCACAGTCAAGCGCTTCGATATCACTATAGCCGTAGTCGTCTTGCAATTTGCGAGCGTAGTCTTGCAATTCAGTCACGTCGCGCTTGCCAAAGCCCAATTCGGCGATGCCTGGTTTCAAATGGCAATCAATCTTATGTTTGGCGATCAAATCCTTGACGAGTGTCTTTGCGTTTTCGGCCATACGCCAAAGCCGATGCGCTGTGTCTTGGCCCAACAGGTTTTCTAACCCGTCTTGATCCATGCGCTGACCAGAGCCAAGCTGCCCACCATTCCGCCCGGATGCGCCAAAGCCGACGCGATGTGCTTCCAGCAGAACGACGTCATAGCCTAGCTCTGCCAAATGCAGCGCAGACGAAAGGCCTGTGTAGCCACCGCCGATGATGCAAACATCTGCTCTGGTTTCTCCGAGTAACGGGGCGAACGGCTCTAAAATATGGGCTGTAGCCGCATACCAACTTGTCGGATATTCGCCACGTTTATCGTTTGAAAACAGAAGATTCATACGTTCAGCAACAGATGCTCGCGCTCCCAAGGGGAGATAACTTGCAAGAATTCTTCGTATTCGGCGCGTTTCACAATCGCATACACACGGGCGAATTCAGGACCAAGAATGTCATGCAGCTTGGTGGCTTCTTCAAAGATATTCAGCGCCTCACCAAGGGTGCGCGGGATATCTTCTTCACCATCATACGCATCGCCTTTGAATTGTTTATCGGGGCGTTCTTCTTCGATCAGGCCAAGCAGACCACATGCAAGAGAGGCAGCGATACCGAGGTAAGGATTGCAATCCATTCCCGCAAGGCGGTTCTCGACGCGGCGCGCTTTGGGGTCCGAGAGAGGTATACGAATACCGGTGGTGCGATTGTCACGTGCCCACTCCAGATTGATCGGGGCCGCGTGATCTTTGACGTAGCGACGATAGCTGTTCACGTAAGGCGCAAGCACGGCAATTGCAGAGGGCAGGTGGTTCTGCAAACCTGCAATGTAATGGAAGAACGCATCTGTTTCGCCACCTTGAGGGCCGGAAAAGATGTTTTCGCCGGTCTGGATGTTGAGGATCGAGTGGTGGATATGCATAGCGCTGCCGGGCTCGTCTTCGATCGGTTTGGCCATGAAGGTTGCGAAACAATCGTGACGCAAAGCGGCTTCGCGGATCAGGCGTTTGAAAAAGAACACTTCGTCGGCCAGTTTCACCGGATCGCCATGCTGGAGGTTGATTTCCAACTGCCCTGCGCCGCCTTCTTGAGTGATGCCGTCAATTTCGAAACCCTGTGCTTCGGCAAAGTCATAAATATCGTCGATCACAGGACCGAATTCATCGACAGCAGTCATTGAATAGGCTTGGCGCGCGGCGGCAGGGCGACCTGAGCGGCCCATCATAGGTTTGATCGAAATTGCGGGGTCAATGTTGCGCGCAACAAGGAAAAATTCCATTTCGGGTGCAATAACAGGTTCAAGGCCACGATCGCGATACTGCTGGACGACGTGTTTTAATACGTTGCGCGGGCTGAACGGAACGGCCACGCCCTTGCTATCATATGCGTCGTGAATGACCTGCAATGTCCAATCGCCCGTCCACGGTGCGGCAGTCGCCGTGCTCATGTCGGGTATTAGGATCATGTCCTTTTCGATAAACCCTTCTTCTCCAGCAGCTTCGCCCCAGTCGCCTGTGATGGTTTGATAGAAAATGGAGTCAGGCAGGAAAAACTGGCTTTGCTTGGCGAATTTGCTAGCAGGGACCGCCTTGCCACGCGCAATGCCCGGCAGGTCGGAAATGATGCATTCCACCTCGTCCAACTTGCGTCCTTCGAGATAAGCTGCCGCAGTTTCGGGCAGGTTCTGTTTCCAGTCGCTCATGTGAGGCTCTTTGTTTTAAGGAAATGCGCAAGGCGTTCGCCCATTGCTTTGTTGTGATTGGTCAAAGGCAGACGTTCGCGTGCGATGGCCTGTAGATATTCGGGCACGACGCCTTTGGCTTTGGTGCTCAAAAGCGCGTTGATAGACCGTGAATCAAATTCGGGATGCGGCTGAATGGTTAGCGCTTTGCCTTCGTAGTAAAGCATCGCGTTTTCACAAAAATCACTGCTGCCGATCTTTGTCGCGCCTTCAGGAATTCTGGTGACTTGATCTTGATGCCACGCATTCAACTGAACGGGGTCCCCCTGAATATCATAGGTTTGCTGACCGATAGACCAACCTCCATCAAACTTTTCGACGATTCCGCCAAGGGCTTGGGCAATGATCTGATGACCAAAACAGACACCGACCAACGGACGGCCAGAGGCTGTTATCTTGCGGATCAAATCTTCGAGCGGTCGAATGAAAGGATGATCCTCATAGGCACCATGTTTGGAGCCAGAGATAAGCCAGCCGTCCGCATCTTCGGGGCCATCGGGGAAATCCATGTCCACGACGCTCCAAGTTTGGTAGTCAAAATCGTCCGGGCCAAGCATTTCTGAATACATCTGGGTGTAATCGCCCCGAGCGTCGACCATTGCGGGAGGGGCGTGTCCGGCTTGTAAAATACCGATTTTCATGGATCACCTATGGGGTTTCAAAAAAACGCTAGAGGAACTCAAGATAGAGCGCAATCCGCTCTTCTTCCGACAGGCTTGCGACTTCGCGGATTTCTTGGCGTTTGGTCATTGCCATGTTCTGGATCAAGGCTTTCGGGAAAATGCGCTGGATCGCAGGATCGGTTTGAAAGATGTCCAGGGCGTCTTGCCAAGTTGTCGGAAGCTCTGGCGTGTCGTGGGCATATGCATTGCCTGTTACTGGCGCTGGAGGCGTCATTTTCTGCGCGATCCCGTCCAGAGCAGCTCCAAGGACGGCGGCAAGCAGCAAGTAAGGGTTCACATCCCCCCCTGCGACGCGATGTTCGATCCGACGCGCTTTGTGATTGCCACCCGGAACGCGGATCGCCACAGTGCGGTTTTCATAACCCCAACACAGTTTCGTCGGCGCATGGGCACCGGGCACAAGACGGTCATAGCTATTAGCATGTGGGGCCAAAACCAGCATGGATCCAGACATCGCATTCAGGCATCCCGCGATTGCATTGCGCAAACGCTCTGACCCTTTAGGGCCAGCATCGTCAAAGATGTTGTCGCCTTCTTTGTCCAGAACCGAGAAATGCATATGCATCCCGTTCCCGGAATAATCCGTGTAGGGTTTGGCCATAAAGCTGGCGGCAAACCCGTGTTTGCGCGCAAGCCCGCGCACCAGAAGTTTGAATAGCCATGCATCGTCAGCGGCTTTCAGCATATCATCCACATGCATAAGATTGATTTCGAACTGACCCAAGCCTGCCTCTGAAATGGCCGCATCGGCGGGGATATCCATAGCTTCGCAAGCGTCGTAGAGGTCGGTGAAAAACTCATCAAAGGCATCCAGCGCGCGCAGTCCAAGCGTCTCTGATCCTGTCCGACGCTTTCCATTATGGGGCGATGGGACAGTGCGAGGCATACGGCCAGTATCGTCGATAAGATAAAATTCCATCTCTGTCGCGACCACAGCGGTCAGGCCCATTTCGGTATAGCGATCTTTCACGCGAGCGAGCGCTTGGCGCGGGTCGCCGTCAAAAGGGCGACCTCCCTCATGAAACATCCAGACGGGCAGCAGCGCAGTTGGTGTGCCAAGCCATGGCATTGGCAGATATCCACGTTCTGTTGGCAACAACATCCCATCAGCATCACCACTGTCAAAAACCAGTGGGCTGTCTTCAATATCTTCGCCCCAAATGTCCAAATTCAAAACGGAAAAAGGAAAACGGCTGCCTTCCTCATAAATCTTGCCTGCGAAACGGGTTGGAATGCGTTTGCCCCGCGCTTGCCCATTTAGATCACAGCCCGCAACGCGGATGGATCGGATATCGGGGTGTTCAGAAAGCCAAGTGTTCATGGCTGGATTTCCTATCGGATAAGGTTAGGGCGGTATTTGATTTTGCGCCGTTGGTCTTGGGGAAGATGTTTGTTCAAGTGTCGATTTACCAGTCCGAACAACGAAATAACGATCAAAGTCAGGATAATAAAATATCCAGCGAGGATCGGATAAGGGACGAATGGATTGAACGTCTTGTCGGCAAAATAATTCGCGTAATACAGCGCATCGCCACGTTGCTGCCATGCTGGGAACCCTGTGAAAAATACCAGTGTTGTGGCGTGAAACAGAAAAATTGCTTCATTCGTGTAGGCGGGCCACGCAAGGCGCAGCATTGTGGGCCAACTGATCCTTTTGAAACGTGTCCAACCCGTAAGGCCATAGGCATCGGCTGCTTCCACATCGCCTTTCGGGATGGAGCGCAGCGCACCATAGAAAATTTCACCCGTGTAAGCGGCGGTATTGCAGAACAAAACGATCAAAGCACCCAGCCATGCCGCTGTGAACGGGTCAAAGATCGGGCTGACGCTTTTGAGCGAGAGAAACAGAAAATAAGCAAAGAAGAATTGGATGAATAAGGGGGAGCCGCGAAACAAGAAGATAAACCATTCCGCAGGTTTACGCAGCCACGGGCTATGCGCAGCCTTCGACATCGCCAGAGAGGTGGCGAAGAAAAACCCGAAGAACAGCGCAAGGGCGCCAAAATACACGTTCCAGATCATGCCCGAGCCAATCAGCGTAATTTGCTGACATAGTGTGAAATTTTCGCGCGGAAGCAACCGCTCTCCAACCCCGACAGAGCGCAGGGCGTAATCTGCAATGACCTCCCAGCAGCTCATGCCATCTTCCTTTGCGCTTCGTCGCCTGTTGTTGCTTGGCCGTGGGTCAAACGTTTCATCAGACGCTCAAAAAAAACTTCGGAAAACTTGGTGAAGGCAAGGTAGAATACCAGTAAGAACAGGAAATACCAAACCCGCCAATCGCCATGTGGATAATCAGTGAAGCGCGATGTTTTCGTCCCGCCTAGTTCGCGCGCCCAATAGACGATATCTTCGATACCAAGAAGGAACAGTAGGGGCGTGGCTTTGATCAAAACCATCCAAAGATTGCTAAGGCCGGGCAGCGCATAGACCCACATTTGCGGGACAAGTACGCGCCAAAAGCTCTGTTTACGGGTCATGCCATAGGCTTCGGCAGTTTCGATCTGCCCACGCGGGACAGCGCGCATTGCACCGAATAGGACGTTTGCAGCAAAAGCGCCGAAAACAATTGCGAATGTGAAAACCGCCAGCATGAAACCGTAGCTTTCATGGATCCATTGCGGTGCTGAGCCGAGCGGCATTTTCGCGATGTCACAAACGATGAAATCATTGCCTTGCCTGATAGGTTGGTCCCAATCAGGGCATTTGGTTTTATGGCGCAAGTATTCGATGCCTTGGTCTAGGGCGATGATAAAGAACAAGAAAAATGCAATATCCGGTACACCGCGCACGATGGCGATATAGCCTTTGCCAAGCCAGCGAAGCGGCGCAAGCGCAGAGCGTGCAGCAGAGGCACCGAAAAAGCCGAAGGCTAAAGCGGTTGGCGCTGTGATCGCCAAAAGCAAAAGAACCGTACCAAAGGATGCATAAAACCCCATGTGCTTGCCTGTCGTGAGATAGCACGACAACCAATAAAGGCGATCCAGTTGGGAAGGGTCACTGCAAAAACTGAACATTTAGCTTTCTTTACTTTGTTAACGCGACGATGCAGGAAATCACGACCAAGGCCAAGTCTGAAACGTCCACAGTTAGACTGTTTACCTCGCAGGCTTGGCAAGCCAAGGTCGTTTGAAGTGTTTTGATTGAAAAGGATCTAAGGTGGCGCAGAAAAAGCCAAAGATCATCATCGTTGGAAGCGGTATTATCGGCGCGGCCAGCGCGTTCGAGCTGCAATCACGTGGTGCAGAAGTGTTGCTGCTTGATGCCGCCAATGCGCGCGCGACGGATGCGAGCTTTGGGTGGATCAATGCATCCTTCTTTGAAAACCCCGAGTATTTCGCGCTGCGCGTTGAAGGCATTCACGCCTACCATCGTTTGCAAAAGCGCCTGGATGTCCCCGTGACATGGTGTGGTGCTTTGGCTTGGGAATGTGCTGGCGCTGCATTTGATGAACAGTTTCAAACACTCAGTGAGCAAGGATATCCATGTGAGATTGTTGAACGCAGTGAAATCGCGGCTCTTGAACCTCATCTGGGCAACCTCCCTGATCGCGCAATTCGATTTGGTGCCGAAGGCTTTGCAGAACCTGTAGAAATCACGCAGCGCTTTCTGAATGCGGCTGTCACGCTTGGCGCGCGCGTTGCACACGGATTTAAGGTTTCCGGGTTTGAGCAACGTGCAGGACGTATTACGGGCGTACGCACAAAAGACGAAGTGTTCAGGGCTGATGAAGTTTTGATCGCTGCGGGGACGGGAACAGAAGCTTTATTGGCGTGCTTAGATGTCCCGTTGCCAATGCTTCACAGACCTGCACTTGTTCTTAAAACCAAGCCTGTTTTGGCGCGTATTTCACATATTCTTGCCACTGATTTTGGCGAAGTGCGCCAGCTGCGGGATGGCTCTTTGCTCACGCCTGCTGCAATTGGACATCAAAGCGATAACGCCGATCAACTGAGCGCGCATCCCGATCACGCGGCAGAGGTTTCTATGGCACGTCTGCGCGCTTTGTTCCCACAGTATGCCATGGAGCTTGCGTCAATGCACCTTGCGCATAGACCGATCCCGCAAGATGGATTTCCGGCCGTGGGGCAGGTGATGCCAGGGCTTTATGCAGCGACTTTACATTCCGGCATTACGCTCGGTGCGCTTATGGGCGAATTGATCGCAACCGAGATGTTGAACGGACAGAGCAACGAAAGCCGGCGTTGGTTAGGGTCGTTTCGCCCGCGAAGATTTGGATGAGAAGTCGAAAAACGGCGGCCCTGTTTCCAAGCCCGCCGTTGATAATTTAGAGTGAGATCAGCTTAGAATTTTGCACCGATTTCCCATTTTTCGATCAAAGCGTTCAAAGAACCGTCCGCTTTCATGGATCCGATCGCCGCATCCAGCTTGTCTTTCAATTCGCCGTCGCTTTCACGCAGACCAAGTCCGATGCCGCCGCCGAGCAGCTCTTCTTGCTCGATCATGATCAAAGCGTCGTCTTCATCTGCGATTGGCTTGAGGTAGGTTTTGTCAGCCAAAACTGCGTCTGCTTCGCCATTGCGCACCGCTGCGACTGTTTCTTCTGGCGTTGCGAACTCAACCAATGTCGCGCCTGTAGAGGCGATGTGAGATGCTTGGATCGTACCTGTTTGCGCCGCAATCACGCCGTCTGCTAGGTCAACATCAGCGCTGAGCGCGACATAGCCGGATGGATCAGGCTGGGTGTAGTTCTGTGTGAAATCGATGACTTCATCGCGCTCGTCTGTGATGGACATGCCTGCAATAATCACGTCGTAATTGCCGGATACGAGGTTCGGGATGATGCTGTCCCACTCGTTTGTGACCCATTCGCATGTGAGTTCCGCGCGCACGCAAAGCTCGTCGCCAAGCTCACGCTCAAAGCCGTCGACTTCGCCGTCATCGTTTAGGAAGTTGTAGGGAGGGTAAGCGCCCTCTGTGCCGAGGCGAACTGTTTTACCGTGGCCGTCTGCGAAGGCAAAGCCTGCAACCAGCGTCAGCGCTGTTGTGGTAAGGATTAGTTTTTTCATCGTTAGTCTCCCGTAGAGTGTTTTGTTTTAGGTATGACAATACCTACGCAGTGCTGGATAAGAACTGCTGTAGGCGGGTTGATTTAGGCGCACCAAATAGATCTTTGGGTGCGCCTTCTTCCTCGATCAGGCCTTGGTGCAGGAATACAACGTGATCCGATACATCCGCGGCCAATTTCATATCGTGCGTCACGATCAACATCGTACGACCTTCTGCGGCAAGGTCTTTGATCACTTTGATCACTTCCTGCTCTAATTCTGGATCCAGCGCCGATGTGGGTTCGTCAAACAAGAGCGCTTCAGGCTCCATACAGAGTGCGCGCGCGATCGCGGCGCGTTGTTGTTGGCCACCGGAAAGCTGCGCGGGGTAGACATCACATTTGTCGCCAATGCCAACCTTGGCCAAATATCCGCGCGCTGCTTCTTCGACCTCTGCCTTGTCGCGGCCAAGCACTGTGACCGGTGCTTCCATTACGTTTTGCAAAATAGTCATGTGCGACCAAAGATTAAACTGCTGGAAGACCATTGAAAGATTGGTGCGAATACGGATCACTTGCGCGCCATCGGCAGGGCGTCGATTGTGGCTAGTGCCTGACCATTTCACGGACTCGCCTTTAAACAGAACGTCGCCTTGCTGGCTATCTTCCAGAAGGTTTGCACAGCGCAGCAGGGTCGATTTACCCGACCCAGACGAGCCGATCAGCGATACAACATCACCGCGTTTGGCCGCGATAGAAACACCTTTGATGACCTCAAGCTCGCCATAGGCTTTGTGGAGGTCACGCAATTCAATGACTGTGTCTGACGTGTTCAATGGGTGCCTCTGATCTTGACCAAGACATATCTGTGCGCAAAAATGCAGCTTTGGCAATTGGCAAAGCTGCGATTAAGTCAGAATTCGGCCTATCTTGACGATAGGGAAAGCTAAACTTGCCCTGCCGCAACCCTTTGACGGGCTTGTGAGCTGTCCATGTCACTGACCCCCAAAAGGCTGGAAATCAGCCGTAACAAAGCGTCTTCTTCCTGTTCGCGCACACCGTCCGCCAAAACGACAGACCACAGGGTTTCTATAACCCCCAAGCGTTCTTCATAAGGAACCGCATCTTTGATCGCGCGTGTAAAGCGGACCGTATCGGGGGCCTCTGTTTCAAGGGTTTCTGCCTGTGCCATCAAGTCTGCCGTGCCTTGTGCATCGAGAACGTAGCGCGTTGTGACGACGGCTTCGATCTGGCGGCGTTCAGCAGGGGCATAATCCCCGTCAGAGCGCGCGATGCGCACCAAAAGAGAGGTCAGGGCAAGACGGGCATCACCATCGTCTAGGGGATCGGGCTCTGGCTGGGTCAGCCTTTTGAGAAAATCAGCGAACATGATGGGGATATAGGGCTCTTGTGTTTAAGTGGAAGGGGTGGAGGCGCTTTGTGCACGCGCTTGTGCATCAGCGCAATCTTCTGGGAGGATGCCAAGATGGGTTTGCGTGACCTCCATGACGTCGGCTTCAACGTCCCGCAACGCGCCATCCGCGTAAACAACTTCCCACAAGGCTTGTACCATGCTGAGGCGATCATCGTAACTGACGCTTTTGCAAAGCAAATAAGCAAAATCAGGGGTATCCGGCGCAAAGGATTCAAGTCGTTCACTTTCTGCGCGTAGCTTTGCGGCCTCGATAGGGCCAATGCCTTGAAAACTCGACAGGACCCTGTCGATCTGGCTAATTTCCTGCACCGCATATTGCTTATCCGACAACGCGACACGCACCAGCAACGCACCCAAAGCGTGGGGGACGTCAGTGGCAGGAAGTGGTTTGACCTCTTGCACGGTTGAGTGTGCTAAGAATAGCGAGCTGAGGCGATCAAAAACGCTCATGCTTCATCGTATCCTTCGACTATGGCCAAATCACCGGAACTAACCGCATCTCGTATTGCTTTGGCCGCTTGATAAGCATCGCTTTCATAGCAGGCATAGGCCGCTTCGATCGTGGGGAATTCTAAAACGACGCTGCGCGCGCGCATTTCGCCTTCGCGCACCTTTTGGGGTCCTCCGCGGACGAGAAATTTAGCGCCGAATTCTTTGAAAGGGGCAGCGTTGGCTTGCTGGTAGAGTTTGTAAGTGTCAGCGTCGTTTATGGTGACGTGGCCGATCCAATAGCCTTTTGGCATATGTGTTGCTCCCTGCTGTTGATTACAGGTTAGCCCATCAAGTCGAAGCCTTCAAAGCGCAAATTATCTAACGAAATGCCTTGGGGGTCAGTGTTGATCAGAACAAAGCCTGCAATGTCCGGTTCCATATTCTGTCGGGTGAAGGCGTAGCTGGTTTCTGCAAGGGGGCCGAAGGTGACGCTGTCAATTGCAGTGCCGTCGCGACGAATGAATTGGATCGTAGCATAGCCTGCTTCGCCACCAGCGATATCAAAGGCAAGCGCGGGTTGATCACGTTCGAACAAAACCGCAATCGAGCCTTCGCCAACAGCTTCAACTTTGGGGTAAACACGCGGACCGTGGCCATGCAGCACGATTGAGCCGCGCACATGCATGGCACCGAGTGTCTGCCCTTCGCCGCCGTCCAGAACCTTAAGCGGAAGCAACGGAGTGCCGCTGATCACATCGAAATCACCGTCAGCCTTTCGGGTTTGTCCTGCAAATCGTTCGCCAAACGCGGTGCCGTCACGCACCAGAACCTCGTCAAGCCGTGAGCCAAGGCCAAGTGCTGCGAGCACATCGTCAAAGTCTATCAGTTTGGAAAACACAAGACTTTCAGGGTTAGCTAAGCACACCGCACGATTGCAAGCATCTTGCGCCACAAGGGGAGGGGCGGCGAGAAGTGCGAAGATGATAGCCAAAATGCGCATGATTTGAGACTAGCACAAAAACTGAGTCGCGCCAAAGCTTGAGGCGGGTGAGTGAAACCACGCACTCTACAAGCGTCACACCAGACGTGAATTTTCTTTGGCTGCGCGAACGAAGTCTTTGAACAAAGGATGCGGATCAAAGGGTTTGGATTTCAGCTCTGGGTGGAACTGTACGCCAATAAACCAAGGATGATCGCTCCATTCGACGATTTCTGGCAGGCTGCCGTCGGGCGACATGCCTGAAAACTTGAGACCCAGCGCTTCGAGTTGGTCTTTATAGGCCGTATCAACTTCGTACCGATGGCGGTGACGTTCTTCGATCGCCGTGCTGCCATAGATTTGTGCGACTTTTGAGCCGGCAGTCAGGGTTGCATCATATGATCCAAGACGCATCGTACCGCCTTTATTGTCATCAGCTTTGCGGTTCACTTTGGCATTGCCCTGAACCCATTCTTTCAAGTGATAGACAACCGGTTCAAAGCGTTTCTTACCTGTGGATTCGTGATCGAATTCCTCAGAACCCGCAGCAGATACGCCCGCTACGTTGCGTGCCGCTTCAATCACAGCCATTTGCATCCCCAAACAGATGCCGAAATAGGGGATCTTATTCTCGCGGGCGTATTGCGCCGCTCTGATCTTGCCTTCAGTGCCACGTTCGCCAAATCCGCCGGGCACAAGGATCGCGTGATAGCCTTCCAAATGAGGGGCTGCGTCTTCGCTATCAAAGACTTCTGCATCGACCCAAGAGACGTTGACGCGCACGCGATTGGCCATACCACCGTGGGTCAGTGCTTCCTTGAAGGACTTATAGGCGTCTTCAAGTTGAGTATATTTGCCAACAATAGCGACATTCACTTCGCCGTCTGTGTTGTGAATGCGATCAGCCACATCTTCCCAAACACGCAAATCCGGGCGGGGCGCAGGATTGATATTGAAGGCATCCAAAACCGCCTGATCCAAACCCTGCTTGTGATAGGCGAGCGGCGCTTCGTAGATGGATTTCAGATCATAAGCTGCAACAACGCTTTCTTTGCGCACGTTACAGAACAATGCGATCTTCTCGCGTTCTTTTTCCGGGATAGGATGTTCCGAGCGGCAGACCAAAATGTCAGGGGCAAGGCCGATGCTTTGCATTTCCTTAACGGAGTGTTGTGTTGGTTTTGTTTTCAATTCACCCGAGGCCGCAAGATAGGGCAGCAGTGTCAGGTGCATGTAGATGCATTGGCCGCGTGGGCGATCGTGGCTGAATTGGCGAATCGCTTCAAAGAAAGGCAGACCTTCAATGTCGCCGACGGTGCCGCCAATTTCGCAAAGCATGAAATCAACTTCGTCTTCGCCAATTGCGATGAAATCTTTGATCTCGTTGGTGACGTGGGGAATTACCTGAATTGTTTTGCCCAAATAGTCTCCGCGACGCTCCTTTTCCAATACATTCGTATAAATGCGTCCCGAGGAAATGGAATCAGTCTTGCGCGCTGGAACGCCCGTAAAGCGTTCGTAGTGACCAAGGTCGAGATCGGTTTCTGCGCCATCGTCGGTGACGAAAACTTCGCCGTGTTCAAACGGGCTCATCGTGCCGGGATCGACGTTGAGGTAGGGATCAAGCTTGCGCAAGCGAACAGAAAAACCGCGTGCTTGTAACAGCGATCCCAAGGCTGCGGATGCAAGCCCCTTGCCGAGGGAAGAAACAACACCACCAGTAATAAAGATAAATCTCGCCATGTGCAGCGTGCTCCCGTGAGGACCAATCCACACCAAAACAGGTTGTGAATGCAGTCAATTTCTAAGTGAATAGCATCGCAAAAATACCGATACTCACGGGATTTGAGCGTTACAGGATTCGTCTAAGATTCGCAAGCCAACCGCTACATGATGTTGCGGAAAGCTTCGAAAACTCAAAAACTGGTAGAACTAAACCTGTCGGATCAATCCGCGCGTGGAACCAGTGGCGCGTTGTCGTCCACGCTTGGTGGCAAAAGATCGCTGCCTTCGCCCAAGCCGGACGGAGCGCTTTCGGTTGCCGCCGCTGGGGCATCGCCCAAACGATCCAGAACCGAGCTACCCGCAGATTTCTGTGCCGCGATGATTGTGAGCGTAATGGACGTGATGATGAAACAAATCGCCAAGATCCAAGTCACTTTGCCCAAAGCCGTCGCTGCTGCACGGCCAGACATTGCGCCGCCACCGCCGCCACCACCCATTCCAAGGCCGCCCCCTTCGGAACGTTGCATCAAAACGACGCCGATCAAAGCCAAAGCCAAAAGGAGGTGAATGATCAGAACGACGTTTTCCATGGGTGCCTGCGTGTTAGTGGTACAGCGTGCTATCTAGGCAATCATACGAAGCCGTGCAACCCGTCAAACAGATTGAGTCACTTCAAAGTAACTTGCTGTGATCTCAATGGGGAAGTTGACAGAGCGTGCTATGAAGCAATGATTGTGAATTCGGGCGTGAACGGCATCTGCTACAGCCGTGTCACTGTTGGGTGCTAGGCCGATTCTCGGTTGCAAAAGTGCGCGAATAAAGCGGCCAGTACCGTCTGGGAGGCTTTCACCTGTGCCGATTGGGGTGTCCTCATAAGAGTGTACAGTGAGACCCCCATCTGAAGCGAGATGCAAAAACCATAACATGTGGCAGGAACTCAGGGCCGCGATCAGCATGTCCTCTGGGTTATAAAGTGAAGGGTTTCCACCAAGCATAGGGTCGTTCGAGCACGCAATCGCAGGTTTTCCCGCGGTTTCAAGCGACCAGTCGCGGGTGTAGGCTTTGTAGTGCGACGTGCCCTTGCCCTGATTGCCCGTCCAGCGGATTTTAGCGTTGAAATCATGTTCTTTACTCATCGACATCATCCATATCTGCTTGACCCGAAAGCGCGCGGCGAATGTGTGACCAGCTGAGACCTATCCCAAGCACGAAGCTAAGCGCGACTAGGCCCAGCCAAAGGTTAACGGCTTGATTTTCAAGGCTAAGCCAGCCGAAGTCATAAAGCACCCAAAGAAGTGCCGCAACGAGGGCGAGCACAAGCCCCATCCCAAACGGCCCGATCGAACGTAGGGTTGCGCGCATGTAAATGATGTAGCCGACGAGCAGTATTAGCCCGCTTAGGACAATCAAAGGAAGTTGCTCTGAATAATTCTGAACCGACCAGCGCACCCAATTATATTGAGTCGGGTTGTAGGTCACAGCGAGCAAGACAAAGGCGATAAGCCAACGGGTTGCGATGCGGATCATAGGGATCTCCTTTAACGCGAGCATGCATCGCTGATGTAAGCGGTCCTGTCCAGAGACTTGGGAATTGATTGCAAAACGACCCTTCGGGAAGAGTTTATTTGGCAAGATGAATGGAATTTGTCCGACTTTCGCGACCGGTGCGGCGAAATAGGTGTTTCGCTTAGCATAAGCGCGCTCTATACGGACGCGGGTTTGACGTAATGGGAAAGGTCTCTCGCATGGCTAATGTGGTTGTTGTCGGCGCTCAGTGGGGCGATGAAGGTAAAGGCAAAATTGTCGATTGGCTAAGCGAGCGGGCGGATATCGTCGCGCGTTTCCAGGGCGGGCATAATGCAGGTCACACGCTGGTTGTTGATGGCAAGGTGTATAAATTGCACGCGCTTCCATCCGGTGTTGTGCGTGGCGGCAAACTGTCGGTGATCGGCAATGGCGTCGTTCTGGATCCTTGGCATTTGCTGAAAGAGATTGAAACGATTCGCGCGCAAGGCGTGTCAATCACCCCTGAGACCTTGATGATCGCAGAGAATACGCCGCTGATCTTGCCAATCCACGGTGAGTTGGATCGCGCACGAGAAGAAGCGTCTTCAAAAGGGACCAAAATCGGCACAACTGGTCGCGGTATCGGGCCAGCGTATGAAGATAAGGTTGGGCGTCGTTCTGTACGTGTTGCGGATCTGGCGGATGATGCCACGTTGGTGGCGCGCGTTGATCGCGCGTTACAGCACCATGATCCGTTGCGCAAAGGTCTTGGTATCGATGCGATTGATCGCGATGCGTTGATTGAAATGTTGCGCGAGATTGCGCCGAAAGTTTTGGAGTATGCCGCTCCCGTCTGGAAAGTGCTGAACGAGCGCAAGAAAAAGGGTCAGCGGATTCTATTTGAAGGTGCGCAAGGCGCGCTGTTGGATATTGATTTCGGAACGTACCCCTATGTGACGTCTTCCAACGTAATTGCAGGGCAGGCGGCAACGGGTGTTGGCGTTGGACCGGGTTCGATTGATTATGTGCTTGGAATTGTCAAAGCCTACACAACACGCGTCGGCGAAGGCCCGTTCCCGACAGAGCTGGAAGATGCGGATGGTCAGCGCCTTGGCGAGCGCGGGCATGAGTTTGGCACCACGACTGGCCGCAAGCGTCGCTGTGGTTGGTTTGACGCGGCTTTGGTGCGCCAGACCTGTGCGACCTCAGGCGTGACGGGGATTTCCCTGACCAAACTGGACGTTTTGGACGGTTTTGAAACGCTGAAGATTTGCACAGGCTACATGCTGGACGGTGAGCGGATTGACTACTTGCCGACAGCGGCAGATCACCAAGCGCGTTGCACACCGATCTATGAAGAAATGCCCGGTTGGAGTGAAAGCACGGAAGGTGCACGATCATGGGCGGATCTGCCAGCGAATGCGATAAAATATGTGCGCCGCATTGAAGAGTTGATTGATTGCCCTGCCGCCCTAGTTTCCACATCACCGGAACGCGAGGACACGATCCTTGTCACTGACCCATTCGAGGACTGATGGCACTTTCATATAAAGCACGCAGGCGCTGGGCACTGGTCATTTTGTTGGTTGGCATGCCGCTCTACATCATATTCGCGATTGCGGGTGTTGCGCTGCTGTTCAGCTACACAGGCCGACCGCCGATTTGGGCGGAATTTACGATTTACGTGATTTTGGGCGTGCTTTGGGTGTTTCCGTTCAAGAAAGTGTTCATGGGCATTGGTCAGGCCGATCCTGATGCACCGTTAGACGACGGTTAGATCGTAGATAAAATAGACCGTAGATATAAAAATAACGGCGGCTCCGAGCAGTAAGCCGCCGTTTTGCCACGCGCGCGCGGGCTGGGGAAACTTAGCCGACTGCGCGTGTGTCTGGTTTAAAGCTGATGCGATCAGAGACTGTGAATCGCCCACCGCTGATCTTCTCGATCTTTCCCTGGCGCAAAAGCTGACCGAAGGAACGTAGACCATCTTCGCGCGAGAAGTTGTCTTCCTGCACCATGCGCACTTTGGTCATAAGCTGTGGACGGGAGAATTGATCTTTGCCTTCAACATATGCCAAGTAAGCAGCTGCGGCTTCGAGAAGATCCGGAAGCACTGTTGCGCCCATCTCTTCTGCGAATTCACTGAAACTACCGCCTTCTGGCGCTAAGTCATCTTCGCGCGGCGCTGGCGGATGTGTTGCACTGGCTTTGATACGACGCGGACGTACTGGCGTTGGAACCAGCGTTTCTGCGACGCGCTGTGTCGGGGCTTCTGGTTTTGGATCGACGCGCTGTTCCGCGACCAGTTTCAAAGGTGGGCGTGCCGTGCTTGCAGGTGTGTTATCGGCCGTCAAGCGACTTACCGGGCGGCGCGGTTGAACAGCGCTTTCCAAATCATCACGATACTCTAGCGTTTCATCCACCGGCTCTGTTTGCGCGCTTGAACGCTTGTCCGCACGTGCTGAGGCAACTGCAGCACGCAAGTGGCCAAGGGCGTTGCGACGCTTTTTACCGTCTGGCTCTTCCAGCTCGGAACTTGCTTGATCCATCAGGCGATCCATTTCGACGTCAGGGGCGACAGCCAGATCCTCGACGCCGCGTGCCTGAGATTGAACCCGCGCTGCTGGCAGCGTTTCCTCAACAGACTGCGAGATGACATCTTCAACTGGTTCCGGCGTATCTTCGACGTAAGCGTCCTGCGCTGGCAAGCCTGCAAGCTCTGCTTCGACTGCGGCCAATTCGCGGGCTAACTCGTCTTCGTCGTCGCGCGAAATGCTTGTGTCTTGAACTTGCTCAGCCGCGATGTCGTCAAGATTAGAGGTGTCGTCTTCGTCCTCTTCTTCGATGTCACCGCTTGCAATTGCGGCTTCAAACTCTTCGCGTTTCATCTTGATAACGCGCGCCCGAAGGGGGGCTTTTGGCGCATCTTGCGGTGCAGGTGCAACGTCTGTTGCGTCCTCAGGCAATTGATCAGTCTCGGCCAACTCTTCAAGTTCATCCTCAATTGGAGCACTCTCGTTGAGTTTCGCCATAACGCCAGAGATGGCTTCTTTCGTAGCATCGTCACTTTGTGAAGTGGTCGGTGTGTCGTCCAACTCCAGAATATCTTCTAGATCGGTGTCGCCAGGCTGACCCTGCATGATGTCATCTGCATGCTCATCTTCAGAAAAATCCGGTGTTGCAGGAGCTTCGACCGGTTGGCCGGCAACGGCACGAATGCGCGCAAGTTTAGCCGCGATGGAATCTGGTTCGATCTGATCCTGCTCGGCTTGCTTTGCAGCCCCTTCTTTTGCTTTGCGATCTGCTTCGGCTTTCGCCTGTAGCTCAGCATCGCGTTGTGCTTCGGTTTCTGCGTCGCGTTGAGCTTGCGCAGCTTCTTCTGCTTGTTCTTTTGCAAGGCGTTCTGCTTCGGCTTCTGCCTGAGCTGCAAGGTCTGTTTCGCGCGGGGCTTCCTCAGCAGCTTTCGCGATTGCCGCGGCTTGCACAGCAGCATCCGCTTCGGCTTGCGCGTCGGCGTCTTTCGCCGCTTGACGTGCTTCTTCTGCTGCGGCTTCGCGCTCGGCTTCTTCTGCGTTCAGACGGGCACGCTCTTGTGCGGCCTCTTGCTCTGCGATTTCGGCAAGCCTTGCTTGTTCTAGAGCGTCTGCCTTTGCTTCGGATTGTGCGGCTTCTTCGTCCTTTTCGTCGGGTTGAACACCTTCGCTGGTCAAAGGCAGGGCTGTTCGAAGCACGATCTTGCCACCGTCCTGATGCGCCTCTACATGACGCGAGACTTCGCGCTCTGCGATGCGGGCTAGCATTTCTGCGTCAGGGGTCGGAGGTTCTGCACCGAAGTATCGGTCGTCTGCTGCCAGATCCCTGAAATACTCAGCGATGGCCTTCATCGTGTCGAACGAATCGTCAAACCCCTCCAATGTGCAGGAGAATGTTCCGTAGGAAACCGTGAGAACTTTGCTCGAATTAACCATGATCTACTCGCTTTACATAAATTCTTAGTCGTTAATAACTACCCTGTCTCGACCAAAGCTGCCCGAATCTGTGACTATAAGCGTATCATTTTGTGGCTCAAATGTGACCTGTTTCGCTGAAAGGTGTCAATTCAACGTGATTTCTAAAATTGTTCATAAATTGGGTCCAATCACATTGGTTGGTGGTGGAGACGTTGACATTGCACTGCTTGAACGTGCGATTGTTCATGCTCCTACGTTGGTCGCCGCGGATAGTGGCGCGGCGCATATTCTGCGTGCAGGCTTAGTGCCTGACGCGGTTATTGGAGATATGGATTCGCTTTCTGTCAACTTCATGGCGAAATTGCCGGAAGGTGTGGTTCACCAAATTGACGAACAAGACAGCACGGATTTCGAAAAATGTCTGATGCGGATAGATGCACCTGCCATCATCGGGGTCGGATTTTTAGGGGGCAGGCTGGATCATCAATTGGCAGCGTTTCACGGATTGCTTCAGTTTGCGGATCACAGGTGCATTTTGTTAGGGCGGGACGAATTGGTATTCCTGTGCCCACCTTCGTTGGAATTGCCTTTAAGCACGGGTACATCGGTGTCGCTATTTCCATTGGGGCCTGTCACAGGTCGTTTGGAGGGTCTTAAGTGGTCATTTGAGGCGTTAGAGTTCGCGCCGGGTAAACGGATTGGCACATCTAATGAAGCCGAAGGTGTCGTTACATTGGAAATGGACGCACCTTGTATGCTTTGCATACTTCCTGCGACTTGTTTCGAGATCGTTCTAAAGGCGATTACGGCACAATCTGACTAAGCATCCGTTCGCGTGCGACAATATAAAGCCCTGCAGAAATGGTAATCGCGATCCCGATGGACGCGAGCATGTTAGGGAGTTCCATAAAGATCAGCCAGCCAATGAAAGTCGCAAAGGGTATTTCCAGATATTGCATCGGGGCAAGTGTTGCAGACGGTGCAAATCGTAGCGACCATGTCATTAACAGATGCGCCATCGTGCCAATGATGCCGATGGCAACTAGCATGACCAGCTCGTTCGATGCGAGGGGTGTAAGTTCAAACAGTGCGATCCCGCTTTGATTGAATAGTATCATGATCGGCAAAAGGATCGCGACGGCCATAAAACCGTTTACCCCTTGCAAGCTGATCGGATCGGTTTCTTTCGCGATTTGTCGCGTGACCAGCATGAACAGTGAAAAGACCACTGCGACGACTAACGGCAACAAAGCTGGCCAACCCACGTTCTCGAATGCAGGCTGGATAACCAGAAGTGTACCAATGAAGCCCGCGGTACAAGCCACAATGCGTCGAATGCCAATTTCTTCGCCCAATATGTAATGACCCAGCATTAGCATCAAGAACGGCATGACAAATGCGATAGCAACTGCATCTGCAAGGGGGAGGTATTGCAAGGCTGTAAACATCGCGCCAATGCCGATGATGTGCAAAACCGTGCGCAGCCATGCCAGTCGGAAGATACGGCTTGGCATACGAAAGCTGCGATCTGAAAGTGCAATCACCGGTGCGAGTAACGCTGCCTGAATAGCGAAACGTGCCAGCAACAATATGCCCAAAGGAACTGATTGCCCGAGTATTTTTGCCAAAGCATCACCGACGGGTGCGAGGACGCAAAATCCCAGCATCAGCACAATTCCTAAAAGGGGGCGATCAGTAGACACTTTGCAAGGTTAAGTTGAGTGATCTTGAAAAGCAATTGATTGTGTTCGATTTTTTGCATTCAACAATTGGGGATGTTAACCGCCAATCCACCGAGCGAGGTTTCTTTGTACTTCTCGCTCATATCAACGCCTGTTTGACGCATGGTTTCGATGCAGGCATCAAGGGGGACCAAGTGTTGCCCGTCACCTCGTAACGCCAAAGACGCCGCACTTACTGCTTTGATGGCTCCTAGACCATTACGCTCGATACATGGGACTTGGACCAACCCTTTGACGGGATCGCAGGTCATGCCCAGATGATGCTCTAGCGCGATTTCGGCAGCGTTTTCGACTTGCTCTGGCGTGCCGCCAAGGACGGCGCATAAACCTGCAGCGGCCATGGCTGCTGCACTACCAACTTCAGCCTGACAACCTGCCTCTGCCCCTGAAATAGAGGCGTTGAACTTGACCAATCCGCCGATAGCCGCTGCCGTTAGCAAGAATTCTTCCACCTTGCTTTCTGTGGCACCGGGCACATGATCGAGATAATAGCGAATTGTTGCAGGTACGACACCTGCGGCGCCGTTGGTGGGGGCTGTGACCACTTGTCCGCCTGCGGCGTTTTCTTCATTGACCGCCATCGCGTAGACGCTCATCCAGTCGTTGATTGTGTGTGGCGCGCTTAAGTTCATGCCGCGTTCCGCAAGCAGCGCGTCATGGATGCCTTTGGCACGACGGCGTACATTCAGGCCACCGGGTAAAATTCCGTCATGCGTCAGACCTTTGTTGATGCAGTCATTCATGACCTGCCAAATACGTGTTGTGCCGGCGCGCAAACTTTCAGTGCAGCCACGCGCGATTTCATTCGCGCGCTTCATCTCAGCGATGCTTTTGCCTGCGATGTTCGACATCTCAAGCATTTCTGCTGCTGATTTGAACGGAAACGGGACAGGATCGCCTTCATCAGTGTCTTTGCCTTCGGCAAGTTCCGCTTCGTTCATCACGAAACCGCCGCCGATTGAATAGTAGGTCTCTTGAATGGTGACGTCGCCTTGGGCGTCCGTTGCCATCAAAATCATGCCGTTCGCGTGTCCGGGCAAGTTTGGACCGAAATCGAATTTCAGGTCATTTTGCGGATCAAAGGCAAGAGGACGTAACCCGTCGGGTGCCACTGTTTTGGTGCGAATAATCTCTGCCATCGCGGCATCTGCTTTTGCGGCATCGTACGTGTCAGGCATAAAGCCGGCCAGTCCCAGCACCGTGGCACGATCTGTCGCGTGACCAACGCCGGTGAACGCAAGTGATCCGTGTAGTGATGCGCGCAGACCATGAAATTCAAACGGGGACGCACGCAATTCATCCAAGAAGCGCGCGGCAGCCACCATTGGCCCCATAGTGTGTGACGAGGACGGGCCGATACCCACTTTGAACATATCAAATACAGAGAGAAACATCAGGTGGCACTTCCTAAAGGTGGGTTGGCATATGTGGGTCTTGAGAATGGTGTTGGACCCAAGCCTTCGGCGATTTGCACAGCTAACACGCTTGGGTGGGTTTCCAGCCGCTGCGCAAGGCGTAGCAGGTTGGGATAGTTTTGGACGTCCACCCAATTTTCATCATAGTTGGCCGGGTAAATCTGCGCCCACCGCAAACAGGTAGAAGCGTATATGTCTAGGATGCTTGGGGAATTTTCACCCAAGACCGTTTGCACCGGGTCAATCACGAGGCGTTCAAGCTGCGCAAAATCCGCGCGAATGCGCTGGGTCAGACCAGCGCGCAATTCTGCACAATGCTGTTCTGCGATGAATTTTTCGGGATAAAACATCTGTCGCAAGCTTGCATGTAAGGAATTCGAAACAAAAAAGAGCCACTTCAAACCTTCACCACGCATTGCATCATTCGGTTCAGGAAACAGGGCCGCGTGGCGATCGGCTAGCCACAATAAGATTGCACCGGTTTCAAATATCACACCATCGGGTGTTTCAAGCGCCGGAATCATTCCCAACGGGTTTAGCACGAGGTAGGCAGGATCGTGTTGCGCGGCGCGGCTTCGATCCACAAGGGCGACATCATAGGGAGCGCCGATCATTTCCAGCGCAATCCGGATGATCAAAGACGCATTATCTGGCGCGAAATGAAGGGTATAGGTTTCTTTCATTTTTATTGTTTACGCTGAACTGGGTGCCCGGCAACGCTGAAAAGCGACATTCTGCTCTCGCGCCCCGTCCATGCTGTGTTTATAAGGTCTGAAGTTGCCAAGGAGTCGCGTGATCATGACCGGAGAATTGTCGCCCATCGATAAAGCGAAATTTGTCGCCGCCAAGCGCGCAGCGGCTTTTGTCGAAGACGGCATGCGTGTTGGCTTGGGAACAGGGTCAACTGCTGCTTGGCTGGTGCGTTGCCTTGGTGAAATGGTGCGCGATGACGGACTGCGCATTCGCGGTGTTCCAACGACCACTCGTACAGCAGTTCTTGCGCGTGAAGTCGGGATCGAAGTGATTTCCTTGGATGAGGCAAGATGGCTTGATATTACCATAGACGGTGCAGATGAATTTGATGGGGATTTGAACCTGATTAAAGGCGGTGGCGGTACACTATTGCAAGAGAAGATTGTTGCAACAGCTTCCGATCAGATGATTGTCATCGCAGATGCGGGCAAAGAGGTTGAAACCCTTGGTGCATTTCCATTGCCCATCGAAGTCGTGCCGTTCGGCTGGCAATCCACCCGGGCATTGGTCGAAGAGACATTGGTGTCAATGGACGTGCTCGGACGTCAGATTGGCCTGCGCATGAACGGTAGTTCGCCGTTCATAACGGATGAAGGCAACTATATTCTTGATCTTAACCTCAAGCGCATTGGGAACGCACGCCAGTTGGCTATGGTGATCAACCAAATGCCCGGTGTTGTTGAGAACGGATTATTCATTGATATTTGTGACGCAGTTGTGATCGGTCATGGGGATGGCAAGGTCGAAGTGCGCGACATAAATACAGGTACAGTAGAACATGAGCGGCTTGATTTTGTGGAAAGTGACAACCTTTTCAATGATTTAGCGGACTAGGCGCTGAAGCGCGTGAATGAAGGACCTTTAGAAATGGCATTTGACTACGATCTTTTCGTGATTGGCGGCGGCTCTGGCGGGGTGCGTGCAGCGCGTGTCGCGGCCCAGGATACAGGTGCGAAAGTCGCTTTGGCCGAAGAAGATCGTTACGGCGGCACCTGTGTCATTCGTGGCTGTGTTCCCAAAAAGTTGATGGTATTTGCATCTGGCTATGGCGGCATGGCGGAGGACGCGCAGGCCTATGGTTGGGATGTCACCAACAAAGGCTTTGATTGGGGAATCTTCAAAACAAAGATGCACGCTGAACTTGATCGTCTTGAAGGCATTTACCGCTCGCTTTTGAAAAACGCAGGTGTTGAGACGTTTGATAGCCGTGCACGGATTGCGGACGCACACACGGTTGAACTGGAAGACGGCACGCGCAAAACTGCCAAGCATATTTTGGTCGCAGTCGGCGGCCGCCCTGTCAAACCTGCAATTGAAGGCGCTGACCTTGCAATTACGTCGAACGAGATTTTCCATCTCGATGAGCTCCCTAAATCCATGTTGATCGTCGGGGGCGGCTATATCGCCTCTGAATTTGCAGGTGTGATGAACGGGTTGGGTGTGAAGACAACACAGTTTTATCGTGGTGCGCAAATTCTGCGTGGGTTTGATGATGAAGCACGCGGCTTGGTTGCCGAAGAAATGTGCCAGCGCGGCGTCGACCTTCATCTTGGGACAAACGTTCTGGAAATGCGCCGTGAAGGAAACGGCATTTGGATCAAAGCCACAAACGGCGAAGAGCGTGTCTTTGATCAAGTCATGTTCGCCACGGGGCGCGCGCCAAATTCTGATGATATGGGCCTAGAAGAGGTCGGTGTTGCGCTGGGCCGCAAAGGTGAAATCATTGTTGATGAATATAGCCAGACCGCCGTTCCGTCGATCTATGCCGTGGGCGATGTGACGGACCGTGCAAATCTAACACCCGTCGCAATCCGCGAAGGCATGGCATTTGTTGAGACCGTCTTTAAAGGCAATCCGACGAAACCGGATCACGAACTTATTCCGACAGCCATCTTTACCCAACCCGAAATGGGCACTGTTGGCTTGTCCGAAGAAGACGCAAAGGCGCAAGAGCCGATCGAAGTTTATGCGACATCGTTCAAGCCGATGCAGCAAAGTTTTGCAGGGCGCGCTGAGCGCGTCTTGATGAAACTGATCGTCAGTCAAGCAAACCGCAAGATTTTGGGCTGTCACATTGTCGCGCCGGGGGCAGGGGAATTGATCCAGCTTGCGGGCATCGCAGTGAAGATGGGTGCAACAAAAGAAGACTTTGATCGCACTGTTGCAGTACACCCGACGATGTCAGAAGAATTGGTAACAATGAAAACACCGACCCGTACGGGTTGAAATTCCGGCAAACCTGACCAGTTTACATGGATAGGTAGGCCCAACAGACTTAATTAAGGGGAAATAGCTTAAATGGCTGGTAACAACGGCGGCCCATGGGGTGGCGGTGGAAATAATGGATCAGGCGATGATAATCGCGGATCTGGCAATAACGGCGGTGGTCGTCGTCCCGAAGGGGAAGGCCCGCAGATTCCTGAAATCGATGAGCTGATGAAAAAAGGCCAAGAACAACTGCGCGTCCTGATGGGCGGCCGCGGTGGTGGCAACGGGGTCAATGGCACTGGCGGCGGTGATGCCGGTGGACCTATGCTTACTCGCGGCACTGTCGGCCTTGGTGTGGTTGCCGCTGTTGTGCTTTGGGGCATGGCAAGCTTTTACACGGTCAAGCCCGAAGAGCAGTCAGTCGAGCTGTTCCTTGGTGAGTTTTCAGCAATCGGGAATCCGGGTCTGAACTTCGCACCTTGGCCAGTTGTCACGGCCGAAGTCATTCCGGTCACGCGCGAGCAGACTGAAGACATTGGCGTGGGGGCGCGTGGCTCTGAAGCGGGTTTGATGCTCACGGGTGACGAAAACATCGTCGACATCGATTTCCAAGTTGTTTGGAATATCAATGATCCTGCGAAATTCCTGTTTAACCTGCGCGATCCACAAATGACGATCCGCGCCGTATCTGAATCAGCGATGCGCGAAATTATTGCGCAATCTGAATTGGCACCGATCCTTAACAGAGACCGCGCAAGTATCTCGGAACGCTTGGACGATCTGATCCAAAGCACGTTGGATAGCTACGATTCAGGCATGAATGTCGTACGGGTTAACTTTGACAAAGCCGACCCACCCCAACAGGTGATCGACAGCTTCCGTGCGGTTCAAGCCGCCGAGCAAGAGCGTGACCGGCTTGAAAAGCAAGCGGATGCTTATGCAAACCGTATTGTTGCGGAAGCACGTGGTGAAGCTGCGCAGGTTCTGGAAGAAGCAGAAGGGTATCGCGCACGAGTTGTTAACGAAGCAACCGGTGAAGCGTCTCGTTTCACAGCCGTTCTTGCGGAGTACGAGAAAGCGCCAGAAGTCACACGCAAGCGTCTCTACCTTGAGACAATGGAAGAAGTGTTGGGTCGCGTCGACAAGATCATCTTGGACGATTCAGCTGGGGGCGGCCAAGGTGTCGTGCCATATCTTCCACTCAACGAGCTGCGTAAAAACGCAGGGGGGAGCAACTGATGCGTAAAACAACGTACCTGCTACCGATTGGCGTGATCGCGATTGCCGCGCTCTTGTCATCTGTGTTCATCGTGGACGAGCGTGAAAAAGCACTGGTGCTTCAGTTCGGCCGCGTTGTCGACGTAAAAGAAGAACCGGGTCTCGCGTTCAAAATCCCGCTGTTCCAAGAGGTTGTACGCTATGACGACCGTATCCTCAGCCGCGATATCGATCCGCTTGAAGTCACGCCTTTGGATGACCGTCGTTTGGTCGTTGACGCCTTCGCGCGTTACCGGATTGCTGATGTAAACCAGTTCCGTCAAGCGGTTGGTGTTGGTGGCATTCCTGTCGCTGAAAACCGTCTAGACAGTATTTTGCGGTCGCAAACACGTGAAATTCTGGGTTCTGTGTCGTCGAATGACATTCTAAGCACTGATCGTGCTGCTTTGATGCTTCGTATCCGTAATGGTGCGATCGCAGAAGCACGTGGTCTTGGCATTGAAGTGATTGACGTGCGCTTGAAGCGGACTGACTTGCCCTCTGAAAACCTTGAATCAACCTTTGCGCGTATGCGCGCAGAACGGGAACGTGAAGCCGCGGACGAAATCGCCCGTGGTAACGAAGCCGCGCAACGTGTGCGCGCTTTGGCAGATCGTACTCAGGTTGAAATCGTCTCTGACGCGCGCCGTGATAGTGAAATCACACGTGGTGAGGCTGATGCCGAACGTAACGCGATCTTCGCAACAGCCTACGGTGCGGATCAGGAATTTTTTGAGTTCTACCGTTCACTAGAAGCGTATCGCGGGGCACTACAAGGGAACAATTCAACCATGGTTTTGTCACCTGACAGCGACTTCTTCAACTATCTGAAGTCGGACACTAAATCGGAGTAAATCTATGCTTGCCAACATTTTATTGGCAATCGGATTGGTCTGTATAATTGAGGGGCTGGTGTACGCACTGGCCCCTTCTCTTGTTGAAGACCTGCTCGAAGCCTTGCGCAGTTTATCGCTGGAAATGCGACGCACCTTTGGCCTGCTGGTTTTGGTCTTGGGTGTTTGTTTTCTACTCGCAGCGGGTGCCCTTGGTGCTTTCTGAAACATTTCTCGGGGTTTTGGTGGTTTTGTTCACTCTATCTTCACATACGCTTGAAACACTGAAACGAGATTTGCGTTGCGCAAAAGCGTACCTAGATAGATGGTGAGTATTAAAGCCAGCATCACCGACTGATCTGGCACATGCTCGGACCAAATAAGGAGGTCTTCTCACAATGTCTCAGGCAATTGCCCTCTTACAAGATGCACAACGCGAAACCCAACGAACGCTCCCTTGGGCGCTCGCAATGGGGCTGAGCGTTGCTTTGCTCTTGCTCCAGACGCTTGGCGCGGCAGCGCGCGGAGCGCCAGAAAGCTTTGCTGATCTTGCGGAAAAGATTAGCCCTGCTGTGGTGAACATCACCACATCAACAACAGTCGCACGCAATACCGCACCACGCGGTGTCGCCCCGGAAGGTTCGCCTTTCGAAGAGTTCTTCCGTGAATTCCAGGACCGCAATCGCGGTGGCAACGGGGACCGTCCGCGTCGCTCGTCTGCCTTGGGGTCTGGGTTTGTGATTTCTGAAGACGGGTTTGTCGTAACCAACAACCACGTTATCGAAGGCGCTGATGAAATTCTTATCGAATTCTTCGAAGGTGGCGAACTACAGGCAAAAGTCATCGGAACGGATCCGAATACGGACATTGCTTTGCTGAAAGTTGAAACCGACAAGCCGCTTTCTTTTGTCAGCTTTGGTGACAGCGATTTTGCGCGCGTTGGCGATTGGGTCATGGCGATGGGCAATCCGCTCGGGCAGGGGTTCTCTGTGTCTGCTGGTATCGTTTCTGCACGTAATCGCGCGCTTAGCGGTTCATATGATGATTATATCCAGACGGACGCTGCGATTAACCGCGGTAACTCGGGTGGCCCATTGTTCAACATGGACGGTGATGTTGTCGGTGTGAATACCGCGATCCTGTCTCCTAATGGTGGCTCGATCGGGATCGGTTTTTCGATGGCCTCAAATGTCGTCGTCAAAGTTGTCGATCAATTGAAAGAGTTCGGCGAGACGCGCCGTGGTTGGCTGGGTGTTCGCATTCAGGACGTAACAGATGATGTTGCAGAAGCGATCGGCCTTGAAACAGTCGCCGGTGCTTTGGTTACTGACGTTCCTGAAGGCCCATCGGCAGAAGCGGGAATTAAAGCCGGTGACGTCATTATCAGCTTTGATGGCAAAGAGGTCAGCGATACACGCTCTTTGGTGCGCACGGTCGGTAACACCCAAGTTGGCAAAGCTGTACGTGTTCTCGTTTTCCGGGATGGCAAAACCCAGACGCTAAAAGTCACGCTTGGCCGTCGCGAAGAAGCGGAAGGCGCAATTCCTGCGTCCCAGCCGGCAGAACAGAAGGCCCCTGCAAAAACGGATATCCTTGGCCTAACGATTTCCGAGATTACCGATGAATTGCGTGAGCAGCTTGATCTTGCAAGCGGTGCAAGCGGCCTTGTTATTCAAGACGTGGTCGAAACCAGCAAAGCTTATGAAAAAGGTCTACGTGCAGGTGATCTGATCACAGAAGCAGGCCAACAAAAGCTTGCGAGCGTTGAGGATTTGATGAAGCAAATCGAAACGGCGCGTGATGCTGGCCGCAAATCGCTGCTTTTGTTGGTGCGTCGTGCTGGTGACCCGCGCTTCGTGGCTTTGTCGCTTGAAGAAAGCTAAGGCGCATAACGAATTAAACAAAACGATGAGGGCCCTGCATTTGCGGGGCCTTTTTTTAGCTGGCGTCGTCGAATTCGTAAGCAATAAGCCCGAGCTTGCGCGCCGCTGCCAAAGAAAGGATCGAGCTGTCCAACCCTTGTGATGCTTGATACTTGCGGATTGCACTGCGGGTGCGTGCATCAATATAGCCTGAAACGCTACCTCTGTAGTGCCCGCGTGCCTTTAGGGCGCGTTGCAGGGTTTCAACAAACTCCGGCGTTAAAGTAGGCGCACATGGGATTTCGAACCAAAGCTCGCGGCGCTCTTTTACAATACGTTGGGACGTTTCTGTCTTGTATACTGCTGGTGCGCTCATGGCTCCATCAGAGCGAATTTCGGCAGGCTGTAACTGGATTTGATGCGTTACAGTTTCCAGTTCTGCAGGGGTGACGTGTTTACCCCAACAGCTACCTTCTTTCGCACCCGGTGGCGGGGCCGAACGAGTGTAGACCAATTCCTGCTCATCGTTAAATGCAGCTTTGGTAACTGTTTCCAAAGGGGCCGCACAAGAGGCCGTTAGACACAGCATAGCCACGCCGGTCACGCGACGGATCACCGCAAAACGCGGGATTTCGAAGGAGCTGTGCTGCATTACGCCTGTCTCACTGCTTGCCGCCCTTGAGGCGATCTAAGTCCTGCTTAGCGCGTTTTTGTGTAAAGGAATAGTCTCAACATGAACGGTGTCCCTTTCTGCGTCTTTAAAGATTCGCGTGATGACGTAAATGGCACTGGAACGCACAGGCAGGTGGGGTTAGATAAAGAAAAGACAAATGCTAGGGATATAGAAATGGCGAAAATCACATATATTGAGCACGGCGGTAAAGAACACGTCGTTGACGTTGCCAATGGCATGACTGTCATGGAAGGCGCGCGCGACAACAACATTCCTGGCATCGAAGCTGATTGTGGCGGCGCGTGTGCATGTTCCACATGCCATGTTTATATCGATCCTGCTTGGGTCGAAAAGCTTCCTGCGAAGGACGACATGGAAGTCGATATGCTCGATTTCGCGTTTGAACCTGACGGGACACGTTCGCGGTTGACTTGTCAGCTTAAGGTGACAGATGCTTTGGACGGCCTGGTAGTGCAAATGCCTGAAAAGCAAATCTGATGCGGTTCGTCGCGTTTTGCGTTTCTGTCTTATGCTCTGCCGGTTCCGCTTTTGCGGGTGTGGCAGAGGCCCGTTATTCAGAACCCACAACGCGGTACGCACATGGCATCTTGGGCGACGCCATAGAATTTGGGGCGCTAGAGATTGTGACCGACACAGGCAAAGCCATCACGATGCGCCTGCCAGAAACGCGCGTGTTCGAAGACCTCGAACCGCGCATGTTTGACGTTGATCTGGATGGCGATGCAGAAGTCATTGTTATCGAATCCAGCGTGACCCAAGGTGCGCGATTGGCGATTTACGATGAGACCGGATTGGTTTCAGCAACGCCCTACATAGGCCGATCCAACCGCTGGCTTGCGCCGCTTGGCGCGGCTGATCTGGATGGGGATGGCAAAATTGAATTTGCCTATATTGACCGTCCGCATCTAGCGAAAACGCTTCGGATTTGGCGGTTTGAAGAGGGTGAACTGGTCCATCTGAGCGATCAACCCGGTCTGACTAATCACAGGATCGGCGAAAATTTTATCTCTGGTGGAATAGTCACCTGTTCAGGCGTGCCGCAGATTGTAACGGCGAATGCGGATTGGACCCGCATCATGATTTCGCAATTCAGATCGGGTGCAATTTCAATCGCTGATGCGGGACCTTTTTCTGCGGCGCGATTAAAGCAACGCGCCACAACCTGTCCATAAATCGCGCCTTTACAGTGCGCGCCAGCCGATGTCGCGACGGAAGAAGCCGCCGGGCCAGTCGATCGCATCAACCATTTCATAAGCACGTTTATGCGCTTCAGCCAGACTAGCCCCGCGCGCGGTAACGTTTAGGACGCGGCCACCGGTTGCAACGGTATTTCCGTCTTGCTTCGCTGTGCCCGCGTGGAAAACGACATTGAAACTATCGTCGTTAAGCGCATCTAGGCCGTTGATAACAGAACCTTTTTCATAAAATCCAGGATAGCCATTCGCTGCCATGACGACTGTCATAGCGTGATCATCGGCCCAATTTACCTGCGCAGTCGCCAGCGTTTTTTCGGCTGTTGCGATCAGCAGATCAAGAATTTGCCCGCCCAAACGCATCATCAAGACCTGACACTCGGGATCACCAAAGCGCACGTTGTATTCGACCAAGCGAGGTACGCCGTTTTTGATCATCAGACCTGCATAAAGCACACCTTGGTAGGGCGTGCTACGCCGCGCCATTTCGGCCATGCAGGGCTTTACGATTTCGCTTAGCGCGCGCTCTGCGATTGTATCGCTTAAAACGGGGGCGGGGGAATATGCGCCCATGCCGCCTGTGTTTGGACCTGTGTCAGCTTCGCCAACACGCTTGTGATCTTGGGCTGTGCCAATCGGCAATACGTTTTCGCCATCGCAAAGCACAAAGAAAGAGGCTTCTTCGCCGTCCATGAATTCTTCGATTACGACCTCTGCGCCAGCACCGCCGAATGCTCCACCGAACATGTCATCGACCGCGGCAAGGGCTTCTTCAACCTCTGTCGCCACAACAACGCCTTTGCCTGCTGCTAAACCGTCGGCTTTCACAACAATAGGCGCACCATTTGATTTAATGTAGGCCTTCGCGCTGTCTGCATCCGTAAAGTGCCCGTAGCCAGCGGTTGGCGCGTTGGCTGCATCGCAAATTTCTTTGGTGAAGGCTTTTGACGCTTCAAGTTGCGCCGCAGCTTTTGAGGGGCCAAACACCAAAAAACCTGCGTTGGTCAAATCGTCTGACACACCTGCCGCCAAAGGGGCTTCGGGACCTATTATGACGAAATCAATGGCTTCTGCTTGCGCAAAGTCTATCACCGCAGCGCTGTCTTCGATATTAAGCGTGGCGCAGGTTGCGATCTTGGCGATGCCTGCATTTCCGGGCGCTACAATCAGTTTGTCGCACTTCGGGTTTTGCATCACGGCCCAAGCCAGCGCATGTTCACGGCCACCGCCGCCCAAGATAAGAATATTCATTGCGATCTCCTGTCTGCGATGCCTTGGCCTTCTGTTGTTCGCGTTCTAGTCTGACGTCATAAGATGCACAAGCGAGGCGCAATGTCTGACCTGATTGATGATCCCCGCGAAGGGGCGAATGAGCCGGAATTTACCGTTTCCGAGATTTCCAGCGCCGTTAAACGCACAATTGAGGGCACCTTTGATCACGTACGTATTCGTGGTGAAGTGGGGCGAGTTGTGCACGCGCGTTCGGGGCATTTGTATTTTGACATCAAAGACGACCGCTCTGTTCTAGGGTGCACCGCATGGAAAGGGCAGGCGGCCAAGCTGACTGTGATGCCAGAAGAAGGCATGGAAATCATTGCGACTGGTCGTTTAACGACATTTCCGGGGCAGTCCAAATATCAGATGAACGTGCAAGACGTCGCCGTTGCGGGTGAAGGCGCGTTGATGGCGATGTTGGAAAAGCGCAAGAAAAAGCTCGCTGCCGAAGGTGTTTTTGATCTGGATCGCAAACAGGATATTCCGTTCCTACCTGAAGTGATCGGTGTCATTACGTCCCCAACAGGGGCTGTTATTCGCGATATTTTGCATCGCTTACGGGACCGTTTCCCGCGCAAAGTCTTAATCTGGCCTGTCGCAGTTCAAGGCGAACGCTGCGCGCGAGAGGTCACGCGGGCAATTGAGGGGTTTAATTCCTTTACAACCGGTGGTGCGTTGCCACGACCAGATTTGATCATCGTCGCCCGTGGTGGCGGTTCGATCGAAGACTTGTGGGGCTTTAACGAAGAAAGCGTTGCGCGTGCCGCTGCCGGGTCTGCCATTCCGCTGATTTCAGCTGTGGGACATGAAACTGATACGACACTGATTGATTTCGCCTCTGATCACCGCGCGCCTACGCCTACGGCTGCCGCTGAGCGCGCAGTGCCTGTGCGCGCTGAGTTGCTTGCACGATTGGAAGAAACCGAAGGCCGCCGGATAACCGCGATGCGCGTGACTTTGACATATCGGGGCGAAAAACTGCGTGATCTGTCGCGTGCTTTGCCACGTCGTGATGCGCTTTTGGCACAATCCCAGCAGCGCCTTGATCTTGCTTCGGCGCGTTTGCCGAATGCGTTAAGCGCGCGGGTCAATCTTGGTCGCGCCAGTCTCAGTCAAGCATCCGGTGCGCTACGCCCGTCCTTGTTGTCACGCACGTTACAAGGGGCCTCTGAGCGGGTTCAAGACCGCGCCGCGCGTCTGTCACCGGCTTTGGAGCGTAAACATTTGGTGGCATCGACCGACCTTGAGCGGCTTAAGAAACGCTTTGATGCGATCCGGTTTGATGTGCAGATCGAGCAGCGTCGTCAAAAGCTTACGGATGTGATGCACCGTTTCAGGCAAGCCGCAAAAGCACAACAAACCCAACACGCTCGCTCGTTAGATGCGTTAGATCGCTTGCGTTTGACACTTGGGTACAAAGCGACCTTGGATCGTGGTTATGCCGTTGTGCGCGATGCAGACGGTGGGGTTTTAACCAGTCACAAAGCCGCGAAAGCCCATGCTGTTTTAGACATAGAATTTGCGGATGGTGTTTTGAATATTGGCACTGGTCGCACCGTGAAGCCGTCAAAACCTAAGACAGAACCGAAAGATCAGGGGTCGTTATTCTAAACGCCCACTTCTGGCCCTTGGCAGTACAAGGGTTCGTCTGATTGTTGGGCTTCATACAACTTGGTACTTTCGCTGCTTCCCATAAAGGTCGCGCGTAGCCCTTTCGCAGTCACTTCAAATTCCCAACACTGCGGATCCGGCCGATCTTCATATACAAAACAAATAGCTTGCTCTTGCGGGTACCATTCGCCTGACTTGCATTGCCCATCAAGGAATGACCATTCTACGCGCCGTCCGGGCAAATAGCGCTCTGCACCGTAGGCTTCGCCGCCTTCACTGAAGTACAGGGTCTTGCCCCGAGTATAGGCTTCAAACGCATCGCCAGACAAAGGGGCAGCTAAAAGCGGCGCGGCACTTAGGACAAATGCGAGAGGTGTGAGGCTGCGCAGCATGGGATTTCCTTTTGATCGTGGTCTTAGCGTGGCGCCAAACAGTGATGATTTCAATCACCCAGCCCTTTCAAATCTTGCAATTCGTCTTTAGGTGAAGGAGATTAGCGGAGTTCTGACCATGGCGTTTTTTAAAAAGCTCAAAGACCGGTTGTTCAATTCTTCTTCCAAGCTTGAAGAAGGTTTGGATGCGATCGTGGATGACGGGGGCGAAGTCAGCCCAGATGTCATTGACGATGTTGTTGAGCAAGTTGACGTTGAACGCAGTGCAGCTGAGGTATTGCCCGAAGCTGATGTCGCCAAATCGACGCCAGAACCGGCCACGGTTGTCAAAGCGCAGCCAGACCCAGTACCGACTCCCGCGCCAAAACTAGAAACCCCTGTAGAACCAAAAGCTGTCGAGCCCGCTAAAACGGGCATTCTTGGTCGCATCATCGGCAAGGCCGCGCCCAAAACGGTGACGCGCCGCGTGCTAGATGACGACATGCTTGAGCAGCTGGAAGAATTGCTGATCAGCTCAGACATGGGCGTTGATACTGCGTTGCGGGTCAGCGCCAATATGGCCGAAGGGCGTATGGGGCGTAAACTCTCTACGGACGAAATCAAAACTCTGCTTGCCGCCGAAATCACGCGCATCATGGAACCTGTGGCGAAGCCTTTGCCGATCTATCCAAAGAAGCCGCAGGTCGTCTTGGTGGTGGGTGTGAACGGTTCGGGGAAGACGACGACCATCGGCAAACTCGCCAGTCAGTTCAAAGCATCAGGCAAAAATGTCGTGATCGCGGCAGGGGATACATTTCGCGCGGCTGCGGTCGAGCAGTTGCAAGTTTGGGGCACCCGCGCCGGCGTGCCGGTTCTTACCGCGCCAGAAGGCTCCGACCCGGCAAGCCTTGCGTTCGATGCGATGACAAAAGCCGAAGAAGATGGCGCGGATCTGCTGATGATAGATACGGCAGGACGTTTGCAAAACCGCGCGGATCTGATGGAAGAACTGTCCAAAATCGTGCGGGTTATTCGTAAGAAAGACCCAAGCGCGCCGCATAACACATTGCTCGTGCTAGATGCGACGACAGGTCAGAACGCCTTGAACCAAGTAGAAACATTCCAGAAACTTGCGGATGTATCTGGTCTTGTAATGACCAAACTCGATGGCACTGCCAAAGGGGGCGTGCTGGTCGCGCTTGCAGATAAATTCGGCCTACCTATTCACGCGATTGGTGTGGGCGAACAAATTGATGACCTTGATGCCTTCGATCCCGAAGACTTCGCAAATGCGCTTACAGGGCGCACTCTTTGAGCTTCATCTTGCAAAGTAAACTCCGGGGGAGACGCGCAAGGCGCGGCGGGGGCTGGCCCCCATGCGGCCCTAAATGACCCTATCCGAGTGGCTGATTTCCCTTGAAGGCACCAGCCAAGGCCATACCGTAGCCCTTGTTTTGGCGCTGAGCGCTGCTTTCCTGCATGCTGTTTTCGGGGCATTGCAAAAAGGGCGGCATGATCCGTGGCTTAGCCGCGGTGCGATTGATGCAAGTTATGGCCTTATGGCGGCCCCCATCGCGTTGTTTGTCGTGCCGTGGCCCGAACTGCATATGTGGCCTATATTTGCTGGAGCCTTCCTTATCCATCTAGGTTACAAATTGCTCCAAGCGTTTGCTTATACCAAAGGGGCTTACACGGTTGTTTACCCGGTTGTGCGCGGGACAGGGCCGTTGTTTGCGGTTTTTGGCGCTTATCTAATTTTCGGAGAGACTTTTAACTGGGCACAATGGGGCGGGGTTTTTGTTCTACTGTGCGGAATTTTTGGCCTCGCGCTTTATAATTATATCTATCTGGTGAAAGACCGTGCCACGCTGGTGCCTGCGCTTTGGCTAGCCGTTGCGACGGGCCTGTTTGTTGCCCTGTATACCACTTATGATGCTTACGGTATTCGCGCGACAGCAGACCCGTTCACGTTTCTCGCGTGGTTTTTCTTTATTGATGGCATTGCAATGCCGCCGATTGCGTATTTCCACTATAGACGCATGAAAAATCCGCCAAGCCTGCCGCCGCTTGCGTTGCGTGGATTTATTGGTGGGTTGATCGCATTTGCGTCATTTGGCTCAATCATGCTGGCAACGCGCCTTGACAAGGTAGGCGAAGCCGCCATTTTGCGAGAAACATCGACGGTCTTTGCGGCCCTTATCGGGTGGCTCGTTTTGAAAGAAACGGTTGGACCACGTCGAATAGGATTAATGGCATTGATTGCGCTTGGCGCGGTGATCGTAGAATTTGCAGGCTAAACGCCAAAAGGGAGCCTGACATGGCGCAAGAAAAAGACATCAATCCGATTTTGAAACAGGTTCTCGAACTGGGCCCGACGCTAGTGTTTTTCCTGCTTTATCTGCGGATGCGCGACAACACGTATACGATCGCAGGGACTGATTATTCAGGCTTCATTGCTGCTACCGTCGTGTTTGTACCTGTATTGTTGATCGCGATGGGGGCGCTTTGGTATTTGACGGGCAAGCTTAGTCGCATGCAAATGTTCACGGCTTTCATGGTGATCTTTTTCGGCGGACTTACAGCCTATTTCAACGATGAGCGCTTTTTCAAAATGAAAACCACGTTGGTGTACGGCTTTTTTGCCGTGATCCTCGGGGTCGGGCTTGTGCAAGGCAAAAGCTATTTGGCTTATGTTCTCTCAGATGCTCTGCCTATGGCACAAGAAGGATGGATGATCCTGACGCGCCGTCTGACGACGATGTTTGGCGCACTTGCTGTCGGCAACGAAATTATTTGGCGGACCATGTCGACGGACGCTTGGGTCAAGATTGAAACTTTTGGCTTTCCGATCCTGTTGTTTGGTTTCCTTTGGATGCAGTTTGCAGCGCTTCAAAAGTACATGGAAGTTGAAGACTGACGCAAATGCGCGTTGACGATATGTCTGCGCAGGCATATTTAGACGGTCGTGGCGATTTGATACCGGATTGTGGGCCACGTTAAACATGCCGCTAAAAGGTCAATGCTCGGGAACCCCGTTTGCTTGACCGCATCGGGGTTTTTTCGTGGCTTTCCGCCGCCGCGCAAGGAGAATGAGATGAGCAATGATTGGAAAACACGGACAAAACTGGTCCACAGCGGGTCCAAACGCAGCCAGTGGAACGAGGTCAGCGAAGCGATCTTTCTGACACAGGGATTTGTCTATGATACCGCAGAGCAAGCTGAGGCGCGATTTATTAGCGCCGGACCAGACGAATTTATTTATGCGCGTTACGGCAATCCGACCGTCGCGATGTTCGAAGAACGCATGGCCGCGATTGAAGGCTGCGAAGACGGGTTTGCCACGGCATCGGGAATGGCGGCGGTCAACGGCGCGTTGATGTCACTTCTCAGTGCAGGGGACCATGTTGTTGGTTCACGCGCTTTGTTCGGATCTTGTTTGTATATCCTAGATGAAATTCTACCGCGTATAGGCGTTGAGGTCACCTTGGTAGACGGGCGCGATTTGAACGCTTGGAAGGATGCAATCCGCACGGACACTAAAGTTGTGTTCTTCGAGACGATTTCAAATCCCACGCTTGAAGTCGTAGACATCAAATCCGTCACCGAAATGGCCCATCGTGTTGGCGCAGTGGTGGTGGCGGACAATGTTTTTGCAACCCCTGTTTATTCCAAAGCTATCGATCAAGGCGTTGATATTGTTGTGTATTCCGCAACCAAGCACATCGACGGACAAGGGCGCGCGCTTGGCGGTGTCATTCTTGGATCACGCGATCTAATTCGTGGCAAGGTTGAACCCTACATGAAGCATACAGGCGGCGCGATGAGCCCGTTTACAGCGTGGATTATGCTGAAGGGGTTGGAAACCATGGATCTGCGCGTGCGTGCGCAATCGGCAACGGCGGCAAAGCTGGCTTATGCCCTGGCAGGTCATGCAAAACTGGATCGCCTGATTTACCCAGGCCACGAAAGCCATCCACAACATGATCTGGTGATGGCGCAAATGGGGAACGGCGGCACGATGCTGTCATTTGACGTGAAGGGTGGAAAAGAGGCATCGTTCCGCGTTTTGAACGCCTTAAAAATTGCCCTGATTTCCAACAATCTCGGAGATGCGAAAACCATCGCAACACCACCTGCGCAGACAACGCATCAACGCTTGCCCGAGGATCAGAAAGTAACACTTGGCATCTCGCCCGGATTGATCCGGTTAAGCGTTGGGATAGAAGATTCGGATGATCTGGTTGCGGATATTTTACAAGCTCTTGAGCACGCCTAAGACGTGCGCCCGTAGAACCCATGTTGCTCTTGTGCGCTAAAGGTCACGCCGGGTCTGTCAAAATAGGTAAAAACACTTACCACCCGCGGGCGTTCGCCGATTGCGGGTGTCACACAGTGTGGCGTGTTCACACCGCGGAACACGTTCAATGTGCCCGCAGTGACATCCAAGGTTTGCACGTTTGGATCTTCACCACGCACAAGCTTTGCGACGCCGTCGTGGTTTGGATCGTCAGCGCTGCGCAAATCAGTGCGGTAGAGAAATTTGCTTCCATCTATAGGGGCTTGAAGCAAAAGGGTTGTGGTAAATTCCGCGCGATCAAAGTGCCAATTCAATCCCTGGCCTGCGTGGTAAGCCATCACATTCACCCGTGCGAGCGGATCCGCCATCGGGTACAGGTTTGGACGTTTCATTACATCTGCAAGAAAGCGGATGAAAGGATCCCATTCATAAAGCTGTGTGACTGGCGTATCCACAATTTGATCTGCGCACAGGGTCAGGTTCGACGTTGAAAATTCGGTATATAGCGCTGAGTCTTTTGGCACATCTGGAATGATTTTTTTGAAGTAAATGTTGTGTTTGCGTTCATGGCGAAAGGCGTCCGCTTCGAACTTCGGCAAAGTATACTCTAGAGCTTCTGCGATGGACCGGGCGCGCATAAAGGCTTCAAGGTTGAACATTCCGTCTGCTTCCAAGTCAGCTTGGCATCGTTTCACCAAGGCAGTGTAGGCAGGGCTTTCCGGCTGATCTAGCGGGTAACTTTCAAGATCAAGAATAGCATGCATTGCGGAATTCCCGTTGATTACCTTTCATCTTCGCGGGTGATCTGATGAAGAGCAACATCATTTTCGACAAGGATGTGTCGTGTTTGATCTCTATCGCTTCGTCTTTTCGGTAGGGCAACAAGTTTTATTCATAGGCAAATCTGCGCTCTCCCATATATATAGGGCGGACGAAATGCTCTTGGGGGGCGAAAGATGAATATCCAATCAGATGTCAATAGCGACGCCAAGACGCGCCGCGACGATGCGAAAGCCGCGCTGCGGCTTTTGGTGGATTGGGTGTCGTCGGCGAGCTCCGAAGAGATAAACGCGCTGGATCCGAAATTGCGCGCGCTTGTGGGCCAGAACGCACAGTACGTGCTTCGCAACGACTATCCCGAGGATTTTGTTGTTGATGCGGCCTATAAGGCGACTTTGCCGGACTTACAAAATGGACCAAGCTCGCTTATTCGTGGCTCTAAGCAAGTTATCCAGCATGTTGGCATTTCCAATTTTCGTCTACCGATCCGCTTTCACACCAAACATGGTGGCGATTTGACCCTTGAGACCTCTGTAACAGGAACGGTCAGTCTTGAGGCGGATAAGAAGGGCATAAACATGTCGCGCATCATGCGTACGTTTTATCGTCGCGCTGAAGAAACCTTTAGTTTTGATGTGATTGAAGCGGCTTTGGATGACTACAAATCCGATTTGGAAAGCTTTGACGCGCGCTTGCAGATGCGCTTCTCTTTCCCGGTGAAGATTGAAAGCCTGCGCTCGGGTCTATCGGGTTATCAATATTATGACATTGCTTTGGAGCTGTCCGAACAAAACGGAGTTCGGCAGAAATTCATGCATGTGGATTACGTCTATTCGTCAACCTGCCCATGCTCGCTGGAACTTAGCGAACACGCGCGCCGCGAACGCGGGCAGTTGGCAACACCGCATTCTCAGCGTTCCGTCGCGCGCATCTCGGTAGAATTGATCGGCAAGCAAATCCTTTGGTTTGAAGACCTGATTGACCATTGCCGCAAAGCAGTTCCCACTGAGACGCAGGTCATGGTCAAACGCGAAGACGAACAAGCCTTTGCCGAATTGAATGCAGCTAACCCGATTTTCGTCGAGGACGCTGCGCGGCTGTTCTGTGAACAACTCTTAAATGACGACCGTATCGGTGATTTCCGTGTGGTCGCGTCGCATCAAGAAAGTCTCCACAGCCATGATGCTGTCAGTGTGTTGACCGAAGGCCCAAGCTTTGCAGCAACCAGTCTTGATCCCAAATTGTTTAGCACATTGTTCCACGTCGGTTAGTACAGCTTCCCTTTGGGCAGCTTTGCACAACGCGCAATGCTGCAATGCAGTATAAACAAAACCCAAGTACTTTCAATATGTTGCATTGAGTTTAAATAGAACTCAACACGATACACTTTGAAAGGTAGCCCCATGACTGTTCTTGATTACGTTGCACCACGCTCTTCTGGTTTTCTGTCCCGCATGGGAAAAGGTTTCATGAATGCGATGTATGCTTTTGCTGAAGCACGTTCGCGCTCGGCTGAATTCCAGTATTATAACGACATGAGTGATGAGCAGCTAAAAGAAGTTGGCCTGCGCCGCGACGAAATCGCACTGCATGTTTTCCGTCACCATGTTCTCTAAGACCAGAAACGCTTAGACGTACGGCAATCACATCCTGAGTGCTTGACAGGGCAGGGGTCGTCGGCCAAGCCTGCGCTTTATGTTGGACCTGCGCCCAGTTGGATATGTGATCGGCCTGTTGGTCATGATGCTTGGCATAGCGATGCTATTGCCATTGCTGGTGGATGTTGCCGAAGCACGTGGCCATTGGCCTGCATTCCTTCAAAGTGCATTGATAACAGGGCTTGTGGGCGGCTTGGTCGCCCTTGCCTGTTCGAACGGTGTGAAAGAAGGTCTTAGCATTCAGCAGACCTTTTTGCTAACGACAGGCGTTTGGCTTGCTTTGCCTATCTTTGGTGCTTTGCCATTCATGTTTGGCGTCACCGAGCTGCGGTTTGTCGACGCTTTCTTTGAGGCCATGTCAGGCCTGACGACGACCGGTTCTACTGTTATTTCAGGCTTGGATGGCCTGCCCAAGGGTCTGCTTTTGTGGCGCGGATTGATGCAGTGGCTGGGCGGTGTGGGTATCATTGTTGTGGCAATGGTTTTCCTGCCTGAGCTGCGCGTCGGTGGTATGCAAATCTTTCGGGTCGAAGGCTTTGACACGATGGGTAAAATTCTACCCCGTGCCACCGCAATCGCATCACAAATTTCATATATTTATGTCGGCATCACCCTTATTTGCGCGCTGACTTATATGTTGCTTGGCATGAATGCCTTTGATGCCAGTGTGCATTCAATGACAACAGTCGCAACGGGTGGATTTGCTAATTATGACGCCTCTTTCGGGGTGTTTACAGGGTCCATTGAATACGCGGCTTCGTTTTTTATGGTGCTCGCCGCGCTGCCTTTTGTGCGCTACGTGCAGCTATTGAACGGCAATGAAATGGCGGTGTTTCGCGACGCGCAAGTGCGCGGATTCCTAATGACAATCGGGGTATTGGTCCTGCTTTGCGCAGCCGTGTTGGCACTTGGCCAAGATCGCGCGTTTGAACCGGCCTTCAGGAGCGCACTGTTCAATATTATATCCATCGTCTCAGGCACAGGCTACGCCAGCGCGGATTATATGATGTGGGGGTCGTTCTTGATCGCCCTGTTCTTTTTCGCGGGTTTGATCGGTGGTTGCGCGGGCTCGACGGCCTGTTCGATCAAGATATTTCGGTATCAACTTTTGTTCGCCTCTATTCGCACACAGATGCAGCGGATTCACTCACCGAACGGTGTCTTTTCACCGCGCTACGAAGGTCGCACGGTGAGCGAAGATGTGCTGAGTTCTGTCATGTCGTTCTTCGTTTTCTTCGTCGTGACATTGGGATTGCTGGCAGTTGCGCTGAGCATGACAGGCCTTGATCTGATCACTGCTCTGTCTGGTGCGGCCGCGGCCTTGGCCAATATCGGACCCGGTCTTGGCCCTGAGATTGGACCTGCGGGTAACTTTGGTGGATTAAACGATACTGCAAAATGGCTTCTTGCGATGGGTATGTTGATCGGGCGTCTTGAACTCCTAGCGGTGTACGCCATTCTGACCGTCGGATTTTGGAGAGGCTAATATGGCTCAAAGACCCCTAGGTGCACAGATTTCGCACATGCTGAAAGCCCGTGGCGTCGATGTTATTTTTGGTATTCCCGGTGTGCACAACGTCGAGATGTATCGCGGCATCGAAGAGGCAGGAATCACACACGTTCTTGCACGTCACGAACAAGGTGCCGGGTTTATGGCCGATGGCTATGCGCGCGCAACTGGTAAGCCGGGGGTGGCCTATGTGATAACAGGGCCGGGCCTGTGCAATACGATGACACCGCTGGGGCAAGCCTATTCCGATAGCGTGCCTGTGTTGGCGATTTCGTCCTGCCTGGATGAGACATCAGCCAAACGCGGGCAACTCCATCAAATGCTGGATCAGGCTGGGGCCGCGCGCACGGTGTGTGACTGGTCCGAAGAAGCACGTAGTGCAAGTGCGGCCTATCAACTGATTGATCGCGCCTTCACAGAGTTCTCAAATGCGCGCCCTCGCTCGAAACATGTTCAGGTTCCGATCGCTTTAGCAGGTAGCATGGCTGATGCTGCGCCGTCGCCTTTGCCAATGCCGGCCAAACCGCAAGCGCCGCATGATCAAATCTATAAAGCGGTGGCCATGATCCTAAACGCGCAAAAGCCCATCTTTGTGTTCGGGGGCGGGGCGGTTGCCGGGGCTGACGTCGTAGGCGATCTGATGCGCATGACAGGTGCCGCAAGTTTTTCCACATATGCAGGGCGTGGGATTGTGCCTGTCGGCACGGCGCTTGATTTCGGGGCCACCCTTGCGCGCGCAGATACAGCGTCGATTTTTGCGCAATCAGATCTGGTAATCGCCGTCGGCACCGAGCTGGCTGAGGTAGACATTTGGCGCGAAGATTTGGGCCATTCGTGCCCGATGATCCGCGTTGATTTAGACCCAAGTGTTCTGGTGCAGGGTAAATCAGATGATCTTCTTATTCATGGGGACGCTGAAGCCTTTTTGCGCGCCGTCGCGATTGCGATCCCTGCGCGCGTTGATGATCGCGCGCCCTGTTGGGATCGCGACCTTGTCGTCGCGTCCCGCGCGCGCTGGCGCAGTGAAACCGATGCAGAACGTCCCGGAATTGTTCCCATTTGTGATGCTCTGCGTGCGGCTGTGCCAGAGGATACGATGTTCTTTTCCGATATGACCCAATTTGCTTATGTGGCGAAAGAAGTGTGGGACATGCCAATATCTGCCCATTGGCACCATCCTTTCGGCTTTGGCACCCTTGGCTATGCGCTGCCCGCAGCGATTGGGGGCAAGATTGGTCTAGGGGATCAGCCTGTTGTCGCGATCGCGGGGGACTACGGTTTTCAATACACGCTTCAAGAGCTGGGTGTCGCGGTTGAGTTAGATCTGTGTTTGCCGATCCTGCTTTGGGACAATGGCAAGCTGAAAGAGATCGAAGATAGTATGGTGCGCAGCCAGATTGCCCCTAATGCCGTGATCGCACGCAATCCTGATTTCTGCAAGTTGGCAGAAGCTTACGGTGCCGCCAGTGCACGCCCCGTTTCGCTGGATGCTTTGGCACGCGACATGAAAAAAGCGTTGGCCCATAAAGGACCAACGCTTATTCATGTCACACCTGATGTGTTAAACGGCTAAAATTATTCCCAGCAGCTGATCAACACTGTCATGTCTGCGGCGACACTTGCCAGATCCTCTGTGGGCAAGGCCGCATTTTGCGTTGCTTGGTTCACCGCAATGTCTGCATCTGTCAGCATGTCAGCAATCACGCTATTGGGGACGGAAAAACCGACGCCTGCTGGCAATGTACGGCCTTTCATGTCTTTAGGGGCCAGCATGCCTATGATCGCGCCAGCAGCGTCCAAAACGGGTCCACCCACATCGCCTGACATCGCGTCCAAATCCAAGCGGTTCAAGGTCGTTTCCCCGCCAAGTCCACGTAAATCAGCGAGTTTTCCGAAAGTCAGCGTTGGTGCATTCAGCGCGCCTTCAAAAGGATAGCCGGCTACAGCAATCTCTGTCTTGAGACGCGGCGCACCGCTGCGGAAACTTGCGATGCCTGCCGGGGCAAGGGCTTCGTCAGGGCGCAATAAGGCAAGGCCATTGCTTTCATCTGTTGCAACAACTTGTGCGTCATAATCACCGTCAATTGTGATCCGGCTGCATGATTGTACCGCCTCCAGAGTTGTTAGCGCTGAACCGTTCGAAGCGACATAGAAACCACTGCGGGACAGTTTTGGCGTGCGAATTTTCAAACCAGATACCAGATCGATCTGCTGCAATTCGTCCATACCAGCAGTCGGATCAAGGACACCTTCCAGACGGGTGAAGTTGATCTGCATTTCTCCCAAAAGCCGAGTGCGGCGTTCTTCATCACCAGTGGGCCAGATCAGCATGAAACCTTTGACGTGACCGTCTTTCAGGCTTGCTTCGGTATGTGAAATGAAATCGTCATTCTGCCCGACCAAAGTAAAGTCGTTCTGATTGCGATTGCGCGGTCCATCCAGTGGCACGGTTTCAAGGGTTTGTAGAATGTCATAAAGACCGAAGAGTGTATTTTGATCACCTGCTTGGCTAATCAGGATAACTTTCGCGCCCTGGACGAAACCAGTGCCTTCGTAATGCGAGAACGGAGATTCGTAGCGATCAAATTTAACCGCGCCCATCGGCATAGCAATCTCGATGCCCGCGTCTGTGTCGTCGACAAGTCGCAGATCAAGGCCATCCAGAACTGCGTTATATTGCTGGAACAAGACAACACGCTGGTTTGTGGTCAATATCCCTGTCACTTCAAATCCGTTTGCCTCTTGCCATGCGGACATGGAATTGCGTGTGCCGCGCCCGAATGCCCCATCAATGGTAGCATTGTAAAAGCCGGCCCATTGCAAAGCGATTTGTAGGTTTTTCTTTTCATCGCGTGACAATGCGGCTTCGCTTGCGCGTGCTTCGCGTGGTGTTTCGTCAGATGCTTCTGGTTCGGGCTCGGGCTGAGGCGCTGGGTCAGCGGCTTGCGCAACCTCTTGGGTGACAGGTTCGCTTGATAGTGCGGGGGCCAAAGGCGTGACGTTCAACAGGTTCGCCCCAACCGGCCAGAATTGCTGCCGGAAAGAAGCGGTGAAAGCCACGAAGCTGTCGCCTGGAATGCGACCTTCGTTGCGATACCCGCGCAAGACCGTTGCGGCATCTTCCGGAGTGTAGGGTCCTAGTGCGACTGCATACCAGCCACCGCCAAGCGAAAATCCATTCACATCCGGTAGGTTTGCTGCATAGGCCCGCGCGCGCTCTTCAGCAGCGGTCAGACTTGGCTGGGCTTCAATTTGCACCCAAGCCGCATCTTGCGCATAGGCAGGTCGCAACGCGGCGAACAAGATAAAAGTAAAGGTTAGAAAAATTCGTTTCATGGAAATAGCCTCGAAAATCGAACTGCTGGACATGGAATATGATCGGACCGATGTGTCGGCCTGCTATGAGGGCAGATTAAGAGAGGTTTTCGGCAATTTTTAGGCAATAGTCCACAGGATTTACGCAACATTTGCGTGAATAGGGCCACATGTTGATTGATTGACCCGCGCGGGCGCAACAGCTAATCAACCCCAAAGGCACGCGGGGCGTGCGATCTAGCAGGTGGCGTTTGTGAAAAATTCAGAAAAACCCAAGTCATTTCAAGAGATTATCTTGCGCTTGCAAGCCTATTGGGCGGCGCGGGGCTGTGCTGTGATGCAGCCCTATGACATGGAGGTTGGTGCTGGGACGTTTCATCCAGCAACAACCTTGCGCGCACTTGGCACAAAAGAGTGGGCCGCAGCCTATGTGCAACCATCGCGTCGTCCGACAGATGGACGCTATGGCGAGAACCCCAACCGCTTGCAGCACTACTATCAATTTCAAGTTGTGATCAAACCCAGCCCGCCGGATTTGCAAGCGCTCTATCTTGGTTCGCTTGAAGCGATCGGTGTCGACATGGACATGCACGACATCCGCTTTGTTGAGGATGATTGGGAAAGCCCGACGCTTGGTGCGTGGGGGCTTGGTTGGGAAGTGTGGTGCGATGGTATGGAAGTCAGCCAGTTCACCTATTTCCAGCAGGTCGGAGGTCACGATTGCGCACCCGTTTCGGGTGAATTGACCTACGGGTTAGAGCGATTGGCGATGTATATTCTTGGCTGCGATCATGTGATGGACATGCCCTACAACGATCCGCAGGCACCGATCGCGCTGACGTATGGGGATGTGTTTAAGCAGACCGAACAAGAACACAGTCGCTACAATTTTGACGTGGCCAACACCGACGTCTTGCTGCGCCACTTTGAAGAAGCCGAAGCAGAATGCGCCAATATCCTAGCGCAAGAGCATGCCGACCCAAAGACCGGCAAACGCATCATCATGGTGCATCCGGCTTATGATCAATGCATCAAGGCCAGCCATATCTTCAACTTGCTTGATGCGCGTGGTGTGATTTCGGTCACCGAACGCCAAGCCTATATCGGTCGTGTTCGCACATTGGCCAAAGCCTGCGCTGATGCGTTTGTGCAAACGGATGCGGGCGGGTTCGTTCAATGAGACTGGGACAATTTCTAGCGGGGTTCACCGTGTTATCAGCGCTTCTGGCCGGTGGGGCCATGTATTATTTGCAGGTTTATGCCTTTTATGAAGAGGTCTCGGCCACAGGCGATACGGATGTGCAACTTGTGTCCTTGGTGTCAGGCGAGCCTGAACCGATTCTGTTCGAGGACTTTCAGGCCATCGACGCAGACAGCTCGCCCATTCGCTACCGCGCGTGTTTCACCACGCAGATGAGCCATTCGTTACTGACCGAAACATATGTGGGTGTTGACAATGCAGAGCCGCGAAATGCGCCGCCTTGGTTTGACTGTTTTGATGCAGAAGCCCTTGGCGCAGAACTGGAAGCAGGCACTGCGCTGACGTTCTTGTCCGAAAAGAATTTCGCCTACGGAGTCGACCGCGTTGTCGCGATCACCGAGGACGGGCGCGGTTACGTATGGCATGAGCTTAATGATTGCGGCGCGAAAGCCTATGATGGCTCGCCCACGGGGGAGGCTTGCCCGCCCCGCGACCAATTTGAGGGAAATAACTGATGCCTGATCTGCTGATCGAACTGTTCTCCGAAGAAATTCCCGCGCGTATGCAGGGTAAGGCCGCAGATGATCTGAAAAAGCTGATGACAGATGGAATGGTTGAGGCGGGTTTGACCTATGCGTCTGCTGCTGCGTTTTCGACGCCGCGCCGTTTGTGCCTGACCGTTGATGGATTGTTGGCGGAAAGCCCTACTGTGCGTGAAGAGCGCAAAGGACCGAAAGTCGGCGCACCTGACAAAGCCATTGAAGGCTTTCTGCGCGGTGCAGGTCTGACCCGCGACCAGTTGGAAGAACGCGACACGCCAAAAGGCGCGATCTATTTCGCGAGCATTGAAAAGTGCGGACGCCCTGCGGCAGATATTATTGCCGAGGTGTTAGAAAAGACCATCCGTAATTTCCCTTGGCCGAAATCCATGCGCTGGGGCGCTGGGAGCTTGCGTTGGGTGCGTCCGTTGCATTCAATCCTGTGTGTTCTCAGCGACGAAGCTGGCAGTGACGTTGTTCCTTTGGAGGTTGACGGAATTGTTTCTGGCAAAACCACCCATGGTCATCGGTTCATGGCGCCTTCGCAGATTTCTGTGAATAATTTTGAGGATTATGAGGCTCAGCTAAAACGTGCTTTTGTGGTTCTGAACGCAGGCGAGCGCGCAGATGCAATTTGGGAAGATGCAAAGAACCAAGCGTTCGCGAATGGCCTTGAAGTCGTTGAAGACGCAGGCCTTTTGCGCGAGGTCTCGGGTCTTGTAGAATGGCCTGTTGTGTTGATGGGCGAGATTGCTGAGGATTTTCTGGAGCTGCCGCCAGAG
>CBFIGL010000001.1:225219-271228 GCA_965662135.1 Planktotalea sp. | reverse complement strand
GACACTTCCAGGCGTTGGCAAAATCTATTGCCGTGAGCGTCCTGAGCGTATGGTTCGCAACCCTGCAACGGGTGAGCAGATCAAGAAAGACGCGGACAAGGTTGTGAAGATGACAATCGCCAAAGCGTTGAAAGACAGCGTTAACGGCTAATCGTGCATCCGCACTGATTGATATTCGGAAAGGGTCGCCTAACTTGGGCGGCCCTTTTCAATTTGGGAGAGACCGCATGGACATTCGCGCACTTCTGATGGGCTTGGCCTTTGCCGTGATGTGGTCAAGCGCGTTCACATCCGCGCGCATCATTGTGCAAGATGCATCGCCACTTGCTTCGCTTAGTTTACGGTTTCTGGTTTCTGGTCTGATCGGTATCGCGATTGCGAAAGCACTGGGTCAGCACTGGAAACTGACGGGCACCCAGTGGCGCGCCGTCTTTGTTTTCGGTCTCTGCCAGAATGCGCTTTATCTTGGTCTTAACTTTGTAGCGATGCAGACGATTGAAGCGTCTCTTGCCTCGATCATCGCATCGACAATGCCCCTGTTGGTGGCTGGTGCGGGTTGGTTGTTTTTGAAAGACCGGCTGCCCTTGCAAGGAATCATCGGGTTGATCTTGGGGATCGCTGGCGTTGTCCTGATTATGGGCGCACGTTTTAACGGAACAGCGGATGTATTTGGCATGGCGTTGTGCGTTATCGGCGCAATTGGCTTAAGTGTCGCGACACTTGCGATGCGAGGCGCGTCTTCCGGGGGCAACCTTTTGATGATCGTTGGACTTCAAATGCTGGTCGGGTCTGCCATCCTTGGCGTTGTTTCGGCCTTCACGGAAACGCTTTTCCTGAACCCTACCGTAAAACTTGCCCTCGCCTTCAGCTACACCACCTTGATCCCCGGGCTTGTTGCGACGTTCATTTGGTTCAGTCTTGTCGAGAGGATCGGCGCTGTGCGGGCGTCAACCTTTCACTTTCTCAACCCGTTCTTCGGCGTCGCTATCGCGGCACTTTTGCTAGGCGAACAGTTGGGGGCGATGGATATTATCGGGGTGCTGGTGATCACAGTTGGTATTCTTCTGGTACAACTTTCGAAACAAAAACCCACGGACAGTTGAACGCCCGTTAATGCGTTGAGGGGTGACAGGCACCGCCCTTTCGCCCTAATCCGTACTCATGGAATTACTTTTCGCATTTGGCGCAGGATTGCTGACGCTGATTAACCCCTGTGTTTTGCCCGTCTTGCCGATTGTTCTGGCGACGGCACTACAAGCAAGCCGATGGGGACCCGTTGCGCTTGCTGCGGGGATGAGCCTGTCTTTCGTTGTGCTTGGTGTTGCCGTGTCGGCCTTTGGCCGTGCTGTCGGTTTGAACGCAGACGATATTGCGCAAGCGGGGGCAGTCTTGATGATCCTGTTCGGGATCGTCTTGGTGGTTCCGCAAGCCTCCGCTGTGTTCTCGACCGCAACCGCCGGCTTTGCAGCGCGCGCGGATAGCGGTTTGGATGATGTGGATCGCGGGTCGATCACGGGTCAATTCGTCGGTGGGATGCTGCTTGGCGCTGTATGGAGCCCATGCGTTGGACCGACTTTGGGCGGTGCAATTTCATTGGCAAGCCAAGGCGAAAGCCTGATGCGCGCGACCGCTATCATGGTTTTCTTTGCGTTGGGTATTTCCACCATCATTCTAGTGCTAGGCTACGGCGCGCGCTCGGCCTTGCAAAAACGCCAAGCCGCGATGCGCCGGTTTGCAACTGCTGCGCGCCCTTTGCTTGGGGCAATATTTATCGCCGTCGGTCTCATGCTATTCTTCAAGTGGCACTATGTCATAGAAAGCTGGCTGCTCGACATCATGCCAATCTGGCTACAAGACTTGTCCGTTATTTTGTAAATCAACCTTTCAAGGAGTGACCCTATGAACCGCAGAACTTTGATCCTAAGCGGCGCAGCAACGCTTGTTTTGCCTGCCCTTCCCGCCTTTGCCGCGCCGTTGGACTACACACCCGGCTTGATGAAAGAACGTCTTGCTGCCGGCGAAACTGTCTTTCTGGATTTCAAAGCGGATTGGTGCGGGACGTGCCGCGCGCAAGAGCGTGTCTTGAACGCGCTCAAGTCAGCGAACGGTGCATATGAACAGAACATCACATTCATCAATGTGGATTGGGACACATATGGCAAGTCCGACATGGCCAGCCGCTTGAAGATTCCCCGCCGTTCAACATTGGTTGTGCTGAAAGGCAAGAAAGAGATCGGTCGCGTTGTCGCTGACACATCCGAGCGTGGTATCAAAACGTTGATGGATGCGGCTCTGACCGCCGCAACCAACGCTTAAGTCAGCAGGCCAGACGCTGGCCGAATGCACCCTGTGAGCGTCCCACGCCAATTGGTGATCGGGGCGTTCATGCGTTTTAGGGTTGCCGGGTGGTTCGCTTCCAACACACCAAGACGGACCAAGAGGGCCGCAATGGCGCATTCTGCACCTCGGGTTGACCCGTCGACCACCTTTAGCGCGATGCCCAGTTGTTGTTCAGGCAGGATCGCGACGTAGAAAGCTTCTGCGCCTGTCTTGATTGCTACTTTGCCACCCATCGCACGCATGAGTTCCGTACAAGCACGTGTTTCACCCGCGACAAGTTCTGGGTGCAATGCCATTGCTTCGGTCAAGCGTGAGGCGGCGCAACTGACACTATCAGAGCGCGTGTGTGCAGAGGCAAAAAAGCCCATCGCGCGCGCAATTCCCTGCAATGAGGACGAAAAATTGGGGGCAGAACAGCCATCAATCGCGAAACCGGGTGATGTCATTTGTGTTAGGTCTTCGAAGGCATCAAGCCCTGCCTTTTGAACCGCATGAGACGGATCAATATACTCGGCATCTGCGCCAAGGTGCTTGGACAAGGTCAAGAAGCCTGCATGTTTGCCCGAACAATTGTTATGAATTTGGCAAGGGCTGCTGTCGCTCTTTATAAGGGCGGTCTTTGCAGGGACATCCGCCGGCATTTGCGGGCCACACCGCAAATCATCTTCGCCCAGTCCAAGGTCATCCAACCACTTGCTTACACGATCCGTGTGGATCGCAGCCCCTTGATGCGACGCACAGGCAAGCGCAAGCTGTTCGGTCGTCAAACCTGCCGCATCAGCTGCGCCAGAGGTGATCAAAGGGATCGCCTGAAGCATCTTCGAGGACGAGCGTGGCAGCACGATTTCATCGGGGTTGCCCCATGCCTCAACCACTTGACCTTTGCCATCACAAATGATCGCGTGGCCCAAATGGAGGCTTTCCAAGAACTGGCCGCGCCAAATTTCGGCTAAAGGGGCTGGTGACGGCATAAGGTTCTCCTAAATTTGAACGGCGAAAAAATGCCAAGCAGGCATTCACCTGTGGTGGATTTCAGGCTAATGTGCTTTTGTCGAGAAGAAAAATACCATGTGCGTCAACAGCCGGAAACAGGCGCTGCGCAACAGGTTACGATTGAGGCTACGGACGGCTGGAGGCTGGACACTATGAAATCATGGATCACGCGCACAGGAATTGCAGCGGCGATGGCCCTTTTTGCCACTGGCGCATTTGCTCAGGCGCAAAGCACAAACCGCGTTGGCGCAAACACCGATTGGAGCGTTTTCGTAGAAAGCAATCCTAAGGAATGCTGGAGCGTTTCATCCCCGAAAGAGACGGTCAACACACGCGGTGGTCGTGTTGTTGCCGCAAGACGTGGCGATATTTTGCTATTTGTCTTTAATCGTCCAGAATCAGGTGTCACTGGCCAGGTAACATTTACGGGTGGCTATCCTTTTGCAAGCGGATCAACTGTGAACATGAACATCAGTGGTTCCGAGTTTGAGCTGTTCACAGACGGTGAATGGGCTTGGCCTGCGACAACTGCAGATGATGCAAAGATCATCACAGCAATGAAACGTGGCAGCAGCGCAATTTTGACAGGACGCTCTGGTCGCGGCACGCAAACGAAAGACACGTTTTCGTTGCTGGGATTCACAGCCTCTGCAGAAGAATCAGAGAAACGCTGCCAGTAACTCCCGGTCTGGGTTGAGTGCGCAGCACGTCACCTTACTGCGGTTTTGTACATGTAAGGTGCGTGGTTTTCGACGCGCCACCCGCACCGCTTTCTTTTCATAGCGAATCCAGTGTATAGGCAGCGCAACCCATCAAAAGGCGTATCCACATGACGGCCAATGCTCCGATCACGCAAGATGTACTCACGATCCCTCGCAAACTACCCGAGGGGCCTATCAACCTCGTTGGGCTGACCCGCGACGGCATGCGCGAGGCGTTGATCCAGGCAGGTGCCCCCGAAAAGCAAGCCAAGATGCGCGTTGGCCAGATTTGGCAATGGATTTATCAATGGGGCAAACGCGACTTTGAAGAGATGACAAACCTCTCCAAGTCTTTCCGTGCAGACCTCGCCGAAAAATTTGTCATCGAAGTCCCCGAAGTCGTCACCCGTCAAGTATCCGAGGACGGGACACGCAAGTATTTGGTGAAGATCGCGGGCGGCCATGAAGTCGAAGTGGTTTACATTCCTGAAGACGGTCGCGGCACGCTCTGCGTCTCTTCGCAGGTTGGCTGCACGTTAACTTGTTCCTTCTGCCACACAGGCACCCAAAAGCTTGTGCGTAACCTGACGGCAGGTGAAATCATCGGACAAGTCATGATCGCGCGCGATGACCTTGGCGAATGGCCAGAACCCGGCGCGCCCAAGGATGAGACACGTCTGCTGAGCAACATTGTGCTTATGGGCATGGGCGAGCCACTTTATAACTTCGAGAACGTGCGCGACGCTATGAAGATCGCAATGGATCCTGAGGGCATTCAGCTTTCGCGCCGTCGGATCACCCTTTCCACATCCGGCGTTGTGCCCGAAATCGCGCGTACGGCTGAAGAAATCGGCTGCCAGCTGGCAATTAGTTTTCACGCCACCACCGATGAGGTGCGCGACAAGCTGGTTCCAATTAACAAACGCTGGAATATCGAAGTATTGGTCGAAGCCCTGCGCGCTTATCCGCGCGTGTCCAATTCAGAACGCATTACCTTTGAATATGTGATGCTCGACGGTGTAAACGATAGCGAAGAAGACGCGCACCGTCTGGTGCAACTGATTGAAGGCATTCCTGCCAAGATCAACCTTATTCCGTTTAACGAATGGCCCGGCGCACCTTACAAGCGTTCGTCAGGAAACCGCATTCATCGCTTTGCGGATATCATCTACAAGGCCGGCTATGCATCGCCAATCCGTCGACCACGCGGCGAAGATATTATGGCCGCGTGTGGTCAATTGAAGTCTGCGACAGAGCGCGCGCGCAAATCGCGCAAGCAAATTCAGGCAGACGCGGGCCTTTAATCCGTTCTTCACTTGTTTAGTCTATCGCTGTTCTAAATCGTGCCTTCGGCATTAAGTTGCCGCGCGATTGGACAACAAGCGCCGCAATTGCTGCCCACCTTGTTGTTGAGTGAGAAACAAACACGAGGGGACGTATAATGACTTACCAAAATTCGAATTCGCTCATCGTGGCGGAGGTTTTGACCATGGTGAGCCCAGTGATCAAACGCTCGAAATCCGAGGATGATCTTCGCAATCGTTTAGCACGGCTAGGGTTCGGGTATCGCGACACACGGCGCGGTAGGATGCTGACAACGATGCCGCACGGCGTTGAAATTGCGCCGTTGCCCTTTTTTGGTGCCAAGATTTGACTAGGCTTCGTACCGTGTAAGAAAGGTTGTCACAGCACCTTCGATGATGCGGTCCAGCTCGGCTTGGTCAAACTTGGTTTGAACACCGAATAGGATCTTGGTGAAAACATCCGCTTTGCATAATTCTGCAAATTGATCGGCGGCAAGATCAAAGTCAGCAATGGACAGCGCCCCATTTGCAGCCGCATCGCGAAGGTATTCACCGATTTTCTCGCGCACGATCATTGGTCCGCTTTGATAAAAGGCAAGACCAAGCTCGGGGAAGCGATCTGCTTCTGCAACGCAAATACGAAAGATGCGCTGACCAAAATCCGACGTCATAAACCCGAGTAAATGACGCGCAGCATTGCTTAGAACAACCGCTGGCGGTGCTGTTTGATCAATGTGCTGCATTGCTTGATCGGCTTGATGCGCGCAAACGGTTTGGACAACATTGATGAACAGGCTCTTTTTATCGGCAAAATAGCTATAAAGGGTTGCTTTGGACACACCACTGGCACGCGCGACATGATCCATATTGGTCGCACTGAAACCTTCCGCAAGAAAGACCTCTCGCGCACCATCCAAGACTTGATCGAATTTGCGCCCCTTGCGGATCGCTGTATCTTGTAAATTCACCACAGTCTCCCAAGCAGCAATCCAACCATCACAGCAGAGCGAAATTATTAGCATAAGAGGACAAGCATTCCCAATATGCTTGAGGATCGTCCAGAGAAAGTCCGTCTGTGTGGCGTTTTGGGCATGCTAAGATCGCTTCGGTCTTGCCCCGTTCCACTGGGCAAGTTACCTCTAGATCAATGCTTGATATCTTCTTACAGACATTGCCGTTTTTTGCCATCATTGCGCTTGGATACGGCGCAGGGCGCACGGGCTTTTTTACGCTCGAGGCAACGTCCTACCTGACGAAATTTGTGTTCTACTTTGCTTTGTCCGCGATGCTGTTTCGCTTTTCCGCGAATTTATCGCTGGGCGAGGTTTGGGATGGTCGGCTTGTCGTCGCTTATTTGTGGGGCACTGCATTCATTTATGGTGTCGCAACGATCGTGGCACTGTTGCGCAGTCAAGGCATGCGGCGCACTGCGATTGAAGCGCAATGCGCAGTCATTGGAAACACAGGCTTTCTAGGCGTCCCCATGCTGGTTCTTTTGATGGGAGAACAAGCAATCGGTCCTGTGATGCTGGTTTTGGCCGTAGATTTGGTGGTCTTCTCTAGCCTGATCGTCATCTTGATGTCGATCGCACGGGATGGGCGCTTTGATGTGACGATTTTCAAGACCATCGGTATCGGTTTGCTAAAGAACCCGATGATTTTCTCGATTGTTCTAGGTTTTATGTGGTCCGCAACAGGAGTGCCTTTGCCGAAACCTGTCAACGCATTTGTCCAACTGCTTGGGGCGGCGGCAACACCTGGCGCACTATTTGCAATCGGCGCATCCTTGGCCGGTAAATCTACCGAGAAGATCGAAGTTGCCCTGTGGCTGTCGTTTTGCAAGCTGGTGCTACACCCTGCGTTTGTTGCAATTGCCGCAATCTGGATATTCCCGATTGATCCTTATTCCGCCAGCGTCATCATCGCTGCTGCGGCCTTGCCCGTTGCTGGCAATGTCTACATGTTGGCACAACACTACAATGTCGCGCCGCAACGTGTTTCTGCTGCGATCTTGGTATCGACAGCGATCAGCATTTTAACGGTTTCTTTGATAATAGGATGGGTCAGTAACCTTTAGGTACTCGCCCACTCAACTGGAGTATGACCACTATGACACCCGTTTCCGAGAATGCCTGCTTTGGCGGCACACAAGGCGTTTACACCCATGCATCCGAGGTGTGCGGCGGCGATATGACGTTCGGTCTGTTCATGCCTGCGGACGCCGCTAATGGTCCTGTGCCGCTTTTGTGGTTTCTGTCAGGTCTGACCTGCACCCATGAAAACGCGATGGTCAAAGCCGGTGCGCAAAATTGGGCTGCTGAACAAGGTATCGCGCTTGTGTTTCCAGACACATCCCCACGCGGTGAGGGTGTGGCGAATGACGAGGCTTATGACCTCGGCCAAGGTGCCGGATTTTATGTGGACGCAACGCAAAGCCCATGGTCGCCGCATTTCAAGATGTGGAGCTATCTGACCGATGAATTACCCGCCTTGATCGAGGATCAATTCGAAGTTGATATGGAACGTCAAAGCATCACGGGCCACTCTATGGGTGGTCACGGTGCATTGACGATGGCGATGAATTTGGAAGGACGTTTCCGCTCTGTCTCTGCCTTCGCGCCAATATGTAATCCAACAACATCTGACTGGGGTCGCAAACAACTTGCTGCCTACCTTGGAAGTGACGAGAGCACATGGGCCGAGCATGACGCGACTTTGCTGATGCAGGACAAAGGCTTTAACGGACCAATTCTGATCGACACAGGCACAAATGATCAGTTCCTTGATCTACTCAAGCCAGAAGCACTGGCCGAAGCCGCCGCAAAGCGTCGTCAGCACATGAATTTCCGCATGCAGCTAGGCTATGATCACAGCTACTTCTTTATCTCGTCGTTTATGGAAGATCACATCACCTTCCACGCTGAAGCGCTATATGCATGAGCCTTTACATCGACGCAGATGCCTGCCCCGTTAAGGCAGAGGCGGAAAAGGTCGCAACGCGCCATTGCGTGACGATGTTTGTCGTCTCTAACGGTGGTCTGCGCCCTTCTGCCAACCCATTGGTGGAAAACATCATTGTCGATGCAGGCCCGGATGTGGCCGATATGTGGATCGCGGACCGCTGCGGTCCTTCGGATGTGGTCGTCACAGGCGACATCCCTTTGGCCGCGAAATGCGTCGAAGCGGGCGCAGAAGTGTTGCAGCACAACGGGGATCGGTTCACGGTGGCTAACATCGGGCAACGGCTTGCGATGCGTGATCTAATGTCGGACCTGCGCGAAGCGAACCCGTTAGGTGCAGGGGGCGGTGGCAAGCCGTTCTCAAAAGCTGACAGATCGCGGTTTCTGGATTCACTGGAACGCGCGTTAAGGGCTGCAAAAGGAAAAACCGCATGACAGTAGATGCTGTTGTTTTCGACATTGGAAACGTGCTGATCGAATGGCAACCCGAGCGGTATTATGACAGTGTCATAGGCCAAGAACGTCGCCGCGCAGTGTTTGAAACCGTTGATTTGCACGTGATGAATGATCGCATAGATCGCGGTGAGAATTTTCGCGATGTGGTTTATGAAACAGCTGATCTGTACCCAGAGCTGCGCGATGACATTCGGATTTGGCATGATGCCTGGCTTAAAATGGCAAGCCCTGTGATCCCCCATTCTGTTCGTTTGATGCGCGCGTTGCAAAGTAAGGGCGTGCCTGTGTTTGCTTTGACGAACTTTGGGGTGGAAACTTTTGCAATTGCTCAGGGCGCTTATGACTTCCTGTATGAATTTGACCGTGCTTATGTGTCTGGCCATATGAAGGTGATCAAACCTGACGCTGATATCTACGCACAGTTGGAGGCCGATTGTGGCGTGGCACCAGTGCATTTGTTGTTTACGGATGATCGCCTTGAAAACATCGAGGCGGCTGCAGCGCGCGGTTGGCAAACGCATCTATTTGAAGGCCCGCAAGGCTGGGCCGCGCGTTTGGTTGAAGCCGGGCTATTAGATATGGCGGACGCAGCATGAGCATTCAGATCGGCTTTGAAGACGGCGAGAAGAACCTTGATTGGATCGGGCTAACAGAGGCTTTGAAACACGGGCACACCCTGCCGAAAGCCGAAATTTCCGATACATTTTTATATCGCGGTAAGGATACGTTGCTGAACCGCTCTGCCTGGATTGACGGGCTTGGGCTGGCCGTGAAATGCGCCACTGTCTTTCCTGACAATCCGCAGTTTGGGGTACCGATGATCAATGGGGCTGTGTCCTTGTTTGATGATGCCCATGGGCGGCTTGAGGCGATTATTGATTTTCATCTGATCACCAAATGGAAAACGGCGGGCGACAGTTTGCTAGGGGCATTGCGCCTTGCACGGCCTGAGAGCCGCAAAATTTTAATCATCGGATCAGGCACTGTCGCGCGGTCTTTGCATGATGCGTATAGCGCCGGGTTTGCGGGGGCCGAGTTCACTGTCTGGAGCCGCACGCGCGCAAATGCTGAGGCGTTTGCACAGGATCGTAACGCAAGTGTTGCGAAAGATCTGGAAGCGGCGGTTCGCGAGTCGGATATCATTACCTGCGCAACGATGAGTACAGACCCTGTTCTATCTGGTGACTGGCTACAAACTGGACAGCACGTGGACCTGATCGGCGCCTACCGCCCTGATATGCGTGAAGCAGACGATGCTGCATTAAAGCGTGCGCGCGTGTTCGTTGATAGCTTTGACACAACGATCGGTCACATCGGAGAGCTGAAAATCCCGCTAGAGAATGGGACGATTGTGCAAGACGATTTGATTGCAGATTACTATTCCGCGGAGGGATTTGGGCGGCGTTCTGATGATGACATTACCTTGTTCAAAAACGGTGGCGGTGCGCACCTGGACTTGATGGTTAGTCGCTACGTCATGGATCGCTACACAGGTTAAATCTGGGGGCCAACCCCCAGATGCAGGTTTAACTGGGGGTCCCCCCCAGACCCCCGAGGTATTTGAAGACCAAAGACGTGTTAGGCCGCAAGGGGACGTTCAAGTTTGCGTTCTCTGATCGGCAAGTGAATAATTGCGCTGAAAGCGCCGACACCAATGCCAACCCACCAAACGGCTGTGTAGCTGCCATAGATGTCATACATTCTGCCACCCAGCCACACGCCCAAGAAACTGCCTAGTTGATGGCTAAAGAACACGATCCCATAAAGGGTGCCCATGTAACGCAGCCCGTAGATATGCGCGACAAGACCGGATGTAAGAGGAACTGTGGCGAGCCAGAGTGACCCCATTGCAACCGAAAAAATGATGACCGACGTTGGCGTGATAGGCATCATGATGAAGATCACAGCAATGATGGTGCGGCCTGTGTAGATCCCTGCCAGCAGGTATTTCTTGGAGTAGCGGTTGCCTAGCCATCCCGCAAATAGTGTACCAGCTATATTTGCGGCACCGATTAGTGCGATGGCGAGTGCGCCGAGGGCCGACGTCGTGGTGATACCTGCCGCATGGAGCGCCCCCCCCGGTAAGATCGGGCCGCACATTTCTGTCACGAAGGCAGGGAAATGGGCCGTGATGAAAGCCAGTTGATACCCGCAACTAAAGAAACCAAGAAAGATGAACGTATAGGTCGGATCCTTGAAAGCCCCTTTCAGGACTTGCCCAAGGCTTTGTTCCAGTTCTGTTTTGCTGGCCAGCTGCGGTGCACGCATGAAGGGTAGCAACATAAGAACCGCAAGGATGGCAGCGGCGAAAACGATGAACACGTTCTGCCAAGGCATGATATTCAACAGAAATTCTGCGGTTGGTGCGCCAACAACTTGGCCTGCACTGCCAGCAGCTGTCGCGATGGCAAGCGACATAGAGCGATTTGCATCGGAACTCGCGCGCCCAACTACCGCCAAGATGACGCCAAAGCCGGTTCCTGCGATACCGAAGCCGACGAGGATTTCCAGCATCTGATGGGCTTCTGGTGTCACTGCAAAAGACGACAGCACAAGCCCTGCCGCATAGATGAATGCGCCTGCGATAATGGCTTTGCGATCCCCGACTTTTTCAGCCAGTGCCCCGAAAATAGGCTGGCCGATGCCCCATGCGAGGTTCTGAATAGCAATCGCTAGAGAGAATTCCGAACGCAGCCAGTTAAACTCTGTCGCGATAGGGATTTGGAAAACACCGAAGGATGCACGGATCGCGAAGTTTACTAGGATAATAACGCAGCCCACAATCAGGACCGGCGTGAAGAGGCTGCTTTGGGTTTTCATCGTCGGGCTTTCGCGAATGTGGAGAGCGTGACGTTACGCCTTTTACAACAGCCGTCAATTGCTTGCCCTCTTTTCGCAGTGCGCCATGCAGGTTACAGAGCAGCATGGAAACACTTTCAGAGATATATGCAGCGCGTGTTGCAAGCGGCGAGTTGAGGGCTGATCCGGTTCAAGAGCTGGCGCTCACGCGGTTTGAACGCATTCGTGCAGGCCTTGCGGAGCCTGTGAAAAAGGGGCTGTTTCGCAAAGCACCACCGCCGCCCAAGGGATTATATCTGTGGGGTGGGGTAGGACGTGGTAAATCCATGTTGATGGACCTGTTTGTTGAGGCATCGCCAGTGCCAGCACGGCGCGTTCATTTCCATGCGTTCATGCAAGAAATCCACGCAGGCATGCACAAAGCGCGCAAAGATGGGGTTGAGGATGCGTTAAAGCCAGTCGCACAGAGCGTCATTGATGATGTCAAACTGCTGGCGTTTGACGAGATGCAGATCACCGACATCACAGATGCGATGATCGTAGGACGTTTGTTCGAGATGTTGATGGAAAACGGCGTGGTGATAGTGACCACATCGAACCGTATTCCTGATGATCTCTACAAAGACGGATTGAACCGTCAATTGTTCCTGCCTTTCATCGCGTTACTGAAAGACAAAATGGAAGTCGCGGAGTTGTCTAGCGCAACGGATTATCGCCAAGATCGGCTATCGGGATCGCCTGTGTATTTCACCCCTATCGGAGTAGAGGCCCGCGCGCAGATAGAGGAGGTGTGGCAGCGTTTGACGCAAGGCAAGGCAAAGCCGCTGGAGTTAACGGTGCAAGGGCGCAAAGTGAGATTACCCGGATTTCATAATGGTGTTGCGCGTGCCAAATTCTTTGACCTGTGTGGCGCACCATTGGGGCCTGCGGATTACCTGACCATCGCCGAGGCGGCGCGGGTTTTGGTGCTAGAGGATATTCCCCGCCTCAGCCGCAATAATTTCAACGAAGCAAAGCGCTTTGTAACGCTGATCGATGCGCTTTATGAGGCCCGTGTTCAACTGATTGCCTCAGCCGCTGCAACGCCTGAAATGCTATACGTTGAGGGTGCTGGAACATTCGAATTTGAACGCACTGCCAGTCGCCTACGCGAAATGCGAAGCGCGGATTGGGGCAAGGATTAATCCCCTACCACATCCGTGATTTCGCATATTCCGGATAGCCTTCATCATAGCTTTTCCCGTCAAAATGCGCGTCACGCTCTTTCACGAAATCACCGGCGGTGGGGACTTTGGTATCTACACCGGCGCCTTGCCAAAGACCTGAACGCATTATGGCTTTGGCGCATTGGAAATACATCTCGCCAATCGTGACCACAGCGACGGAGCGTGGTCGCTTACCATTCTTTTCAAATCGCGCGAGCGCGGCTTCATCAGCAGTCACTATTGCAGTTCCGTTTATGCGCACCACATTCGTGCTGGATGGGATCATAAACATCAAACTCACACGCTCATCGCGTACGATGTTGCGCAGGCTGTCGATCCGATTGTTGCCAAACCAATCGGGCAACATCAACGTGTGTTCATCTACGATCTGCACAACAGGGCCATCGTCACCGCGCGGACTGGCGTCTGTGCCTTCAGGGCCGACAGTAGAAATTACCACGAAACGCGATGCTTCGATCCATGTGCGATAATGCGGGGTGATCGTGGCGACCACCTTCTCAAGCGAACGTGCGCCCGGCTCGCCATAAATCGCCTCGAGATCTGCAATGGTTTTGATGGGGGTCATGATCGTCTCCGAACTATCCGCTTTGAGTCATTCATAGGGACCCGCTGACGACAAAGCAAAAAAGAAGGGACGATAAACGCCCCTTCAAGTCTTTGCCTGTTTTTTAGTCCCGTTGCCCGAACGCCGCTCGATCAGACGTTGGTCTTCGGAGGGATCTTTAGTTTTTGATGATTTAGAAACGAGACAACGCAGTTCACTTGCTTTGATGGCCGCATGTGTTCTTGCATTTGCACTCTCCCCAACGGACCATTTTGCGACTTGTTTGCTGGCAGGTATCACAAGGTCCTGTTGGGAATCAGCTATAAGCGAAGCGATTCGCACTAGTCAACATTCAGTGATTCGTGTCTTTAGCTGCACAAAATGTTGACCTGTAGTCCAAGGTGATGCGCAGCGTCATTCCATCTTTGCGTACGCGGCTATTAAGGCGTTGTTGCGACTCTAGAAAATCGCTTTGCCCTTTCACTGCGCGGCCGGGAACAGACCCAAATTTACTGGAAATCCAAGCGATTTATTGGTCGAAAATAAATTTCATCAGATGCGGATAATAGCCAGTTACGACCAACTATTCGCACAAAGCCTAGGGCGTGCGGTATTTTAGCTGCTGGCCAATCCGAAGCGCATTGGGGTTTTGGCGCAGTGTCAGATTGTCTTCCAACAAACGATCTGTCGCCAGCGCAGAGCCGTATAGCTTAATCGCGATCAGTGCGAGCGTGTCGCCAGAAGAAACAGTGTAGTTGTTGCTGGCCCGTGTCAGTGTCGTGCTGGAACGCACAGCCTGTTGTACAGGGGCCGTCACTGCTGCTGTAACCGTGTTTGTTACCGGCGAAACGACAGAAGGCGAAGACGTCGGAGCGACGATCCGGGTCCCATCAACATGCCCCATCGAGCGACGCACAATAGAATTCAAAAGGCTGCCTTGCTGACCCGGCGCTTTGGAAACATGGCCGATGTTATTCAAGGCGTTCAGAGTTTGCCAGCTCATATCGCGCAACTCTGGTGCGATTGCTTGAATCGCGACCTGGGGTTGTTGACGCACAGGTTGTGGCGCTGCTGTATTCGCAAGCGCATCGCTGACCGCCGCATCTGTATTGATGGACGCACTTAATGCGGCTTGCAGGCGTGTCAAAGACGCCCCTGTCTCTGCTGGTGCCGGAGCGGGTGCGACAGCGCGCTGCGGCTGTGCCCTAGCTTTCAACTGCGAGATGACTTCATCAGGCACGGCAAGGAAAGGAGCGGCAAGTTGGTCATCAAAGACTAGGGTTTGATTGCGAGAGGCTTCAACGAATGCTTCCGCATTGGGTTGATTAGAAAAATCATCCCGTGGACCTGGTTGCAACACGATCACCAACACTGTCGACAGTGTGAACAAAGCAAAAATTGAAATACCACGCATCATAATCTGACACTCACTTTGAAACCGTTAACCCGAAGATATGCCACATCTGTAATCCACCACGGTAGTAGTGGATCTTCTGCGCCGGATACCCGGCGTCCAAAAGTAGCTGCACAGCTTGGCGCGCCGTCGGCGACCAAGGCCCATCATCAAAAACCAAAAGATCGAAGGCACCTGAAAAATCCATCTGACCCAGAGTGCCCTTCGCGCCAAGCGCAAGCAAAAGGTCTTCACGGTATGGATTGTTCGTCACAAGCGTCGCTGCAGGTACCGAGATGGCACCGAGGATTGATCCGCCGGCAAATTCCGCGGGCAAACGGGCATCTACCAAAAGGCCCGTGCCAAGAGAGACATTTTGTTGCATGAATGCAAAGACTTCAAGCTCGGTCAGTGAGGCAACACCTGCTGCGGCTGTCGCGGGTTCTATACAGTGTTCAGGGCATGTGCGCGTGGTTTGCGCGTAGGTGTCTGGCAAAGTCGCGCCACCGTCGACGCCACGTTGGATGCTGAATCCTTGCCCGCCAAATTCAAATTCCACGCTGGACAGTCCAAGCGCAATATCTGCTTTTGCACCCTGCGTTGACAACGCAAGCGAAAGGGCGGCCATCACCATGGTGGACGCAAAAGCGCCGTTGACTGACTTTGAAATACTCATACCTGCTCGAAACGTTTTTCCGTTTTCGTTACCTACAGGGTAAGCGTTTGGATTCACGCGGTCAATGTATCATTAAGGCAGTATCCCAAGCGGTACCTTTACCGCCCAACAAGACTTCCAAAGTTACCCGTTCACACGCAGTACATGACCGGCAAGATACAATGATCCACAGATCAGAACGCGCGCGTTTGGGCTACGCTTGGCGATATCGCTCAATGCTTGTTCGACTGTGTCGGCTTCGCTGACCTGCATACCCGCATCGCGTGCCGCCTTGGCCGTGACGTAACTGGGCAGCGTGTTGGCTTCCCCGGGAATGCTAACCGCGCTGAGATGCGTCGTATGTTCTGCAAGGGGACGCATGTAGCCGCTGACGTCTTTAGTATTCAGCATACCGCAAATCAGATGGGTTTCGCGTTTTGGCAGCTTGCCCAGTAAATCGGCAATCGCATCCGCCGCAGAGGCATTGTGCCCCCCATCCAGCCAAAGCTCTATCGCAGGCACGCTTTGCGCCAAAGCCCCGGTTTTGAGCCGCTGCATCCGCGCAGGCCATTGCGCATTGGTCATGGCGGCGACGCATGCGTCTTCCCCAAAACCGAGGACGCGCAAACCTGCAATGGCAGCACCTGCATTTTGCACCTGATGCGCCCCCAAAAGGGCAGGCATAGGCAGATCAAGCAAACCGGTGTCGTCTTGATAGATCAGCCGATCCCGTTCCGTTGTGACATGCCAGTGCTGGCCATAGGCAAAAACAGGCGCGCCAAGGCTGGCGGCCTTAGCTTCGATCACCTCCAATGCGGCGTCTTCTTGCGGACCCACAATGCAAGGCACTCCGCGTTTGAGTATCCCTGCTTTTTCACCTGCGATTTCAGGCAATGTGTCACCCAAGAACTGCTGATGATCTATCGAAACTGGCGTGATGATTGTCAGCGCAGGTGTGTCGATGACATTCGTCGCATCGACGCGGCCACCTAAGCCCACCTCAAGCAGCGTATAATCCGCTTTGCTACGTGCAAAAGCCAAAAACGCGGCGCATGTTGTGATTTCGAAATAGGTTATGCTTTCACCGCCATTGGCGGTGTAGCATTCATCCAGAACCTCGGTCAGGTATTCTTCGCTGATCAACTCGCCTGCGACACGGATACGTTCATGAAACCGTGCGAGATGGGGTGAAGTATAGGCGTGAACCGCTTTGCCTGCACCTTCAAGACCTGCACGCAACATCGCCTGCGTACTGCCTTTACCGTTGGTACCCGCGATGTGAATAACAGGCGGCAGATTACGCTCGGGATGATCTAGGGCTGCAAGCAAACGCTCGCACCGGTCAAGGACCAAATCGATAACTTTAGGATGAAGCGTCATCATCCTTTCAAGGATGAGATCAGATGATGATGTGCTCACTCTTTGCTGTCCCGAGGCGCTTGACCCGCTGCACTTTCGTTCGCTTCGACAGGGGCGAGCCAGCAAGTCTTGCTCTGGCGGCTTTGGAAGGTCGCCCATGACGGGGGGTGGCATTTGCAGGAGCATGCGAATGATCGAAACCAGTTCTTCTTTCATCTCGGTGCGTTTCGTGACGCGGTCCAACATGCCGTGCTCCAACAGATATTCTGCACGTTGGAACCCTTCTGGAAGCTTTTCGCCAATCGTCTGCGCAATCACGCGGGGACCTGCGAAACAGATCAAGGCGTTCGGCTCAGCAATCTGAACATCACCTAGCATCGCATAAGACGCAGTTACGCCGCCTGTCGTCGGGTGGGTCAACACGACGATGTAGGGCAGACCAGCTTCTTTCAGCATTTGAACCGCAACCGTTGTGCGTGGCATTTGCATCAGACTTAGAATACCTTCTTGCATGCGCGCACCACCAGCGGCGGAGAACAGCACCAAAGGTTTGCCTGTCGCAACAGCGCGCTGTGCCGCGGCGATGATCGCGTTGCCCACATACATGCCCATGGACCCCGCCATGAACGAAAAGTCCTGACAGGCAGCAACGATAGGCGTGCGGCCAATCTCGCCTTCGACGACAAGCATCGCTTCTTTTTCGCCTGTCGCCTTTTGGGCGGCTTTCATGCGGTCGGGATATTTCTTTTGATCCCGAAATTGAAGCGGATCAGCGACCGGTTCGGGCACTTCGACTTCGGTGAAGATGCCGCCATCAAACAAGGCTTCGAAACGGTGGCGTGCAGTGATCGCCATGTGATGTCCACAAGAGGTGCAAACATTCAAATTGCCACTCAACTCACGGTGAAACAGCATCGTGCCGCATTCGTCACATTTGGACCAAAGGTTTTCTGGCGTCTCGCGACGGGAGAAGATCGAGTTAATCCGTGGGCGGACGTAGTTGGAGATCCAGTTCATCGCAGACCCTTTCCTGCGTTAGTCTTTAATGCCAGATAAAGGCCCTTGGCCCCAATTGCAATCAGCGCCGCAAGGCAAGACGTGCGGCAAGCCAACTGACGATCATCACAGCGAAGTCGATCGGCAGGAACGCGCGGATCGCGGCTTCGTCATCTGCAGAGAAACCGTATTGAAACAGTGCAAGGCCAGACATTTCGCCCTGAGGTGCTATAAGCAAGAGTGCAGAAATATTGTTAGCAAAGTGCAATGCTATCGCGGGCCCTAGCGTACCAGAACGCGCCGTTAGATCAGCAGCAAGTATGCCGAAGATAATTGCCCAGATCACCACAAGCCATGCATTAGCGCCGTAGGTTTCGGGTCCATAATGCGCGAGGCCAAACAAGACCGACGGGATAAGCATCCAGATCACAGGATGTGAAAAGCGCGCAGCGAGTTGTTGTTGAAGGTAGCCGCGAAACAGCACTTCTTCTGCGCTGGTCTGAATGAAAACCGCGATCAGTGCAGGAATTAGAAAACCCAACCAACGCGCAAACGGCAATCCCTCTGTAAGAGTGGGGTCGTATCTATAGGGCGGCAAGACCAGCAAAGCACCCATAAGCAAAAGCATGGCAACGATCACAAACTTCGCCTGCATAAAGGCAATCGTGGGTGGTCCGATCAGCGTTTCAGGACGCCGACGATGGAGTGCGATCACAACTGCCGCAACCGCGATCCAGACCAATCCGAAGGAAAACAGCAAAACCAACATGCTTTGCGGCAAAAGCGACGTATCAAAATCATCGTAAAGTTGGCGGTATCCATCTTCGCTCATGACATAAAACAGGAATTGCCAGATCAAAGGCGAGCAGATCATGATGATCCCTGCCGACAGGATCAAACCGACAATCAGCCGCCAAAGCTGCGCCTTTTCGCGCGCGGGCTCGATAAAACGCTCGTGCGCTGTGTAATCGAATGAAAAGACTGTCTTTAGCATGAGGTCTATTTAAGGCGGCTCAGCGGCGCATACCAGTGGCCTTTGCGTCTTGCGGCCTTGCCCATGCTGATTTATCCCCTTTCCCAATGCACATTCGGGAGCCAGCCATGACAAAGTTCGACAAAAGCAAACTACCCAGCCGCCATGTAACCGAAGGGCCTGCGCGCGCGCCGCATCGCTCATACTATTATGCGATGGGCATGACTGAGACCGAAATTCACCAGCCTTTGGTTGGCGTAGCCACCTGCTGGAACGAAGCGGCACCCTGCAACATCTCATTGAACCGTCAGGCACAGGCCGCAAAACTTGGCGTCAAAGCCGCTTTCGGTAGCCCACGTGAGTTTACAACAATCACCGTCACAGACGGCATCGCGATGGGTCATGAGGGCATGCGCTCCTCTCTTGCGTCGCGCGAAGCAATTGCTGACACGGTCGAGCTGACAATGCGCGGCCACTGCTATGATGCGCTTGTCGGTCTTGCTGGGTGCGACAAGTCCCTGCCGGGTATGATGATGGCAATGATCCGTCTGAACGTACCATCTGTTTTTGTCTACGGTGGCTCCATCCTTCCGGGTCGCGCGCCTGCTGGGGCAAAAGTTCCAGCAGAATACGCGGATCGCGACCTGACTGTTCAGGACATGTTCGAAGCGGTGGGTCATCAGCAGAACGGCACAATGTCCGAAGCTGAACTGGAAATTCTTGAGCGCGTTGCCTGCCCTTCTGCGGGTGCATGCGGTGGTCAGTTTACCGCCAACACAATGGCGTGCGTGTCCGAGGCGATTGGTCTCGCCTTGCCAAACTCTTCCGGTGCCCCTGCCCCGTTCGAGAGCCGCGATGAATATTCCAAGGCCTCCGGCATTGCCGTGATGAACCTGATCGAAAAGAACATCCGCGCGCGTGACATTTGCACACGCGAAGCCTTTGAGAACGCAGCGCGTGTTGTTGCGTGCACAGGTGGTTCTACGAATGCAGGCCTGCATTTGCCAGCGATGGCACATGAAGCTGGTATCGATTTCTACCTTGAAGACGTTTGCGACATCTTCCGCGATACACCTTACTTCGTCGATCTGAAGCCAGGCGGTCAGTACGTTGCCAAAGATCTTTATGAAGCAGGTGGCGTTCCAGTCGTTCTGAACGAATTGCGCCGCGCAGGTTTGTTGCACGAAGATTGCATGACCGCGACAGGCTACTCAATGGGTGAAGAGCTGGATAAGTGCAAGCTTAAGGCCGATGGCCGCGTTGTCTATCCAATTGAAACACCGATCACGCAAACCGGTGGTGTTGTGGGTCTCAAGGGCAATCTTGCCCCCGAAGGCGCAATTGTGAAAGTGGCTGGCATGGCCGCGCAGCATCAGCGTTTTGTCGGTCCCGCGCGTATCTTTGAATGCGAGCAAGACGCATTCGAGGCCGTACAGAACCGCACCTATGAAGAAGGTGATGTGTTTGTAATTCGCAACGAAGGCCCGGCAGGCGGCCCGGGTATGCGCGAAATGTTGGCGACGACGGCCGCGCTTTCTGGTCAGGGCATGGGCCTAAAAGTTGCGCTGATCACAGATGGTCGTTTCTCTGGTGCGACGCGGGGTTTCTGCGTTGGTCATGTGGGTCCCGAAGCGGCACACGGCGGTCCGATTGCATTGCTTAAGCAGGGGGACATCATCACACTAGACGCGGTTAAGGGTTCGCTTGACGTCGATGTCTCTGACGAAGAAATGGCAGAACGCCGCGCCCAGTGGAAAGGTCCACGCGAAACGATCTATGCCTCAGGCGCGCTTTGGAAGTATGCGGATCAAGTTGGTGAAATCTACAAGGGTGCCGTGACGCATCCTGGCGGCAAGGCAGAAAAGCATGAGTATTGGGATCTGTGATCTGACCGCAAGCAAGACCCAAAAGCTGGGTTTTGCAGTACTGGTTAGTGCCACGCTCAGCGCATGTGTTGACGGGGAAGGTATGTCCTTTGCCCAAAAGGGCGACACAGAAGGCGAACCAAGCGCCGTTGTCGTCCCCAAAACCACGCAGACCACTCTGGCGCGTGGCGCAGTCACACTGAAAGCCCCTAAAGGCTTTTGCATCGACGCAACCTCTGTCAGCAACGGCTTGCATGGCAGTTCTGCCTTGTTGGCCAAATGCTCTTCGCTGGATGGCAAAGGCGCGGGGCCCGGCACGGCCGTTATGAGTGTGCAAATCTCTCCGCGCCGCACCGGTGATGCCGCAGCACCTACGGGGCAGGATCTGGTCACAGCAGCACTGCCGCGACGCGCACTTCAAACCAAACAAAAAGGCACTTTGGCACTGGTTCAGTTGGAAACGGGTGGCGACGAGGTGTTTTCACTTGCTGACCCGATCCATTGGCGTGGCGCGACCGAGCTTGATACGCGACTTGTCTTGCTAGCCTTGTTTGCGCCCGCAGGATCAGAGTTAACTTCAGACAAAGGCGCAGAGCTTTTGACATCCTTTGCACGCGGTTTATCGGCTACCCGCGGGACATTGCTTGGGCTTGGCCGTAAAACAAGCGAAGAAGAAGGTGCAGAAGCCGAAAATTCACAACCCATGGATGTTCAGGAAGTTTCTGCGACCGAGACAGTTGAGCCAGAGAAAAAAGGTGGCCAAGGTCTCATTGCCCGTTTGTTAAACCGCTCTTAATTTGATTAAAGTACCGAAAAGAGCAGCGACGAAAAAGGTAACTGAATACCATGGCAGTGGAAAAACCATCCTTACTCAGCAAGCTACTGTTCAAGCGGTCTTTACGAGGCTGGGCACGTATTGCTGATGCTGCCAAGAAAACGCCGATCTCTGCGCTTCGCAAACAACGCGCACGCGCGCGGCGCTTGCTGGTTCACTTAAACCGCTTTGTCCACGTCGCTGACAACCGTTTGGCCCTTCCCCTAATCGGCAGTCAGGCAATCCAGAAGTCACATGATTCAGATTGGGCATGGCGACCCGAGGCATGGTGTGGACCGCTTCCAGAACAAGGAATGGCTTCAGTCCCGAGCAAATCTATGCTGGGAAGTGAAATTTCGCTGCACCATGATTGCGACCTATCCGAGCTATCCTTGCGCCAACTGCGTAACACACGCGAAGCAGACTTGGCCCCTTATGGCCTGCGTATGGATGTTTTCAAATTCGACGGGTCGTTCTTGTCTTTGGTCATAGATTTTCCCGAAGCCAGTGTGTCCGGCCTAAAGCGCAAGCACTTGATCCGGCTGGAACCGATCATCGAGATGGAAAAACCGCTCGAAATTTTCGCGCGTCTCAATATCAAGCATGGACCCAACACGGAACAAGTTGTTCGTGAACTCCCGTTGAGTGACACCGTGCCTATGGTCGAGTTTGACCTAGCCTATACCAAATTGAACGAAAAGCGCGTGGATAGCATGTGGCTGGACCTGATCTTTGAAGGTCCGCAGATGAACCAAGTGACCTTGCGCGATCTCACGCTTAGCCGTCGTCCGAGGGCAGACGTGTGATCTTTGTGCAAAGTGATAAGCTACCAAAAGGAAGACCCGTCAGATGAGTGCATTCGAACTAAGCAAAACGCGCCTGTTTGAAGGTGTTTGGGAAGGCGTTCTGACTGCGGTCGGTGACAATTTAGAACAGCCTGATTTGGGTGTGACGCATCTGGACAAGCCGCTTGGCGAATTGCGTTTGAAGGAAACCGGAGAGCCAAACCAATGGTCCGTGTGCGTTCCAATTCCGGTAGAGTTGATTGGTGACGGCGCACAGACCTTTCTGATTTTCGACAAGAATACTGGCGAAACGCTAGATAGCTTTACGATTATTGCCGGCGACGCTGTCACGGATGACATTCGCGCCGAAGTCGCGCTTTTGCGCGCAGAACTGGACATGGTCAAACGCGCGTTTCGGCGTCACTGCGTCGAGACCTCTTAGGAAGTTGACGCCACATAGATTTACGTAAGCAAGGTGACGCTGCGTTTCAGGTGACATGCCCCGCTGGGATGCGCACTCTGCTTCCAAATTTGGGAGATTTCTATGACCGATTATCCGCACATGCTGGCCCCGCTTGACCTTGGCTTTACCACTTTAAAGAACCGCGTTTTGATGGGCTCGATGCACACGGGCCTTGAGGAAAGTAAGGACTGGAACCGCGTCGCTGAGTTTTATGCCGAACGCGCACGCGGTCAGGCTGCTTTGATCGTCACGGGTGGTATGGCCCCTAGCATCGAAGGCGGCGTTTTCCCCGGTGCTGCTGGCCTGTTCAATGATCAGGACATCGCCAACCACAAGATCGTGACAGATCGCGTTCACGACGCTGATGGCAAGATTGCAATGCAAATCTTGCATGCGGGTCGGTACGCCTACGGTCCAGAATGCGTGTCCGCCAGTGCAATCAAATCCCCGATTTCCCCATTCCCACCCAAAGAACTGGATGAAGAGGGTATCGAAAAGCAGATCAACGATTTCATCGTTGCGGCCTCGCGCGCGCAGCAAGCGGGCTATGATGGTGTCGAGATCATGGGATCGGAAGGCTACTTCATCAACCAGTTTCTCGCCCTTCATACGAACAAGCGTACAGATCGTTGGGGCGGTGCCTACGAGAACCGCATGCGTCTACCAGTTGAAATTGTACGGCGCGTGCGTGAAGCAGTTGGGACGGATTTCATTATTATCTACCGCCTGTCGATGATTGATCTGGTGCCAAATGGATCGACCTTTGATGAAGTGATCTTGCTTGCCAAAGCCGTTGAAGAGGCAGGTGCGACGATCATCAACACAGGTATCGGCTGGCACGAAGCGCGTATTCCTACGATCGCGACCTCTGTACCGCGTGCGGCTTTTGCGTGGGTTACGAAAAAATTGATGGGTGAAGTCAGCATTCCTGTCATCACCTCCAACCGTATCAACACACCCGAAGTTGCCGAAGACGTGTTGGCTGGTGGATCGGCTGACATGGTCTCGATGGCGCGGCCTTTCTTGGCCGATGCGGACTTCGTGAGCAAAGCGATGGCTGGCAAAGCCGATCACATCGCGCCTTGCATCGCGTGTAACCAAGCTTGTCTGGATCACACATTTGGCGGCAAGATGACGTCCTGTCTGGTGAACCCTCGGGCCTGCCATGAAACAGAACTCGTAATAAAGCCTGTGACTGACGCGAAGAAGATCGCCGTTGTCGGTGCGGGCCCAGCAGGTTTAAGCGCGGCCATGACTGCCGCTGAACGCGGACATCTTGTGACGCTGTTTGATCGCGCTGATGAAGTTGGCGGTCAGTTGAACATGGCCAAACAGGTGCCGGGCAAAGAAGAATTCTGGGGCCTTGTGGATTGGTATCGCACGATGCTTGCCTCAAGCGGTGTAGATGTAAAGTTGAACACAGAGGTTGGATCAGACGATCTGGTTGATTTCGACGAGGTCATTATAGCAACGGGCGTTGTGCCGCGCGATGTTGGTATTCCCGGTCAGGACGGGCCAAACGTACTATCTTATATAGATGTGCTGCGCGGCAAGGCAGAGGTCGGCAAGCGTGTCGCAATTATCGGTGCAGGTGGTATCGGCTTTGATGTTGCCGAGACACTTGTGCATGTGGGCGTTAGTCCGACTGTTGATCTAGAGGCATGGAAAGCCGAATGGGGCGTGGGTGATCCGTCTGACACACCTGGCGGCCTTGCGCCTACTGGACCCATACCCGAAGCGCCTGCCCGTGAAGTGACGCTTTTGCAGCGCAAAGCCACGAAGCACGGCATAGGTTTGGGCAAGACCACGGGTTGGATTCATCGCGCGGCCTTGAAGATGAAGAATGTGAAAATGGTCGGTGGTGTGAACTATGAACGGATCCAAGCTGATGGGCTTTATGTGTCCTTTGGTGACGCGCGCGAAAACCCGACATTGATTGAAGCCGATACGATTGTTCTGTGCGCAGGGCAGTTACCTGAACGATCCCTCGCGGACGCATTAGACGCCAAGGGCGTGACGTGCCATGTGATCGGTGGTGCGGATGTTGCGGCAGAGCTGGATGCAAAACGCGCGATCAACCAAGGCACGCGATTGGCGGCCGCGCTTTGATCCCAATGGGCGCACCTGAAGGTGCGCTCAGGTTTGGTTAGGGTTGGGGCGCTGCCCCCGTCTCAGCGCGCTGAGACTCCCCGAGGTATTTCAAGACCAAAGACGCCGATCCGCTGTTTCTATGCCGCAAACGATCCGTGACAAAACCCTACCATTGTCTAGAGAGCGCCCCAATCACGCCCTGATTGAAAGGGATACCTAGTTCCAGACACAGGAACACAAAGGTAGACACAATGGATCGCCTGACAGAAATGGAAGCCTTCGCCACGGTCGTGGATCAAGGTGGATTTACAGACGCGGCTAAGAAGATGGGGATTTCCAAATCCGCAGTTTCCAAGCATGTATCGTCTCTGGAGGCGCGTCTTGGTGCGCGGCTTTTGAACCGCACTACACGTCGGGTAAGCCCGACTGAAATTGGCCTCGCTTACTATGACCGCGCCCGTCGCGTGTTGAATGATGCCGGCGAAGCAGATGCTTTGGTCACATCAATGCAATCCGCGCCTTCCGGCCTTTTGCGGATTTCTGTAGCAACAGATTTCGGGGTTAATCATCTTAGTCCCGTGCTAGGTGATTTCCTATCAGAGTTCCCTGACATCACCGTCAACATGGTTTTGAATAACCGCTATGTTGAATTGATCTCAGAAGGCTTTGACATGGCCGTACGTATTGGTGAGTTGGAAGACAGCTCGCTGCGTGCCCGGAAACTGACCGAAACAACGAAGCGTATGATTGCCTCGCCTGCCTATTTCGAGAAAAATGGACGGCCTGAGAAAATCGACGATCTGAATGACCACAAACTGCTGCATTATTCGAACCAATCGAGCGGCAATGTGTGGAAAGTGACCGCGCCTTCTGGCGAGAAACGTCAAATTCGCACAGCTGGTTGGCTAAGTGTGAATGACGGACAATCTTTGTTGAATGCCGCCATCGCAGGTCTGGGCATCGCGTATCTTCCAAGCTTCTTGTACTCGCAAGCAATGGAACAGGGACTTGTGGTCGACGCAATTCCAGAACTTCCTGTCGAAGCCCAAGGTATTTACGCAGTCTACCCACCTGGCCGCTTCACGCAACCAAAGGTACGCGCGTTCATCGACTTCCTCGTCCAGTCCTTCGCGGCCAAAGGCCCGTCTGAATGGTAAAAGACTGACCTCCCAAACTGACCTCCCTCGACTGGCTCCTTTGTTTATGACAAAGGGGCCATTTTTTTGTTCGCTTAAGAGTTTTGTTGCCAAGTCAGAAAGCTGATATTGGTGCCGCCGAATTTGCGCGTTTCCAAAACTTCGCAGTTCTCTGGCGCACTGATTGGTGCGCTTTCTTCCCATAGGATAAGGGCGTCCTGCGCAATCCAGCCACCTTTGATCGCACGGCCCAACGCTGCTTCGCCCATAGATTTTCCATAGGGTGGATCAAGGAAGACAAGATCGTAGGGTTCTGCCGGATTGTCGCCCAATCTTGTAGCATCACTTGTATCGATTTTGGTCTGCTTCGCACATCTACACAAGGCAATGTTTTCGCGAATAAGCTTTTGGGCTTTGCGACCATTTTCGACGAATGTCACATGCGCAGCCCCACGCGATAGCGCCTCAAGCCCGAGCGCGCCTGTTCCCGCGAATAAATCAAGCACACGCCTGTCTGTGATCGGATCGCCGTAGCGTCCGCCCATCAACACATTAAACAAGGTTTCGCGCACGCGATCCGTTGTGGGGCGCAAATGCGCGGCGGTGTCGCCTTTGCCCACCGAGGCAAGCGCGCGACCACGGAATGATCCACCAATGATCCTCACGCTTTCAGCAGGGCCTTCATGTCTGTTTCAGGATCGGCAATTACTTCTGGTGCGGGGGATTTTCCTGCTTCGATCAAGCGCTTTCCGATCATGTAATTGCGCGAATCGTTCATCGCATCTACGGCCAAGAGCGTCACGCCTTGATAATACCAAAACGAAACAGCCGTCCCGTTGGGATCACGGCGTGCGACGATGCTATCATATCCGATATTCAGGCCTGCAATCTGGAGTTTAACGTCATACTGATCCGACCAGAACCACGGCTTGGGTGTATAGGTTTTGCCAGCACCCATCATGTTTTCCGCGACCGCTTCCGCCTGATCAATCGCGTTTTGCACGCTTTCCAAGCGACGACGTGCACCGCGCAATTCGAACGATGCACAATCGCCAGCGGACCAGATGTTGGGATCAGACGTACGACCTTGCAGATCAACTGCGATACCATTTTCGATGGTGAGGCCCGCCATTTTAGCAAGGCCAGCATTCGGTGTGATGCCAACGCCGACAATCACGAAATCCACGTCCAGATCGGTGCCATCTGTCAGTGAAGCACCAGTCACATAACCTTCGCCATTGAGGCCTTTAAGGCCGACGCTTTCGAGAATTGTCACTCCATGCGATTGGTGAAGGGCACGGAAATAGTCTGATGTTTCGGGGGCGGCTACACGTTGCAAAATACGCTCTGCCATTTCAACCACAGTCACGTCGACGCCCAGCTTGCGCGCGACGGCTGCCGCTTCCAGACCGATATAGCCGCCACCGACGATTAGCGCGCGTTTGCCTTCGCTAAAATGGCTCGCCATTGCGTCCACATCCGCCAAAGTGCGCACAGTGAACACACCATCAAGCGCGCCGCCGATGGAAGAAGGTAAGGTGTTGGCCGAAGATCCCGTCGTTAGCGCGAGTTGATCGTAAGCGATCACCTCGTCGCCCAAATGCACTTCGCGTTTGGCAGGATCAATCGCTGTGACAGCGGCACCCATTTTTAGGGTAATCTTCTGATCTGCGTAGTAGCTTTCAGGCCGCAAGAACAACCGCTCTAGCGCCATATCGCCTAACAGGTAAGCTTTGGACAAAGGTGGGCGCTGATAGGGCGGTACTGCTTCTTCGCCGATCAAAGTGATCTCGCCCTCAAATCCCGAGCTGCGCAGTTTGGCGACAAGAGATGAGCCTGCCTGACCGGCTCCGATAACAACAAAATGCGCCATTTGGGCGATCCTTCTTTAAAAGCGGTGGCGAATGCCTGCGCAGACCCTATATCTTTGACAGACCGTAACGCAATTCCAACAAAGGGCTTCTCAATGACAATTTCAAAAGGCGACCGCCTTCCCGCTTCTACTTTGGTTCACATGGGCGCTGAAGGCCCCGCCCCCGTTGCTTTGGCGGACAAGCTTGCAGGGCGCAAAGTTGTGCTGTTCGCAGTCCCCGGTGCGTTCACACCCACATGCCATTCGGCGCATGTGCCAAGCTTTATGCGCACCAAGGATCAGTTCACCGCCAAAGGCGTGGACGAAATCATCTGTGTTTCTGTCAACGACCCGTTCGTGATGAAAGCATGGGGCGAAGCGACAGGCGCGACCGAGGCTGGCATCACGATGCTTTCGGACGCTGAAAGTGCGTTTACCAAAGCAATCGGCATGGATTTTGACGCGCCTCCCGCAGGCTTGATCGCGCGCTCCAAGCGCTATGCGATGTTGGTTGAGGATGGTGTTGTGACTGCGTTGAATGAAGAAGCAAGCCCAGGCGAGTGTGAAGTGTCTGCTGGCGAAGGTTTGCTCGACGTTATCTAAGCGCTTGGCTTAAAACTGCGGGACTTTTTCGCCTTTGGCTGTCCTGCTTGCGATCTCCAAAATCCGCTTGGCGCGTGTCTCTTCGCGCTTGGCGGATTTCAACCAACGCAAAACGTTGCGCCGATAAGACGGCGCGAAGGCGTCGAACGCATCCCGCGACTGCCTAGCCTTTAGCGCATCGCTCAGATCATCCGGCACGATCAACGCATCCACATCTTGCGCTGCGTTCCATTTGCCCAACGCCTTCGCATCACTGATTGCTTTTAATCCTGATGCATGCATCCGCCCATCTTGTTCCAGCCACAACGCGCGCGTTTTGTACGTCTGTGCCCAAACCTGTTGTCCACGTGGCGAAATAAGCTGGATCGTGCGCATCGCATCTTCATGTTTGTAACGACGGCCATCAATCCATCCATGGGCAACCAACGCGTCCAGCACGTCTTCCCGGCCAACATACACCGCGCCAGCGGCTTTCTTCCATGTAACCAGTAAAACAGATTGCTCTTGCCCGTGATGCACCCCGAGCCAATCCCAAAGCGCCGCACTTGAAGCGATTTCAAGCTGTTCCAGATCAGGAAGCATCACAAGCTATCAAACTTGCGCGCCAATTTTACATCAAGCGCACTTAGCCCATCCACAGAATGCGTCGTCAAAACAACATGTACCTTGTTGTAGACGTTTGACCATTCAGGATGGTGATCCCATTTTTCCGACCAGATCGCCGCGCGTGTCATCCAGCCGAACGCATCTGCGAAGTTTTTGAATTTGAAGTGCTTCTCGATAGCATCGCGACCCTCAACCATGGACCAGCCGTTGGCGAACAACGGATCAAGCAACGGACCGCGTGTGTCATCAAATAGTTTCTCGCTCATTCGTGTTCCTCCACTTGGATCTTCTTGAAGGGGCCATAGTCCGTCAGCACTTCGATGTCTTGTTCAATCGCGCGACGTTCTTCTTGCAAATAACGCGCAATCGCTTCGGAAAAACCCTTGTCCCCGACCCAATGCAGTGAATGGGTGGTCACAGGCAGGTAGCCGCGCGCGAGTTTGTGTTCGCCTTGCGCCCCCGCTTCTACACGTTTTAAACCACGCTCAATCGCGGCATCAATCGCGCGATAGTAGCACAGTTCAAAATGCAAACAGGGATGATCCTCAACGCAGCCCCAATAGCGGCCGTAAAGCGCGTCCCGCCCGATGAAATTCAATGCCCCAGCAACAGGCACACCATCGCGTTCGGCAAGCACGAGGATTACGTCGTCGCGCATTGTTTCATGCACAATTTCAAAGAAGTGTCGCGTGAGGTACGGCGTGCCCCATTTGCGCGCACCTGTGTCTTGGTAAAATTGCCAGAACGCATCCCAATGTTCGGGTTGGATGTGATCCCCCGTCAACGCGCGGATGGTGCCCCCAAAGGCATTCGCCTTTTCGCGCTCTTTGCGGATATTCTTGCGTTTGCGCGATGATAAGGACGCCAGAAACGCATCGAAACTGCTGTAATTGTCGTTGATCCAATGAAACTGCTGACTGGTGCGCCCCATAAGGCCCATTTGTACGCCTGCTTGCTTCTCTTCTTCGGTGCAGAAGGTCAGATGTAGCGAAGATAATTCGTTGTTGGCAGCAAGCTGAACCGCGCCTTGGACCAACGCGGCTTGACCTGTTTCATTAAACTCCGGCTTGGCCAGCAAACGTCGCCCTGTCGCTGGCGTGAAAGGCACTGCGATCTGGAGTTTGGGATAATATCGCCCACCTGCGTTTTCATAGGCATGGGCCCAGTTGTGATCGAAGATGTATTCACCCTGTGAATGCGATTTCGCATAAAGCGGCGCAACCGCAATCAGCTCGCCCTTTGATCGCGCAGTCAGGTATTGCGGCTGCCAGCCTGTACCCGGGCCGACCGATCCACTTTCCTCTAGCGCACTAAGAAAGCGGTATGTTGTAAACGGATCGAACGGCGCTGTGCCATCGCTGGCTTCCGGGCAGGCGCAAGCGTCCCAATCCGCAGAAGCAATTTGGGACAGGCTTGCTATAATCTCTATTTCAATCGCTGCTTCGCTCATGCGGTCGGCAGCTTTGCCAGATACTGCTCGAAGGTGATGTTATGCGCGACTTTGCGCGCCTTGGCTTCTTGTGCTGCGCTTTTCACTGTCCAACACAGAATATCTGCACCCTTTGTTTTCAAATCGGCCACGCGCTCTGCTCCCAAGTCCTCTACCTCATGAGAGATAAAGCTGGCGCGGACACTGTCAAAGTCCGGAATGCCACGCAGATGGTCGCGGGTGCCTTTGGGAAGCAAGGGCCAATCTTCAGAAATATAGGCGCTGGTGACGATCCCGCGTGCCACCTTTGGCGCATGTATGGCCATTTGTTGCACAGAATGCGGGTTGAACGACATCACGGCAATCGGTCCTTGATACTGCGCAATCTCGCGCGCGACCGCTTGCTCTAAAAGACCGACGTTTGCGCCCATGATACCATCTTGATCTTTTATCTCGATCAGCATTGGTGCGCGTCCTGCAACAAGGTCTAAGACTTCGGTCAGCGTCGGAATGCCTTCGTCACTGCCACGCAAGATAACCCGCTCTAAATCCGCTCGAGAGCGTTGCTGGATCGGGCCACTATCCTCAGCCAAGCGTTTCAGATCGTAGTCGTGAAACACGATTGCAGCGCCATCGCTGGACAGCTGTACATCAATTTCTATTCCATAGCCCGCGTCAATCGCTGCAGTGATTGCAGCGCGACTGTTTTCGGGCCGACCGCGCGCAACATCATGCAGCGCGCGGTGGGCCAACGGTTGGCTTAGGAAGGAAGGATCAAGACGGATCATTTGATCTGAAAGATGCCTTCGATTTCCACTGCAACGCCAAACGGAAGCGACGCCGCAGAAACGGCTGATCGCGCATGACGCCCCGCATCGCCCAATGCTTCGACCATGAAGTCAGATGCACCGTTCACGACCTTTGGCTGATCACCAAAGTCAGCGGTGGAATTCACGAAACCGACAAGTTTAACGACACGCACCAAGCGATCCAAGTCACCACCACAAGCTGCTTTTGCTTGCGCTAAAAGGCCGATTGCACAGGTTTTCGCGGCCGCAGCCCCTTCTTCTGCGCTCATCGTGTCGCCCAGTTTACCTGTGATGAACCCATCAGGCCCCATGGAAATTTGACCCGAGACATGCACCAAATCGCCCACTTGAACGAAAGGTACGTAGTTGGCCGCTGGTGCAGGCGCATCCGGTAGGGTTACGCCCAGCTCTGCCAGTTTGCTTTCAAAAATTCCGCTCATTATTGCTCTCCCAAAAAATGTTGCGCTCAGGCAATCACGCGCGCGGGGTGCGCGCAAGTCTCAATGCGGCCTTTGCTTTTGCGCGCTCTCTTAACAACGTGAATATTCCCGCAGCTACGATCAGTGAAGCGCCAATAACAACATTGCTGCGCAACTGCTCCGCAAAGATGATGAGGCCAAGAGAGGATGCAAACACTAACTGCAAGTATGCGAATGGCTGAACTGAACTGGCTTCTGCGACTTCATAGGTCTTTATCAACAAGAAGTGTCCACCCGCGCCCGTACAACACAGCAGCGCCATCCAGTACCAATTGCTTGTGCTCATCGGTTCCCAGAACAGGACCCCAGCAAATGTCATCAAAACCGCGCCGGACACACCCGTCCAGAAAAAGCTGGTCGCAGCGCTATCCTTGCGCGCCACGTAGCGCGTAAGCAGGCCGTACAGCGCAAACATGAAGGCTGATGCGAGCGGGATAAGGGCATAGGGCGAAAACACGCCCGTCCCAGGCTGCAAAATGATCAACATCCCGACAAACCCAACCCCGATCGCCGCCCAGCGCCGCCATCCGACCCTTTCGCCCAAAACGGGGCCAGACAGCGCTGCAATCAGCAGCGGGTAACACGCAAAGACTGCATGGCTTTCAATCAGGCCAAGAAAGACAAATCCTTGCACCATCACGCAAATTTCCGTCGCCAGAAGGACACCGCGAAAAATCTGCACTTTGGGTTGCTCTGTCCGCACAGCGTTGCACAGCCCACCTTTTGCGCGCGATGCAACTGCGATGACAAATGCCGCAAAGAACCAATAGCGGATCATCACGATCATCATGACGTTATATTCACGTGCAAGGTGTTGTGAAATGCCGTCCTGTATCGCAAACACAAGGGTCGTCGCGATCATTAAGGCGATACCGAGGGGCGCGTTGTTATGGGTCATGCGCGTTTGGCTCCGATGCTCATATGGCGTTTGCGCCCGAAACCTTTGACGCGGGAAATTTCAAACCCTGCTTCGCCAAGCGCTCGGCGTACGAACCCTGCGGCGGTATATGTCGCGCAGGTACCGCTTGGGTTTGTGTGATCTCCGACAGCTTGCAGCAGTGATGCCTCCCAAAGTTCCGGGTTCTTTGCGGGTGAGAAACCGTCAAGGAACCACGCATCTGCTTTACCGCGCCAAGCCGGAACAGTTTCGCGCGCATCCCCTGTGATAAGGGTGAAGCTCAGATCTTTTAGCTTTGCGCCGTTGGGGCCAAGAGCTGCCAAAAATTCATTCACGAGATATCTTAAGTCAGGAAAAGCATCCAGCGCTGTGCGCATTTGAGCGATTTCTAGCGGAAAGGCTTCAAAGCTGGTGAAATATAGCGTGCCTGTTTGGGCGCTATGCCGCCACGCTTGCAAGGTTGTCAGCAGGTTTAAACCCGTTCCGAACCCAAGCTCGGCCACATGAAATCCGTCCACAAACCGCGCCGGAAGATCATTACCGCCCAGAAACACATGCCGCGTTTCGGCCAAGCCGTCTTGTAGCGAAAAATACGGATCCTCAAAGCGCTGCGATATCGGGACGCCGTCTTCGTTCCATTCGAGTGTGCTTGTCTGGTCGTTCATGCTTTCATGCCTTACGAGCTAGTGACACGCATTGGACATGAGGCGACGCAAATGGCAATGGCAGATATCACAATCTATGGCGCGGGCATTTTTGGGCTAAGCATCGCGTGGCGCTGTGTACAGCGTGGTGCAAAGGTGCAAGTGATTGATCCCTACGGCGTTGGTGCTGGATCGAGTGGCGGTGTTGTTGGTGCTTTAGCACCCCACACGCCAGAGAATTGGAACGACAAGAAGCAGTTTCAATTTGAGAGTCTGATCATGGCAGGCCGTTTTTGGCGCGAAGTTGAAGAGGCTGGCGGCAAGAGCACAGGCTATGCACGTTCAGGCCGGTTGCAACCCATCAACGATGCGCGTGCGCTGGAATTGGCGAAAGCGCGTCGCGACGGCGCAAAGGCGCTTTGGCAAGGTTTGGCACAGTTTGAGATTACTGAAGCGCCGGGTACTTGGGCCCCGAAAAGCCAAACGGGGTTGGTGATCTTTGATACACTAAGCGGGCGCATGCATCCGAGGCTGACCTGCGATGCTTTGGTAGCTGCCTTGGCGACAAACGAGTGTTTCGTTAAGCCAGACGGCGTTTCCGAAGGGATCATTATAGAAGCGACAGGCTGGCGCGGGTTATTGCAGCTAGCGCAAGAGATGGATCAACCCGTGGGCAATGGCGTCAAAGGGCAAGCGGCGGTTTTGAAGTTTGCAGCCGCGCCTGAAGCGCCGCAGTTGTTTGCGAATGCGCTGCATATTATTCCCCACAGCAATGGTACAGTCGCAATAGGGTCGACCAGTGAACGTGACTTTGATGACCCGACCAGCACCGATGCACAACTTGATGACGTTATCGCGCGCGCGAAAGCTGCGTTTCCTGTGCTCGCGGACGCGCCTGTGATTGAGCGATGGGCAGGTGTGCGTCCTCGTTCAAAATCGCGCGCGCCGATGATAGGGCATCACCCTGTGCGCAAGGGCGCGTTTATTGCGAATGGAGGGTTCAAGATCGGATTTGGCATGGCCCCGAAGATCGCAGATGTGATGGCCGATCTGATCTTGGACGGAACTGACCGGATCCCTGATGGATTCCGGCCAGAAGCGTCATTGCGTTAACGGGTCTCAGTCACCTTGCGCAAAGTGGCTACCGCCGCATCCAAATTCTTCTGGTACAGCTCGCTTTTAAGTGTTCCGTCTTCGTTGAATTCATTATGCGCACCAGCGACAAGCACCGCTGGTGTTGCAAGAACCGCAGCCCTCAATTGCGCAAGACAGTTACGCGACATGAAGTACGCTGTTTCGCCGCCCGTGCGCCCTGCGGCGGCCCCGATCAAAAGCGTTGGTTTGCCACGAAATATGTCGCCAGGCACACGGCTGGCCCAATCAAGGCCATTCTTCAATACTCCTGAGATACCTTTGTTATATTCAGGGTTAGCAACAATAAGCGCGTCCGCGGCTGCGATTTGTGCGCCCAGTTTTGTAACAGCATCCGGCATGCCTTTTGCTTCCAAATCGCCATCATAAAGCGGCAAGTTAAGGTCAGCGATTTCGACGTCAGCGGTGCCAAAAGACGCGATAGCTGCCTTTAACAATTGGGTGTTGAAAGATGCAGTGCGAAGCGAACCGGACAGGCCAAGGATTTTGAGATTAGACATGTTTTTAGAACCTTTGTGATGAATTACTTTGTTCAAACCTGAGCGTTATAGCAGGCAAGTTCAATCGCAGCTCGTGCAGAGGGTCTGTGCGAAAATGAAAAGGCCCGCCAGATTGACGGGGCTTTTGTGCAATTTTGTAAGGATTTAAGTCGTTGGCAAAATTACGATTTCGACACGACGGTTCTGCGCCTTGCCCTCTTCTGTAAGGTTGCTTGCAACTGGTTGGTCCTCACCACGGCCGATGCCCTGCAGACGCGCGAATGGAACGCCAGAGCCGCTTAGAACATTCACAACCGAGTTGGCACGCTGAACGGAAAGGTTCTGGTTATACCCAGCTTCGCCAGTGCTATCCGTGTGACCAATGACCTGAACCGTTGAATCCGGATAAGCCTGCAAGTTGTTTGCCACAGCTGTCAGATCGCTTTGGATTCCGGGTGACAGCGTCGCACTGTCCGACGCGAAGGTAATATCTTGTGGCAAAGTTACGATCAAACGATCGCCTGTGTTTGTGATGGTCACGCGATCATTGCCAAGGCTTCTTTGCAGCTCTGCCGCTTGCTTGTCCAAGACGTTGCCAACAACTGCGCCGCCAGCACCACCAATAACTGCGCCCTTGATAGCGTTCTGCTTGCGCTCTGCCGCATCGCCGCCCGAAATCAGACCTGCAAAAGCACCAACACCCGCGCCGATCGCAGCACCGGTTGTGGTTTTCTTGAAGTCATTGTTGTTCGCGCTCCGCTCGGGCGTCGCACAAGCGGTCAAAGCCAGCAGGGATGCCGCGGAAATCGCGAGAAAGGGGGAAGTTCGTATCATGTTATGCCTCATATGCTCTCTCCGTTGTTCGGAGCTGAGCTTACTATAACACCACCGAATCAGTTTCCCAAGATTTGGTTTTGGGGAATTTGAGCACTATTTCGCCATCTCTGTTCCAATGGCTTCGCGCGAAGCACTTTCATACGCCAACATCGCACGTTTGATCGGGGTGCCCCAATGGTATCCGCCCAGCTCGCCCGATTTGCGCAAAGCACGGTGACAGGGGATCAACCAGCTGACCGGGTTTTTACCAACCGCAGTTCCAACGGCACGCACAGCTTTCGGGCTGCCAACAGCGCGGGCGATATCGCTGTAGGTCGTGACGTGACCTGTCGGGACATGTAGCAGCGCTTCCCAGACTTTGATCTGAAAAGGGGCCCCGATAAGGTGCAGTTTGCCTTCACCTGCCCCGCCGAATGCCGCATTGATCCAAGGGGTTAACCTGTCAGCTTCAGAGATAAACTGCGCCTTTGGCCAGCGCGACGCCATATCTTATGTAAGTCGCGTCGTCGCCGGTTTCCTCGGCAAAGGCCATACCGCACAGGCCAATATCGGTCCCCATGCCCAAGACGCGCCCAAAGGGGCTGTCGAACCAGCCTGTATAAATTATTAGACCTGCACCGCCCTTTGCGTAGTTTCCCGGGCTCATGGCCTCCCAACGCAGGAAGAGATCATGCAAACGTCCACCCCCTGACAGGCCAGTATCTATTGCCGTGTCCAAGGTGGAATGATGCGAACGTAAAAGCGACTTGGCGTGGTCCAGCGCGAGGAACTGTTGATAGCGTTTAGGCGACACCCCGGCCCATTTCGAGAAAAGACGCTGTAAATAGGCCGGGCTCAGGTTCATCTCGGCAGCGAGATTTTCAAGCGAAATTGGCGCGTCGCTACTGTCCAGCCGCTCAATCGCGCGGCGCACCAGTTTGTAGTGATAGCTGGCTTCTTGGCCCTGAGAAATATGTGTGTTCATACCCTCAACATAGGCTTGCCTGCATGTTGAGGCGATCCGTTTTTTGCGCAATGATCTCTGTGGTACGAAATCCATTCGTCACTCTTGCCGCAAAGCACACAAACAGGCATACCCCGCGACTATGACAAAACCTGCAAAACAGCTCGACTATCACACGATCCGCGAGATTTTTACGCGCTTTGAAGCGTCTGATGCCGCGCCCGAAGGTGAATTGCACCATACCAATGCCTATACGTTGGTTGTTGCGGTCGCGCTGTCGGCGCAAGCGACGGATATTGGTGTGAACAAGGCCACGGCCAAACTGTTCGAGATCGCGGATACGCCGCAAAAGATGCTCGGACTTGGTCTTGAAGGCGTGATCGAGCATATCAAAACCATCGGCCTTTATCGCAATAAGGCCAAGAACGTCATCAAGTTGAGCCAGATTTTGGTGGATGATTACGACGGGGTTGTTCCCAATTCACGCGCCGCCCTTGTGTCGCTTCCCGGTGTTGGGCGTAAAACGGCCAATGTTGTGCTGAATATGTGGTGGAAACATCCCAGCCAAGCCGTAGACACGCATATTTACCGTGTCGGCAACCGTACAGGCATTTGCCCCGGAAAGGATGTGGACGTCGTAGAGCGCGCGATTGAAGATCATATCCCCGTCGATTTCCAACAGCACGCGCATCATTGGCTCATCCTACATGGCCGCTACATCTGCAAAGCGCGTAAGCCTGTGTGCACCAACTGTATCATAAATGATCTTTGCCCCTTCGAGGAAAAAACAACATGAAAACCTATAAAGTCGTCGGTATCGGCAATGCTGTCGTGGACGTTATTACGCAAAGTGATGACAGTTTTTTGGCCAATATGGGTATCGAAAAGGGCATCATGCAGCTGATCGAGAAAGAGCGCGCAGAGGTGCTGTATGGGTCTATGTCAGATCGCACGCAGGCCGCTGGTGGTTCTGTCGCGAACTCTATCGCCGGGATTGGTTCACTTGGTTTGCGCACCGCATTCATCGGACGGGTCAGCGACGACGCTTTGGGCAAGTTCTACGCCAAAGCAATGACAGATGAAGGGACTGATTTCGTCAATGCGCCGGTTGAGGGCGGTGAGTTGCCCACATCGCGTTCAATGATCTTCGTGTCCGGCGATGGCGAGCGGTCGATGAACACTTACCTTGGTATTTCTGCAGAGTTGGGGCCAGAGGATGTATCCGAGCAAACAGGACGCGACGCTGAGATCGTTTTCCTTGAGGGTTATTTGTTCGACAAGGACAAGGGCAAGGAAGCTTTTGTGAAACTTGCCCGCGCGTGTCGTGCAGCCGGTGGTAAGGCTGGTATCGCCATTTCTGATCCGTTCTGCGTCGAACGTCATCGTGCCGATTTCTTGAGCCTGATCGAGAACGAACTCGACTACGTGATCGGGAATGAAGAGGAAGTGAAATCGCTTTTTGAAACGGACGATCTGGACGCCGCGATTGCGAAGTTAAGTGCCATTTGTCCATTGGCAGTTTGCACGCGCTCTGGCGATGGCGTGTCTATCATGTCAGGCGGCGCGCGCATTGATGTGCCTGTGACAAAAGTAGTGCCTGTGGACGCAACAGGTGCGGGTGATCAATTCGCGGCGGGTTTCCTATATGGCCTTGCGACGGATCGCGATTTGGAAACATGCGGCAAGATGGGCTGCATCTGTGCGGGCGAAGTCATTGGCCATGTTGGACCACGTCCCAAGGCAAATATTGCGGCATTGTTCCGTGACGCAGGTCTGACTGATTAATCAAGGTCGTTGGGGGCGCTGCCCCCGCCTGCCAAGGCAGTCTCCCCCGGGATATTTCGGGAGAGAGGAAGGTCATAGTGTTGCTTGGTCATTCACCCAGCTTCGCGTGAACCTCATCAAGATCAATCTCACCGATCGGCATCTTGTTGGACGGATCCTTAAAGTCATACTTGAACAACTCGAAATCACGTTTGTAGATTTCATAGACCAAATGCATCGACAGATCGTCGAAGTAATCTTCGACAGGATGCGCGCGTTTGGGACCATGCCCTTCGCTTTCATTGAAGCGCGGGATGGTTTTCAAATCTACCTTATTGGGCGCTTTGATCTGATCGAGCACGTCTTGCATGCCGTCATTAAACGCTTCGGTCCAAAAAATCTTGTCGTAGCGGCCACCGTTGATGATGAAAGTCGAGATATGACCAGACATCGCAGACCAATGGATATCAGGGTCCATCGGGCGACGCCAACGAATGGTATCACGCGCGAAAAGGAGGAACCTGCGGAAGCTGGCGATCTGGTCGAACTCTTGTTTACCGTCTTCGCCGCCCACTTCGATGCCGTATTTCTGCACTAAAGTGGGAACCAACTTGCCGCGATAACGGTTACCATTACGCTGAATGCCACAAATTTTATCGAAGAAAGAGGATAGAATACGGGTGTACGGATTCCGAACACAAGTGAACGCATAAGAACTGTGCGCTTGCACGTTACTGGAAATGAGCGGCTGGCTTTCATCAAGCGCCCATTTGTGCAAACCACCCTTGGCATCATGAATATCGCCGTCAAAGAACTCGCCATGATCCGAGTAATACATGATTTGACCGATGGTCGAGCACGCACACTTTGGTACAACGCGGTAAACGACGCTTTCACTTTCGGTCATCCAGGTGCCAGGAAAGCCCATATTCACTGCCTCCAGCCGCAACATGCGGCCAATAAATTACTTTATCTTCATCTGGACTATGTAAAACAGAAAAAAGCTTGTTTATTCAAGGGACATTCCTCGTTAACACTGTAGTCAGATCACAAACAGTCCCTCAAGTTTAAGGTGTAGGGTTTCTAAAATGGCAAAAATCGCTTTCATTCTACTTTGCCACAAAGATCCTGAGGCGATTATCCAGCAGGCTGAACGCCTGACGGCTGTCGGCGACTATATGGCGATCCATTTTGACGCCAGCGCGAACCCCAAACACTTCGTCATGATCAAAGACGCACTGAAGGACAATCCCAATGTCACCTTCTCGCGCAAGCGGATCAAATGCGGATGGGGTGCTTGGTCGCTGGTACAGGCAACGCTGAACGCCGTGGAAGCAGCTGTCGATGCATTTCCGCGCGCCACGCATTTTTACATGCTGTCGGGCGATTGTATGGCCATCAAATCGGCTGAATACGCACATACGTTCCTCGATTCAAACGATGTAGATTACATCGAAAGCTTTGACTATTTCGAAAGTGACTGGATCAAGACCGGTTTCAAAGAAGAACGTCTGATATATCGCCATTTCTTCAATGAACGCACCCATAAGAAACTGTTTTATGCTTCGGTTAATCTACAAAAGAAACTTGGCCTGACGCGCGAAATCCCATCTGATTTGCAGATCCAGATCGGATCTCAGTGGTGGTGTTTGCGCCGTCGCACGGTCGAATGGATACTGGAATTCACGCAAAAACGTAAAGACGTGATGCGGTTTTTCAAAACAACTTGGATTCCGGACGAGACGTTTTTTCAGACTTTGGTTCGTCACTTGATCCCCGAGAAAGAAATCGAAACGCGCACGCTGACGTTCTTGATGTTCTCGGACTACGGGATGCCAGTGACGTTTTACAACGATCACTATGAACTTTTGCTTAGTCAGGATTTTCTATTCGCCCGAAAAATCAGCGCCGAGGCGATAGAGCTGAAAGAACGGCTTGGCACGTTATATGCAACCGAAGATCAGGTTTTCCAAATCTCCAATGAAGGTGCGGGGTTGTTCAAGTTTTTAACCGAACGTGGCCGCATCGGACGTCGTTTCGGGTCGCGTTTCTGGGAGACAGAGGCAACGCTGGGACGAGATCGGGAATTGTTAATCGTCGTGTGCAAAAAGTGGCATGTGGCCAAGCGTTTGATCGAAAGCATTAGGCATGGCACCAATATCCCTGTCGTCGAGTACATCTTTAACGAAGAAGATTCGCCGCTTCCTGATTTGGGTGGCATTCAACGCACATTGTCCAAGCGCCACCGGCATCGCCGCGCCTTGATGCGGATGCTTTTTGAATACTTCGAGACCAACCGCTTGATCGTTTGCATGGATCCAGGCAATTTCTACTTGCTTGAGGACTTCGGCTCTGACCGCTCCGGGACGCGCATTCTGGAAGTGGATTGTAATTATACCGACGAATTCCTGATCGGCCATTCCAAGCGCATCGGTCTCGCAGGCGAGCAGACTTCAGACGACACGCTTGAACGGCTTCTGCCTACCATTCGAAACGAGATTGCCTTCGAAAAGGACCGCCTGCACGATGCCGGATTTGATTCACTCTACACGATCAAAGAAAGCGATTCAGCGCAGGAAAATGCAGGGCCTTTGGCTGAATTCTTGGGTATCAGTCCCGAAAAGGCGCAGCAAATCGCAGATACTCCTTATCTTTATTCCGACTGATTGCGCAGGAAACGGATCGCCCCGTATCCTCTTTTGAAGCACTCCAAGCAGAGCAACAGGAGTGAACGATGCCCTCATATTTAACGGAATGAACACAAGACAAGCCCGTGCGTATCAGCAGGGCGCACCAGATGCGTATGGCAATATACCAGAGCGTGCAGTGTCCAGCAGGACAGGCGTTCCATGTCGCCATTGTTTGAAAACAACACCCAAAGGCGAAGCGCATTTGATCTTAGCCTATCGCCCGTTCGGCGCACTGCAGCCTTATGCGGAACTTGGACCTATCTTTCTGTGCGCCACCGCTTGCGAGCGCAACAGTAAAGGCGAGCTACCAGAGGTACTAAAGGAATCTCCGGATTACTTGATTAAAGGCTATACAGCAGACGAACGGATCAAATACGGAACGGGAGAGGTCGTCCTGCGCGAAGACCTGACAACCGCAATCCAAGCCCGTTTTGAAGACATCGACGTTGCATTCGTAGATGTGCGATCAGCACGCAACAATTGTTGGCTAACCCGTGTAACACGCGCCGATTAGCGACCGCGCGTTAGTTCCAAAAAGACGTCCTCAAGATCTGCCTGTTCCGTGCGCACATCACGGATGGTGACACCAGCGTTGCGCACTGCTTCAAGCACGGCGTCAGCGCTAGTTTGACTGGCGCGGTAGGTCAAACGCAGCGCACCTTTTGGATCGCGGGTTAGTTCAATCCCGTTGGGAACGTCAAACATAGGCACATCACTGTCCGGTTCGATGACCATCGTCTTTTGATCAATACTGCCCAGCAAATGCGCCGTTGTATCGCGTGCAACCACTTGTCCATGATTGATGATCGCGATTTCGTCACACATCTCTTCGGCTTCTTCCAAATAATGCGTGGTTAGAACGATTGTCATGCCTTGCTCGTTCAACTTGCGCACATTGGCCCAAAGCATTTGGCGCAATTCGATGTCTACACCTGCCGTTGGCTCGTCCAGCACAAGAATATGCGGGTGATGCACAAGTGCTTTGCCAAGTAACAATCTACGCCGCATCCCCCCTGACAACGTGCGCGCATAAGCGTTGGCTTTGTCGGACAGCCCGACAAGTTCAAGAATTTCGTCAGAGCGCCGTTCTGCCTTTGGCACCCCGTAAAGTCCCGCTTGCACGTTCAATGCTTCACGCGGTGAAAAGAAGGGATCCAGATTCAGCTCTTGCGGCATCACACCAATGGACGCGCGTGATTGGCGTGGATTCACATCTTGATCAAAGCCCCAAATCGAAACTTTGCCAGAGGTTTTCAGCACAAGACCTGCCAAGATATTGATCAACGTTGATTTGCCCGCACCGTTGGGGCCAAGCAATCCAAAGATCGATCCTTTCGGGATCGTCAGATCAATGCCGCACAACGCTTCTTTTGGCGCACTACCTTTGCTACCAGCATATGTCTTGCGGAGATTTTGGATTTGAATGGCGTCTTGTATCACAGGCTGCTTACTCGCTCTTGCCGATTTAGCTCGGGTGGCTCATAACGCCTGTAACGCGACCACCCAAAAAAGGGAACACACCCGATGACGACTCCTGCACCTGAAATTAAGATCGTAGACAGTTTTCGTGTAGCGTGTGACGGCGGAGAAGGCGCGCTGGGTCATCCGCGCGTTTGGCTGCAGATCCCGGGCGAGCACGGCTGGGTCGAATGCCCCTACTGCGATGCAAAGCTTGTTCACAAGGACTTTGAAGGCAAAGTCTGAAGCCTCGGGAGGTTATTCTTGTCCTCGCCGAGTATGAACAAGTTTACTTCAAATTGTTGACCCATAGTTAAGTCATCCTGTTGGTTAACTTATTATTAATTATTTAGTGGTGCCCTAAGGAAATCCTTCTCATTTTGATCCCTGTCGCCTTGGGCCTTAGTTTTCTTTTCGGAGGAGACTCCGGCTCAGATGACGACGATGCAGCCGATGCAGAAGCGCTTCGACAAGTTGAGGAGGAGGAAGCAGCCCCTTATTACGGTGCTGACGGCGACCCTTTGACGGGCGACTCTCTGGATGATTTGATCAATGGCACCAGTGGCGACGACATTATATTGGGACGCGCGGGGATGACACACTGAACGGTGGCGACGGAAGCGATTCAATTTCTGGCGGTGGTGGCGACGATAGTATTGCTGGTGGCAGCATGGCTGACACAATCGATGGTAATGACGGCAACGACTATATCACTGCGACTCCGGGATCGACACGATCAATGGTGGATTGGGCGACGATTCCCTCTTTGGTGGCGCAGGTGATGATGACACCATTATCGGCGGCGATGGGAATGACACGATCATTGGCGGAACAGGCGATGACCAGCTTGAAGGGCGCTTTGACGACGACAGTATCCTTTGTGGCGACGGTGAAGACACGCTGCTTGGCAACGCGGCCAATGACACGATCTTTGGGGCAATGCTGATCTGCGCGGCTTGATTTCTGATAGTGCAGAAGTGACTGCCGAAATCCAGAACGCCTGGAACGAACTCGCAATCGCTGATCCAACGCTTTACGACACCGGCACAACGGCGCAAATTCTTGCATCCGCACCGTTTGCAGGCATAGACGTTTCTAGTCTTGCAAACGCTGCAAATGACGTGGCGACCGACTACCTAAGCGGCGGCGAAGGGGATGATCATATCCACATGGAAACATCCGATGTGGCTGTCGGTGGAGAAGGCAACGATACTTTCTATCTGGAAGCAGGTCCTGTCACCAAATACATGCTGATTACAGACTATGTTGATGGTGAAGACGCACTGGTGATCGAATATGACAGCAGCGGCCCTGCGCCAGTTGTCACAATCGTAGAAGCCAGCGGCCATTCCCTGATCCATCTTGATGGTGTGCGCACCGCAGATATTCGCGATGCGGCTGGAACACTTGAAGTTGGCGATATTTCACTGGTTGGCATGGATCGCAGTGCATAACGCGCTGGCCCTCAACCGCTAGAAACGTCTAGTATGCCTCCGACGCACATACGCTTCGGGGGCATTTTCTTATGAGCAGCAATTTCAACAAAGGATGTCATCTGCATCTGATTGACGGCTCTGCCTTCATCTTTCGCGCCTATCACGCCTTGCCCCCATTGACGCGCAAATCCGATGGTTTGCCCATCGGTGCAGTCGCTGGTTTTTGCAACATGCTCCAGCGTTATGTTGAAGGGAACGCTGGCAGTGATGTGACCCACGTCGCCGTGATCTTCGACAAAGGCAGCCACACGTTTCGCAACGATATGTATGACCTCTACAAGGCCAACCGCGACGCGATGCCGGAAGACCTGCGCCCGCAAATGCCGCTGACCCGCGAAGCGACCAAGGCCTTCAACATCGCCTGCGAAGAAATCGAAGGCTTTGAGGCCGACGACATCATTGCCACCCTTGCGCGGCAAGCGCGCGAAGCAGGTGGGCGCTGCACAATTATTTCTTCTGACAAAGATATGATGCAATTGGTGGGTGACGGCGTTGAAATGTACGACGCAATGAAGCAGCGCCGTATCGACCGCGATGGTGTATTCGAGAAATTCGGCGTCTTCCCTGAAGGTGTTGTCGATGTGCAAGCACTGGCTGGTGACAGTGTTGATAACGTCCCCGGCGCGCCCGGCATCGGCATCAAAACTGCCGCTTTGCTGATCAATGAATACGGCTCTTTGGAAGAGCTTTTGGACCGCGCGGAAGAAATCAAACAACCCAAGCGCCGTCAGACCCTGATCGAACACCGCGAACAGATCGAACTTAGCAAGCGCCTTGTGACGCTTGACGGGAATACGCCGCTAGACTTCACGCTGGATGATCTGGAAGTGCGCGAACCGATTGCCGATGAACTGCTCGATTTCCTTGCGCGTATGGAATTCCGCACGTTGACCAAACGCATTTCCGAAGCACTAGACGCACCTATGCCTGAAATCGCAGATGCACCAATCAAAACAGGCTCGCTGGACGCGCCCGAAGCGGTAGCGTTCGATGCCACCAAGTACGAATGCGTGCGCGATATGACAGCCCTGCAGCCATGGATCGACACGGCTTATGCCCGTGGTTACGTGGCCGTTGATACGGAAACTACGGGTCTCAACGACATGATCGCTGACCTTGTCGGTATTTCCATGTGTACCGTTGCGGGCAAGGCTTGCTACATCCCTTTGACACATAAAGATGCAGGAACGGGTGATCTGTTCGGTTCCGATGATTTGGCCGAAGGACAGATTGATTTGGACACAGCGATTGCTGCTCTAAAGCCGCTTCTCGAAGACCCGAGTGTGATGAAAATCGGCCAGAATATGAAGTACGACGCCAAGATATTTACGCGCTACGGCATCAACATCGCCCCGATCGACGACACGATGTTGCTGTCTTACGCGCAGCACGCGGGTCTGCATAATCACGGTATGGACGCACTGTCAGAACGCTACCTTGGGCACACGCCCATTCCGATCAAGCCCCTGTTGGGCACTGGGAAATCCGCGATCACGTTTGATCGCGTCCCGATTGACCAAGCCACACCCTACGCGGCCGAAGATGCAGACGTCACCCTGCGCCTGTGGCAGCACCTCAAACCTTCGCTCCACACGGCCAAAACAACCCGTGTTTATGAAACCATGGAACGTCCTTTGGTGCCCGTTCTGGCCCAGATGGAACGACACGGCATCAAAATCGACCGCGATACGCTTTCGCGCATGTCCAACGCATTTGCACAGAAAATGGCCTCGCTTGAGGCGGATATCCACGAATTCGCAGGTCGTTCGTTTAACGTGGGCAGCCCAAAACAGCTTGGCGAAATCCTGTTTGATGAAATGGGCCTAGAGGGCGGCAAGAAAGGCAAAACAGGCGCATATGCGACGGGTGCAGACATACTTGAAGACCTCGCGACCGAACACGAACTGCCGCGTCGCGTGCTGGATTGGCGGCAACTCTCCAAGCTGAAATCCACCTACACAGATGCGCTGCAAGATCATATCAATCCTGACACAGGCCGTGTTCATACGTCTTATAC
>CBFIGL010000001.1:0-213492 GCA_965662135.1 Planktotalea sp. | reverse complement strand
GATTGGTGCGGATAAAACCTTGCTTGATTGGGGCGGTGGGTTGATCTGGGCGCGCATGCCCAAGGGTGCTGATTTGAGGGCTCGTATGTCTGTGTCCGGGCATGCCACTTTGATGCGGGCCGACGACGTTACTTTCGCAAAACTTGGGCGTTTCCACCCCGAACCCACACCACTTGCCAGACTGAGCGCGGGGCTTCGAGATCGCTTTGATCCAAAAGGTTTGCTCAATCCCGGCCTCATGGGGGACACACTATGAAGACCGAATTCACTGATGCGCAGATGCAGGACCCCGCGATCCAGCGCTCGAACCAGATCTTGCGCTCTTGCGTGCATTGCGGGTTTTGCACGGCCACCTGCCCGACTTACCAAATCCTCGGCGACGAGCTGGATAGTCCGCGAGGACGCATCTATCTGATCAAGGATATGCTGGAGACGGGCCGCGTGCCTGACGCCAAAACCGTGGGTCATATTGATCGTTGCCTCAGCTGTCTTGCTTGTATGAGCACCTGTCCATCGGGTGTGCATTATATGCATCTTGTTGATCATGCCCGGAATTATATCGAGGAAAACTATAAACGCCCGCTTAGCGAGCGCGCTTTACGCTGGGTGCTTGCGCAGGTTTTGCCCTATCCGATGCGATTTCGCGTAGCCCTGCTTGGCGCGAAGATGGCGCGGCCTTTTGTGAAGTTGATTCCCGACAAACGCCTGCGCGCCATGATCGCGATGGCCCCGAAGCAAGTACCACCCGTCAGCCGCAATGATGACCCACAAACCTTTGCGCCTGTGATCCCCCGCAAAAAGCGGGTCGCCTTGATGACAGGTTGCGCCCAGCGTGCGTTGGATACGGATATCAACGATTCCACTATTCGACTATTGACGCGCTTTGGCTGCGAAATTGTCGTGGCAGAGGGCCAAGGATGTTGCGGTGCACTGACCCATCACATGGGCAAGCAAAGCGAAAGCCACAGAGCCGCAGCCGCTAATATTAGAGCCTGGACGCGCGAGATGGATGCAAGCGGCTTGGATGCGATTGTGATCAATACATCAGGCTGTGGCACGACGGTTAAGGATTACGGGCACATGTTTGAAGGGGATCCTTTGGAAGCAGATGCCAAGCGCGTGGCCGCGATTGCCAAGGACGTGAGCGAAGTGTTGAAAGAGCTGGATTTGCCCAAAGGTGGCGCGCCTGACATGACCGTCGCCTATCATGCAGCTTGTTCGCTTCAACATGGGCAACAGATCAAATCGGCACCGAAAGACCTTTTGAAACAAGCAGGATTCACGGTGGTTGAGCCAAAGGACAGTCATCTTTGTTGTGGATCTGCGGGCACATATAACCTGATGCAGCCAGAGATTTCTGCGCAACTGAAAGACCGCAAAGTCACCACGCTATTGGCAAAAAATCCCGATGTAATTGCCGCCGGAAACATTGGATGCATGATGCAAATCGGGTCTGCGATTGATGTGCCTGTGGTCCATACGGTCGAACTTCTTGATTGGGCGACAGGCGGGCCAAAGCCAGCGAAAATGGATTGTTCGACAAACACGACTAAAGTGCCAATTTTGCGCTGACTGCCTTATTGTTGCCGCATGATCTGCCTATCAAATCCTAAACACATTGGAGTTTGCATGACGCGGATCGTATTTTTGATCTCTTGGGCCTTGGCCTTGGCGACAAGCGCGCATGCGCAATCAAGCGGATTAAAACGGCTGAACACGGGCGATGAATCGCGCGGTTGGGAAGCTGTGGGTCGTCTTGATGTGGCTGGAAAAGGGTTCTGCACAGGCGCTTTGATTGCACCAGATTTGGTTCTGACAGCCGCACATTGTCTGTTTGATCGCGACACAGGATTGCGTGTAGATCATGATATCATAGAATTTTTAGCAGGTTGGCGGGATGGTCGCGCCTCTGCCTATCGCAATGTGCGACGCGCAGTCGTGCATCCGGACTACGTCTATGACGGCACTGCGACGACAGATCGTGTGCGCAATGATCTTGCCTTGATCGAACTGGATCGCCCGATCCGCAACACCCAAGTCATTCCTTTTGAAACTGCCGAACGCCCCGCGAAAGGCGACAAAATCGGTGTTGTTTCTTATGCTTTAGACCGTTCTGAAGCGCCGTCGTTACAAGAAATTTGCCACGTCATGGCACGCCAAAAGGGCGTTCTGATCATGTCATGCGATGTTAACTTCGGCTCGTCCGGGGCACCGATTTTCAGCATGGACGGAGAGTCCGCAAAGATTGTTTCTGTCGTCTCTGCGAAGGCAGAGGTCAAAGGAATTCACGTTTCACTTGGCACCGCGCTTGAAAGTCCACTTGCGCGTTTGCGCGCGGAACTTGCAGCAGGTCGTGGCAGATTCAGCGTTGTCGGAAATGCAGAAAGCCGTAAGGCCGCGACAGTAGAAGGCCGAGGGATTTCAGGAGCAAAGTTCGTCAAACCATGAAACTTCGCACCCTTATTTTGACTGCTGCGCTTGTGCTCACAGCCTTGCCGGTGACTGCAAATAACACCAGTCGCTTGAATGCTCTTGTGCAACGCAGCGACGTCATGGGGCTTGAAGCGATTGGACGTCTTGATAGCCCGAACGGGTTTTGCAGTGGTACGTTAATTGCCTCTGATCTTGTTCTGACCGCTGCACATTGCGTGTACAACACGCGCACTAATACTGCTTACAACGCGGACGAGTTGACCTTTCTCGCTGGTCTAACGGACGGGGCCGCTTTGGCAGAACGTCGCGCTGTGCGTATCGCGATTGATCCCGACTTCGATTATGCAGGCCCGCGCACCTACGCGCGTGTCGCATCTGACGTGGCCTTGATCTTGCTAGAAGAGCCGATTTCAACAAGTGTGGCCGCCCCGTTCGGGCTGCACTCTGACGATGCCGTACAAGGTCAAGTAAGCGTTGTATCTTATGGCAAAGGTCGCAAAGACAACATGTCTTGGCAACGTGGGTGTAATATCCTTGAACGTCAGAGAGGCGTGATCTTCATGGATTGCGACGTGACGTTCGGATCCTCCGGTTCTGCCGTTTTCGCGCGTGAAGGCGGGCGGTATCGCATCGTGTCGCTGACCTCGGCGATCGCGACACATAACGGTAAAAAGATCGCCTATGGGATGGAATTGCCAGAAAAGGTCAGTACGCTGAAACACAAAATTCGCGCAACCCCAGTGCGCCGCCAAACCGCAGCGAAACGCATCACTGTAAACAACGGCTCGACACGATCCACATCTCAGGCGCGGTTTCTAAAAGTTAAAAAATAGCACCTTTGCAGGTCTTGAAACCGCTCGCACCCCTCCCCAAATCATTAACATCGCAGCGCCAATGACGGGCTGCGTGATCCGGTCTGTCCCTTTAGGGAAGGCCACTAACATATTGTTATTGCTCAAGTGAGGATGACCCATGCGTAGTTTTGATTTCGCACCGATGCACCGTGCATCTATTGGTTTCGACCAAATCGCAGACATGATGGACCGAGTGATGTCCAATGATGTCAGCCAAAATACATACCCACCTTACAACATCGAAAAGACGTCCGATGACGATTACCGCATATCGATTGCGGTTGCTGGTTTCTCTGATGCGGATCTGTCTGTTGAAGTGAAAGAAGGGGCCCTATTCGTCACCGCCCGTAAGGGGGAAGACACCACTGAGCGGACATATCTGCACCGTGGTATCGCAACCCGCGCGTTTGAGCGACGCTTTCACCTTGCCGACCATGTGCGCGTCACTGGCGCAAGCCATGAAGACGGGATGCTTCATATCGAACTGACCCGCGAAGTTCCCGAAGCGCTGAAACCGCGCCAGATCGAAATTGCGCGGTCTCGCGCTGTTGAGACCGATGTAGTTGAGGCGAAGGCCGTTAATTAACACCTAAGCCAAACGACGAAAGGCCCGAGCTTCTCCCACTTGGGCCTTTTCTGTGCGTTATTGGCTAAGGGAAGCGGCAAGGCGCATTAACTTGATTGCTTCGGCGCGATAGCCAAAGGCATCTTCGCCGCGTGCATCGTTTGCTGTATTGATCGCATCTGCATAGGACCAATCCCCAAGCCGCGTAGAGCCGCGCAGCAATTCGCCAAAGCCCGCAACTGCGCTTGCGAATTCCAGCTCTGTATCTGCCTCTAGTCCGGTCGGAATCGCACGCTCGACGAGCTGGCTTTCCCCTTCACCGGGTGTTTTGTAGCGCAGCTTGAGATACCCAAGTTCACCGGTTGATCCGCCTTCGACCGTATCGTCATAGCGAAGAGCATCGATTTGCCCTTCGGAACCAACTGGCGTGATTTCATAAAGCGCAGTCACTTGATGACCTGCACCTATGTCACCAGCCTCCACCTTGTCATTGTTGAAATCCTCCCTTGCCAAGGCACGGGTTTCATACCCGATCAGGCGATATTCAGAGACGGTCGCAGGGTTGAATTCAACCTGCACTTTCACATCACTCGCAATCGGAAACAGCGCGCCTGTAAGTTGATCCACCAATACTTTCTGCGCCTCTGGTAGGCTGTCGATATAAGCAGCCTGCCCGTTTCCGTTTTGCGCCAGTGCTTGCATTGTTGCATCTTGCAAATTCCCGCGGCCGAAGCCAAGAACCGAGAGAAAGGTGCCACTGTCACGCTTATCGGCAATATAGTCCTTCAGCGCATCAGGATTACTAAGCCCCACATTGAAATCGCCGTCAGTCGCAAGCAGAACACGGCTGATTTCGCCCTCTTCCTGCATCTGACCCGCCAGCGTATAGGCTTGCTGCAAACCTGCCTGCCCGTTGGTGCCACCACCCGCCGCGAGATTGTCCAAAGCGCCAAGAATCGTTTCACGCTCACTAGCCGCGGTCGGTGCCAACACCTGCCCCGCGCTGCCTGCATATGCGACAATCGCAACCTGATCTTCTGCACGTAACTGCCCGAGCATAAGACGCAATGATTGCTTGAGCAGTGGCAATTTATTAGGCTGGTTCATCGAGCCAGACGCATCAATCAAGAACACCAAATTAAGCGGTGGGCGCGCGTCGGTCTCTGGCATGTCCCCTTGAATAGCGATGCGCAAAAGTTGAGTGTTCTCGTTCCAAGGCGTTTGCATCATCGCGAGAGACGTTGCAAAGGCACCTTCCCTTGGTGCAACGTAATCATATGGGAAGTAGTTCACCATTTCCTCGATCCGCACCGCAGCCTTCGGCGGCAATTGCCCGTTCATCAAAGAAGAACGCACAATAGAATAACTGGCTGTGTCCACATCAACAGAGAAGGTCGAAACAGGGGTTTCGCTGGTAACTTTCAAGGTATTTTCCGGCGCGCTAGAGAACACTTCTGTATCCGCCTTTTGCTGGATCATCGGTGCATCTGCAACAAGGCCAGCGCTTGGTGAAATGCGCGTCCGGCCGTCCGATTTCGCCATCATTCGCGGACTTGGAGCCGGTTTTGCAGTTACCTGACGCGACAAAGCGCCAACTGCCATATCCGCCTCAGGATCGGCTGCGATCATCTCTTCCATCGCAGGCGCTTCAATTACCGGCGCTTCCATCAGAACCGCAGGCTCTGGCGAGAACACATCAGGCGGACCTTCACGAAGCACAGGTAAAACCATCACAAGACCAAATGCTGCCAAAGCTGTTGTCGCGGTCAAACCCGCTTTTGAAGAGAGTGCATCAAACATTGCATGTATTCCTTTTGCAAAGCCGCCCAATCTTGGGGCATCTTTGGTAGGACGTGGCTCAACACGCGATCCTTGGAGGCGCTCAAAATTTTCTTGCGTCAATGCCAAATTTTCTGCGCGCTTCTGCGCATCGGGCCTGGGCGTCGCAGAGGAAAACGCAGCTTTCAGATCGTCAAAACCATCGCTCATAGCTCGCTCTCCTTTATCGCTTTGAGATGTTTCTTCACTTCGCTCATCCGCCAACTCACCGTACCTTCGGAAACACCCAAAACTTCACCAACGTCGCGGTGGTTCATATCATCCATCACCAAGGCCACCGTATCGCGTAGATCATCAGGCAAAGTACCAATCGCATGCATCAGCCAATCTTGTGCCTCTGCCTGTTCGCGGTTGGATTCTGTCCGGTTCACTTCCCAATCGCCCCAGCCCTGAGCTGCCTTAGCCTGCGTTATCGCGCGGCGACGGCGATCATGGGCGGCATTAACAGCCACCCGGTAGAGCCATGTTGAAAAGGCAGAGTCACCTTTGAACCGCGCGAGTTTGGCAGGCAAAACAGCACAAATATCTTGGCACAAATCTTCTGCATCTGTGCGGCGACCCGTAAGGCGGAAACACAGACCGAACAAGCGATCATAGGATCGCTCCAACAAAAGAGCGAAGGCCTTTGCATCCCCGCCTGCTGCTGCCAAGGCCAGCTCTGTATCACTTGTGTTCATACGCATCACGATCATAGGACGCGCGCGATTGGTCAATCCTTGGAAATCTTTTAGCCAAGTGTCGCAGGCAGGGTAGAAAAACCGCGAAAGCGGATGCGACCTGCACGTGTCGCGCCACTGGTCATCGCATACTTTGGAAACCGTTCCAGAAATTTGCCAACCGCGATCCGCCCCTCCATACGTGCAAGGGTGAGACCAACACAAGTATGCGCACCGCCTGCAAAGGCGAGGTGCTTGTTTGGACGGCGGTCCAGTTGCAAAGCATCTGGGTTTTCGAACTGCGCAGGGTCGCGATTGGCTGCGCCGATACTCATGTGCAGGTCCGTGCCGGCAGGAATATGCGTTCCGTGCAGGGTCATATCCTCTGTGGTAAGGCGATTGCCGAACTGGTTCGGACTTTCCATACGCAGGAATTCATCAACGGCTGTGGCGATCAATTCTGGCTCTGCAATCAAACGCGCGCGCGCGGTGCGGTCATCGTGCAGAAGCCAGAGCGCATTGCCGATCAGATTCGTGGTGGTTTCATGTCCCGCATTCAGAATGAAAATGCAGTTTTGATACAGTTCGACAGGGCTTAACTGCCCTTCTTCACTTTGAATAAGCCGCGTCAAAACATCCGTCTGTGGATCACCGGGGTTCACGCGCCTGTCCGCAACAATCTCTGTCAGGAAAGCCACGAAGTCGAGCACCGCCTTGTTGCCACGCACTTCCTGCTCAGGCGTCAATTGCGGCTCTAAAGCGCCTAGAATGGCAAGCGACCAATCGCGCAAAGGGCCACGTCTGTCGCGCGGGATGTTGAACAGGTTGCCAATAACTTCGATGGGGATCGCACCGGCGAAGACCTCGATCAGATCAACCTCGCCTTGCCCTTCCATTTCATCCAGAAGGCTGTCGACCAACGTCACTAAACCCGGTTCCATCGACGCGAGCGCGCGCGGGTTCATAGCGCCGACCATGATCTTGCGCACGCGCGTGTGAAGCGGCGGGTCGTTGAACACCAGCGATGTTGTGTGATGCTCGAACAGGGGCGCATCGGTGCCGAATTTTGGCGTAAACACCTTTTTCTTATCCGAGATGAACCGCGTGGTATCGCGGTAGATCAAATCCAGATCAGCGTAGCGTGAGATGATGAATGATCCATCAGGCTGCGCGCAAACAGGGGCGTGTTCGCGCAGCCAAGCGTAGTGGGGGTATGGATTGTCGTGATAGCCTGCGGGCAGGTCTGTCAGTGTAAAACTCATGCTTTTTTTGTAGCGATTTGTGCGATGCCCAAAACGTCCAAGACCTTGGTTTCAATGTCTTCGGCGTTCATGCCTGCAACCGAATACATATCCCGTGGATTTGCTTGGTCGATGAAGATATCCGGCAAAACCATCGAGCGGTATTTGAGCCCCGTATCAAACACACCTTCTTCTGCCAAAAGCTGCGCAACGTGACTGCCAAATCCACCAATCGCACCTTCTTCGATCGTGATAAGCGCCTCATGATCGTTTGCCAGTTGCAAGATCAAATCGCGGTCTAGCGGTTTTGCGAAACGTGCATCCGCGATGGTCGGCGCGATGCCTTTGGCGGCAAGTGCATCGCAAGCATCTTCCACCTCTTTCAGGCGCGTGCCGAAAGACAGAATGGCGATGCCTTTGCCGTCGCGGATCATCCGGCCTTTGCCGATTTCTAGCGGGACACCTTTTTCAGGCATTTCAACGCCAACACCTTCACCGCGCGGAAAACGGAAGGCGATTGGACCATCGTCATGCGCCACGGCTGTGGCAACCATATGGACCAATTCCGCCTCGTCAGCAGCTGCCATCACTGTAAAGCCGGGCAGGTTACTGAGGTAGGCAATATCAAATGCACCCGCATGGGTCGCCCCATCCGCCCCCACAAGGCCAGCACGATCAATCGCGAAACGCACAGGCAAGCGCTGGATCGCAACATCATGCACGACTTGGTCATAGCCGCGCTGTAAGAACGTGGAATACATCGTGCAAAACGGCTTCATCCCCCCGGCAGCAAGCGCGGCAGAGAACGTCACGCCGTGCTGTTCAGCAATGGCCACATCGAAACAACGGCTCGGATAGCGCTGCGCAAATAGGTTCAGGCCAGTACCGTCGGGCATCGCAGCAGTAACGGCGCAAATCTTGTCATCCTCAGCCGCCTCTTTGAGCAGGCTTTCTGCGAACACTTTGGTGTAGCTGGGCGCGTTGGACGGGGATTTCTTCTGCTCGCCTGTTATCAGATCGAACTTCGCGGTCGCATGGCCCTTGTCGCGCGCTTGCTCGGCCGGGGCGTATCCTTTGCCCTTTTTCGTCAGCACATGGATCAGGATCGGACCTGTCGCACGCGCATGAACAGTGCGCAGAACCGGCAACAGCTGGTCCATGTCATGCCCATCAATCGGGCCAAGATAAGAAAAGCCAAGTTGCTCGAACAAGGTCCCGCCAACGGTCATGCCTTTCAGCATATCTTTGGCGCGCTTTGCGCCCTCGCGGAAGGGTTCGGGCAGCAGGCTGACTGCGCCTTTGGCAGCGGTTTTGAAATCTTGAAACGGCTCTTCTGCATAAAGACGGCTAAGGTAGGACGACAGCGCACCAACAGGTGGCGCAATGCTCATTTCGTTGTCATTCAAGATCACGAACATACGCTTTTTCAAGTGACCCGCGTTGTTCATTGCTTCAAACGCCATACCCGCGCTGATCGAGCCATCGCCAATAACGGCGATCCCATCGCCAAGCCCACCAGCGCATTCGCCGCCCAGATCACGCGCGACAGCAAAGCCCAGAGCGGCGGAGATAGAGGTGGAGGAATGCGCAGCACCGAAGGGGTCATAGACACTTTCGCTGCGTTTGGTGAAACCGCTTAGACCGTCCTTCATACGCAAAGTGCGAATGCGGTCACGGCGTTCGGTAAGAATTTTGTGAGGGTAGCACTGGTGCCCTACGTCCCAAATAATCTTGTCCTTGGGGGTGTTGAATACCGCATGCAGTGCGACCGTGAGTTCCACAACCCCAAGGCCAGCGCCCAAGTGTCCGCCTGTTTCAGAGACCGCTGAGATCGTTTCAGAGCGCAATTCCTGCGCCACACGGGCGAGTTCTGTGTCAGAAAACTGCTTGAGGTCACTGGGCCGATTAACGCGGTCCAAAAGCGGGGTGTTCGGGCGATCAGACATCATTCATGTCCCCTTGGTAACGTGTCACGAACGCCGCTCAACCACGAAACGCGCAACTGTGCGCAGGTGATCGGCATCGCTCCCGTAGATAGATAGTGCATCGTTGGCCGATTCCACCAGCATTTCGGCGCGGCGCTTTGCCCCGTCCAAACCCAGTAGCGATACGAACGTGGCTTTGCCTGCATCCGCATCCTTTTGTGCGGCTTTGCCAAGTGTCTCTGCGTCGCTGGTTACATCAAGAATGTCATCCGCGATTTGAAACGCAAGGCCGAGTGCGTCGCCATAGATTTTCAATGCTTGCGTATCAGCTTTGGTAAGGATCGCGCCGGCGGTGGCGGACCATGTAATGAGCGCGCCCGTTTTGCCGTTTTGCAGCTCGGTAATTTCGTCAATGTTCAAGGGGGTTGCAGCGCTCTCAGCAGCAATATCGAGCGCTTGACCATAAACCATTCCCGCAGCACCGCTCGCGCGCGCAAGGGTCAAAGCCAGAGTTGATCGAACAAACGGGTCATCGTGACAGGCAGGACCACTCACCAATTCAAACGCTAAAGTCTGCAAAGCATCGCCGCACAGGACCGCAGTTGCGTCATCCCAGCGCTTGTGAACGGTCGGCTGACCGCGACGCAAATCATCATCATCCATGCAGGGTAAATCGTCGTGCACCAGCGAATAGGCATGCAGCGCTTCGATCGCGCAGGCAGGCCAGATCGCTCGTTCTACATTTGCGCCGCAAACCCGCGCGCTTTCACGCACGAGGAAGGCGCGCAGCCGCTTGCCCCCAGTTGTCGCATAGCGCATTGCCTGCACCACAGGCACACCCGCAAAACCAGAGAGCACCTGCGCAAAATGGTGATCTACCTCGGCAGACCAACCCACCATTTCAGATTGAAGTGTCACAGGCCCTCGACAGGGGTCGTTCCTTTGGGTGCGCCATCACCGTCAAACGTGATAGCTGCAACCTTTTCTTCGGCCTCTTTCAGCTTGGCTTCGCAGCGTTTTTTCAACTGCGCGCCCCGCTCGTAAAGCGCAATGGATTGCTCCAACGGCACATCGCCGCGTTCCAGCTGGCTGACCACTTGCTCAAGCTCGCCCATGGCTTGCTCAAAGCTCATTTCTTCTACCGCTACATCGCTCATGCGCTGGCCTCCATCAAAACATCTACATGCGCGGCCACAGCTTCGGCCAGCGCATCCAAGTCATAACCGCCTTCGAGCGCAGAGACCACACGCCCCTCGCACATTTCACCCGCAATTTTGCAGAGTTCTTGCGTGAGCCATTTGAAATCCCCCGTCGACCAGTTGAGGTTCGCAAGCGGGTCGTCTTGGTGCGCATCAAATCCAGCAGAAATAAAAACCATCTCAGGCTTGAACGCACGTAGGCGCGGGAACACTTCCGCCTCATATAGCGCGCGCATCTGATCGCCCGAACTTTCAGGTGGGATCGGTAGGTTCACGACATTGTCGAAACCACCCTTGTCGCTGCGTTCCCCTGTGCCCGGCCAAAGCGGCATCTGCTGCGAGGTAATCACCAGCGCACGCGCCTCGTTCCACAGCAAATCCTGCGTGCCATTGCCGTGATGCACGTCGAAATCCACAACCGCGACACGTTTGAGGCCATGATGCTCCAGCGCATATTTCGCACCAATTGCGACATTGCCGAACAGGCAAAAGCCCATCGGCGTCGATGTCTCACAATGATGCCCCGGGGGGCGGATCGCGGCAAACGCATTACCCGCTTCACCGCCCATCACCATGTCCACCGCTTTAGTAACAGCCCCCACCGCGCGAAAGGCGGCGTCGAGCGAACCTGCAGACATGAACGTATCACCGTCAATCTGCCGATGACCCACGTTTGGAAGCGCAGCGCGCAGGTCGGTAAGGTGGCTGGCAGGATGGCAACGCAGGATGTCATCTTCGCTACCCATAGGTGCCTTGATGCGCGTGAGGTCTTTGTCCCTGAGCGCGCGCAGAATGTACTCCAGCCGCGCCACCTGCTCGGGATGGCCCGAGGGAGTGACGTGTTCAAGGCACGCGGGATGGGTGATGAGAGCGGTGGTCAATGTGTTTCTCCAATAGTAGTGAGCACAACCAAGGCGCAGGAGTAGCATCGCAGATGCCCTGAGCCAGCGCTAGACCAGCCCCAAAGGCTGGCACTTAAACGATAGTCGCGCTTACCATTCAATTCGAATTTACCTTGCAGGGATAAAGAGAGCGGTTCAAGCGCGGCGATACGCAAATCTGCTCATCAGTCGCATGCCTTTATTTTATTAATCAGGCGCCAGCATATACCCAGCACCCCGAACCGTTTGCATGTACCGCGGCTGTTTCGGATCGACCTCGATCTTACGACGCAGGCGTGTGATCTGCACATCCACCGCGCGTTCTTGGGCTTGGCCGCGATCACGGCCCAATTCCTCGACCATTTGCACACGGCTCACAGGTTCGCCCACGTGTTTGGAGAAGATGCGCATCAACTGCGCTTCGGTCGCCGTCAGACGCACAATATCATCACCGTTCCACATTTCACCGCGCTCAATATCATATCGCACAGGGCCAAGATGCAGGATCTTGGGCTTGGTATCCGCCGCCACGGTTTCTGGCATACGACGCAAAATCGCATTGATACGAAGCAGTAGTTCTTTCGGCTCGAAAGGTTTGGCAAGATAGTCGTCGGCCCCAGCTTCCAAGCCCTCAATACGGTTCTCAGTTTCGCCTTTGGCCGTCAGCAACATGATAGGTGTTGTTGACGTTATTCGCAGATCTCGGGTTAGACTGATGCCATCTTCACCGGGCATCATCACATCAAGGACAATCAAATCAAAATCAAGGCCGCCTAGGATACGTCGCGCATGTGCCGCATCGCGCGCAGCGGTCACAAGAAAGCCATGGCGCATCAAGAATTTTTGCAAAAGGCCGCGAATACGTTCATCGTCGTCTACAATAAGAAGGTGGGCGTCTGGATCACTCATGTGCTGCTTTCCTTTAGCGCGCGGGACTTACGGCGCATATTCGGGTCCATCATTGCCTCAAGTACGGCGCGAAAACCAGTCACAGCTTCGGGACCTGCATCGCGATAGGCCGCGCGCATGCGGGCGCGTTGCGCGTCAGAAAGTTTACGTTCCAATTCTGCACCCGCCTCTGTCAGAAACAAGTGACGTTCCCGTTTGTCCGCGCGACCCACACGGCTTTCGACCAATCCATCTTCGATCAAAGTGCGCAACACGCGGTTCAGGGATTGTTTGGTGACACCCAAAATACCGAGCAGATTGTTCACAGTCGTCCCTGGTGCGCGATTGATAAAATGAACCGCACGATGATGCGCGCGTCCATAGGCCATTTCGGAAAGGATACGATCGGGATCGGCTGTAAAGCCCTGATACGCGAAGAACATCGCTTCGATCCCTTGGCGCAATTGTTCATCCGTTAGGAATAAAAGCATATCACTATGCTGCGCAGGACTGCGTTCTGACATGGAGCGCCTTTCTTGAATTTGACAAATTATAAGTCAGCTTTGTTGACTTTCCAACACCAGACTGTTAGCGATTCACAGTTTTGACGCAATAATATGTCCGCATCGGACGTAAAGAGCGCAACAAATGAAAAAATTGAAAGGAGAGCACTATGGCTGGATCTTATGCAGATCGCGACGGAAAAATCTGGATGGACGGCAAACTTGTCGAATGGCGCGATGCCAATGTGCATATCCTGACACATGCGATGCACTATGCGTCTTCTGTTTTTGAGGGCGAGCGTTGCTATTCCGGTAAGATTTTCAAATCCCGTGAGCACTCCGAGCGCCTTATCGCCTCTGGCAAATTGATCGATTTCGATATCCCTTACACGGTAGATGAAATCGAAGCCGCTAAGACAGCTGCATTGGAAGCTAACGGGTTGAAAGATGCTTATGTGCGCGCGGTAGCGTGGCGCGGGGCTGGCGAAGATATGGGTGTCGCTTCGTCGAAGAACCCTGTGCATATGGCTGTTGCTGTGTGGGAGTGGGGCAACTACTACGGCGATGCCAAGATGAAGGGTGCCAAGCTCGACATTGCGAAATGGAAACGTCCCTCGCCTGAAACTGCACCTAGCCAAGCCAAGGCTGCCGGTCTTTATATGATCGCGACCATGTCCAAGCACGCAGCGGAAGCAAAAGGTTGCTCCGATGCGATGATGTTTGACTATCGCGGCTACGTGGCCGAGGCGACAGGTGCCAACATCTTCTTCGTGAAAGACGGTGAAGTGCATACACCCAAGCCTGATGCGTTCCTCAACGGGATCACACGTCAAACCGTGATCGGCATGCTGAAAGAGCGTGGCATCACGGTAAACGAGCGTGTGATTATGCCAGACGAAGTCGAAGGGTTTGAACAATGCTGGCTGACTGGAACAGCGGCAGAAGTGACGCCCGTTGGGCAGATCGGCGACTACAACTTTGAAGTCGGCGCACTGACCCGCGAGATTTCAGAAGCCTATGAAAAACTTGTGCGCGCCTAATTCTGCCAAAGAGACAACATGAAAAAGCCAGCCTCGCAGGGGCCGGCTTTTTTAATGGGGTGATGAGGTCGGATTAACCCGGGCTCATTCCACGAAGGCGCTCAGAGCGACGACGCAGCATTTCGACAATCGTCAGCAAGATGATCGAGATACCCACAAGCACCGTCGCAGCCGCCAGAATGGTCGGGCTGATCTGCTCGCGCAGACCTGTAAACATCTGCCAAGGCAGTGTCTGCAACTTGGCAGAGCCGATGAAGATAACCACAACCACCTCATCGAACGATGTGATAAAGGCAAACAAACCGCCGGAAATAACACCGGGCAGGATCAGTGGCATTTGAATCTTGAAGAAGGTGGTTACAGGGTTCGCACCCATATTCGCAGCCGCGCGCGTCAGCGAGTTGTCAAACCCCACAAGCGTTGCTGTCACCGTAATAATCACAAACGGAATACCAAGTACCGTATGGGCCAGAACAACCCCCCAATAGGTGCCTATAATCCCGATCTTGGCGTAGAAGAAATACATGCCCGTCGCAGAAATAATCAGCGGTACAATCATCGGGGAAATTAGGATCGCCATAATCGCGCGCCGCCCCGGAACGTGGCTTTGGCTCAGGCCAATTGCTGCAAGCGTCCCAAGCGAGACAGAGAGAACCGTCGCAACAGGCGCGATGCGCAGCGAGTTGCCAACCGCATTCGTCCAATCAGGATTGGTAAAGAAATCACGGTAATGCTTGAGCGAAAATCCAGCAGGATCAAACCGCAGCATTTCAGGGGTGAACGTAAAGAAATCCTGCGCGTTAAAGCTTAGCGGCATGACCACCAGAATGGGCGTGATCAAGAACACGAAGATCGCGCCACAAATCACGCGAAACGTGAAGTGCCACAAGACTTGTCCAGACGTAAGATAAGGCGCGACACCGCCACGATACCGACCCTCAAAAAGCCAATAGGAAAACCAACCAAAGAACCACCCAAACAGCGCGCCGATAATCAGCGCAGGCAACCCGCCCATGAAAAAGCCGACAACAGCAAAACCGCCAAGAATAACCCAACGCAACAGGCGTTCAGGCAACATATCTTGCATCACGATCAATGCGATCACTGCAAGCAGTGCAGCCCCAACAAAAAGCCCCAACAACGTCGAGCCTTGTGCAGTCCCGACAAAAATTCCGGCGAACGCGCCCGCGGCGGCTACCGTTGGAACGACCAGCGATGCAGGTTTGCGGGCAATAGGTGTAAGTGCGGCCATGTTCTTATCCCAGCTTTACGTTGTCGATGCCGACAATCTTGTCATAGGCCCAATACAGCCCCATCACGACGACCAGCAAAATTGTGCCCAGCGCAGCGGCGAGCCCCCAGTTCAGCGATGACAGGATGTGGAAGGCAATCCGGTTCGAGATGAACACGCCTTTGGTGCCACCAACAAGTTCGGGCGTGATGTAGTAGCCAATGGATAGAATGAACACGAGGATCGATCCCGCACCAATACCCGGCACCGACTGCGGAAAGTATACGCGCCAGAAGGCTGTCCAGTTCGTCGCGCCCAAAGACTTGGCAGCGCGCAGATAGGTCGGCGAAATCGTTTGCATCACCGAATAAAGCGGCAAAATCATAAACGGCAGCAGAATATGCGTCATCGCAATAATCGTGCCGGTTTGGTTGTTGATCAGCGCAAGGCGCGATTCATCCGCGACCAGCCCTAACCAGACAAGCACTTCATTCACCACACCTTGGTCTTGCAACATCACTTTCCATGCGGAGGTCCGCACCAGAAGCGACGTCCAGAACGGCAACAGCACAAGGATCAACAACAGGTTTGCCGTGCGCGAAGGCAAGTTCGCCAAGATCCAGGCCACCGGATAACCCAGCAAAATACACAACGATGTAATCGCCAAGGACATCACCAAAGTGCGCACAAACAGCATGATATAAAGCTGTTCGTTCTCTGGGCGTGCCTCAGGGCCATCAGCGCCCTTTTGCATGTCGATGGAATTCAAGAAGTAGCCGTTGGTGTAAGCGCCACTGTACGTTTTGATCGTGCGCCAGACTTCAACGTCTACAAAACCATCGTTCAACTCGGCAAATTTTTCTTTGTAGGGACCATCGTTCGGTATGTCCCACTTCTTGACCTGACGGCCAGCCTTGCGAAACAGCGATGAAATCCCCGGCTTTTCATAATTCAACCGCGATCCGATGCGCGTGTGCAGCTTTTGGGCAATCGCAACTTGCAAATCGGCGGCGAAAGCCTCGAACACCGCCTCATCGGGCAATTCGCCGCTGCTGGCGTCCCAATCTTCCAGAACAACGGCGGTCTTGGGCAGGTTGTCGGAAATCAACTGGTTCTCGACGGAGCGGAACAACATGTCAAAGATCGGTGCCACAAAGGACACGAGAACAAAGATCAAAAGCGGTGCAATCAACGCCAACGCACGCAATTTCTGACGGCGCAAGGCGCGGTTCAAAGATTGCTTGAGGGGCGTACCATCTGCAGCAAGAACCTTGCCGGATGAATTGGTATCGGGAACGCTTGTCATCACTATCCTCGGGGGATGGAGGGAAATAAGGGGTGAGACGGGCCGTGAAAGCCCGTCTCGTCAGTCAAATCAGCTTATTGAGCCAACCATGCCTGGAACTTCGCGTCGATGTCGTCGCGGTAGTCTGCCCAGAACTCGTAGTTATAGAGGAACGTGTTCGTGGCGTTTGCAGGATCTGTTGGCATGTGTGGTGCCATGTCGATACCCAAGTCTGCGTGCTTGCCAACCAATGGTGCGGAGGACAAACGAGCAGGGCCGTAAGAGATGTACTTGGACTGATCCGCAAGACGCTGTGTGTCTGTCGCGAACATAATAAAGTCCAATGCACGTGCTTTACGCTCATCTGAAAGACCTGCTGGAATGATCCAACCGTCAAGGTCGAACACCTGCGCGTCCCAAAGCATCGCAACGGGCTGCTTTTGCTCTTCGATCACAGAGAACAGACGGCCGTTGTAAGTAGAGCCCATGACAACTTCGCCATCAGCCAGCAGCTGGGGCGTGTCAGCACCAGCGGACCACCAGATCACGTCGTCTTTGATCGTGTCGAGCTTGGCTAGCGCGCGCTCTTGGCCTTCTGCTGTTTCCAGAACAGAATAAACGTCGTCTTTTGCAACACCGTCACAGATCAAAGCCCATTCCATGTTGTTGATTGGACGCTTCTCAAGCGAACGCTTGCCAGGATACGCTTCTGTATCAAAGATTGCGCAAACGCTTGTAGGCGCTGTGTCGCCAACGAGGTCTGTACGATAACCCAGTGTTGTCGAATAAACGATCTGTGGGATGAAGCAGTCGGACACCAATAGATCGCCGAAGTCCTCGGACGCTGGTGTGCCATCAGGTGCAGCAGCAAGCATTGTGTCAGGGTCGATTTCCATCGCAAGGCCTTCGTCGCACAGACGGATCGCATCCGAAGCAACAACGTCAACGACGTCCCATGTGACATTGCCCGCTTCGCTCATTGCGCGTAGCTTGGCCACGGCTTCAGCAGAGCTTTCGTCCCAAACGGCTGTGACGCCTTCGTTCATCGCAAGGTAAGGCTCTACATATGCTTTTTGCTGGCTGTTTTGGTATGCACCGCCCCAGCTAACGAGTGTCATGTCAGACGCCATGTGGCCGTCTGCAAATGCTGCGCCACCAACTGCAACAAGTGCGGATGTAGCCAGTAGTTTACGTGTAAATGTCATTATAACATTCTCCCTAGTTACCCGTATTGAATGTTTGAGGCGTCCGGTACGGGTGCAATATGGAAACCTCTTGAGGAACTGGGCAGATAAACGATCACCCGCCCAGTATTCTTAACAATCGCTTATGCGTCGAGGGCGCGGCAATCGTCTGCCAGCCAACCGATTTCTACTTCGCTACCCGGCTCAAGACGGACCTGATCCGGCGCGTTGCGCGATTTGATGATGAAGTCTTCTTTGCCAGCCACGCGAAGGCGCGTGCGGAAAATATCGCCCATATAAATGAACTCTAGCACTTCGGCTTTCAACGTGTGCGCATCCGCATGCAAACGTGTTTTGTCGAACTCGACGCGCTCAGGGCGGATAGAGACGCGCGTGCGTTCGCCTGCTTTGGTGACGTTTACAGGCTTGCAATCAATCAACCCACCGCCATCAAGCTGCACCAGTGCAATGCCGTTCTTGATTTCTTTGACAGTCCCTTCAAGCGTGTTGTTCTCACCGATGAACTGCGCCACAAAGCTATTTTGTGGGCTTTCATATAGCTCATCCGGCGGCGCAAGCTGCTGAATGCGGCCATCTTCAAAGACGGCGACGCGATCCGACATTGTCAGCGCTTCGGTCTGATCGTGAGTCACATATACGACGGTGATGCCAAGATCGTCGGCGATGCGCTTGATCTCGAACTGCATGGTTTCGCGTAACTGCTTATCAAGCGCACCAAGGGGTTCGTCCATCAACACCAGCTCGGCTTCAAACACCAAGGCACGCGCCAAGGCGATACGCTGTTGCTGACCACCGGAAAGTTGAGCAGGACGGCGACCGCCAAACTCACCCATTTGCACCAGCTCAAGTACGTGCTTCACTTTTGCTTCACGCTCTGACTTGCCCATCTTACGGACTTCCAAAGGAAAGCTAAGATTTTCAGCAACCGTCATATGCGGGAACAAGGCATAGTTTTGGAAAACCATGCCAATGCCACGCTTGTGCGGAGGGATATTGTTGATCGGCTGCCCATCAAGGCGGATATCGCCGTGGGTCGCGGTTTCAAATCCAGCAAGCATCATCAGACAAGTCGTCTTGCCAGAGCCGGATGGCCCAAGCATCGTTAGAAACTCGCCCTTGGGCAGTGAAAGGTTAAGGTCTTTTACGACAAGATTTTCCCCATCGTAGCTTTTCTGTACGCGGTCAAATTCAACGAACGCTTGTTCGGATTGAGTATCGGCCAAAAGAGGCTCCCCATGTCTTTCCGGCAGGTCGGCCCTGCGTTGTGCAACCTGAACTAAACCGCGACTCAGCCACCAAAGCAACCGATTTGCTTGATTGACTTGCAGATTTTTAGAAAATCGTCGGATTCGACTGAAAACTTGGCACTTACAAAGTCGTTTGCCCGAAAATCGAGCCGAATCAGGCGATTGTACTTCAAGAGTTTATTCGGTATCTGTGTCAGATACCGTTTTCAGTTTTTTTAAGAATTTTTTTGGCCATGGTTTGTCCCCATAGCGCATAAGTCACAGCACTTGGGTGGTAGCCGTCTGACGCCATCGCTTCGCGGCTAAAAGGCATATCAATTTTAACGTGTTCGGTGTCAGGTTCTTTCGCCAAATCGCAGACTAACGTTGTATCCATACGCTGCGCATGTGATCCAAGGATCCATCGCAACAACGACGGTAAGGCCGGGAAGTATTCCAACGGCGGAACCGCTGTGACCAAGATATGCTGAACGCCGAACCGCGCGCGCAGAAATCTACGCAGGCTTGCCTGACGTGACCGCCATCGTGCAAGTGGGACAAGACGCACTGCATCGTTTACGCCCAGCGCCAAGACGGCGACATCGAAAGAACCGTCCGGCTCAGCCTTTAGCATTTGGGTCACAGCTTTGGTCGTCAATCCTGTCTTGGCGACCAGCTGCCAAGTCACATGATGATGCTTTGAAAGGGTCTTGACGATCTGCCCGCTTAAAGCGTCGTCAAGCTGCGAAACACCCACCCCTGCTGCGGATGAATCCCCAACTATCAAAACGCGCAACTCTGGACCTTGGCCAGCTTGGCCCCTTCGCGGACCAGTGGCTTCCGGCAAGATCAAGGCATTGCGACGAATGTGGGCACCCATCAAAAGCATAACGGGTGCCAAAGGCACGCGCGCAAAGACATCAACAGGTGGAAGACGGCGCATCTATTCTATTTTCTTGCGCGCTCGAATAAGCGGCCCGATGCGCAAACTGGTGCCTGTTTCCGTACGTGTGCGCGTGCGCAAGACCGGCGTGTTCTCGGATGCATTCGAATTGCCTTCACGCAACACAATATAAAGGCCGCTGCCGATGATGATCGCGGCACCTAGTATTGTACTCGCATCCATGGTCTCGTTGAACATCAACACGCCAAAAGCGCTCGCCCAAATGATCTGGGAATATTGCATAGGCGCGACGACAACTGCTTCGCCCGCTTTATATGCCGCAATCACCAAGGCCGAGGCAAGCAGTGCCATGAGAGACATCAACGCAATACCGCCCATATGTTCGACAGGCATCGGTTTATAAACAAACCCAAGCAGCGCGCCCATTACCACAAAGTTGGACATCATTGGAAAGATCAACAGCACAACACTGCGTTCATCCTTGCCAATCTTGCGCACGATAATCGAGGCATACGCGCTACCGATCGCAGCAACCAGAGCTGCCGCATGCCCCAGATTCAATTCCTGCGCGCCCGGCTTTAACACCACCAAGACACCACACAAACCCACCAAAACGGCCATCCAGCGGCGCAACCTGACGGTCTCGCCCAAGATCGGAATCGCAAGGATTGTGATTAACAAAGGAGTTGCGAACAGGATCGCATAGACTTGTGCCAACGGCAGGGCCGAAAAGGCGTAGTAAGCTGATACGCCAGTCAACGTCGTCGCAATTGTGCGAAAGGCTGTCCACCAAGGATGACGCGGACGCAGGTTGCCCGAACTCGCATCACGGATCAGCATCAGCGTGACCCAAGGAAAGCCGAACAAGACCGAAAAAAAGATGATCTGAATGGGCGAATAATCCGCCCCCAAAATCTTTACGATCACATCATGGGTCGCAAATATCGCAAAAGCGAGCAGCGCAAGAAGAGCGCCTTGTGTGTTGCTACCCATTTTTTGGCCCCTGCGGTTACTAACTATGTTATCGCAAACACCACAAATGCAAACGCCAAGGCAAGCCCTTTGACCCGCCTTGGCGCATTTGTTTCAACCCAGCGCGTTTAAAGCGAAGCGTCAAGCGCTGCCAAAATCGCATCGCCCATTTCTGTAGTGCTCACCGGTTTGCCGTCACCCGACTGCATCAGATCCGCTGTGCGGATCCCGTCTGCAAGCACCTTTTCAACGGCCGCTTCCAAACGATCCGCTTCCGCACCTTGATCAAAGCTATAGCGCAACGCCATGGCAAAGCTAAGGATACAAGCAGACGGGTTCGCTTTGCCCTGACCTGTGATGTCTGGTGCAGAGCCGTGGACCGGTTCGTACAGCGCTTTCGGGCGACCGTTTTCCATCGGCGCGCCAAGAGACGCAGACGGCAACATGCCGAGCGAACCGGTCAGCATCGCAGCGCAATCGCTCAGGATATCGCCGAACAGATTGTCCGTGTAGATCACATCAAACTGTTTGGGGGCACGCACCAACTGCATCGCGCCGTTGTCAGCGTACATGTGGGACAGCTCGACCTCTGGGTAGTCTTTGGACACTTCGATCACGACTTCACGCCACAAAATACCGCTTTCCATGACGTTGGCTTTTTCCATCGAGCAGAGACGCTTGTCACGTTTCATCGCCAACTCGAATGCCGCACGCGCGCCGCGCTCGATCTCTGCTTCTGTGTAGCGCTGCGTGTTGATGCCAACGCGCTGGTTGCCTTCTTCGAAGATGCCGCGCGGCTCGCCGAAATACACACCAGAGGTCAATTCGCGCACGATCATAATATCGAGTCCGGACACCAGTTCGGTCTTAAGCGAAGAAAACTCAGACAGCGCATCAAAGCACTGGGCGGGACGCAGGTTGGCGAAAAGGTCCATCTCTTTGCGAAGGCGCAGCAGGCCGCGCTCAGGCTTAACCGAGAAATCCAGATCGTCATAAGCCGGACCACCCACAGCACCCAGCAGAACTGCGTCCACCTCTTGGGCTTTGGCCATCGTATCATCGTGCAGCGGCGTGCCGTGCTTGTCATAGGCCGCGCCGCCCACGAGGTCTTCGCTGACGTCAAAATTCAAACCGCGTTTGTCGCCGTACCATCCAATGATACGCTGAACCTGCCCCATGACTTCGGGGCCAATGCCGTCACCGGCTAGAATTAGAAGAGAAGGGTTGCTCATAGCGCGATTCCTGAATGGGTTTAACTGTTGCGCATGGGCCTATCCAGATGGAGCCGTAGGGTCAAGGTTCACACCTTCAAAGACCACGTTTATCCCTTCCTCCAACATCTCCCAAACGCGCTTTATGCGCGGGGTTGAACGCATAGCCTCGGGCGCGGCCAGCCAGATGGGCAAAGACGGGATGTCCACGTCGGGCAGTAGGCGCTGCACATCGGGGTCCTGCTCAGCAAAGGATTGTTGGGTGAAACCGATACCACAGCCTGCGCGCACCAAGGCCCAGTAGGTATTTTGATCGTCACAGCGCACTGCAAAAAACTCGCGGTTCGCAGGCCATCCCAATGCGCGCATTCCTTGGATAATTCTGTCGTCGCGATCATAGCCCACGACCGTGTGACGCAGCAGATCTTCAAGAACGCGCGGCGTGCCATGTTTGGCGAGGTAGGATTTTGCTGCATACATCCCCATCTGCGCCACGCCGATCTGTTTGGTGATCACGTCAAGCTGCGTCGTGCGATACATGCGCACGGCGATGTCGGCTTCGCGAAACAACAGATTTTCACTGGTATCTGTTGGAACAAGTTCGATCTGGATATCCGGTTCGGCTTCTCTGATCTGCACAATGATATTTGGCAGCACATGTCGGGCCATGACTTCGCTAGCCGTGATACGCACGGTTCCTTGCATCCGCTCGTCCCGCCCCGCGGCACGCAGGCTAAGTTGATGAAACGCAGCACGCATCGCTTGTGCAGGTTCCAGCAAACTTTCCCCCGTCTGCGTCAGGGCAAGGCCACGAGGCTGGCGTTCGAACAGACGCAGCCCTAGCTGTTCTTCGAGCAATTTAACCTGCCGCCCTAGCGTGGGCTGACTTTGCGAAAGCGCGCGTGCAGCGCCAGATAGCGAACCTGTTTCAGCCACTGCAAGGAAAGCGCGGATGAGGGACCAGTCGGTTTGGGAGAATGTGTTATCCATTCAAATATGAATACATGATGTAGATATTTGGTAAATATAAAACTGAATTTGTATGGCGCATACCTTGCTTCATCGAGACATGGAGAATGATATGACACAGACAGTTTTAATTCTTGGCCCCACAGGTCGTTTTGGCCGCAACGCTGCCCTTGCCTTTGAAAATGCAGGCTGGGATGTGCGCCGCTTCGATCGCAAGACCGACGCACTTGAAAATGCAGCACGCGGTGTTGATGTGATCGTCAACGCATGGAACCCACCCTATCAAAAATGGAACGCACAGGTTCTGGCGATGCAGCCTTCGGTTCACCGCGCAGCGCTGGCCAATGATGCGACTGTGATCATTCCGGGCAACGTGTATGTGTTCGGCGCGCAAACGCCTGCCCCGTGGTCAGACACATCAGAATACCGCGCCACCAATCTGCTTGCTCAAATCCGCATCAAAATGGAGCAAAGCTATCGCGACGCTGGCGTGCACACGATTGTTTTGCGCGCAGGGGATTATCTGGACACAGAGCCTTCTGGCAACTGGTTCGACAGGATCATGGCCCCAAGCTTGCGCAAAGGCGCACTGACCTTTCCGGGCCAGCCAGATATTCCACGCGCTTGGGCCTTTCTGCCGGATCTTGCGCGCGCCACTGTGCTACTTGCCGAACAACGCGATACGCTTGATCGTTTTGCAGACATTTGCTTCGAAGGCTACACCCTGACCGCCGAACAAATGGCTGCAAGCATTTCAGAGGCCCGCGGCCACAATGTACGCATCAATGAAATGGCATGGTGGCCTCTGCGTTTGATGTGGCCTTTCATGCCCGAGGTGAAGCACATTTTTGAAATGCGCTACATCTGGAACACACCGCATTGGCTGGATGGGACAAAATTCAACGCGCATGTGCCTGATTTTGAATCTACACCGATGGCTGAAGCCTTCCGCCAATCGACCGGTTTCGTTGCACTGCCAAGGGGGGCCAACCCCAAACTCGCTACTGCGGCGGCGTGACATCCACCCAGACCATCCTATGACGACTGGCCTGCTCTGCCGCTGCGCGGAGTGGGCCATCGTTTGGCCAAACCACACCTGCTTGCGCGATACTCCAATCGGTGCTTGGCAAGACATATGACACGCGCATTGACCCGTACTTTTCCCAGTTTGCGGTCACATGATCCCCTGACTCACTGACGGGTTTCGCGTCTTGTAACCGCTTATCAGCAAGCAAGGCAGAAATCGCGGCTCTCTCCCCGTCCCCATCGTTCGGATCAAGGTTGGCATTGCCCATCAAAATGAACCTGTCCTTTGGGAAAGTGCCATAGTCCTCGTCCATCACCGCGCTTAACAAACCCAGTTGCGCGCTATTGCGTAGACCATTCAGATCTTCTGGCCCGTCAAATGCAGGAGTTTGATTGTGGAATAGTACCAGCGTCAAAGGCGGCAGGATTTCTGGTGTGACAGTGACGATCCACAATCCTTGCGAGACAAGTTTTTGAACGCCCTGCGCCTCTGCTGAAGGGAAAGGCGCGCCATGTTCATTTACTGGCATCGCTGCGTTTGGTGCATCTTTCCAAAGCAGATCATTCAAATGATAGGCCAGTTCAACAGGATGCTGTGACAGAAGCAACATGCCCCCTTCACCCGCGTACCTCACCCAGGCCTGCCGATCCCCTGCGCGGCCATCTCCGTCCAGATCAAGCGCAGTCGGGGTCATCGAGTTTGGCGCGCGTGTGAACATGTGCTTGAACCCCAGCGCCTCCTTCAAGGCGCTGCCTGTACGATGTTCCAGATCAAAATCGACTTTGGTGAGAAACAGAATGTCAGGCTGGATTGTTTTCACCAACATGCGCAAAGCGGCGACTTGCTTATCCTTTCCACGCTCAAGATCGCGCAACAATAGCGCTGGCCCTTTGCGGATAAGGTCGGCGTGCAATGTCGCCACGCGAAACCCCTCCGCAGCGAGCGCGAAGGGAAATAATAGTAATCCGATAAGAAAAATTAGGCGGTTTGCGCATCCGATTGAGCATAAGCACGACGGCGCTTTTCTTCGATCATTTCCGCAACACGACCCATCGCGATACCGCGCATAATCATACTGGTAGGTAGGAAGGCCCATGCGCTTATCGTCCAGATCAAGGTTTGCGGATCATCCATCGACAGGTTGCCGACAAGATCAGTCGCAGTTTTCACCACAGCCGGGATTAAGAATGGCAGTAGAAATCCAAAGATAATGTTAACATTTGCGTCCCGCTTGAGGCGCACCAAAACATCGCCGCCACCTGTGGGATCAAACAAAGGCAGGTTCACCCACACATTGAACGCACCAGATTTGGATGGCCATTTGGCAACCCGGACCAACATTACAAAAATCACCAGCGATAAAAGCGAGATCGAGTAAGCAAGACCAGCAGCAGTGCGCACGATCTCAACCAGCTCTAAAGATGCATTTTCGTGCAGCATCAGAACAATAAGGCGTACTGGAGAATAGGGAACGTCGATTGCCTCTCCTAGCATGACGCCCCAGTGTTTTATCGTAAGGGTCAATTCAGTGGGGTGGAAAACACCTTTGCATACCAGCGATAGCGCAGCGACGATTGAAAAAATCGTCACAAAACGGTGGCGATTGAAGGGTGCCGCGAAGCGAAACTCAACAATAGACGGGAAGCTGCTGTAATATTCTATGAACGTGAAAAACGCGGCAAGCACTGCGAAGAAAACAACCAACTGACCTTTGTCCCCTGCTCCGCCGGTCAAAATCAGCGAGGGCATAGCCACCAAAAGCCATACAAGCAATGCACGCATTGCTGCGCCAAAGATATTCGTAACCACGTTGTTTCCCTTCAACTTGGACGCTGTCGATACGATGCCGACTGCTTATTCCAACTTGAGCCCGCTCGTTAAAACGGTGTGCCTCAATCTTGCCCCATTTGTGCCTTGATCGAGCCAGTATCTCAAGCTGCGAGATCAACATGCTTAACTAAAGAGGCCAAAAGAGGGCGCGAGTGGTGCGAGATTGCATCAGTTTGAGCACGGGGAAAAGGCGAATAAATATCAACGAACTACATCTTGTGCTTCATGTAGTTTTGACACCTATTGGGCCAAATTTCTGAAACGATCCGTCATAAATCGCGAGGACCTATAGCAAACTCAGTTGTTAACCAAGATCCATGTATGCAGAGGCCACGCCATGTGGCCTCTTCATAAAATTGCATGGGTAATTGGGGATTAAACCCAAGGGCGCTCTGCGCTGGCTTTGGCTTCGAACGCATCAATGGATTTTTCCTTGGCCATCGTCAAACCGATGTCATCAAGCCCTTCCATCAAGCAATGCTTTTTGAAGCTGTCTACCTCGAACGTGAAGACTTCGCCGTCAGACGTGGTCACAGTCTGCTCGACCAGATCAACATCCAAACGCGCGTTCGCACCTTTCTCTGCGTCCTTCATCAAGACATCCACTGCTTCTTGTGGCAGAACGATTGGCAAAATGCCGTTCTTGAAGCAGTTGTTGTAAAAAATGTCTGCGAAAGACGTCGAAATCACAGATTTGATCCCGAAGTCCGCCAAGGCCCATGGGGCATGCTCACGCGAAGACCCGCAGCCAAAATTGTCGCCAGCGACAATTATCTGTGCATCGCGATAAGCAGGTTTGTTCAGTACGAAATCTTCAATCTCGTTGCCATCGCGGTCAAAGCGCATTTCGTCGAATAAATTCGCGCCAAGGCCAGTACGTTTGATCGTCTTCAGGAACACCTTGGGGATAATCATATCCGTGTCGATATTCACCAGCGGCATAGGCGCGGCGATCCCTGAGAGTTTGTCGAATTTTTCCATTGTCGTTTCCTCGTTCGCATCCGCGCTTGGCGCAGTGCTCTGATCTTTAGTTTCTATCTGTGTGCGTGACTGATTGGCTTTTGCAGAACTGGCGCTTTGGCTGACTTTGCCTGTCGCAACAACGCTACCAGCCGGGCGCTGCCAAACTTGGCTACGCGCCCAGCGCCCTGACTGGGTTGCCCCTTGGATTGGACCAACGATGCCCTTTTTGGACAAATCAATCATCAGTGCTTCGGCCTGCCCCAAAGGGAGCCCCATTTGCTGTGCCATCGAAAAGACAGAGAAATTGACCCGGCTTTTCGCCTGATCCATTGCTATCTTCATCGCCAAAGCGGGATATGCCGCTTTGGTTGCAGCGCTGGCCGCGACCCGTGTTGCTGCCCCAAAAGAACTTGTAGGCAACAACGGGGTGCTAAGAGCCGCCGCAAAGGTTTGCAAAAAGCCACGCCGGTTCATTACATCATCTCACGAATATCAGTGAGCCGACCAGTGATCGCCGCAGCCGCAGCCATCGCGGGGGACACGAGATGCGTGCGCCCTTTGTAACCTTGACGTCCTTCGAAGTTACGGTTCGACGTCGCTGCACAACGCTCGCCCTCGGACAACTGATCTGGGTTCATCGCAAGGCACATAGAGCAACCCGCAAGGCGCCATTCAAAACCGGCTTCCTTGAAGATATCAGCCAAACCTTCTTCTTCCGCTTGCGCACGCACAAGACCAGAGCCCGGCACGATCATTGCGCGCATGCCTTCTTTGATCTTCTTGCCTTTGACGACTTCAGCCACGGCTCGGAAATCCTCGATGCGGCCATTTGTGCAAGATCCGATAAAGACTGTGTCAATCTCGATATCTGTCAGCTTTTGACCGGGCGTAAGACCCATATACTCAAGCGCGCGCTTCACGGCCTCAACCTTGCCGCCCTCGAAGTCATCAGGGCTTGGAACAACGGCGGAAATCGGCAGAACATCTTCAGGCGATGTGCCCCAAGTCACGCTTGGTTCAATATCAGCGCCATCCAGCGTCACAACCTTATCAAAATGCGCGCCTTCGTCGGTATAAAGCATGCGCCAATAGGCTTCGGCCGCTTCCCATTCCGCACCTTTCGGAGCGTGAGGGCGACCTTTGCAGTATTCATAAGTCTTCTCGTCCGGCGCAATGAGGCCAGCGCGCGCGCCGCCTTCAATCGCCATGTTGCAGACGGTCATGCGCCCTTCCATGGACAGATCGCGAATAGCTTCGCCGCAATATTCAATCACGTAGCCAGTACCACCAGCCGTGCCGGTCTTGCCGATCACGGACATTGTAATGTCCTTGGCCGTCACACCTGGCTTTAGCTTGCCAGTGATCTCGACCTTCATGTTCTTGGATTTCTTCTGGATCAGTGTTTGTGTGGCCAGAACGTGCTCCACCTCGGATGTACCGATACCGTGGGCAAGCGCGCCGAATGCGCCGTGGGTCGCTGTGTGGCTGTCGCCGCAAACCACGGTCATGCCCGGCAAGGTCCAGCCTTGCTCAGGACCAACGATATGCACGATGCCCTGACGCACGTCAGAGACAGGATAATAGTGGATGCCGAAGTCCTTGGAGTTTTTGTCCAGCGCATCCACTTGGATCTTGCTTTCGACGTTGTCGATCCCGTTCACACGGTCCAATGTTGTCGGCACGTTATGATCCGGCACCGCAATTGTCTTTTCAGGCGCGCGCACGGTGCGACCCGTCAAGCGCAAACCTTCAAAAGCCTGCGGCGACGTTACTTCGTGCACAAGGTGGCGGTCGATATAAAGCAAGCATGTGCCGTCTTCCGCTTCATGCGCGATATGCGCATCCCAGATTTTGTCATAGATCGTTTTGGGGGACATTTGGTCCACTCCCGTATTTGTTGTGAATGTCATAGAGTGCAGTTGGCCAATAGGCCGCAGGATCAGCCGTGCTTTATGTTAGGCAAGCCAGCACAGTGCGCGAGGCACCGTAAAAACGTTCACGAAGACGCGCGCGTTCGTTGAGATCGAATATTTGCTTCATGCGTGACTGAATACACTACTCCGGTGCAGACTCGCAAGGCTCCTCATGCACGTTGGATATGGCTCTATATACAAGCATAAAGGATGCAGCGCTCTTGCCTAAACCGCGCGCCGCATGACACAGTCAGCAAAACAAAAAGAAGCGGATAAAAACCCGGTGACCGAGACAACAGCACAAAGCACGTTAGAACATACATCGGCATCAACTGAGGCTCAGCAACCAACGCCCGACACGGATGCGCTGGCCGATCTTCGCGAAGCTGCATTTTCTTTTGCTGATTTTGCGCAAGGCATCACTGAAAGTCTGTTGCGTCCCTGGATCGCATATCAAATTGCCATAGCGATTGGCGTCTTTCTTGTGGCTCATCTTGTGACTGCGGCGATAAAACCGCAGATGCACAATTGGATGCGGTCACGCGAAGGCTGGCCGACTTGGCGTATGCGCATTCTGGTCATGCTGCACCGCCGTTTGCGCCTTTTGGTCTATGTTCTGCTGATCTGGATCACAGTGCTGGTGATGCGCGAAATCACTTGGCCTTCGCGAACCTATTTGCTTGCGATTGTCGCTAATCTGACCTCAGCATGGTTCTTCGTCGCCTTCGTCACGCGCTTTATCCACAACTCGCTTTTGCGCGCGATCATCCGGTATGGCGCGTGGATATGGGTTACGCTGAGCATCGTGAACCTGACAGACGAAACTCAAGAGGTTCTGCAAAGCGTCGCGTTCGAGTTAGGCACAATGCGTCTATCGCTTTGGACCGTCTTGCAAGCGATTATCATCCTGGCTGTGCTTTTTGCAGGGGCGCGTTTCTTGTCCACGGTCACAAGCGCAACAATCCGCAAGAACGACGAAATATCACCGTCCATGCAAGTCCTTGCGATCAAGTTTTTGCAAGTCCTGCTTTATGGCTCCGCCTTTTTCATCGGGATGCGCACGGTTGGTTTGGACCTAACCGGCCTTGCCGTTCTGTCCGGTGCCATTGGTGTCGGCCTTGGTTTTGGTTTGCAAAAAGTCGTGTCGAACCTTGTGTCTGGCATCATCATCCTGCTCGATAAATCCATCAAACCGGGTGATGTGATTTCACTGGGCGAAACCTTTGGCTGGATCAACTCGCTGGGTGCGCGCTATGTCAGCGTCGTCACGCGCGATGGTAAAGAATACCTGATTCCGAACGAAGATTTGATCACAGGCCAAGTGGTTAACTGGTCCCATTCCAGCGATTACGTCCGCCTCGATATTTTCTTCGGCACAGCCTATGACGACGACCCCCATAAAGTGCGTGAATTGGCTGTGGAAGCGACCCAGACCGTGAACCGCGTCCTTGGCGCGCCGCGCGCGCCCGTGTGTCATGTGGTGGGCTTTGGCGATAGCAGCGTGGACTACATCCTGCGCTTCTGGATCATGGACCCGACGGGTGGCCTTACCAACGTGCGCGGCGCAGTGTTCTTGGCGCTTTGGGATACGTTTAAGGAAAACGGCATTTCTATTCCGTTTCCTCAGAGGGAAGTGCGGATGTTGGATGAGGTGAGCCAATAGATTTGCCATCAATGACTGGCTTGGGCCCTTTTATGACAGTCAAACCGATTTAGTTTTCAAGGCAGTTCGAGATTAGCGCTATGGGTTTCTGGCGATATTTGTCGTTACGTTTCGTGTGACGCGGCTTCGTGTAACTACAATTGCTATGACGATCAGCGCACATGCCATGAGTTGAGAAAAGGTTAGGGTTTCTCCGAATGCAAACATGCTAACGAGAAACATCGTGGGAAGTTCGACACTCCCGATAACCGCAGTGCGCGAAGCGCCGATGATTGGGGAGCTTACAGTGTAAATCAACTGTGGGACGAGAGCGGACACGACCGCAATCCCCAAAATCAACATCCATGTGTCAAAATCCCGGGGCAGAATTTCAGCCGATGTTGAGGTCACCACAAGGGGTACCAGTGCCAATACAGATCCCAATGAAACTGAAGCGATCCTTGCAAGCGGGGGTATTCGCGAGAGTCGATGAACAAGCACGCATATGCCAAACCCGAACCCTAAAGGGGCTGCTAGAGAAATAGCCAGTGTAGCCAACTGGTTGGGCGGCACGGAAGACGGATTACCCGCAATTACGGCGGCCAAAACGATCAAACTAGAAGCGATCAAAGCTCTGCGTGATGGCGTATCGGCAAATAGTGCCCACGCAATGACGACGGTGAATACGGGGTAAGTCATGTAAAGCACACCAACAGTGGAAGCTGGCATCGTCTCGACTGCAGTCACATATCCGATCCACCCCAAACCCATTGCGGCCCCCGCGCATAAACCCCAGACAAGTTCACGCCACGCTTTCAACTGGGTCAGAAACGCAGGCAAAAGGATCACCGCAGCAATAACATATCGGTAAAAAGCGACTGCATGAGGGGCAAGCCCTTGATCGGTCAAATTTCTGCTGAAATATGGAACGATACCAAAACAGACCGATGCAAACAGTACGCCAAATGCTGCCATTGTTTGTCTGGAGTACTGTGTTTTCACATCTGATAGGGAATCTGTCATGTCAGAGAGGTATCACAGAACCGGCATCTGCCAAGGTCCGTTGCGTCCGCTCAGCCACCTTTCCCTTAGTTTATATCCAAAGTTAATCATATCGGGGCAGCCTGCATTGACCCAACAAAATGCTGCAACTGCACAACTTGAGATTTCCCACCGCCAGTGCTACATACATAAAACCCAGCACCGGGGCAGAATCGGTGTGCTTATGGAGGACAATGTCCTGTCTGTTAACTCCGATGCGGCAACGGCCGCTGATCAAGGGTCCGCCACGATGACTGGCCCCAATGACACCAGCAGCGACAAGCTACTGGCCTTTATCATGAATTCCCTAGAGGAAGACAAAGCAGAAGACATCGTGCAGATCGATTTGCGCGGTAAATCGGCTATTGGTGATTACATGCTTGTCTGCTCAGGACGCTCGACACGTCAGGTCGTTGCGATTTCCGAGAAATTGCAAGACAAAATCAAGCAGGATTTGGGCCGTGCGTCCAAGCTTGAAGGTAAAGGCAGCGGCGATTGGGTCTTGCTGGATACGGGCGATATCATTGTCCACGTGTTCCGCCCCGAAGTGCGCGAATTTTACCAGATCGAGAAGATGTGGCTTGGTGGCGACGAAGTCATGCCTCGTCCGTCTACGGACTAAGCCCACATGAAGGTCCATATCTGTGCTGTCGGGCGTATGCGCGCGGGCCCGGAGAAAGTCCTCTTCGACGATTATCACACACGGTTTGACCGGACAGGTCGGGGCCTTAGCCTCGGCCCTTTGTCTGTTCTAGAGGTTGAGGATAAGAAAAACCTTGGCATGAGTGCCGAAGCCGTTCTGCTGGATCGCGTTATTCCAAAAGGCGCCGTAATCTGCGCTATGGATGAACGAGGCTCTGTGATGACTTCGCCCAAATTCGCTGAAAAGCTCGGCAGTTGGCGCGATGCGGGTCGGTCTGATTTGGCCTTCGTCATTGGTGGCGCAGACGGGATTGATCCTGAATTGCGCAAGTGTGCAGATTTCAAACTCAGCTTTGGCGCGATGGTTTGGCCACACATGCTGGCCCGCGTGATGCTGGCTGAACAACTATACCGAGCGGCATCAATCCTCTCAGGTGGACCCTATCACAGGGTTTAGCTTTGCTATGGCGCGCCTCTTTTCGTAGAAGGGGCAAAAGCCTAGGAAAAACTTGAATATGACACCCCCAAAACCTGTTGTTCTTTGCATCCTTGACGGCTGGGGTATTGGTCCAGACTCCACAGCAAACGCCCCTGCCATTGCCAATACGCCGAATTTTGATCGCATTATGCGTGATGGGCCATCGTCGCAGTTGATCACACACGGACGCGACGCAGGATTGCCAAGCGGACAAATGGGTAATTCAGAGGTGGGCCACACAAACATCGGTGCGGGTCGCATCGTGGCGATGGACCTTGGCCAGATTGATCTGGCGATCGAAGATGGCAGCTATTTCAAGGCAGATGCCTTAGTCGGTTTTATCGAAACTTTGAAAAGCAGCGGCGGCACCGCGCATGTTATGGGGCTTTTGTCGGATGGTGGTGTGCATGGGTCGCTCGTACATTTAATTGCGTCTGTCGATCTAATCGCCAAAGCCGGTGTTGCAGTTGCATTGCATTTGGTCACAGACGGGCGCGACGTCGCACCGTCCTCTGCGCTTGGCTATCTTGAAACTTTGCAAGCCGCCCTGCCAAAAGGCGCGCGTATCGCAACTGTTTGTGGTCGGTACTACACGCTGGATCGCGACAACCGTTGGGAACGTGTCAGCACCGCGTTTGATGCAATGGTGAACGCCAAGGGCGATACACAGCCTGACGCAAAAGCAACTATTGATGCCGCCTATGCGAACGGCATCACTGATGAATTCATCAAGGCAACCGTGATTGGCGATTATAGTGGTGCAAAAGACGGCGATGGCCTGTTCTGTCTAAATTTCCGCGCGGATCGTGCGCGCGAAATTCTTGCCGCACTTGCTGATCCTGCGTTCAAAGACTTCGAAACAGGCCCCCGCCCCGTATGGGCCAGCGCACTTGGCATGGTTGAATATTCCAAAGCGCATAACGCTTATCTGCAAACCGTTTTCCCGCCGCGCGATATTCCCAACACGTTGGGCGCTTGGGTCGCCAAGCAAGGCAAGATCCAGTTCCGCTGCGCTGAGACCGAAAAATATCCTCATGTCACCTTTTTCATGAACGGCGGAGTCGAAGTGCCCGAGAAAGGGGAGGACCGTTATATGGCTCCTTCGCCCAAAGTCGCGACTTACGACATGCAACCAGAAATGAGCGCAGCCGAAGTGACCGACGCCTTTGTCGGTGCGATCGATGATGGCTACGATCTGATCATCACCAACTACGCCAATCCCGATATGGTGGGTCACACTGGCGATTTATCAGCTGCGATCAAAGCATGCGAAGCCGTGGACGCTGGCCTTGGCCGTGTGTTGGACGCGCTGGAGAAAGCTGGCGGCGCGATGATTGTGACTGCCGATCACGGCAACTGCGAGATGATGGTGGATCCTGTGACCGGTGGTGCACATACCGCGCATACGACGAACCCTGTTCCTGTTGCGCTGGTGGGTGGTCCAAAAGGCGCACAACTGCGTGAAGGACGGCTTGCCGATCTTGCACCAACGCTGTTGCAACTGATGGACCTGCCGCAACCGCCAGAGATGACCGGCAAAAGTTTGATCACCTGATGCATCACTTGCGCGCCGTCTTAGTTGCCTTGACTCTAGCAAGCCCAGCCTTTGCCCAAGACAATCCAGGGGCTACGGCGCAAGCTGCGGCGGATAAGTTGCGCGCGGCATCGACACAGCTTCAATCAGCCAAATCAGCGCGTGATCGCGTCAAAGCGCTTACATCAACGGTACAGGCTTTTGAAACCGGTCTCGATGCGATGCGCGAAGGTCTGCGCCTTGCCGCGACACGCGAAAACGTTTTAAGCCGCCAGCTTGCCGCGCGCGACGGGGAAGTGGCCGAATTGCTCGGAGTTTTGCAAACGATCAGCCGTGCGCCTGCGCCTGTACTTATGGCGCATCCCGATGGACCTGCGGGTGCTGTGCGCTCTGGCATGTTGGTCGCAGACCTTACGCCTGCTCTGACTGCGCGTGCAAATGCTTTGCGCCGTGATGTGGAAGAAATGGCTCTGCTGCGTTCTTTACAGGAAACTGCAACGAATGAACTGCGATCAGCATTGATCGGCGTTCAGGATGCTCGCAGCGCCTTAAGCCAAGCCATGGCTGATCGCACAGATCTTCCCAAGAAATTCACCGAAGACCCGGTGCGAACGGCTATTCTTATCGGCTCGACAGAAACGCTGGATGCTTTCGCGGGTGGTTTAAGCAAGATCACAACATCCGAAGCCCTTGGCCAATTGCCGGACATTGGTGACATGAAAGGCACTTTGCCTTTGCCCATAGAAGGTGTCGTTTTACGTCGTGCTGGCGAAGCGGATGCATCCGGCATCGAACGTCCCGGCATTCTTGTTGCAGCGCGTCCTCGTTCGCTTGTTACAACGCCGACAACCGCAACGATCCGCTATCATGGCCCCCTTCTGGACTACGGCAATGTGGTCATTCTGGAGCCCCAAGCGGACTTGCTTTTTGTCCTGACCGGCCTCGAAACCCTTTATGGAGAGATCGGCCAAGTGTTGCCTGCAGGCTTCCCAGTTGGATTAATGGGTGGAAATACCGATCAATTGGACCAGATCACGTCACAAGGCAGTGATGGGGCTGGAAACACCCGTTCAGAAACGCTCTATATAGACGTGAGAGAAAACAATACATCCGTGGACCCGTTAAGCTGGTTCAAGGCAAGCAAGGAATGAGCACATGAAAAAGTTTATCATGGCCGCTGTGGGAGGCACTTTGGCAGGGATCGTCCTGACCACGCAGGTCGCGGCCCCCCTATTGGCCCAAGAAGCAGACAAGAAGGTGAACGTTTATGAACAGCTTGATCTGTTCGGCGACATCTTTGAACGCATCCGCGCGCAATATGTTGAAGAAGTCGACGAAGGTGATCTGATCGAAGCGGCTATCAACGGCATGCTGACATCGCTTGACCCGCATTCTTCTTATCTCTCGCCAGATGACGCCAATGACATGCGCGTCCAAACACGCGGTGAGTTCGGTGGTCTAGGCATCGAAGTCACGCAGGAAGAAGGATTTGTCAAAGTTGTCTCGCCGATCGACGGAACCCCCGCCGATGAAGCAGGCATCGAAGCAGGCGATTTCATTACACACGTCGATGGTGACAGCATTCTTGGCCTTGCACTGGATGAAGCCGTCGAAATGATGCGCGGTCCTGTTGGATCTGAGATCATCGTGACAATCGTGCGCGAAGGGGAAGCTGAGCCTTTTGATGTTTCTATCATTCGCGACACAATCAAGCTGACAGCCGTGCGTTCACGCGCTGAAGGACAAACAGTTGTTTTGCGCGTCACCACATTTAACGATCAAACGACGCCAAACCTTGAAGCCAAGCTCGCCGAAGAAGTTGAAGAACTGGGCGGCATGGACAACGTCAACGGCTTTGTCATCGACCTTCGCAACAACCCCGGTGGTTTGCTGACCCAAGCGATCCGCGTCTCTGATGCGTTCCTTGAGAAAGGCGAAATCGTTTCTACCCGTGGCCGCGATCCGGCAGATGGTGATCGTTTCAATGCAACGCCGGGCGATCTGGCGATGGGCAAGCCTGTTGTGGTTCTGATTAACGGCGGGTCTGCGTCGGCGTCCGAAATCGTTGCGGGTGCGTTGCAAGATCACCGTCGTGCAATCGTGATCGGTACGAAAAGCTTCGGTAAAGGCTCCGTTCAAACGGTCATGCCTTTGCGCTCCAACGGTGCGATGCGTCTGACCACAGCGCGGTATTACACGCCGTCAGGTCGTTCGATCCAAGCGCTCGGTGTCTCGCCAGACATTATCGTCGAGCAACCCCGCCGCGCACCTGAAGCAGAGGACGAGGCAGAGGATGAAAGCGTCTCACGCCGCAATCGTTCTGAATCCGATCTGCGTGGATCGCTGGATAACGACAGCCTGTCAGAGGATGAAATCCGTCAAATCGAAGCAGATCGCGAAAAGGCTGAAACGGCCGCGAAACTGCGCGAGGACGATTACCAACTGGCCTATGCGATTGATATCCTGAAAGGTCTCAGCGCGCTGGGTCCTAAAGAATAAACCATCAAGACAAATGTTTTGAAAATGAGAGAGAGCGAGTTACATGTTAGCTCGCTCTTTTTCTGTCATACAGACCTTCTTTTGTGATCCCTTCGGAAAGGCAATATCATGCGCCGCATCATCACCTTTTTCGTCACACATGGCATCGCCGTTGCGATCGGTTTCGCGCTTGGCATTTACTTACTACCGATCCTGACAGCACCCAGCAGCCCTGATGCTGCTATGCTTGAAGAAAAGGCCCAAAGTGCGCAATTCACAACTGAATTGACACGCGACTTGCTTGGCAGTGATTTTCTACATTGGGGCGAAGGCACTATCAGTCTGAGCGACAGTGAAATTGTTCACGAAGGCAAGCTCGCCCCGGGACCTGACTACATGATCTATCTCACCAACACATTCGTAGAAGATGAAGCCGAATTCGAAGCGATCAAGGATCAAGCACAACTTATCGGGCCAGTGAAGACGTTCGGTGGCTTCCTTCTATCCGTGCCGGACGCTGTCGACATTACGCAATTCAATACGGTTGTCGTCTGGTGCGAAAGCTTTAGTGAGTTTATCACTGCAGGAAAGTACCGATAGGACAGATGAAAATGACCCCTGAACACATCGCTGCATTGCCCTACCGCCCTTGCGTCGGGATCATGCTGATCAACGCGGCGGGTGGGGTCTTTACTGCCCAGCGCCTGGATAGCAGTGCAAATGCATGGCAAATGCCCCAAGGTGGCATCGACAAAGGCGAAGACGCACGCGATGCAGCGCTGCGCGAGCTTGAAGAAGAAACAGGCGTCACGCCTGACCTTGTGACGGTAATAGGGGAAACGAAGAACTGGTTTCCCTATGACTTGCCCCACGCGCTTGTGCCAAAGCTCTGGAAAGGGCGCTTTAAAGGACAGGAACAGAAATGGTTTCTCATGAGGTTTCACGGCACGGACGCGGACATCAACATAGCGACCGAAATTCCCGAATTCTCCGAATGGCGCTGGACGCCTGCGGATCAATTGGTTGCCAATATTGTCCCGTTCAAACGCGACGTCTATTCCAGCGTCTTGCAGGAGTTTTCGCCGCTCTTTTGATCGCCGCGCCTGTCCATGCGCTTTCTTGTGCGCCATATCGTCTTGCGGATGCATTCCACGAAGTGGTTTCCTCCAGCGATGGATATGTAGCAGTCACAGGAAAACTCACTTTTAACGAAAGCGAATTGCCCAAGACGGATTGGGACAACCAAGACGCCACACCTAAACTCACCAAAAATAAAAGCGCAGATTGAAGGTAAGGTTCTAAGCAAATCAGGCTTCACCAACGACTTTGACACGCCACTCACGGTAAACGTTTCTTGCTACGGAACATGGTGTGCAGGAACGAAAAGCAACGTAGTTGTCCTTGCCTTTTTGAAGCAAACATCGAACGGATACACGCTCAGCGTTACGCCCTGCGGTAGCCATTTGGTTCCGCGCCCAACCAAATCTGACTTGAGAACTGTCAAAAGGTGCTACCTGAATGGAAATTGCCCCACGCCTGGCAATTTCTAGCGCAGCCTCCTTCAAAAAATCTCAGTCAGCGCTCGATCAACGCAAGCTATTGAGCAAGTTTAGCGACGCATATCCATCAGGAATCATGCCCTTAGAGCGCTGAAAACCCTTGATGGCGGCCACTGAATTAGGCCCGATCTTGCCATCCACGCCTTTGGTATTGAACCCAGCGGCTGTCAGTAAACGCTGCATCTGCTGGCGCTCCTTAAAGGTCAGCGCACGATCCTCTCGCGGCCATTTCGCCTTGAAAGGCCCAGCCCCACCGATGCGATCGCTTAGATGTCCAACGCCGATTACATAGGCATCGGCTGCATTGTAACGCTCGATCACTTGGAAATTTTTGAACACCATGAACGCCGCGCCGCGCGCACCTGCGGGCAGCAAAATAGACCCGACGCCATGATCCAGCACGGCTTTGCCGTCCACGCCAAGCACACCAAGTGCAGCCCAGTCTGCGGGGGGACGCTTGATCTTACGGCTGGCAAGGTCGTAGTTGAACCCACTTGGCAAAGTGACTTCTACACCCCAAGGTTTTCCAGTTTGCCATCCAAAGCGGCTAAGATAGGCGGCTGTGGACGCCAAAGCATCTGACGGATCATCCGCCCAAATATCACGACGTCCATCGCCTGTGAAATCCACGGCATAATCTAGATAAGATGTTGGAATAAACTGCGTGTGCCCCATAGCCCCTGCCCAACTGCCTGTCATATTTTCGGGGGTGGTATCCCCTGCTTGCAGGATGTTAAGGGCAGCAATCAGCTGGCTTTCAAAGAACCGTCCACGCCGTCCATCATAGGACAAGGTCGCCAAGGCAGAAACGATCGGCGTATCTCCGCGAAACGCGCCATAGGCGCTCTCGAGACCCCAAATGGCAACGACAACTTCTTTTTCGACGCCGTATTTCGCCTCAATCGCTTCTAGCTGCGCGCGATGTTTTTCAAGCGCGTCTTTGCCATTCGCAATCCTCGTGTCGGATGCGGCGCTATCAAGGTAGTCCCAGATCGTTTTGATAAACTCGGATTGATTGCGATCCCGCTCGATCACTTTGGGCAGGTATTCAACCCCGCGAAACGCGCGATCAAATGCGGCCGGACTGATGCCTGCATTCAAGGCACGCCCGCGAAAGCCTGAAATCCAGCGTTTGAACCCCGCGTTGGAAGTAGCGGCAAGAATGGCAGCAGGGGTGACTGTGCGCTCTTTCTTGATGACATTCGGGCGTGCGTTCGGGCGTGCGTTCGGGCGGATTTTGGAGGTGAGTTTTACCACTTGCACCTCTTTGGGTGCCGCAGGTGTCGGGCGGCTTTCGGGACGGATTGAGGTTTCAAGGCTTCTGGCAGCAACGCTAGTGGACAACGCCGTCACAAGACAAAAAGCAATAGACAGAACGCGCATATGTTTACCTTTCAAGGCCAATTACATTTAACTTAGCGCGATTGTTTCCAATACGGAAGAAATCAGGAAGACGGATTGCGGTATTCGCCGATGCGAAAGGATCATTGGGGATGCGCTCGATAAACTCACGCAGCATCGGAACCCGTTTGGGACGGAAACTATCGTCGCTGACCGCCAGCTTTCGCATACGGTCTAAGCGGAACGAACGGTAATCTTGGCGCAAGTGGCAATAGGCCAGCAAGCATTGCACGCTATCAAGTGCTGTGATGCCCAATGGATCAACGCTGCGCTGGGATGCAGCACCCGCTTTGTCCACATAGGCAAATGCGATGCTGACTTCGTCCCACGCAGCCCGACGCAACGCGCGCGGATCAACACCAGGGGCTGGTCTATCGTGAAAACGCCGCGCGGACGGGACCGCATGCTCAAGTCGATGCGCTTGGCTCGGTGGCAGGCGGCCCTTTAGCTTGCTCAGTGCGCGATTTGCTGCCTCTGCCAAGGACGGATCACCAGTTTGCTCAACTTCGCGCAATGTTAACCCTACTTACCTTCCCCGGCAGCTTTGGCGCGCCAAGCCACAATCCTTACTGCGTCAAAGCCATGTGCTTGTTGCAATTGTCAGGCTTGAAATGGCAGCCCGAATATCTGAACGACCCTCGCGAAATGCCGCTAAGCCGCTTGCCGGTCTTGAAAGACGGCGAACAACTTGTCCCAGATAGCGCGCATATTCAGGCGCATTTGGAACAGAAAGGGATCGACTTCAATACGGGTTTGAGCGAGGTCGAAAAAGCGCATGCACATGCGTTGGTGCAAATGACCGAAGCAGGGCTTTACAACATTCTTGTGCATGATCGTTGGTTGGTGGACGCCAACTGGGAACACACCCGCGCGGAATTCTTCAAAGCAATTCCATTTCTCATTCGCGGACCTCCAACCCGCAAATTGCGCAAAGGCGTTCGTGCGAAAATGATGGCACAGGGTACGGCACAGTTTTCTGAGGCGGGGCGTTTAGAACAGATGAAACACGATCTGAATGCATTGTCGATGCAATTGGGGGATCAACCGTTCCTGTTTGGCGCAATGCCCACCGCTGCGGATGCAGCCATCGCCCCTGTCCTTGACATGATATTGAACTTACCTGTCGAAACTGGCGCACGCACATTGTTGCGCGAATGGGATGGACTACCCGCCTATGTGGCGCGCGTACGCGCCACGATTTATCCAGGCGGGCAAGCAGTCAAACTTAGCGTTGCCGCTTAACCTTGCGCTTAACCTTATCCGTCTTGCGCTTGGACGCTGTTTCCTTGCGCCGGGCGGGTTTGCCCCGACCACGATAGCCACCGCCACCTTTGGGCAAGGCTTGACCCTCCACCGTCAGCATTTCCAGCTCAACACCGCCTGTTTGGGGTGTCGCGGACGCCAGTTTGACCACCACGCGCTGGCCTAAGCCAATCGTAAAACCAGAGTCAGCGCCCGCCAAAGTCGAACTATCTGCATCAAAGTTAAAGAACTCTCGCCCCAATGATCGTACAGGCACAAGGCCATCCGCCCCCGTCGCGTCAAGTTTCACGAATACACCAAACTTGACGACGCCACTGATGCGACCCCCAAGCTCTTCGCCGACATATTCACTGAGAAACGCCGCCAAATAGCGATCTGTCGTGTCGCGTTCAGCAACCATCGAACGACGCTCTGTCTGGGAAATATGCTCGCCCGTTTCTTTCAGCCCGTCCGCATCTGCTTGGGTCAAACCATCCTTGCCCCAGCCATGTGCGGTGACCAATGCACGGTGAACAATCAGATCCGCATAGCGGCGAATGGGCGACGTGAAGTGCCCGTAATTGCGCAATGCGAGGCCAAAGTGACCGAAGTTTTCGGGGGAATAATAGGCTTGTGTCATAGAGCGCAACGTCGAGATATTGATTAGCTCTGCTTCGTCGCTGTCTGCCGCTTGCTTGAGCAACTGGTTAAGGTGGCGCGTTTGCAAAACCTGCCCTTTAGGCAAAGTCAGCCCAGCAGCTTGCGCAGTTTCACGCAGTGCATTCAGCTTGTCTTGCGCAGGCTCTTCATGCACGCGGAACAGCAATGGCTGTTTCTTTTCGATCAGCGTTTCAGCCGCGCAGACGTTGGCGAGGACCATGAATTCTTCAATTAACCTATGCGCATCAAAGCGTTCGGCGAAGGCAACAGAGGTGACTTTTCCCTCATCATCCAGAATGATCTTGCGCTCTGGCAGGTCCAATTCCAACGGCTGGCGCACGGCCCGCGCTTTCTTGAGCGACGCATAGGCCGCATAAAGCGGACGCAGAACGGAGCTGACAAGCGGCTCTGTTTTTTCATTTGGATTGCCGTCCATCGCTTGCTGAACTTCGGTGTAATTCAGCGAAACGGGGGATTTCATCAAACCACGCAGGAATTCATGCGACAGCTTTTCGCCGTCCGCATCAATGACGATACGCACAGCGAGGCACGCACGCGAAACACCTTCGTGAAGCGAACACAGATCACCCGACAAACGGTCCGGCAGCATCGGCACAACACGATCAGGGAAGTAACTGGAGTTGCCACGATTGCGCGCCTCGCGGTCCAGTTCAGAGCCGGGCGTCACGTAATGCGCAACATCTGCAATCGCGACCCAAAGGATATGACCGCCTGCGTTTTTGGGGTCTGTATCAGGTTCAGCGTAACACGCATCATCGTGATCACGCGCATCGGCAGGGTCAATTGTGACCAGCGGCACATCGCGCAGATCGGTGCGCCCTTCAAGGCCTGCGGGTTCTTTTGCGTCGGCTTCGGCGATCACCTCATCAGGGAAGTGGTCTGGAATCCCATGTTGATGGATCGCGATTAGCGACACCGCTTTGGGCGCGGTAGGATCCCCTAAACGCGCCACGATCTGCGCGCGGGGCAGACCCATGCGCGCCTTGGACCCCGTGACCTCGGCCTCGACCAGCTCGCCTTCTTTCGCACCGCCTGTAGCACCTGCTGGAACTTCCCATTCTTTGGCAGCACCTTTGTCGATAGGCAAAATGCGACCACCTTCATGGCCTATGCGAAACACACCAAGGATGCGTTCAGGATTTGCACCAATATGGCGGATCAGGCGACCCTCATACAGATTGCCTGCACCCTTGATTTTGGTCACACGCGCGAGAATGCGATCACCTGCACCCAGCGCCTTGTCCCCCGCTTTGGGGATAATCAGCACTTGGGGTTCTGGCCCTGTGCCTTCCCATTCCATTGCTTTGGCGGTTAGGTCGCCATCGCTATCTGGACCGATGATTTGAAGCACCGAAACTGGCGGAAGATTATCAGGGTCACGGAATGTCTTTTTCCGCTTGGTCAGATGGCCTTCGGCCGCAAGCTCTTTCAGGATGCGTTTCAGGTCTATGCGTTTCGCACCCTTGATCCCAAAAGCCTTCGCGATATCGCGCTTAGCGGTCTGGGTGGGGTTGTCGGTGATCCACTGAAGGATCGCAGCTTTTGTGGGTATCTTGCTCATAGAGAGGGCCATAGCATGCGTTCTACACAAGCTACAGACGTTTCAGATCATCCACCGTATCAACATCGTGCAACGTCGCGGCACGGGCGATGGTCACATCGCCCAAACTGCCTGCGCTATCCAACAGGGCATGTTCGCTCGACCATCGCACGTTTTGCAAAATATCCTGCGCTGGTGGTCGTGCGCGCTTCATCCCGATCAGCCAATAGCCGCCATCAGGAGCTGGGCCAAAAACCGCCTCGTGATTGCCCAGCGCTTTGAATGCATCTGCGATCTTAGGGCGGGTGACATCAGGAATATCGGCACCAATAATGCAAACGGGGCCTTTGGGGAGCCCACGCAAGATGCGCCCCATGCGATCCCCAAGATCCCCGCTACCTTGCGCAATACGAGAGAGATGGGCAGGCCAAATGCGGCTATTCAAACCCTCAACATCAGGGGACACAGCCAATAAAGTCTCCCAACGCGGATCCTCGATCCGACGCAAAAGCGCACGAACCTGATGACGAAACCACCATGCGGACGCCGTCAGACCAATGTCGCGCCCAAGGCGGGTTTTGACTCGTCCGGGACGAGGTTCTTTCACCATTATGACCAACTTGGGTCGGATCACAGCGTCATTTCCATATTACGATGATCTATCCCTGCGTCATTGAACACGTCACCAAATGCAGCGAAGCCCAGCTTTTCGTAGAACCCCATGGCGTCAAGCTGTGCGCCAAGAACTGCGCGCTGGAACTCTTGTTCGCGTGCCCAAGCAATACAAGCCTGCATCAAAGCAGCACCTTGGTGGGTTCCACGCGCCTCTTTCAGAACGCAAACACGTCCGATTTTAGCGGTTTTGCCCTTGATCAAGATACGTGCCGTCCCCACTGGTTTGCCGTCCGTTTTGGCAAGAAAATGCACAGCTTGGCCATCCATGCCATCCACTTCATCTGACGGGGCCACGCCCTGTTCTTCGGTAAAGACAAGACCGCGGATTTTCTGGCAAAGGGCGATGTCTTCTGTCAGGGCAACGCTCATGCAAAGTAATCTTTCAGAATGCGTGTATAGATATTTTTAAGCTGAGAAATCTGTTTGACGGGCACATTTTCATCCACTTGGTGCATGGTTTTCCCAACCAGTCCGAATTCGACTACAGGGCAATGGTTCTTGACGAATCGCGCGTCAGATGTGCCGCCTGTTGTTGACATCTCTGGTGTGATTCCTGTTTCTGCGGCAACCGATTTCGCGACAAGGTCGGACAAACGGCCCGGTGGTGTAATAAAGCTTTCGCCAGACACTTTGATCTTCATCGTGATTGGCATGTCGAAGTCTGCGGATACCTTATCTGCCTCTGTTTGCAGCCAATCGCTTAGGCTTGCGCCGCTGTGCAAATCGTTAAAGCGGATATTAACGGTGCCGCGACAGCTTGCCGGAATGACATTGGTCGCAGGGTTTCCGGTATCGATCGTAACAATCGCTAGCGTGGATGCATCAAAGTGATCAGTACCTTGATCCAACTCATGGCTCGCAAGGCGATCCATAAGGCGCGCCATCGCTGGCAGTGGGTTTTTGGCGCGGTGCGGATAGGCAGAATGGCCTTGTTTGCCTGTCACTTCGATCCACGCCGTCAGCGATCCACGGCGTCCGATCTTCATCATTTCGCCCATCTCGTTCGGGCACGTCGGTTCGCCGACAAGGCAAACATCCATCTGCTCGCCCTCACGATCCATATACTCCAAAAGCGCTGTGGTGCCGTCTAGCGCGTCGCCTTCTTCATCCCCTGTGATGGTGAGAATAATCGCACCATTTGGCGGAGTGGCTTGCACGAAATCAATCGCTGCTGCCGCGAAAGCCGCGACACCGGACTTCATATCGGTCGCACCTCGCCCATACATCACACCGTCAACAATATCGGCATTGAAAGGACCATGCGTCCATGCGGCCTCATCCCCGACAGGGACCACATCCGTGTGTCCATTGAAACCGAATGTCTTGGTCGCGCCTTTGTCACCCCAACGGGCGAACAGATTTGAAATGCCCCCTTTGTCCACACGTATACACGTGAACCCAGCCGTCTTAAGGAGGTCTTCCAGCAGTACCAACGCACCCCCTTCAATCGGTGTCACAGAAGGACAACGGATCAAATCGGCTGTTAATTTGATAGGGTCAGTGTTCGACATGCGTATATCCTATGAGGCGAGTGTTCTTACACGCCTTGCTACCGTCACCCGCTAAGTGATGCAATTGGCGGAAGAAATTGTGACCAAAATGGAACGCACGGCAGGTCTACATCTTCTGATTGCTCTCAAAACTGTTTCCGTCCGCCCTTTGCTCGTGTTAGCGTTTTGCAAATAAATTGACCCGAGGCAGGGCAAACAGCAGTACAGGTCCAACGTGGCCACCCTAAAAGAGATCCGCAAAAATGTGGGCGTAGAGCAGTTTGAACTGTCTCAATCCGAAAGGTATTGAGGCATGCCAGCAACAGGCGCAGAGCTTGGATACAACACGAGTGCATCCGCACTGGCGATGGCAAATGCCATCTTCGGCACTGGTGTCACAGTCACATCCGCAAGTTATTCCGGTGACAACAATTCATCCGCGATCTATTCCAATGGTGATGCATTGTCCCCCGACGCAACACCGGGTGATACTGGCGTTATCCTCTCCACAGGCCGCGCGAACCGGTTCACTCAGAACAATGGCGATCCCAACCGTTCTAGCAGCACCTCTACGAACACAAGCGGTGTTAACAACGATTCAAACTTCAACGCAGCCGCAGGGACCAACACCTACGATGCGTCGTTTCTAGAGGTCGATTTCACCTCAGCTTCAGCGGGCTTCATGTCGATGCAGTTTATCTTCGCATCGGAAGAATATCCCGAATACGTCAATTCGCTTTATCAGGACATGGTTGGCGTTTGGGTCAACGGAACGCAGGTCGACCTTACGGTGGGTGATGGCGATGCGGATCCGAGCAACTTGAACGCAAGCGATAACAGCAACCTTTTCATCAACAACACCAACGATGATTACAACACTGAAATGGATGGCTTTACCGTCACCATGACGTTGACGATTCCGATCAACGCGGGCACCAACTCGATTAAAATCGGTATCGCTGACGTCGGTGATAGCAGCTATGACTCTAATTTGTTGATTGCGGGAAATTCGCTTCAAACAGCATTGCTTGCGAATGACGACAGTGCAAGCGTCAATCCAACGGGTTCCAAAACGATAGACGTTTTAGCCAACGACACGAATACTACGGGTGGTACGTTAACTGTCACACACATCAATGGTCAGTCTGTTGTGGTTGGCAGCATCATCACACTGGGGACTGGCCAGACGGTCGAACTTAATGCCGATGGTACGCTGACCGTTGTGGGTGATGGGGACGTCGAAGATGTCTCGTTCACCTATGCTATCGAAAGTACGACGGGTGAATCAGATACTGGGTTTGTCCTGCTTAACATGGTGCCTTGCTTTGTCGCGGGCACGTTGATCGAAACCAAAGAGGGGCGCATGCCCGTCGAAGTGCTTGAAGCAGGCGATTTGATCCTTACGCGCGATCAAGGATATCAACCACTGCGCTGGATTGGCCGGCGCGATGTGCCAGCAACAGGCGACATGGCCCCCATCGAAATTGCAGCCAATACATTTGGCACGCATAGCATTTTGCGGGTGTCCCCGTTGCACCGCATTTTGCTGCAAGACGAATTGGCAGAGTTGCTGTTTGATGAATCCGAAGTCTTGGTTGCAGCGAAAGAGCTGGTGAATGATCGGACCATCCGCGTGCGCGAAGGTGGCAACGTCACCTATGTGCATTTGCTCTTTGATCAACATCAGATCATTATTTCCAACGGTTTGGAAAGCGAAAGCTTTCTGCCCGGCGGACAGATCACTAACCTCTTCGAAGAAGAAGCCGTTGCCGAGATTTGTGCGCTTTTCCCCGAACTTAATCCCCTCACGGGAGAAGGCTATAGCAAAGCCTCACGCCGGATTTTACGAAAATATGAAGCTGATCTCCTGCTGGGGAGCGCGGCGTAATGGGATGGCTTGCCTATAGTGGTGGCGGTGAAACAGGAACGGCCCACGCTTCGATTACACCGGACGTGATGATACCCAAAGGGGCTTTGGTGATAGAAGCTACTTTGCCCTCTGATCGACGTGCCGCGACGCTTTTGGAAGTCGCAAGCCTGCACCCTGAGCCATGTTTACTACGCATCCAGTCCATACCGGGTGAGGGGTTTTCGGTTTTGATAAGCTCTGGCGCATCGGTGTTTCACGCGCTGATTTCGCATACGCTACAAACCAGAACCGAAAGTTTCCGCCTGACCCTGAACTGGGATGCAACCTCTGGCGATGGGTTCTTGTCGATCGAACATCCGGGTGATGATGCTTTGTTCACCCGTGATCTTGCAGGCTGTATCGCGATGCCCGGTGCTCTTGTTCTTGGGGCGCTCGCTGAAATGCGTAATCCCGAGATCGCGAAAAACCTGTCCTACATCGGGTTCCATCAAGGGGCGATCCAAGTCGGACCAACACCAACGCTGGACTACCACACACCCGTTTTGACTCCGCAAGGTTATCGCAAGATCGGGACTATGAAACCGGGCGATATGGTCTATAGCATCAGCGGCGATATCGTACCTGTCCTTGGCGTCTTCAAGAAAGTGACGCCAGCCTTTGGCAGCTACGCACCTGTCCGTCTGCGTGCACCGTACTTCGGACTACAATCCGATCTTGTGATGGCAGGCACTCAACGCCTGATCGTTGGCGGCTCAGATGTGGAATATACATTCGGCTGCGATGAAGTCCTGATCCCGGCGCAGCATCTCATCAATGGCACAGCCGCAATCGCGCAGCCTGCACTCGGTACAACGACGTACTTCCAGCTTTTGCTGCCAGAAAACGAAGCGTTCATCGCATCCGAGCTAGCCTTAGAAAGTCTGTTCATTGGGCGGCTACGTCGGCGCAAAGACATTTTCGAGCGAACCTCTCTATCTGCTTTGCCGCGTAATCTGTTGCCCGAACATGCCAAGACCGCGAGCCAGATCCTACGCCCTTATGAAGCCATCACTCTCGCCGCGATGCGCGCTGCTTAATGAGCGGGCTTGTCGTCAAAAAGCGGCGTCATTTGCGCAATTATCACTGAATTTTCATCCAAGGCGCGCTGCATCAGCTCACGTTCTTCGTCCGAAATATCATGCCCCTCAGCAAGGCGCTCATCAAGCGTGCCGTAGCCTGTCACATCCAAAGGCGCGACATCCGCTTGCTTTAGGATCGCAACAGTTTCGCGCACGGCTTCTGCTTCGTCCACACCAGACGCATAGATCATTAGCGCAACACCACTGGATCCTTCGGGGAAACCATCATCACTCGAACGACCTGCCTGCACCAACAGGGTGAAGACTTGCTGCTTTTTGCGGGGTTTTTTGGGCGTATCGGTCATAAGTTGCGGCGTATCTGCTGCACTTAGCTGCGTCAAGCGTCCGGCTTGGTTGACGAATGCACATGAAACCTATCACAGTCGGTCGAGTTTTCATGTAACGGCGGATCCTGCACAGATGGCATATTTGAAACGCATAGCTCTGGCCTTTTTGACCTTGATGTCACTGGCATTGCCGGGTGCCGCACAATCAGATGACCCATTGGTGTTTGCAACCGTTCACAGACCGCCCTTTGCAGATACCGAAGGCGATCAAATCACAGGCTTTAGCATTGATTTGATGCGCGCGATTGCGGATCAATTGGGTCGCGAAGTGGTGTTTGAGCCCAACTCCCGCTTTGGTGATATGCTAGGCGCGGTTCGCGCCGGACGTGTTGATGGCGCTATTGCAAATATCTCGATCACAGCAGAACGCGAACGCGCCATGGATTTCAGTCAACCTATTTTTGGCAGCGGTATTCAAATTTTGCTCCCGAAAGAAGCGGCATTGGGCGATCAATTTCTTTCTTTCATCGTTGGGGATGCCTTGTTTTACGTGATCGGTGCCATTGTTTTAGTGGTCTTCGGGTGGTTTTTAATGCGTGGTTCAGCAGCACTTTACAGCGGCGTCATCGGCGTTGTGGCGATGGTTGGTGGCTTTGCGTTACTCTTGGTTGCAGCGGGAACAATTACCGCAAAAATCACTGTCACAGCCCTACAAGCAGATGTTCAAACCATCTCTGACTTGCAAGCACGTATAGTTGGCACCGTCGCCGGATCGACAAGCGATAGCTTCTTGAACAAGCACGGCATCCAATTCCAGGGCTTTGGTAATCCAGACTCAATGTTGCGCGCATTTGAGCGTGACGAGATCAATACAGTTGTCTTCGATGGCCCCATTCTAGCGCACTATTTGCAAACAGACGGCGCGGGTCTGGCCCGTTTGATCGATAAGATTTACCGCCCTGAAAACTACGGCATTCTACTGCCTGCGGGAAGTGAGTTGAAAGAAGATGTTGATCTTGCCCTACTGAAATTCCGCGAGGACGGCACCTATGACGCCATTCTGACACGCTGGTTCGGTAATAGTTTTATTGCCGAATAAGTAGAATGGAAGGCCAGCAGCACACCGCGATTTCGCAGTGCGCTGCCGTTTTTCTTCAGTCGCGCAGCAATTCGTTGATGCTTGTCTTGGAGCGGGTACGCTCGTCCACACGCTTTACGATCACCGCGCAATACAGATTCACACCATTCTTGGATGGCATGGAACCCGCGACAACAACAGAACCAGCAGGCACTTCGCCATAGGTGAACTCGCCCGTTTCGCGATCTACGATTTTTGTAGACTGGCCGATGAACACGCCCATGCCAAGAACCGAACCTTCGCGCACGATGCAGCCTTCAACCACTTCCGAGCGCGCCCCGATGAAGCAGTTATCCTCGATGATGGTTGGGCCAGCTTGCATAGGCTCTAGAACACCACCAATTCCAACGCCGCCAGAAAGGTGAACGTTCTTGCCGATTTGCGCACAAGAACCAACAGTCGCCCATGTGTCGACCATAGTGCCTTCATCCACATAGGCACCAAGGTTCACGAAAGATGGCATCAAAACCGCGCCCGGTGCGATGTAGGCAGATTTGCGAACAATGCAGTTTGGAACCGCGCGAAAGCCTGCGGCTTTCCATTGGTTGTCGCCCCAGCCCTTGAATTTGCTATCAACCTTGTCCCACCAGCCAGCGCCTTGTGGACCGCCCTCTTGCTGCTCCATATCCTTGATACGGAAACCAAGTAGAACCGCCTTCTTCGCCCATTGGTTTACATGCCAATTTCCGTCAGCCTGCTTTTCCGCAACGCGCAATTTGCCGCTGTCGAGTGAGTTCAAAGTATCTTCAATCGCTTCGCGTTGTTCGCCGGTTGTGGCAGGCGTAATCGTGTCGCGCGCCTCCCAAGCTGCTTCGATCGCTGTCTCTAACTGTGCATTTGACATGGGATTCCCTCGCTGAATTGAATTTGCGGCTTTAGACAACAAACCCGCCCTTGGTGCAATCGCGATCGTGACTGGTGCGATTGCTCTTGCCTCGTTAGACATATGTTAACCCGTTTAAGAGGATTTGAGACATGAAAGACGACCGAAACAGCCCGTTCCGCGATGCCGGTACGGACCGCAATGCATCCGAGCAGGTGCCTGACACCCCCCAAACGCGCGCACCCGCCTATCGCCTTGCCTTTGCGGACGAAGAATTCCTGTGCCGCGATGAGTTGCGTCCAGTTCGATTGCAATTGGAGTTGCTAAAGCCCCAACTGATCATGGACGAGCGCGGAATTGAAAGCACGATTGTTCTGTTCGGTGGCGCGCGCATCCCAGAGCCTGCCAAGAAAGACACGGCGCGCACCAAGACGCTAGCCGATCTATCAAAATACTATGAGCAAGCCCGCGAATTCGCGCGTTTGATGACCGAAAAATCGATGGAGAGCTACGGCAAAGAAGACGTGATTGTCACGGGCGGCGGTCCGGGTGTTATGGAGGCAGGCAATCGCGGTGCAATGGATGCGGGTGGTGCCTCGATCGGCCTCAACATCGTCCTGCCGCACGAGCAAGCGCCGAACGAATATGTGACACCTGATCTTTGCTTCAATTTCCACTATTTCGCGATCCGCAAAATGCACTTCCTGATGCGCGCCAAGGCGATCTGCGTGTTTCCTGGCGGTTTTGGTACGCTGGATGAGACCTTTGAGGCTTTGACCCTTATCCAGACCGGCCGCATGCAGCGCGTGCCTGTCCTCTTGTTTGGACGTGCCTTTTGGGAGGGCATCATTAACTGGGATGCTTTGTCCGAAGCGGGCACCATTTCGGCCGAAGACTTGGAACTGTTCCGCTTTGTCGAGACCGCTGAAGAAGCTATTCACGCGATAGACAATTGGGACGGCGCAGGCGAGCGGCGCGGAGAAATTCCCGGGCGGTGATGAGAAATTTCTAGAAAATTCAGGAAGGAAACAAATGGCTGAAAACAGTTATGAAACAGGGCGGTTGAACCTGCCCTTTGTGGGCATCTCAACCTTTGCAAAGAAACCCTATGTCGCTGACTGGGATGCGATCGATGCTGATGTGGCCATTCTAGGCGCTCCATTTGACTTTGGCACCCAGTGGCGCCCCGGCGCGCGTTTCGGTCCGCGCGCTGTACGCGAGGCGTCGACACTGTTCAGCTTTGGTCATGCAGGTGCTTATGATCACGAGGATGACGCGACCTACTTGGGTGGCGACGTACGGATCGTGGACATTGGTGATGCGGATATCATCCACACGAAGACAACCGAAAGCCATGCCAATATCGAGTTTGGCGTGCGCAAGATTTTGCAAGCAGGTGCTTTGCCTGTCACTATTGGTGGAGATCATTCGATCAACATCCCTTGCATCAATGCGTTTTCGGACCAAGAGCCCTTCCATGTGCTTCAGATAGATGCCCATCTTGATTTCGTAGATGTGCGGCACGGCGTGTCAGAGGGTCATGGCAACCCAATGCGCCGTGCGATTGAGAAGCCCTATGTCAGCGGCATGACGCAGTTAGGCATTCGCAACGTTTCCTCCACCGCGAAAGAAGGCTACGACGATGCTCGCACGCGCGGATCAGACATTCTGTCCGTCCGACAGGTGCGCAAATTGGGACCAGAAGCTGTGCTAGAACGCATCCCTGCTGGTGCGCGGGTCTATGTGACGATCGACATTGATGCATTTTGCCCTTCCATCGCCGCTGGTACTGGCACGCCGAGCCATGGGGGGTTTTTCTACTATGATGTCTTGGAAATCTTGCAGGGTCTCGCGGCGCGTAACCCTATTGTTGGGATTGATCTGGTCGAAGTCGCGCCCGCCTACGATCCAACCGAAAGCACGCAGGTTTTAGCTGCGCAGATCTTGTTGAACTTCCTAGGATTCATCTTTCATGCGAGAGCCTAGCGCTGATTGAATGCGTCGGATTTGAGTTTAAAGAGCAAGATGAAATCTAAAGCGTTTTGAACATCACAAGCGCGTCGATCATGCCATCCTTTGGGTGATCAAACGCTTTTGGCAAACGGCCCGCTGTGTCAAAGCCAGCGCGGTGCCAGATGTCGATTGCGCGGGTATTGTTGGAGAGAACGAAGTTGAATTGCATCGCTTTATAACCGACAGCTTTGGCGCGGCGTAGCGCATCGTCAAGCATCGCGCGCGCGACTCCTTTGCCGCCTGAATTCTGCGCTGTGATGAACCCGCAATTACACACATGCGCACCGCCACCTGCCGCGTTCGTTCTTAGATAATATGTGCCAAGCAAACCGCTATCGTCTTCGATAATATAGCTGCCTGCATCCGCGCCTGCCCAATAAGCGAGCGCGTTGTGTTGGCTGATGTCTGGATCAATCGCATAGGTTTCACCAGCGCGAAACACAGGTTTCAGCATCGCCCATAGGTCTTGATGATCGCTTGGCGTGCTGGGTCGGATCAGCATGATTGCCCTTTCGCTTGATTTGCCTCTCAAAGAACGTAAATGTAGAGAATGTCAGATCAAACGCCAATCCCTTTATATCCGAAAACCGCGCAGATGCAGGTCGCGTTCCATCGTACCGAGCTAGCGCCAATCCTATCGCTTTACGGCAAAATGGTTGCGGCAGGAGAATGGCGTGATTACGGGATTTCTTGCCTCAAAGACCTCGCTGTTTTTTCGGTGTTCAAACGCACCGCTGAAAATCCGATTTATCGCATTGAAAAGCGACCCAAGCTGCGGACAAAACAAGGGCAATACGCCGTTGTCGGTGTGGATGGACAGGTGCTAAAACGTGGTCACGACTTACAGACCGTTTTGCGGGTGTTAGAGCGCAAATTGATACGGGCTGTCGATTAAAGGCGCACGTGGCGCGTCACTTCACCGTCGCCCTGCGCGGCGATACGGGCAAGAGCAACATCCAAGCCTTCCAAGACCACGGACATATGATGCGCATTCGCGTGGATGAGCGTTTTGTTGTCAGCCAGCATCGCCACATGGCCTTTCCAGAAAAGCAGATCGCCCCCTTTTGGATTACCAGTTGCTGTGCGGCCCAAGCTGCGTTCTTGCAGATCGCTATCGGCAGCACAGTCAAATCCGCAAGCTGTCAGAGCTACCTGAACCAACCCGGAGCAATCTATACCAAAACGGCTGTTCCCACCCCAAAGATAGGGTGTCCCAAGGAACAATCGCGCGACCTGAGCAGGGCTGCGTTCTACGTTACCGATTTCCGTGAGATGCTGGCGCGGGACATATCCGAAAGACGTGCGCGCAAACCGCGCCTGCATTTCAACGACTGTGATTTTGCTACCAAAACTCAGCGCTGCAATATCTCGGGATTTGAAATTTGCGTCTTCATAGATATGGCTGGACGGGGCATTGATCCAATGGGTCACTTCTTGGACAGGTCCGACCCTAGCGCTTTTGACGTAGCCGCAGTACCCGTCTTTGTCAGTTTGAACGAATGACCAGCCGTCACGATCCTCAAGGACACGCAAACTTTCCCCCATCAGCACTTGGCGATCACGGGGGCCGTCCGGCGCGCGCAAAAGGTTGGCAATTGGCACAATGACCTGACGCGCCGCACCACTGACGTAGTGATCCGATGCAACAGTGGCACGCAAAGTGTCACAGGCCACGCGACTGTTGGCTGGCGTAAGACGCGGATCACTCACAGATCTAACATTCTTGGTAAAGCTGCAAGAAGAGCGCGTGAAGCTTGGCCAACCCCGCCTTTCGGGCGCGCAGGTGCCGCATTGGGTTGCCATCCGTAGATGTCAAAATGCATGTAATTAGGGGTTTCGGTAACAAAGCGGCGCAAGAACAAAGCCGCTGTGATCGACCCTGCAAACCCGCCACTGGGGGCGTTATCAAGATCCGCGATGCCCGGTTCGATCATGGTCTCATAAGGCTCCCAGAACGGCATGCGCCACACCGGATCTTGAACCGTGCGTGCCGCTACTTCCAAAGCTACTGCACTTGCATCATTTTGCGCATAAAAGGGCGCAAGGTCAGGACCGACCGCGACCCGCGCCGCGCCGGTTAGCGTTGCCATGGAAATGATCATATCGGGCGTCTCTTCATCCGCGAGCGCCAGTGCATCCGCCAGAACCAAACGCCCCTCGGCATCGGTATTGTTGATTTCGACGGTCAGGCCCTTGCGAGACGGCAGGATATCTTGTGGGCGGAACGCATCCGCGCTGACAGAGTTTTCGACAGCAGGAACAAGGACGCGCAATTGCACCGGTACATTCAGCGTCATGATCATGCAGGCAAGGCCAAGTACTGCCGCGGCACCGCCCATGTCTTTTTTCATGAGCCCCATCGAGCTACCGGGTTTTAGGTTTAACCCGCCTGTGTCAAAGCACACGCCTTTCCCGACGAGTGTTAGCTTGGGGCCAGCATCGCCCCATCGCATATCGATAAGTCGCGGTGCGCGCGACGCAGCTCGTCCAACAGCGTGGATCATTGGGAAATTTTGGGTCAGCAGGGCATCGCCTTCAATCACACGGATATCTGCGCCATGACCTTTCGCGAGGTCGCGAGCCGCGTTTTCTAGATCGGGCGGTCCCATGTCTGATGCAGGTGTATTGATCAGATCGCGCGTAAGGGCTTCGCCTTCAGCTATCGCCTCCAGTTCGACTGCGTTCGTGCCATCGGGGCAAATCAGGTTCGCACTGGCATCTGATTGTTTTTTGTAACGGTCAAATCTGTAACCCGCCAAAAGCCAACCAAGAAGTTCAACGTCTAGGGCTTCTTTGTCCAGATCACTGATCAGGTGATATGTACCCGAAGGGAGCGCACTACGCGCAGCTGCAAGTGCAAATCTTGAACGTGTTTTTGCTAGTGCATTTCCGCTACCCACAAGCGCACCCGCGATGTCGCCATTGGCATCTGGAAGCGTCAAGGCAGCACCAAATCCCGCCTTAAAGCCAGAGCTGCGCACCCAGGTCTGAACCTGCTCGGACTGACGTCCGATCCAATCATCCAAAGCGTCCGTCGACAGTAAGGTCAAAGGCAAACTGGCGGTGCCATGCGCGGCAAAAGTCAAAGGCATTCGGGCATTCCCACTTATGTTGCATTTGCCGCCAAGCTATCTGCTTGGTCCTGCCCTGCAAGTGTAGAATTCAGCGCGCGCCAACTCTCGCCCATGTAATTGCAGTCCAGCGTTCCAACATCACACTGTCACATCCTGTAAATCCCAAATCGCCGTCAGAGACTGATCAGAGCTGCGCAGCAATCGCGAATATGTTGCCCCAAGGGCGACCCAATCATTCACATCTATGCAAGCGATAACATCGCTTGAGACGCGCGACAGGGTTTTCAGACCAACCTGATCTGCAATCGTCACCAAAGACTGCACTGTCCTGCGCAACTCCCGCGTCGCACCCGCATTATAAAGCTTTTCGCTTTGCTTGATGCGAATAGCCATTTCTTCCATCGCGCGGCATAGTACATTGTCTGCTTCGTCTTCACCCAGCTTGGTATAAAGCGATTCCAGTTGGTCTGCGTCCAGTCGCACGCATTCACGCGGCATCATTGTTGTAATCTGTTCCATTGCTTCACCCTAAGTTCGCCCCCACGGCATGGACCTTATGGCAATTCACCCTTCTCAAAAGGTTGACGCCAGCGCGTCTTTTCTCTCGAAATTCGTTCAAATCCAGCGTATCCAAGCAATCGACAAGAACAGATTGGACAGCGCCTTGCCTTATGTAAAACCCCTGCCCGCATTTCTCGCACAGCGCTATCACGGTTGGAAAGCCACGACCTATTCAGAAAACAAAGCGTGGTTTCGCAAACTCGCGACCGAAGGCCAGCATCCGCGCGCGATGATTATCTCGTGCTGTGACAGCCGCGTGCATGTAGCTTCTATTTTTGGCGCAGATGCAGGCGAGTTCTTTATCCATAGAAATGTCGCTAATTTGGTGCCTGCCTTTGCGCCTGATGGCGATCACCACGGAACAAGCGCTGCGATTGAATACGCTGTAACCGCGCTTCACGTCTCGCACATCATTGTGCTGGGTCATTCGCAATGCGGTGGGGTTCAAGGCTGCCTTGATATGTGCACGGGCAATGCGCCCGCGCTTGAGGACAGCAGTAGTTTTGTGGGCCGTTGGATGGATATTCTGCGCCCTGGCTACGAACGTGTGCGCGACAAGTTCGCCCCCGAGGACATGGCAGCCGCGCTTGAAAAAGAAAGCGTAATGGTTGCGTTGGAAAATCTGATGACATTCCCCTTCGTGAATGAAGCGGTTTCAACTGATATGCTGACGCTGCATGGTTTGTGGACCGACATAGGCGAAGGCACTTTGGAATGTCTTGATTCAAAGAGTCGGAAATTCTTTCCAGTTTAACTTCACTTTTGTATGCGAAGCCCCCATCTAGGGCAAAATAAACTGCACCGCAGAATTTGCAGAAAAAGGGGAGGCTAACTATGGATATCTTTTCACTGGCGGCCGAAACGCTGGTCACGCCCATTGTTCTATCATTCGTGCTGGGACTTTTTGCGGCACTTGTGCGCTCTGATCTTAGCATCCCCGAAGCCGTTGCCAAAGGCATGTCGCTCTATTTGCTATTTGCGATTGGTTTCAAAGGCGGTGTCAGTCTTGCCGATCATGGCATCGACCTAACGCTGGGTTTGACCTTGCTTGCCGGTGTTATTCTATCCGCTGCGATCCCACTTATCGCGTATGCTGTCCTACGCTTTATGAGCGGTTTGAACGCGCTTGATGCAGCCGCTGTTGCAGGTCACTACGGATCAATCTCGATTGTGACTTTTGTCGCTTCTACCTCGGTTCTGGAAAGCCAAGGTATTGCCTATGACGGCTATATGGTCGCCGTTGCCGCCGCAATGGAAGCGCCCGCTATTTTGTCTGCCCTTTGGCTTGTCACGCGCTCTAAAGGCGGTAGCAAAATGGAGCCAGGACTGTGGCGTGAAATCATGCTTAACGGCTCCATCGTGCTTCTCATCGGCGCATTTCTGATCGGTATGATCACAGGCGAAGACGGTCTAAAGGAAATTGCGCCGCTGGTCATCGCACCGTTCAAGGGCGTGCTTTGCCTGTTCCTGCTGGATATGGGCATCATCGCGGGTCGCGGCTTGCGCAAAGGGCGCGGCGTTCTGGACACTGGTGCGATCGCTTTCGGCATCGTAATGCCCATGATCGGAAGCGTGCTGGGCCTTGGTGCAGCTGTTGTGCTGGGATTACCGCTTGGCAGCGCACTTTTGTTGATGGTGCTCTGCGCGTCTGCATCCTACATTGCCGTTCCTGCCGCGATGCGCGTTGCCCTGCCGGAAGCAAACCCATCCGTTTATCTTACACTGTCGCTTGGCGTGACATTCCCATTCAACTTAGTCCTCGGCATCCCGCTTTACCTAGCGCTTGCCAGTGCAATGATCGGAGGCTGATCTGATGCGAACCCACAAAGCCAAACGTGTTGTTATCACAATCGAGAAAATCATGCTCTCGCGCCTGACAGCCGCAATAGAAAAAGCGGATGTATCCGGGTATTCCATCTTGCCTGTCTTTGGTGGCTCGGGTCGGTCTGGCCCCTGGACGCGCGAAGACAACATCGGACGCGGCGATGGCATGGTGCAAGTCATCTGCATCATCAAGCCCGAACGACTGGATTTGCTTCTCGAATCCGCCTTCGAAGTCGTCGAGAGGCACATCGGCGTTGTGACGATTTCTGACTGCGATGTGCTGCGAGCAGAGCGGTTCTAAAGCGAATCCAGCAAAGACCGTCGTAACTCTAACAGGCTAATCCGATTGCTGAGCGCTCGGTTTTCTTGCACGAATGCTGCACGCTTTCCACTGTCTTCTTCCCGGATCAAAAGTCGCCCAATTTCGTCAATGCGGTATTGGACCTCACTGATTTCGTCCGAAAGCGCATGATACTCCAAACCCTTGCGATTTGCTGCTTGCAAGGCAGGCATTTGGTCTGCGTCACAAACAACATTCAACGATCGCCCGCGTCGCCCTTCGGAGTAGGCTTTCGATGGCACGCAATAGACGGGTAAACCACGCTGGCGACCCTGTTCCCATAGGCTTTGAACAGGGCGCACGCCGGTCTTTTCACAGGCCTTCGCATGACTTTGCAGGAACGCACCGGTTTTGCCATTGGTGCCATCGCGAAAACCGATCTCTTCCCAATTGCCACTTAGACATTCCTCTTTGGATAGCGTGGCGCAGCCCGTCAGGGCAAGTGTGAAACCGATAGCAACAAACGCGCGCATAAAGTGTCCTTGCAGCAATGTGACTATCGTCAAACTGCACGCAGCGCTTGGTGTTATGCAATATCAAAGGCCCGAAACGAAAAACCCCGCCATGCAAACAGGCGGGGTTTTCCAAAACTTCTACTGGCGGGGTTTAGCCCTTCTTGAGAACGCGGTTCCCTAGCGTCTCGGCAATCTGCACTGCATTCAACGCCGCACCTTTACGCAGGTTATCAGAAACACACCACAGGTTGATGCCGTTATCAATCGTGCTGTCCTGACGGATGCGGGAGATAAATGTCGCATAATCGCCAACGCACTCAACGGGCGTGACGTAGCCACCGTCTTCGCGCTTGTCGATCACCATGACACCGGGCGCTTCGCGCAGGATATCGCGGGCTTCATCTTCATCAAGGAAATCTTCAAATTCGATGTTGATCGATTCAGAGTGACCAACGAAGACAGGCACACGCACGCAAGTTGCTGTGATTTTGATCTTTGGATCGACGATCTTCTTCGTCTCAGCAACCATCTTCCATTCTTCTTTGGTCTCGCCACTGTCCATGAACACGTCGATATGCGGGATCACGTTGAAAGCAATCTGCTTGGTAAAGGCTTTTGGCGGCTTGTCGTCTGTCGGATTGTAGATCGACTTGGTCTGATCCCACAGCTCGTCCGCACCTGCTTTGCCCGCACCGGAAACCGACTGATAGGTGCTGACAACGACGCGCTTGATACGTGCGCGATCATGAAGTGGCTTCAGTGCGACAACCATCTGCGCAGTAGAACAGTTTGGATTCGCGATGATGTTCTTTTTGGAATACTCGTGAATCGCTTCCGGATTTACCTCTGGCACGATCAGCGGCACGTCTGGATCATAGCGATAAAGCGACGAATTATCGATCACAACGCAGCCCGATTTCGCAGCGACGGGCGCATATTTCTTCGTCGCCTCAGAGCCGACAGCGAACAAAGCCATATCCCAACCCGTGAAGTCAAACGTGTCCAAGTCTTTCGTCTTCAACGTTTTTTCACCAAAGCTGACTTCCGTACCCAAGGATTTACGGCTTGCCAGAACGGCCAGCTCATCCACTGGGAACTGACGCTCATCCAGGATGTTCAACATTTCACGGCCCACATTACCGGTGGCGCCAACGACGACGACTTTATACCCCATCGGGTTACTCCTTTACGGGTTGTGATGGCGTGCGGTTGCACGTCAACGGGGCCGCTATACGCTGATATAGAAGGTTGGAAAAGGGGCCACGCGCCGCAATGCAGCGAATGTGACTTTAATCAAGCCGATCCTGACAGAATGCATAGATCGCAAGCCCGGCTAGGACGAGTATTCCAAGGAACAAGAAGATCGCATTATAGGGATCAGCAGGTGCGACCGCGTTGACCGAAAGACTAGCATGCATGCGACCCGAGATCATCTGCATCAGCCCCACACCACCGATCCCAAACAGGTTCATCAACGTCACTCCACGTCCGGCCAAATGCGCTGGTACAAACGCGCGACCATGCGCCATTAAAAGGGGAAACGACATGCCGAAAAAGCCAACGGCCGCGAACAGGAAAACCGCGCTCCAGTATTGCGTCGCAAAGCCAAGACCAAGCGCGATGCAGAACATCGCCCCAATGCCATTGCCTGTGAACGCAACCCACTTGCGCGTTCCGAAAATACGATCAAGCGGACCGTAGACAAATGTTCCCAAAATCATAGCACAGGCCATGAAAAGTGACGCTGTCCCGGCACTTCCACCGAACACATCGCTCACATAAGGGCCAATCCAAAGCCCACGCAACGCGCCCGCAGGGGCATAATTCACAAACATCAATGGAAAAATCAGCCAAAGCGCGGGCATCCTGAGAAGGGTCAGAACGGAACCACCAGCGGTGTTTTCAATCCGTTCCGGGTCTTTGATGGCAAAGAACAGCCCGACAGCGATCAGCCCTGTTATAATTGCCAACACCAGCACCGTTTCGCGCCAGCCAAAAACATCCACAGCCATAGCAAGCGGCACAGATCCGGCCAAGTTTCCGAACGACCCAATTCCAATCATGAATGACGCAAGCGTGGCAAACATGGCCGCCGAGTAAATTCGCGCAAAGACAAAGAAACTGGCCATCAGAACGGGCGAACATCCGACCCCGATCAAAAGCATAGCGATATTGATATGCGCAGGCGTGGTTGCAAGCGCGAATATCAGCGCCCCGCCTGCCCCGCCAATCAGCAAAAGCGATGATGCGGTGCGTCGCGGTCCAAGCGTATCTAACGCCCAACCCACAGGAATTTGCATCGCTGCAAAAGAAAGAAACCAAAGCCCCGAGGCCATCGCAAGGTCATCCGGTGCCGCGCCAATGTCTTCAGCTAGAACGTCCGTCATAACTGCCAAAAACGCGCGGTAAAACTGGCTCAAAATATAGGCCAGACTCAAGAGAAACAGACCCACTTTCATATCCCAAGCCCTTTCACCAGCCAACTCAAACTGATTGACAGATTAGTGCTACGTCAACAAGCCAAAGCGGCGTGTTTCCTCTCTCAAAAAATATCCCGGGGAGCACGAGGGGCTGGCCCCTCGTACCGGTCGGATTGCTTTAGCAATTCGATCTCTAGCGACTAAGCGTTGTCTTCACCCAATTTCGGCGAGGGTCGATCCAAGTCCAACTCCGCATCCGAAAACACAAACGGCGATCGCACACCTGGAATGCCGTCCAGCTCGATCTGCATTCCGCGCGCTTTGATCTGCGGATCATTTAGCATTTCGCCCATATCGTTAATCGGGCCTGCCGGAACGCCTTGGGCCTCACAGGCTGCAAGCAAATCAAGTTTGGACATCTTTGATGTTTGCTCGGTCAAACGCCGCGTCATCTCATCACGGTTGGCAATGCGGTCCGCGTTTGTTGCAAAACGCGCTTCTATTCCCATCGCTTCTATTCCCAGCAACAAGCAAAGTCTTTGGTACTGCGCATCATTTCCAGTCGCGATGATGATATGGCCATCCGAACAATCAAACACCTGATAAGGCGTCAGGTTCATATGCGCATTCCCCATCATGCGGGGTGCCTCGCCTGTCGCCAGATAATTCATCGCTTGGTTCGCTGTTACTGCCGCGGCGACATCTAAGAGCGACATATCAATATGCTGGCCCTTGCCTGTGGTGTGACGCTGAAACACAGCCGCAAGAATACCTGACACAGCATAGACACCAGTAAAGATATCCGTGATCGCTACGCCTGATTTCTGAGGTTGGCCTCCGGGTTCACCGGTGATGGACATCAATCCAGACATGCCTTGGATAATGAAATCATATCCAGCACGATGCGCGTAAGGACCCGTTTGGCCAAAACCTGTCACCGAGCAGTAAATCAGTGCTGGAAACTCTTCTTTCAAACTTGCGTAATCAAGACCGTACTTCGCCAAGCCTCCAACCTTGAAATTTTCAATCAATATATCCGCATCTGCCAAAAGCGCCTTTAGCTGTTCTTGGCCTTTTTGCGTGCGAAAATCTATTGTGACGGATTTCTTGCCACGATTGCACGAATGAAAGTACGCCGCTGATGTATCGCCTTCGCGTTCAATAAACGGAGGGCCCCAGCGGCGCGTGTCATCGCCAGCGGGTGCTTCGACTTTTATCACCTCCGCGCCGAGGTCGGAAAGGGTCTGGCCAGCCCAAGGGCCGGCCAGAATACGCGCCAATTCGACGACTTTTAGACCTGTGAGCGGTGCGCTCATTCAGCCAGTTTTTCGTCGATGATCGCAGAAAAATCAGCATAGTTCATGTTAGAGTAAGGTTCACCGTTGATCAGGAAAGACGGTGTTGAACGCACATTGTCGCGCTCAGCGTTCTCTTGATACCACGCAACCAACGCCTGCGCGTTGTCGGCATCTTCAAGACATGCATCAAGCTGCTCATCGTTCATGCCGCCTTTTAGGCCGACTTTGCGCAACTCTGCGACGATTGCGGCTGGATCACCTGCGCGGCTCCAAAGCGATTGCTCTTTGAACAATAGATCTGTCATTCCAAAGAAACGCTCGGGGCCCGCGCAACGTGCGATCATGGAGGCCCAGAGGCCGAAACGATCAAAGTAGACTTCGCGAAAGACGAATTTCACTTTCCCTGTATCGATATAGTCTGCCTTGAGGTCCTTGTAGGGCCCTGCATGGAAGGACGCACAGTGTGGGCATGTGTAGGATGCGTATTCGATAATCTCCACCGTGGCATCTTCACTGCCTTGAACCATATCTGGCACAGTCGTTTCCTGGGCTGTTGCCATGCTCAGGCTGAATAGAACCGCAGCTGCGGTAGTGGCTAGGGTGCGAAGCATCGGGCTTCTCCTCAATTTTGGGATTTTGTTAATACGTTTTGTGCAAGCCGCTCAAGGGCATTGCGCAAATCATCGCTTTTGACACCGCCCGCAGATTGCGCAGCGGCTTGTTTGATTTCTGGTGTGGGTTCGGGTTTCTTCGGGGTCAAGGGCCGATCAAATACGGCGCGTCCTTCCGCAAATCCAGTCGGCGCGGTTTGGGTGATTTTCACACGGCTAATTGCGTTATAGCCATAAACCGCATTCACCTTGGCACGGATTTGTTCCTTTTGCATTTCAACCATCGGCGCATGAGACCCAGTTGTCAGGATGGTTAGCGTCGCACCAAAGCCTTGGCGGCCATAGCTCACGTTCACTGGACGTGCGATCTTGGCAATATCTTCGCCGATCACTTCTTCCCAATGGGTCAAAAGGCGCGATTGGGCAAAGCCACGGGACTCGGACGCTTTGCGAATGCGCTGCGTCAGAAGGCTCGAAGTGCGAGCAAATCCTTTTGAAGATGCACGGCGCTGCGCCATCGAATCTGTCCTGCCTTGCATTTTGTGTCTCTCCCCTATCTTAGAGACGCAAGCGCTGGGTGCCAGCAAAACCGAACAGACAGGTACATAAACATTGCGTGAGACTGCCGATCCCTTAACCCTTTTAGAGTGGTATGACCGCCACGCCCGGATCATGCCATGGCGTGTAAGTCCTGAGGATCGCCGCGCGGGTGTGCGCCCTGATCCTTATCGCATCTGGATGTCTGAAGTTATGTTGCAGCAAACAACTGTTGCTGCGGTGAAAGAGTATTTCGTGCGCTTTACCAATCGCTGGCCAACGGTGAATGATCTGGCCGCAGCTAAAGACGCGGATGTCATGGGCGAATGGGCGGGTCTTGGGTATTATGCCCGTGCGCGCAATCTATTGAAATGCGCGCGTGTTGTGGCGGATGAATACAACGGCGTATTTCCCGATACGCACGCAGAACTTTTGAAACTGCCCGGCATTGGTCCTTACACCGCAGCGGCTGTGTCCTCGATTGCTTATGATTTGCCTGAAACTGTTTTGGACGGAAATGTAGAACGTGTCATGTCCCGACTGTACGACATTCACACACCTTTGCCCTTATCCAAACCTGAATTGATGGTGCTGGCAGAGGCGTTAACACCACAAGACCGCGCCGGGGATTATGCCCAAGCGGTGATGGATCTAGGTGCTACGATTTGCACGCCAAAGAAACCTGCATGCGGGCTATGCCCTTGGAATGCAGGATGTTTGGGGCGGCTTGCTGGAACGCACATAGCCCTTCCCAAAAAGGTTCCGAAAAAGGTGAAACCGATCCGCAGAGGTATCGCCTATATCGCCAAGCGTATTGATGGGGCGTATCTGCTAGAGACCCGCCCTGACAAGGGCTTGCTGGGGGGCATGCTTGGCTGGCCTGGCAGCGAGTGGATTGAAGGCGAGCCAACAGAAGCCGCCCCGATGAAAGCGCAATGGAAAACACTAAAAGGCGAAGCGCGCCATACTTTCACACATTTTCATCTACATCTGGTGGTGAAAACAGCACTGGTTCCAATGGATCGTGCTGCTGACGTCGGGGATTTCTTGCCTTTGGAAGACTTTCGCCCGTCAGATCTGCCAACTGTGATGCGCAAGGTCTTTGATTTGGCGTCAGACGGGCGTAAAATGAACGATAAGACCCCCACGAGGAGCAAAACAAAATGATCTCATCCGAAACAGCTGCGAAATTACAAAGCGCTTTGCCGTTCTGGGTTTCGTTTCTATTGATCCCTGCGATTTGGCTTGCGGCCTATTCAGGCGGATGGTGGGTTTTAATAATCCCGGTTCTAACCTGGTATCTGTTCACCGCGCTGGATTTAATCGGCGGGCTAAACCTTGAGAATGTTGACACAGATACCGATGACGCGCACCTGTCTTGGTATATCTTACTGACAAGTGCTTGGGTGCCTATTCAATTCCTCACGATCTTTGGGTTGATCTACTACGTGGGTCAGGCCGAGCATCTTGGCACTTGGGAAAAGATCGGGTTGTTCTTTAGCGTTGGTGTTGGCTCTGGCACGATCGGGATCAACTACAGTCATGAGCTGATGCACCAAAAAAACAAGCGCGAGCGTTGGTTGGGTGATATTTTGCTGGCAATGGTTTTGTATTCGCATTTCCGATCTGAACATTTGCTGGTGCATCATCGCTATGTCGGGACCCCGCGCGATCCTGTGACCGCGCGCTACGGTGAGGGGTTTCACCGCTTTTTCCCGCGTGTTTTGCGTCAGTCTTGGCATTCTGCGTTTGATGCAGAAAAAGCCCTATTGGTACGCAAGGATTTACCTTGGACGGACCTGTCGAACCCGTTTTTCCGCTATTGGGCGCTTCAGGCCGGATTTTTGATTTTGGCGTTAGCTTTGGGTGGTTGGGCAGGATTTGGGTTGTTCGTATTCCAAGCATTCGTTGCGATTTGGCAATTGGAACTCGTGAACTACGTCGAGCATTATGGCCTAACCCGAAAGCACTTGGGTGGTGGCAAGTACGAACATGTTCAACCACGTCATTCTTGGAATGCAGCACAGAAAGCATCAAACTGGCTTTTGATCAATTTGCAGCGTCATTCGGATCATCACTACAAGCCTGATCGTCGTTTTCCGCTGTTACAAAACTATACAGAAGCAGATGCACCGCAGTTGCCTTGTGGCTATCCGATTATGACGATGGCGGCTTTGTACCCGCGTCTTTGGAAACGAATTATGAACCCACGGGTTCAACGGTGGCGTGACATGTACTATCCCGAAATTACGGATTGGCGTGCCTATAACAAGGCGTCGAACCCTCTTCCAAGGTAGGATTTGCGCCGCGTACCGCGTCGCTGTTGGAGGGGGCCAGCCCCCTCTTGGCCAAAGGCCAATTCACCCCCGGGATATTTTGGGGAGAGAGGAAACCGATAGGACTATCCGTTCAGGATCAGATCGCTCGCCTTTTCACCAATCATGATTGCAGGGGCATTGGTGTTGCCGCTGACGATCTCGGGCATGATAGAGCAATCTGCAACCCGAAGACCGTCGATGCCATGCACACGCAGCTTATCATCTACGACGGCCATCGCATCACTGCCCATCTTGCAGGTGCCTGTAGGGTGATAGATTGAAGCGGTGTTACTGCGCACCCAATCAAGCGTTTCATCGTAATTGTCGATATCGAGAGAAGTATGCGGGCGAAATTCTTCAGAAATTTTCGCCTTAAGCGGCTCATGGCGTGCGATCCGGCGCGCGATATTGACGCCTGCAACAGCGGTTCTGCAATCCGTCTCTGTCGACAGGTAGTTGGGGATGATCTTGGGATAGGCCATAGGATTGCCGCTGGCGAGCTTGATTTCGCCTTTTGACTCAGGACGCAATTGGCAGACCGACATCGTGAAGGCGGCGAATTTATCTGCACCTTTGCCAGGGTTCTCTGCAGAGAGCGGTTGGACGTGAAACTGAATATCCGGCGTTTCCAGATCGTCACGAGTTTTCAGAAAACCTGTCGCGAGGCTTGCGGCCATGGTCATCGGGCCAGAACGGGTTGTGATATACTTGAGGCCGATCTTGGCCTGACCAAAGAGCGATCCGACTTCATTGTTCAAAGTCGGCTCATTACATTTGTAAACGAGGCGGGCTTGCAAGTGGTCCTGCATATTTTTCCCCACACCTTTAAGCGGCGCGACGACTTCGATCCCATGGGTTGCAAGCTGCTCTGGATCGCCGATACCTGAGAGCATCAAAAGCTGAGGCGAGTTAATTGCGCCACCCGAAATCACAATCTCTTTGTGCGCAGTGACAGTTTGAATTTTGCCAGCGCGATCCTTGTAACGCACGCCAGTAGCGCGCTTGTCTTCGATGATGATGTTCTGCGCTTGGGCGTGGGTGATGATTGTCAGGTTTTCGCGTGATTTCGCAGGGCGCAGGAACGCTGCGGCAGCGGAGCAGCGCAAACCATTCCGAGCGGTCAGTTGGAAGAAGCTGACGCCTTCTTGGTCCGCACCGTTGTAGTCGGGGTTAAACTTGTAACCCGCTGCTTGAGCCGCGGCGATCCACGCATCTGTGATAGGGCGTTGGATACGCATGTTGGACACAGATAACTCGCCGCTGTCATTATGAAAGTCATCTGCACCGCGTTCATTGCGCTCGGAGCGCTTGAAGAGCGGCAGCACATCCTCCCAACCCCAGCCAACGTTGCCCATTTGACGCCAGCGATCGTAGTCCTGCGGCTGCCCCCGCACATAGAGCAATCCATTAAGCGAAGACGAACCACCCAGAACCTTGCCGCGCGGCCATTCAATTGAGCGGCCGTTCAGACCCGGATCAGGTTCAGTTTTGTAGCACCAATCGACCTTGGGGTTGTGAATGGTTTTGAAGTAGCCGACCGGAATGTGAATCCAGGGATTTGAATCCTTGCCACCTGCCTCAAGCAAAACGACACGGTTTTTCGGGTCTGCGCTAAGGCGATTGGCAAGCACACAGCCAGCAGAACCTGCCCCCACGACAATAAAATCAGCCTCCACGACGACCCCTTTCAAATCTTAACTTAAAAAAACTCTAGGCAGATTACAAATTGTAAGCTAGCCTTTTTTGAAACAAAACGTCTCATTAATTAGCAACCGGGAGAAAGCTATGAAGACTAGTGACAAAATCAACCATCTAACACGTCGTGACCTGTTTAAGGTCGCAGGGCAGTACGGCATGAGTTCAACGCTTATGGCGGCAGGTGCCTTTGGCGGAGCGATGAGCCTTGGAAACTTGGCTTCTGCGGCAGAATCCACGTATGAAAAACGCTTCGCGAAAGAGCCAAAGCACACGCTGAAATTCGGCGCGGCTGGCTTTAACGCACGTAACCTTTTGATCGAGCGTGCTGGCGCGTTGGAATTCGCACGCGACCTAGAATCACGCTCTGACGGTGAGATTCGTGTTGAGTTCATCGGCGACAACCAGATCTGTGGTCAGGTTTCCTGCGTTGAGAAATGTCAGCAGGGCATCGTGGATATCTATGCGGCGTCTACTCAGAACTCCGCAGGTGGTGCGCCGTACCTTAACGTATTGGACTATGCATACCAGTTCCGTAACCGTGCGGATCAGTATCACTTCCTCTACCATCCTGATTCACAGCGCCTGCTACGTGATCCCTATGAAAAGCGTCACGGCCTGAAGTTCCTCTTCAGCCACGCTGAACTTCGCGGCATCCAGTTGGGTCTGAAATGGCAAGATGAGCCACTTGTAACGTCTGTTGATCAGCTTGCAGGTACGAAGAACCGCGTTACGGGTACGCAGCTTGGTCGTATCGCCATGACAGCGATGAACCTGAACCCGGTTCCTGTTGCTTGGGAAGAAACACTTGACGCGCTGAAAACTGGTTTGATTGATGGTGCGGAAACATGGGCCTCTGCGGTTGCCTATGCAAACATGAGCCCTGTTGTATCGCAGTCTGTCTATCTCGACTTCTTCTGCGGTACAGAGCACACAGCAATGAATGCTGGCGTCTTCGATAGCCTATCTGGCGAGTTGCAGGACGTTGTCATGGAAAGCTCCTACTGGGCCCAGACACATGTTCAGGCAGCGAACGAAGCGGCGTTGGTCAAGACGGTTGGTGTGTCCGATCCGATCCTTCCAGGTACAATTTTTGCTGAGAACAACGTGCGCAACGCATTCTTGTCCAAAGAAGAAAAGCGTAAAGCAGAAGAAATGTGCTCGCCCGAGTTCCAACCACAGTTGTGGGAAGAGTGGCGCGAGCGTCTTAATGGTTGGTCCGGTGGCCACGACACATATCAGGACATCTATAACATCTCACGCGAGATCGACGAGAACACGCTTCCCGAGAATGTGGAACCACGCCGTTGGTGGAAAGCATAAGCCCCAACTGGCTTTAAGTAAGAACAAGCCGGTCCAAACACTTGGGCCGGCTTTTTTAGTCCCAGACCGTTCAAATGCGGCATAGTGGACATACGCAATTCTTAGGGGAGGGTCCCAGATGTCAATCTGGTCGGACATGGTCACAATCGTCAGCGCGACGGTGAGTGGCGATATTACATTCAAAACCGTTCAGGCCTATCGTTCTGAAGCGGCTTGGTTCGTTTTCGGGCCGCTGACGCTTATCGGTGCGGTTCTGTTCTACTATCGCGAACGCTTTGCGGAACGTCTTGAGGAACGCCTTGGCTATTCCGTTACAAAGTTCACGCATCCGATCATTTCGGTGCTTCTGTTGCTTGGTATGCTTGCGGCCTTTCTGCCGAGCATAAACACCCTTCTCCTCACTTTGAGCGCAGGGTTGCTGCCACTTCTTGTGGTTTTCGGACCGATCCTCCTGATCTTGTTCGAGCGCACACCAGAGCGCACAATTGTGATCTATTGCTACATCATCATGGCGGCGATCATCTTTATCGGCGTGGTTCAGCGATTTGTCTTCTCGGTGCAGGTGCCTTGGTCAACGACCATCCCACCCCTGCTGTTTATGATAATGGCTTGGTTCGGCGCCGCGTTTAACATCCGCCTGCGCACGCATCTGAGTTTCTCCGAATTTCGCACGAAATTCGGCCCCAAAGGGCAGTTGTTCTGGCTGACTTTCGACAATGCGCTTTGGCTGATCTTCTGCGTTATCCTTGTGACAACGATGTCGCGCGGGACGGTCAACACCTATGACAACTTCGCCATCGTGCTTGGCACGGATGATATCATGCGCTGGTGGTTCGTTGTAACCATGCCCGTATGTTTCATGCTGCTTGCCACGCGCGCGATTGAAAACGTGGTTGAGGATTTCTCCAAGTATAGATCAGGCGACCCCCTGATCAAACAAGCTGTTATCGGAGGGGATGTCTAATGGCTGATTCAACCTGGATTACAATTATTTCGCTGGCCTGCACGTTCCTGTTCATGATGGGTACGCCGGTCTTGCTGGTGATCTTCTATTGGGTCGTTGGCTGTAGCTTTGTCATCGACCTTACGCTGGACAACACAGGCGGCGAATTGCTGAACGTGTTCAAGGACGGGTTTGCCTTGCTTGCCATGCCGCTGTTCATTCTGACAGGTGACTTGATCAACAAATCAGGCATCGCCAAACGATTGTCGGACTTTGCCTATTCGTGTCTTGGATGGATACGTGGTGGTCTTGCAATGGCAGCGATTGGCGCTTGCGGATTATTCGCGGCAATCTCTGGATCGAACTCGGCAACCACAGCCACGATTGGTTCAATGCTGCATCCTGAAATGGTCAAAGGCGGCTATGATGAACGCTTTTCGGCAGCGACTGCTGCTGCGGGTGGAACAGTGGGTATCATTATCCCGCCCTCGATCATCTTCATCGTCTATGGCTTCTTGATGAACCTTCCCATCTCGGAGCTGTTTATCGCGGGCATCATTCCCGGCACGCTGATGGTTCTGGCGATGATGGCGACCTGTTTCATCGTTTGTTCGATCAACGGTTGGGGCATCCTGATCGCCCTTTCATTCAAGCGGGTCTTGAAGACAGCAATTGGCGCATGGCTTGGGTTCTTCGCCATCGGTCTGGTTCTTTGGGGGATTTACACTGGTAAATTCTCACCCACCGAAGCGGCTGGTGTAACTGTGGGCTTTGGTATCATCGTTGCGCTAACCAGCTATCCGCTGAACAAGGTGATGGGCACGGATGCAGATACCCCGATTGAAGAACGCTCGATCAGCTCGATGTTTGTTGTTGAGGGCTTCACGCTTAAAGACATCCCATCGGTTGTTGTACGCTCTGCACAGATCTCTGGTATCTTGGCGCCGCTGATCGCGGTATCAGTTGTGATGCAACAAATCCTGTCGCTGCTTGGCGCGCAGGAAGTGATCGGTGGTTTCGTGACGAGCATGGGCGGGTATTACCCCGTTCTGTTCACAGCCATGGCGATTGTTTTTGTGGCGGGCATGGTTCTGGAATCCCTTCCAGTGACGATTATTCTGGCACCAATCTTGGCACCAATCGCAGCGACGGTCGGTGTTGATCCAGTCCACTTCTCGGTGATCTTCCTCGTAGGTGCGTCCATCGGCTTTATCACGCCACCTTATGGATTGAACCTTTATGTCGCATCTGGGGTAACGGGGGTTCCGTATTTCAGGCTCCTGCGGTATTCAACGCTCTATCTTTTCGCCTTGATTTCTGTTTGGATCATGGTTGCACTTATCCCGGAGCTGGCGCTGTTCCTTGTGCCTAATAGGTAAAGCTGTAGATGCCTGACGATCTAAAGTCCCAGCGAGAGACGCAAATTCCCACGAACCTGCGTCTCTTGCTTGTGGTTGAAGAAATCGCAAAGGCCGGTACGCCCCTAAAGCCGATGCAGCTTGCAGACGCTTTGGGCCTGCCCAAACCAACGATCCATCGCCTTTTGCAAACGGCAGAGGCGGAGGGTTTCTTACAGCGTGATCTGGATGGGCGGTCCTACGGCCCCGGACCGCGTTTGCGACAGATCGCTGTGAATACCATGTCATCAGAACGATTGCGCACAGGGCGTTTGGCGATCTTGAAATCTGTTGCGGAAGAAATTGGCGAAACTTGTAATCTTGCGGTCCCTGATCGCGAAGGTATGACCTATCTGGATCGCGTCGAAACCAAATGGCCGCTGCGCATTCAATTGCCTATCGGCACGCAAGTTCCGTTCCATTGCACTGCAAGCGGTAAACTGTATCTGTCCACCCTGCGCGAACGTACGTTAGAGGCTGTACTTGGTTCCAAGCCGCTTGAAGTGTTAAGCGAAAAGACCATCACCACAGCCGAAGCCCTACGCAAGGAATTATCCGAAACGCGGAAACGCGGATATTCGCAAGATGATGAAGAATTTATGGCCGGCATGACCGCGGTAGCTGTGCCTGTTCAAGATCGCACAGGCCGCCTTATGGCGACACTGTCTGTCCACGCGCCAGATCAGCGATATTCCGTCGAAGAGCTTCTGCGCTTTTTGCCCGCGTTAAATAGCGCAGCGCAAAAACTATCGCTTCTGCACGATAGCTAATCAGCTTACTGGCGGCGCGCCGCCTGCCTCTGTAGCTTTCGCAATGTAGTCATTCAAACCACCTAGCGCTGCGTCATCAACTTTAACCGAATTAGGTTGCGCTAGAATATCCTGCCAAATGCCTGTCGCACGGGTGTTCGCATCAATCTCTCCGTGTTCCTGCCACGTGCCGTAGTTAGAATAATCCGCGACAAGGGGTTCGTAAAACTCGCTTTGATATCGCTCCATCGTATGCGGCGTGCCGAAGAAGTGCCCACCCGGCTGCACATCTGCGATCGCGTCTAATCCCAGATCAGCGCCACCATGTTCACCTGCTGCACAAAGCTCGGCCACCATTTGCAGCACTTCCATATCTGTGATCAGCTTTTCATAGGACACGGTTAGGCCTCCTTCCAGCCACCCCGCCGCGTGGATGATCACAGTCGCCCCAGCCAACAGGCAGCCCCACGTGCCAAACTGCGTTTCATTCGCCGCCTGCACATCGTTGGAATTTGCAGCACTTCCCGAAGCAGAGCGCCAAGGCAGTCCGATCAAGCGTGCAAGCTGCCCTGCCGCAAGGGATGCTCGGAAGTGTTCCGGCGTACCGAATACAGGCGCGCCCGACTTCATATCCACGTTAGAGGTGAAAGTGCCGTAGCACACAGGTGCGCCTTCTTTGGTAAGTTGCGTGAGCGTGATCGCGGCCAACGCTTCCGTATGGCTGAGCGTGATCGCCCCCGCGACCGTGATCGGTGCCATCGCCCCCATCAGGGTGAAGGGCGTGACGATAGACACCTGTCCCGCTTTGGCGAAATCAATGAGACCTTGCGCCATGGGGATATCAATCGTGCGCGGGGAGTTGGTGTTGATGATCGTGTAACACTGCGCGCCTGCGTGAAATTCTGCGTCGCTTAGCCCACGAAAATCGCGCAACATCTCAAAGCTTTGCTCGACCTGCGGCGTGCCGCGCGAAAATACGAACGGCACTTTATCCGTCAGCGTCATCTGCGCTTCCATCGTCGCATAGTGGCGCAAGTGGATTGGAATATCCTGAGGCTCGATCAAGGGCGGAACCATGTGCAAAACATCGAAGTGTTGCGTCAGGCGCGTGAGGTCTTGGTAGTCATTCCACGTGCCGGGCCGACGCCCTTTTATGCGATCCGTCGCATGGGGTGCGCCTGCACCGGGCTGAAAGCAAAGTTTACCAAGTTCTAGGACAATATCGCGATCCCTAGCCCCGCCCGCAACAGGGATCGACTTGGGTGCACTTGCAAGTGCGGCCTGCACAATATCGCGGCCTATGTAGACCATCTCCGTGCTCTCATCGACTTTCGCGCCGCCTTGGCGAAACGTGTCGCGTGCGGCAGGAAGCAACACTTTGACGCCAAGGTTTTCGAGAGTATCAAGCGCCGCTTCATGCATCGTTGCGATATGATCATCGCTAAACGCCTTCATCGGCGGAAACGGATTTTTCAGATTGCGGTAGTCGGTTTTGCGTTTTGGCGCATCATCCGCCTGCCGTGCTTCGCGCCCTTTTCTCATGCGCGCATCGCTTTGCCTGCAGGATCGTAGGGCGAGGGCGCGATCACCTTCGCTGTGCGCTCGACCCCGACGATATGCACGGTCAGGTCTGTACCCTCCGCTGCGCTTGCCACATCGACGAGACCCATCGCATAGGACTTGCCCATCGTGTGTCCGTACCCGCCAGAGGTCACAAATCCGATCTTCTTGCCATCCTGCCAAATCGGCTCATACCCGCTGGCATCTGCACCGTCTGCGTCAATCTCTAGCGTCACTTGCACCTGCGCAGGTCCGTTGCCATCGCGCTCTGCAAGTGCCGCGTCGCGACCCACAAAACCCGCTTTGTCAAAGTCGATCCAACGGTCCATTGCGGTCATCGCAGGCGTGTAGCCTTGAGTGAACTCCGCTGACCAAATGCCGTAGGATTTCTCCAAGCGTAGACTTAGCATCGCGTTGAAGCCGATCTCTTTGATGCCAATGTCTGCGCCCGCTTCCAGCAAGGTTTTGCGCAAAGTGATATGATCGCCCATACGACAATGGATTTCATAACCAAGCTCACCCGTCACCGACATACGACCGACCTTGCAGCGTAGCATCCCGATATCGAAGGTTCCGCAGCCCATGAAGGACAAATCGCCCACAGGGCCATCTGTAAGCTCTTCAATAACCTTGCGCGCGTTGGGGCCAGAGAGCGAGAAACCACACATCTCATCGCCCAAGTCACGCACCTGCACATCCGCGCCCATGTGATCATCAAACCAACGCATGTGCCAGCGTCGCAAGTAGTAGCTGCCCATGATCCAATAGGTCCCATCACCCCAGTTAAAGAGCGTAAGGTCCCCCTTCAGACGTCCATCCTCGCCCAGCGCAACAGCGAGGCGGGAACGCCCAACTTTGGGCAATTTCGTCGCGAAAATGGTGTTCAGCCACGCCTCTGCCCCATCGCCAGATACTTCGAACCGAGAGAAGCCAGAGATGTCCAAAAGACCAACATTCTCGCGCACGGCTTTGCATTCTGTAGCGACAATATCAAATGCGTTAGAGCGCTTGAGCGACGGTGTTTCCTGGAACCCTTTTCCACCGAAGTACAGCGGGACTTCAAGGTCCCAGCTTTGCCCCCATTGGCAGCCTGCCTCTGTCATATCGCTATATGCAGGGGCCATTTTCAAAGGACGTCCCGCTGGCAGTTGTTCGTTCGGATAGGTCATAATGAAACGACGTGAATAGAACTGACCTGTTGTTTCTTTGATGTACTGTTTGTTCTCTGCAAAGACGCCGTAGCGCGCAACGTCCATGCCGTAGACATCCGCTTCGGGTTCGCCATTGATGATCCATTCCGCCAGCGACTTTCCGACACCGCCACCCTGCAAAAAGCCCGCCATGACCGCGCAAGCGGTCCAATAGCCGCGTTTGCCGGGAACTGGGCCAACCAAGGGGTTTCCGTCGGGCGAGAAGGTGAACGCGCCGTTCACCCATGTTTTCACACCAACATTTTGCAGATCGGGGTAGCGTTCAAACCCCATGATCAGCTCTTTCTCGATGCGATCCGTGTCTTCCTTCTGCAGCTCAAACCCGTATTCCCATGGTGCGCCGTCCATCATCCAATGTTCGTGATCGACCTCATAAATCCCCAAGAGCAGGCCCTTTTGATCCTGCCGCATATAGGTGAATCCCTCGAGGTCCACGGTCATGGGCACCTCGAAATCTAGTTCTTCCAGTTTTGGGATCGTGTCGGACACGAGGTAGTGGTGGTTGAGCGGTGAGACAGGCAATTCGATCCCAGCCATACGTCCCACTTGCTTGGCCCAAAGGCCCGCGGCGTTGACGACGTGTTCGCAATTGATCGTGCCTTTCTCGGTCACAATCTCCCAGCCTTCTAACGTTTGGTTCAATTCCAAAACGCGATTATGCTCGATCACGTCCGCGCCGTGTTTCTTGGCTGCACCCGCATAGGCATGGACCGTACCGGTGGTATCAACATACCCTTCACGGTCCGCCCACATACCGCCAAGCAGGCCCTCACCCGACATGATCGGGTTTAGCTCAACCGCCTCTTCGACGTTCACCAAACGGCAATCTTCGATCCCGATGGACTGGAACGTGCGATACGCAGATTGCAGCCATTCCCAGCGATCCGGTGTGCCTGCCATTGTCAGGCCACCTGTCATGTGCAAGCCGATGTTCTGGCCGCTTTCCTTTTCAATCTCACTTAGCAGATCAATCGTATAGGCCTGCAACTGCGCAATGTTGGGGTCCGCGTTCAACGCATGAATACCCCCAGCAGCATGCCAAGATGACCCCGCCGTCAGAACTGAGCGTTCGATCAAACACACATCGGACCAACCCATTTTGGCGAGGTGATACAAAACGGAGGTTCCAACGACGCCGCCGCCGATGACGACAACTCTGTAATGCGATTTCATGTCTATTCTCCCCGTCCCGGTATCAGGCTTTGTTTAGTCATTAAGGTCGTTTGGCAAAAGCAATCGCGCTGGCCCGTTTGCGACAAATCATGTCGCTAACCCCTTCGCCAAGCATCTGGTGTTTGCCCAGTCCAGCCTTGAAATGCGCGAAAAAATGCGCTCGGTTCGGCATAGCCCAAACGGTGCGAAACTTCTGCAATTGAGACGTCAGATTGACGCAACAGAACCTGAGCGCGATCCCGGCGTAGATCGGCCTTCAAGCTACGATAACTGTGACCAAGTCCTGCAAGTTTCCTTCGCAATGTCGGTGCTGACATTTCCAATTCTTGCGCAAGTAATGGGAAGGTTGGCCAATCCAGCGGATCACGCGCTTTAAGCAAAGCAACAACCGCGCCCAACGCACCTTCGTCATATTTGTAGCCGATCAAGAAATTCCCAGGCGCTTCGCGTAAGAACCGCTTGAGAGCAGCCTCGCTACGCTCAACGGGCCGCCTAAGATAGGATGCGTCAAACTCTAGCCCGCCTTGGGGCGAGTCAAACACAACAGGAGCGCCAAAGAACTTGCTATAGTCCTCCCTGTGACGGGGCGCTTCGCAGGTTAAGCGCATCGCATGCAAGGGAATACGCGCGCGCGCCAACCAACAGGTCAGACCATGCAAGATTACCCAGTATGTGCGATACGCGAATGCGCTTCGATCACTGCGACTGTCATGCAACGTGATCTTCGCAGTGCCAGCGTGAACACTTAGCGTGCCGTAGGGTTCATCAATCGCGACTTTTAGAAACCTCAATGCACGACGCAATGCGACCTCAACCGTCGGGGCAGAGCGGACAGCGTGTCCCATCAAAGCAAAGCTACCCGGACGCATGGGCCGCGCAGCATTGCCAAAGAACTCGTCGTTCATCGCCTGTGCAATCCCAAGCCAAAGGCGCCCGAAGGCATCAGGGCTGACCTGTCCACCCCCCGGGGCGTCAATCTGCGCTTCGCGTAAAAGCGCAGTTACATCGACACCACCCCGACGCGCGCACTCAAGCGCTTCGCTTACAAACGCATTCGAGATGAATACCAAAGGCATGGCAAAATAGCTCACATAGATGGAATTCGTTTAGCATAGTTTGCCAGTTCCCTTTGGTCTACATGTAACGCAACAGAGAAACGGAGCATTTATATGTCCAACACTGACCCGATCGTCATCGTCTCAACCGCGCGCACGCCGATGGGCGGATTTCAGGGCGATTTTGCTGAAACCCCTGCCTCTGTTCTTGGTGCAGCCGCGATCAAGGCCGCAGTCGAACGAGCGGGCATTGCGCCAGAGGACGTAGACGAAGTTGCTTTTGGCAACGTACTAAGCGCTGGTCAGGGGCAAGCCCCCGCACGCCAAGCCGCTTTGGGCGCGGCCTTGCCGCTTTCCGCGACCTGCACAACACTAAATAAGATGTGCGGATCAGGTATGAAGGCGGCGATGTACGCCCATGATATGCTGCTGGCTGGCTCTGCCGATGTGATCATTGCCGGCGGCATGGAGAGCATGTCGAACGCGCCTTACCTGATGCCAAAAGCGCGTGCTGGCCTGCGTATGGGCCATTCAGAGCTGAAGGATCACATGTTCTTTGACGGATTAGAGGATGCGTATGACAAGGGTCGTTTAATGGGCACCTTCGCCGAAGATTGCGCAGAGGCCTATCAGTTTACACGCGAAGCACAGGATGACTATGCACTTGCGTCCCTTGATCGCGCCGTTGCGGCGATTGATGGTGGTCAATTCGATGCGGAAGTCACTCCTGTCACGATCAAGTACCGCCGTGAAGACGTTCAAATCACAACAGACGAACAACCCGCCAAAGCCAAGCGCGACAAGATCCGCAATTTGCGCGCGGCGTTTCGCAAGGACGGCACGGTTACGGCGGCCAATTCTTCTTCCATTTCTGATGGTGCTGCCGCGATGGTAATGATGCGTGCGTCTGAGGCGGAAAAACGCGGTCTGACCCCTATCGCACGCTTGATTGGTCATTCCAGCCATGGCGCAGAACCGGGCCTATTCCCGACCGCCCCCATAGGCTCACTCACCAAACTGTCCGAGAAAACGGGTTGGGACTTGAAAGATGTGGACCTGTTCGAGATCAACGAAGCCTTCGCGGTGGTTCCTATGGCTGCGATGCATACACTCGACCTGCCCCACGATAAGGTAAACGTCCACGGCGGTGCCTGTGCTCTTGGCCACCCGATCGGGGCCTCTGCCGCACGGATCATGGTGACGCTGATCGGCGCACTACAAGCAAGCGATATGAAACGCGGCATCGCGTCGGTCTGCATAGGCGGCGGCGAAGCAACAGCAGTCGCACTGGAGATGATGCAATGATTTTGAACGAAACTCAGGATGCTATCCGCGAGATGACCCATCAATTCGCACAGGATGTCCTATGGCCCAGCGCAGAGGCGCGCGATCGTTCCAGGGAATTCCCGCGTGCTCAGATCAATCAAATGGGTGAACTCGGGCTGATGGGCATGTTGGTTCCCGAGGAATACGGAGGCTCGGACACAGGTGCTGTGGCCTATGCTCTTGCGCTGGAAGAGATCGCAGCTGGCGATGGTCCTGTTTCAACGATCCTATCTGTCCATAGCTCAGTTGGATGCGTTCCCATCCTGAAATATGGTACGGAGGCGCAAAAACAGAAGTATCTGCCGAAACTTGCCAGTGGTGAATGGGTCGGTGGCTTTGCTTTGACAGAACCGCAGGCAGGCTCTGATGCATCCAACCTCAAAACAACAGCTGTCCGTGATGGCGATCACTATGTGCTTAACGGCGCCAAACAGTTCATCACCTCTGGCAAGAACGGCAAAGTCATTATCGTGTTCGCGGTGACAGATAAAGACGCTGGAAAACGCGGTATCAGCGCCTTCATCGTTGAAACGGACACCCCCGGCTATGAGGTTGTGCGCGTTGAAGAAAAGCTGGGGCTTAATTGCTCGGACACCTGTCAACTTGCCTTCAGTGACATGCGCATTCCCGCCGAAAACCTGTTGGGGGAAGAGGGGCAAGGCTACAAGATTGCGCTCGCCAATCTGGAAGGCGGGCGCATTGGTATCGCGGCCCAAGCTGTCGGGATGGCGCGCTCTGCCCTGAAAGCGGCGCGAGACTATGCAACAGAGCGCACGTCATTTGGGACAGCGATTATGAACCATCAAGCGGTTGGGTTCAAACTGGCGGATATGGCAACCCAAGTCGAAGCAGGCCGCCAATTGGTTCTGCACGCTGCCGCACTGAAAGAAGTAGGGGTCCCGTGTTTGAACGAAGCCTCTATGGCTAAACTCTTTACGTCGGAAATGGCCGAACGTGTTTGTTCTGACGCCATCCAGATTCACGGCGGTTACGGCTATCTGTCAGACTATCCGGTGGAACGCATCTATCGCGATGTCCGCATCTGCCAAATTTACGAAGGCACAAGCGATATCCAACGCCTCGTTATCGCGCGGAACCTAGATCAGGTCGCTTGATGATCCTCAGATGCGTCCAGTGTGGGCGCATCTTCTACCACACGATCAAACGCACGTTTCATATCTTCAAGCTTGACGCTCGCTGTCCGACTTAAACTCGCATCCGCCGCCATCAAATGGCCACCGCTAAACAAAGGCTTTGCAGCGCGTGCCATGCCACCTAACACAGGCACTCGAATAACGCCGTTGGCAATCATACTCGCATACAGCTCTGTCGCCGCCGCCTGCGAAATTCGCAGTTGCTGAGCCAATAAGGCGGGCGATGCGCGGTTCTGCGCCCGCGCGATTGCAACGGCCCACGCATAAAGCGGACCCGTCTTCGTAGCCTTTGCAGCCTGCGCTGCAGCTGGAAATGGCAATGCCGCCGCAACAGCTCCGCCGAGAAGTGTCGTATTAAAGGTTCGTCTATCCATATCAACTATATGGGGAGACATGCATCCAATTGCGAGTCATTCGCAACATTTACCCCATTCCTCTCTCGAAAAATATCCCGGGGAGCGCGAGGGGCTGGCCCCTCGTATCAAACATGCGAGCGCGAGGGGCTTGCCCCTCGCACCGGTCCGATCACGCAGTGATTGGAAACCTAAAGAACCTTGATTACGTCTTTATCAATCGACAACATGTAACCTTTTCGCGCAATGTTCTTTACCAACAGCTCACTGACCATCTGATTGCCCAAACCGTCACGCAAGCGTTTGATACGTGTCGCACCGGCTGCTTCCTCACAATCTGAAGAATTGCGCCCTGAAATCACGCCTTCAATCTCGGCACCGGTCATTACATCATCATCCATGCGTGCTTCAGCGAGGACTGATAGAGTCTCCATGGCTGCATCTGTCAGCTTGAAACCCATGTTGTTAAGATAGACCGTCTTCTCTTCGCGCGAAATCAAAAGCGACGACACTTGAATACCCGAACGCTCGATCTGCGCCATACGACGGTTCAAGACGATCAGCATCACCAGAAACAAAACCGCAGCAATCAGGAGTGCGGTTGCGAAGACCAACAACACGAAAATCACAAAACGGTAGGACGCCAATGTTTCCGAAAACGATGTCCCTGATTGCGCAAGTATCTCTAGTAGCTTGATCTCTGCCTGACTGGTCAGGTCATCGTTCTCGACGAAGATCTGTTCGACGCGCATGTTGAAGGCATTTGCGTCAGGCAGGTTTGCAAACAAAATAATCGCTGCAACGAGCAAAATGGCGACAATCGCCGCCAAACCAATAACGACGATGCGGTTCCCGGTCCGGCGCGCATCGCCTGCACTGCCTATATCATCCAGCAAAGTCATTCTCCCGATCAGTTGTCCGAGACTGACAAAACCTTCAGCAAAGTCCAGCCCTTCGAAGCAAGCTCCTCTTTTACTTTGGCGGTTGCAGCATCAACTGAACAGGGGCCTGATACGGTGATTGATCCATGTTCAAGACGCAATGGATTATCTTGCTTGGCCTTATAAACGGCGGTGCAATCGGCGAAAGCTGCGCTGGCACTAAAGATAATGCAAAAAGCAACGGAGAGTGTTTTGATGTGATGTGTCATGCCTGAAAGATGCGCCCATTCGCATTGTTTTTCAATAACATTGGGCTTTGTCGACGGCGTTATCGGATAACATTGCGATGATATTGCCTGCCATTGCCGGCTGACCCCAGATTGATCCCATCAAGCCCGCCAATCACTGGCAGGCACCAACCAAGTCAGGATCAAACATATGCACCGTACATTTATCTCAACAGTTATTGCTGCTGCTCTCACGATCACAGGTATATCTTCAACCATGGCGCAGGCCGGCGAATACCGCTATGTACCGCAACCACAGCACCGCAGTCAAAACACTGTGGACCCCGTTGCAGCCACCATCGCCGGTTTTGTTGCTCTCGCGATTATCGGCAAAGCGATCGATAACAATGGTGGGTTCAAAAAGAAATCCAAGTCACACAAGCAGCATGCCGCCCCTCAGCGCGCTCATAACGGGCACCGTGTTCAACGTGGTCATAAATCGCATCGCCAACATAGCCGCAGCCAGCGTCGTGCAAATGAATGGCACCGTCATGGCAACGGCCACGGCCACAAACACCCACATGGCCCACGTCACCACCGCGGCCGTCACTAAATCTGGTTGAGCAGCGAACGGAGCGTCGCACATAGGCAAAGCGCGCAGTTAGACATGGCTGCGTGCTTTTTCTATTGAAGGGTGAACGCCTTTCAAACGGAATGGAATTTTATGACTTTGCTTGGACCTGATTATTCATACGAACACGCCGCTCAGGCGCGCGGCTTGTCATTGGTCGCTGGCGTTGACGAGGTGGGGCGCGGACCGCTTGCAGGGCCTGTCACAGCAGCGGCTGTCATCCTTGATCCGAACCGTATTCCCAAGGGTCTGAACGACAGCAAAAAGCTAAGCGCCGAAAAGCGGCAAGCGCTGAATGATGAACTTTTGCTCTGCGCCGATGTGAGCATTGCCCATGCAAGCGTTGAAGAAATTGACGCGCTTAACATCCTGCGCGCATCGCATTTGGCGATGGAACGCGCAGTCGCAGGGCTGAAACAACGACCCGATCACCTTTTGATAGATGGCAATATGATTCCGCGGGGCTTAACGGGCTCATCCGAGGCCATTGTGCAGGGAGACGCACGATCTGTGTCGATTTCGGCTGCCTCAATTGTGGCCAAAATCTGTCGAGATTATGTCATGTGGGATTTGGCGCAACACTACCCCGGATATGGATGGGAAACGAACGCCGGATACCCGTCAAAAAGTCACAAAGACGCATTGGTAAAACTTGGGGTAACCCCACACCATAGACGTTCGTTCAAACCAGTACACAACATCTTGTATCAAGAAAATAACTAACCTATTGTTTAGAAAAAGAATTTGACCCCGAATCAGGTTTGACTCACATTGGTCTCAACCACAGAGCGAAAAATCGCCGGTACATGAGGCAAGATATGACAGTAAAAACAAAAGCGCTGGCTGAGGCCACGCTTCCGCTAAACACGATTCAATCTGGTGACTGCATCGACGTGATGAACAGCCTTCCAGAGAACTCTATCGATCTAATCTTTGCCGACCCTCCTTATAACCTGCAGCTCAAAGGTGATCTGCACCGTCCTGACAACTCCCGCGTTGATGCGGTTGATGATCATTGGGACCAGTTTTCTTCGTTCGCCGTCTATGACAAGTTTACCCAAGACTGGCTCAAAGCGGCACGTCGATTGCTCAAACCCAATGGGGCTATTTGGGTAATCGGTTCTTATCACAACATCTTTCGGGTCGGCTCTGCTTTGCAGAATGAAGGCTACTGGATCCTGAATGATGTGGTTTGGCGCAAGTCCAATCCTATGCCGAATTTCCGCGGCAAGCGTTTCACCAATGCCCATGAGACGATGATCTGGGCCTCTAAGTCAGAAGGCGCAAAGTACACATTCAACTACGAAGCGCTGAAATCCTTGAACGAGGGTATTCAAATGCGCTCTGACTGGGTGCTTCCGATCTGCACAGGCCATGAGCGTCTGAAAGATGAAGCAGGCGACAAAGCCCACCCAACGCAAAAACCCGAAAGCCTGTTACACCGTATTCTTGTCGGCTCAACCAACCCAGGTGACGTTGTTCTTGATCCGTTCTTCGGAACAGGCACGACTGGTGCAGTGGCCAAGATGCTGGGTCGCGAATACATCGGGATCGAACGTGAAGAAGCCTATCGCAAAGTCGCGGAGAAGCGCATCAAAGCGGTTCGCAAGTTTGATCGTGAAGCGCTGCACGTCTCTACGTCAAAGCGCGCTGAACCTCGGGTTCCCTTCGGCCAGCTGGTCGAGCGCGGCATGCTGCGTCCGGGTGAAAACCTTTATTCTATGAACAACCGTCACAAAGCCAAAGTGCGCGCCGATGGCACGCTGATTGGCGATGATGTCAAAGGCTCGATCCATCAGGTCGGCGCTGCCCTAGAAGGCGCGCCAAGCTGCAATGGCTGGACCTACTGGAGCTTCAAGCGCGATGGAAAGACAGTGCCGATAGATGTGCTGCGCCAGCAAATCCGCTCAGAGATGGCTGAAAAGCCTAACTAGGCAAGATCCCCAGTTTCAAAGAACACCGCCGGTGCCTGTGTCCTGACTTCACGGCACCTACTAACCCCGCCTTGTCTTCAAGGCGGGGGCTTTTGCGTTTTTGACCCACTCCAACCTACTGGAACTTGGGGTAGTAAACTGCATGTTCGATTGAATGTCATGCTTGGTAATGAAGCGCGTCGGTATTTTTGAGTGACGATAAAGCTCGTTCAAAGTGGCGCGATCCAAACTTGTCTCAAACAAGCTAACGTAAGAGTCTACAGACAGCATATGCAAATTCGCGCTTAGGGTTTTCGCACCGACACTGATCTCGACCAGAGGCAAGTTTTTGAGTGATCTGAGTAGATCATAAAGCTCGGCGCTATCGATTTCACGCTCAGGAACAAACCGTAGTCCGTTTTTGCCAAGGATTGTGATATGTCCTTTTACTTCAAGATCACATGTTCGGAGTGACGCAGGAATTTCACAGCTTTTGCGGTTCTTGAGCATGGGAAAGACCAGAACATAAGCTTTCCAACAGAATACGATCAAGCTGATCAAACCCAACAAAAAGAAGAACACCAAGGATAGGTTGAAATAGGACCGGACATCCGCCCCATCCCCCCCGCGGAAAGGATTGGTGAAAGCAAAATCGAATTGCTCAAGCACAAGTCGCCGCGACACGGCCTGTGTTTCAACATTCATATCCAACGCGCTTTGGCACAATTCTTCAAAAACCTGCGCAGCCTTGTCCATGTTAGTCTGACTCAAACTCACAAGATCGCGCTGACCAAGACGTTGCAAAGTGATTAAATCGTCTATCAACCTGTTCAAGAAAGCTGCGTGTATCGCCTGCTTGTGCGTGATGAGTTTTGGAAAAATGCTTAGTATGTCCAAATCTTTTAGCGCCAGAGCGAGGTTATCCCTTTGAACCACGCTAAGCGGCGCGCCAGTGCGAAACATATCATCCGTCTGCGCGCGTACGTCGTCGAAGGCATATTTTTCTTCGCAAGCCGCCTGCAAGGACACGCCCGAAACCGCCAAGACGACAGAAAAAACTCCAGTTATCGTTCGCCAATATGAAAGCAATTTGAACCCCGTCTTGAGGAAAGTTTGATATGATATGAGGGTGAGATGTGAAATTGGCGTAAACGCACGCAGATTAATTCACCGATAGACGCGATAAGGAAACTAAGGATGCAAAAGGTCGACTTCAAAAAGACCCTCAAATCACTGTACGCACCCAGCGCCAAAACTTTCGCAATTGTCGAGGTCCCTAAGATGAAATTCATCCAGATCGATGGTGGGGGTGTTCCCGAAGGTCCTGCCTATTCCAATGCTGTTTCTTGGCTGTATTCGATCAGCTATCCATTGAAATTCTTGTCAAAACAGAGCTTGCAGAAAGATTATGTTGTTCCACCGTTAGAAGGCCTTTGGTGGGCTGAAGACATGAGCGCATTTACAGAGGATCGCAAAGATGAATGGCTTTGGAGCATGATGATCATGCAGCCGGATTGGATCAGCGAAGAGATGTTTGAGCAAGCTGTCGAGAAGGCCGTGAAAAAGCTGGGGCAGCGACCTGCATCGTTGCGCTTTGAGACGTTTGAGGAAGGGCTTAGCGTGCAGATTTTGCACATCGGAGCTTACAGCGAAGAAGGTCCGACGCTTGCGCGTTTACATGAAGAATTTATGCCGGACAATGGCTTGGATTGGAACGGCAAGCACCATGAAATCTACCTAGGCGATCCTCGCAAGACGGCACCTGAGAAACTCAAAACCATCCTGCGACAGCCTGTAAAACAGGTCTAGCTCTAGCGTGTTTCCATCGACTGGTAGTTCACCGTGATCGTTGGGTACTTCCAGTCATTCTGGCCTTTACGGTCGCGCCCAACCACCCGCACCGGCAAGCGCACCTGCAAGAGCACCACTCAAAGCGCCGCTAATTATTGTGTCCTCTTGATCGCCAGTTGCATTTGCAACAGCTTCCGCGCGCGTCGCATCAAAGGCATTCGCCGTCACACTTCGCGTGATCCCTTGGTAGGTACACGTCACGGTTACTGGTTTGGATAGACTGCCGTAATCGGGCAGCAAAACCTTACCAGGCATTTTAAAGTTGGCGGTGAAGTTTGCACCCTGCAATTGGCACGGGACACCGCTGTGTGGCTCAATGATGGAAATCACTTTGGACATATCGCGGGGTGCCACGACCTGGACCAGCGTTTCGTCATAGCCGAACAGCGCGTTCGTGCTTTGCGACGCAACGCTTTCTGTTTAGGGCAGTTTCGTCAACCCCGTTTGCGCCATGGCGATGGATAACTCATCGCTGAAAACGTCCCAAAGCTTGGCTAGTCCAGCCTCACCGCCCGCCGCAATAGCGAACTGCAAAGAGCGGCCAAAGAACACATAATCCGCACCCGCGTGCAGGGCTTTGAGCGCGTCCTCACCAGAGCGCAAGCCGCTGTCAAAGTAGATCGGATAGTCGGGGCCAAGGGCCGCGCGCATAGCAGGCAACAAGCTGAACGGTGAAGGCGCGCTTTCGAGTTGCCGCGCGCCATGGCTCGACACTTGGACGGCATCAACGCCCGCGTTACGCAGGCTCACCGCGTCTTCGGTATCAAGCACACCTTTGACCACGAGATTGCCGTCCCACGCATCACGCAGGCGTTTGAGCGTGTCCCAATCCGCGCGCGCGCGGGATTCAGTACGATCAAAGTCATACCCATCCATGTCGAAATTTGCCATCTGCGGTTTGCCCGCGAAGAGGGACGTTAAGGACCAATGAGGGTGCAACGCGAAATCAATAAACTGCTTGGGGCCAATCTTGAACGGCATCTTGAAACCGTGGCGCAACTCTCGCGGCCGGCGTCCGACTTCGGGAACATCTGCCGTCAAAACCAGCGTTTCATATCCAGCAGCTTTCGCGCGTTCGACCAATTTGAATGTGCCGGCACCATCGCCGCTAAAATACAGTTGAAACCACGCATGGCCTTCGGCAACTTCGATGATCTTTTCCATCGGAGTAGAAGCCACAGTCGATACCCCATGGGGCACCTGAAACTTCGCAGCCAAACGGGCCAACATCAGGTCTGCGCCGGGGCCAGACAGGTCGCACATGCCCATTGGCGCTATGCCGAAGGGGCGCTGGGAAGGTTTACCAAAGAGAGTGGTTGCGAGTGAACGCTCGCTTACGTTTTGCAAGATTCGGGGACGCAGGGTGGCTGCATCAAGCGCAGCCCGATTGCGCTTGGAACCCGTCTCTTCGCCAGCAGATCCATCGATGTAGTCGAAGATCATCCAAGGCAAACGCTTTTTAGCGAGCCGCCGCGCATCACTCGCAGAGTGAATATGCGCGGCGGACCAAGTCATTAAGCTTTTACAGCTTCCATAAAGCGGTGACGGATCACCACAGGATCAAGCGTGATGACCGGCAGTTTGATGTTGCCGCTATCGCACTTGCACACGATGATCGTCATCTCGTCACTATCAATCGCGCTTTGCAAAACAGGACCCAAGTCCTTGCCCTGCACTTCGATCACGTTCTCACAGCCACACGCTTTTGCCACAGCCGTCAAAGACGTCTTCATCCCTGCGTATGTCGGTTGATCACCCGTCGAGCCGTAAGAGCCATTGTCGATGATCAGAAGCGTGTAGTTGCCCGTCGCGTTGTTTGCGATTGTTGGCAACGTACCGAGATTGGTCAGAACAGAGCCGTCCCCATCGATGGAGATGACCGGCTTGTCTTGCGCCAGCGCCAGACCAAAACCTATGGAGGAGGACAGACCCATGGTGCCGAGCATGTAGAAATTACGCTCGTTGTCGTCGATCATGTGCAGCTCTTGGCTAGGAAGTCCAATGTTACACACCACCAGATGTGGATTAAGGATCGGGGCGATTTCTTTTAAGATTTCAGAACGGATCATTGGTCGCCGTAGCCTCCCCAGAAGTTCGCGTCGGTCAGGATCGCGACAGGTTTGTTGCACATGAATGTGTACTTCAGGATGTTGTCGAATTCTTCAACGTCCTTCTGCCAATGGAAGTGGTATGTCGGGATGTTCAATTGCGCCAAAAGCGCCTTGGTGTGTACAGCCATTTCAACTTGGCACGCCACAGGTTCACGCAATTCACCGCGGTATGAAATGATCATCGGCAAAGGCATGCGGTAGAACTGTGTCAGCGTCGCGAGCGTGTTGATCGTCACACCGATCGCGGTGTTCTGCATGATGATCGCAGGGCGCTTGCCACCCATAAACGCACCAGCGCACAGGCCCATGCCTTCGTCTTCTTTATTGGACGGGATGTGGAAGATATCATCGCGGTTCTCGACTTCTTCGATAACACCAGCCAGCTGCTTGCACGGCACGGTGGTGACGAAAGACACGTCGTTCGCGACAAGATCGTCTACGATCTTCTTGTCGATATTCATGGGCTGGGTTCCTTTGTTAAAGTCCGGTTCGTTGTTCAGTTAAGTCCATGGATCAAGAATGATCTTGGGCGCGGGCACTTTGCCTGTCCGTAAATCAGCAAAAGCGGATTGACCATCGGCCAATGCTCGTGTCTCTGTCCAATCAAGATCGCCAAGACGACCATCAAAGATGGCAGCTGCGGTATCGCGAAAGTCTTGCGCTGTGTAGGTGTAGGTTCCTATAAACGTGATCTCTTGCAAGGTCATGCGACGGATATCGAGCCCGCCGTCATCTTCGCCAAGTCCAACATGGGCAATTACGCCACCCGCTTGCGCAAGTGCAGACGCTGTTGCACGGGTCGCGGCATAGCCAACCGCGTCAATGACAACGGGATACTCGCCGCTTGCCTGCACTACAGCAGTCTGTCCACAAACATCATTCAAATAGGCACGACGCGCCGCGTTTGGTTCTGCGATGGTCACGTCATCCGCACCCATCGCGTTCAACGCCAAAGCGGCCGACAAACCAATCGCGCCACCACCAATCACCAGCGCGCGTTTTTCCATGCTCGGGTGCAAGGCTTCCAGCGCAAGACGCACCGCATGCCAGCTTACCGCCAAAGGCTCGGCCAGCGCCGCCTTGTCTAGCGGCACGCTGTCAGGCACCGTCACCAAGTTGCTATCGGGCATCGCAATATACTGCGCGAACGCTCCTTCGCGGGGCATCATCGAAATGATCTGACGTGTCGGGCACAGGTTCTCACGACCCGCGTTGCACGCAAGACAGTCCATACACGTCACCAGCGGATTCACCGTCACGCGACGGCCATCCATGTCACCGCCAACGATCACGCCTGCCGCTTCGTGTCCAAGGATAAGAGGTGCAGGACGTCGCGCATCATGGCCAAGAAACGCATGCATGTCAGAGCCGCAAATTCCCACCGCTTCAACACGGATCAGATGTTCGCCAACCGCAGGAACCGCGTCAGGCACATCCCTAAACCCAAGCGTTTCCACACCGTCATAAACCAGAGCTTTCATTTCGCGGTGAACCCCCCGTCGACCATCAAGACTTGCCCCGTCACATAACTGGATGCATCAGAGCACAAGAACAACAAAGGCCCATCCATATCTTCCATCGTGCCATTGCGCCCTGTACAGGTTTGCGCCGCATTGCGCGCTGCACGTTTAGGGTCGTCAAAAACCGCCGCTGTCAGCTCAGTCGGAAAAAAACCTGGCCCAATCGCATTTGCGGTAATCCCATCAGCGGACCACGCCTCCGCCATCGCGCGGGTCAATTGGCCCACGCCGCCTTTGCTCGCCCCATATGCAATCCCACCCGGAAACGCGCGCGTGGTTTGCAAAGACGCGAAATTCACGATCCGCCCCCAACCCTTGGCCTTCATCGCAGGCACTATCGCTCGAGATATAAAGAACGGTGCAGACAGGTTCAGTGCCAGTGTTTGATCCCAGCCCTCAGCCGTTACATCATCCGCAGCCTGCCGCGTATTCACACCCGCCGCATGCACCACAATATCAGGCGCACCGAAAGGTGCTGAAACCCTACTAACCAGCGCCTTTGTCCCAGCGCGATCCGCAACATCTGCAACGACCATCGCGCAGCCTTCACCAATCTCTCGCTCTAGCGAAACCAGCGCCTCTTTGCGACGCGCAACACCCACCACATAAGCACCAGCCGCCGCCAAAGTCACAGCCGCGCGTCGACCAATGCCAGAACTGGCACCGGTGATGCAGGCAACGCGCCCTGTCAGATCGAATAGATCGCGCGGATCGGACATCTTAGCCCTCGGCGCTTAGGTCAAAGTTTTCACCGGGGAAATACTTCGCAAGGCGCACATCTGCTGCACGCGCATGACCTTCCATCCCCTCAAGCCGCGAAATGCGCGCGGTCGCTTCTGCAACCCGCTTGGACCCTTCGCGCGTCGTGCGCTGCCATGTGACGATCTTCATATACTTGTGCACAGACAAACCGCCTGTGTAGCTGGCCGCGCCAGACGTCGGCAGAACGTGGTTCGTGCCTGTCGCTTTATCGCCATATGACACGGTGGTCTCTTCGCCCAAGAACAGCGATCCGTAGCACAACAGGTTATCAAGCCACCAATCAAGGTCTTCAGCCTGAACCGTCAAATGCTCGGGCGCGTATTCATCTGAACACTTCGCCATATCGACGCGATCTTCGCAGATGATCACTTCTGCATAATCACGCCACGCCGCGAATGCGTTGTCACGGTTCGTTTCGGGCAAATCATCGATCAGATCAGGGACCATTTCCATGACCTTTTCGGCCAAATCGCGGTCATCAGTGACCAGCCAAACGGGTGAATTATAACCGTGCTCGGCTTGCGACACCAAGTCCGTCGCTACGATATGTGCGTCGGCTGTCTTGTCGGCAAGGATCAAGCTGTCCGTCGGACCTGCAATCATGTCGATGCCTACACGCCCAAACAGGATACGCTTGGCTTCGGCAACAAACTGGTTTCCCGGCCCGACAAGAATGTTCGCCTTAGGCAAACCAAACAGACCAAAGGTCATCGCTGCAACGCCCTGAACGCCGCCCATGGCAAGAATGTTATCAGCGCCACAAATATGCGCGGCATAGATGATCGCAGGTGCCACACCGACGCCGGGGCGCGGCGGGGAACAAGCTGTAATGCTATGACATCCCGCGACTTTCGCGGTTGTTACCGTCATAATTGCAGATGCGATGTGGCTATAACGACCACCCGGAACATAACACCCAGCGGCATCCACCGGGATCGCTTTTTGACCTGCTACAAAACCCGGCTCGATCTCCATCTCGACATCTGTAAGCGTGGATTTTTGAACCTCCGCAAAGCGGCGCACATTGTCATGGGCAAAGCGAATGTCGGCTTTCAGCTTTTCGGGAACCAGTGCAATCGCCGCATCAATATCTTCCTTGGACAGCAGCACATTGCCTTCATAACGATCAAACTTCGCCGCGTATTCCATAGCTTTCGCGTCACCACCTGCTTCGATATCATCAAGGATCGCTTTAACTGTCTCATGAACTTCTGACGCGCCAGTGCTAGACGTCTTCGTCGCTTTCTTCAGATATTCACGGGTCATACTTGGGGTCCTACTAAAAGAGTGCGCACAATCGATCAAACGCAGCTGACAGTGTTTCAAAGCCAGTCGATTCTGATCGTAAACTATCCAAAGCACAATGGAATGCAAGCGCTTACATTTACGTGTCATCAACTGTTATTCGTGCAGAAGTGACAGCCAAGACTTGAACCCCGCCGACAACTTGTAAACAAAGTGGCAACGCTTATAAGGAGACCTCAAATGATTGAACGGATTGAAACTGGTGCACGTTCGTCCAAGATCGTGAAATACAATGGAGTGGCTTACATCACTGGCCAAGTCGGCGAAGGTGCCACGATCCAAGACCAAACGATCGAGTGTCTACGTCGCGTGGACGCGCTATTGACCCAGGCTGGATCTTCCCGCGAAAAGATGCTGCGCGCAACGATTTGGCTGGCTGACATGAGTGATTTCAACGGCTTGAACGAGATCTGGAACGCATGGGTGCCCGAAGGCCATGCCCCTGCCCGCGCATGTGGTGAAGCCAAGCTGGCGCGGCCAGAGCTAAAAGTCGAGATCATTGTAGATGCGGCCTACGACTAGGCCAGAGCCGACGTAAAAGTTTTTGCCCTTGCGGCGCGTAAACCATATGGTTTGCACAAACTGATAAAGGAAAGACTATGAGAACTCGTGCTGCCGTGGCTGTTGCCGCTGGAAAACCACTCGAAGTGATGGAAGTGAATCTCGAAGGCCCACGCGCTGGCGAAGTCTTGGTAGAGATTAAAGCAACCGGCCTATGTCACACAGATGAATTCACCCGTTCTGGTGATGATCCGGAAGGTATCTTTCCTGCAATCCTTGGCCATGAGGGCGCTGGTGTTGTGATCGAAGTGGGCGAGGGTGTGACTTCGCTTGAGGTGGGTGATCACGTGATCCCGCTTTACACACCAGAGTGCCGCGAATGCGAATACTGTCTGAACCCGAAAACCAACCTGTGTCAGAAGATCCGTTCGACGCAGGGTGCGGGCTTGCTGCCTGACGGTTCGACACGTTTCTCAATGCTTGATGGCACGCCGATCCATCACTACATGGGCTGTTCTACTTTTGCGAACCACACTGTCGTCCCTGAAATTGCTTTGGCGAAAGTCCGTAAAGACGCGCCGTTTGATAAGATTTGCTACATTGGTTGCGGCGTCACCACTGGAATTGGTGCGGTGATAAACACTGCTAAAGTCGAGATCGGTTCGACCGCGATTGTCTTTGGTTTAGGCGGCATTGGTTTGAACGTGATCCAAGGCCTGCGCCTTGCTGGTGCGGATCAAATCGTTGGCGTTGACCTCAATGATGGCAAAGTCGAAATGGGCACGCATTTCGGAATGACCGACTTTGTGAACCCGTCCAAAGTAGACGGCGATCTGGTCGCGCACCTTGTGGAACTCACAGGTGGCGGCGCAGATTACACTTTCGACGCAACTGGCAATGTAGGTGTCATGCGCACCGCTTTGGAGGCAGCACACAAAGGATGGGGCGAAAGCATCATCATCGGGGTGGCCCCTGCGGGTGCAGAAATCTCGACCCGACCCTTCCAACTGGTCACAGGTCGTTCATGGCGCGGCACCGCCTTTGGCGGCGCGTCGGGTCGTACAGACGTACCAAAGATCGTAGATTGGTACATGGCCGGCAAGATCGAGATTAACCCGATGATTACCCACAAGTTGACCTTGGACGAAATCAACCACGGTTTCGATCTGATGCACGAGGGTAAATCAATCCGCGCCGTTGTAGAGTTTTAGAGATTGTTGATAGCAGCCCACACATCGAACTTAGGCACCCCGCCAAAAGTAAGACTGGAACTTCAAAACCGATGCTTGAACACTTCGACATAGCCGTAATAGGTGCCGGAATTGCCGGTGCATCTGTTGCTGCAAACCTTGCAGATGCGGGCCAGCGTGTGGTGCTTTTGGAAATGGAAAGTCAGCCAGGCTATCACACAACCGGTCGCTCGGCTGCGGCCTATTCGCCGATCTATGGGCCTCAGCCAATCCGCGCGCTTACCCGTGCATCGCTTGCGTTTTATCAAAACCCGCCCAAGGGCTTTGCTGAGCGCCCGCTCCTTTCTCCAATTGATGCTGCCTTTATCGCCCGCGAAGATCAGCTTGAGCAGTTGGCGGCCATGGAGCAAGAACTGGCCGACGCTGAAACCGTCTGCCGGATAGATCGCGACGAGATACGCAAAAGACTACCGCTATTGCGAGAAGGATATGCAGCAGCCGCGCTCTGGGACACAGGAACGTCCGAGATCGATGTTGCATCGCTGCACCAAGGTTATTTACGGCAGTTCAAAGAAGCCCAAGGAAGCTTGATGACGAATGCTGCTGTGACTGGCTTGAAGCGTGACACCGATGGATGGCGCATCCAATCGACCCAAGCTGAGCTAACAGCCAACATAGTTGTGAACGCATCTGGTGCCTGGGCCGATCAGTTAGGTCAGTTAGCCGGCGCAGAACACATCGGGCTTGTCCCCAAACGACGCACTGCACTGATCGTCGCTTCTCCAGAGGGGTACGAGACGGATTCGCTCCCGTTGATCGTCGATGCTGACGAGCAGTTTTATCTTAAACCAGAGGCAGGCAAGCTGCTGATTTCTCCTGCTAATGAAGATCCGGAAAGTCCGTGTGACGTGCAACCCGACGAACTGGATATCGCAATTTGTGTAGATCGCATTGAAAAAGTCTTTGATATTCGCGTGGCGAGAATTGAAAGCCCCTGGGCAGGTCTGCGCAGTTTCGTTGCGGATAAATCGCCCGTGGCAGGATTTTCCAATTCAGTTGACGGGTTTTATTGGCTCGCGGGGCAAGGTGGCTATGGCATTCAATCCGCACCTGCTTTGGCTCAATATGCCTGCGCTGAAATCCTCGGACAATCTGTTCCAGAACATATCCTTGCAGAGCGGCTAGATCCGGAAAAGATCCGCCCTGACAGAGATGGCATCGGTAAATAATGTGGCTTGTTGCCATAGGACCTAAGGTTCTTTTAAACTTGGGATTGGCCTATCTGTCCCTTGTATCGTTCATCCTAACAGAGAATGAACACTGCCTCGCGGTCCGAAGTTGCGCCAGCCTGTTGTCTTCATGATTTCCATGCATGACGCGGAGATTGGCTGATGGTCTTGAACCAGACTTTACAGTTCTTGCCATAGCGACCGGAGCATTTGAACCAAGTGAATGACGCAGACCCTCAACCAAAGGCAGCAAAGATTGTTACAGCACCGTTTAAGAAAGCGTCTTTGTGAGATTGCGAAGACGGCAAAGCCCGTTACGTATCAACTACTTGCAAAAGATCTTGAGCTTTCGCCACCAAATACGATCCACCAACTGACGATAGCGCTTGAAACTCTTATCGAAGAAGATGCTACCGCTGATCGCCCGTTGATTGCTGCTTTGGTGATAAGCAAGGCAAGAAATGGACTACCTGCTCCCGGGTTTTTCGAATGCGCCAAGCGGGTCGGCGTCTATTACGGACATACTTCGGGGCCAGAGACTATGGCCTACTATGAAAGCGAATTCAAAAAGGCAGTCGATTACTGGTGCGCACCTGTTGGGCCGCTGGCAACGGCAAGTGCGCCACGAAAGCGCCCGCCCATTTGAAGTTCATTTCCAAGGGCGACACAGCTTACCCAAGCACTTCAGCCACCGCCCCTACAGTTGCCGCAACGACTTCATCCGCCTGTTCGCGGCTTAGCGAAAACGGTGGTGCAAAGCCCAAGATATCACCCTGTGGCATCGCGCGGGCAATTACGCCGCGATCCAGCATTTTGCCGATGATCCGGGGGGCCGTCTTGTCAACGTCATCAAAGAACAAACGATCGTCGCGATCTTTCACCAGCTCAACCGCACATAGCATTCCTTCACCACGCACTTCGCCGACGTTTGGATGATCGCCCAGCGCGTCTGTCATGGCTTGGTTCAGATAGGCTCCAACTTCGCCTGCATTCTGCATCAGGTTTAGATCATCCAGCAACTTAAGGTTCGCAACACCTGCTGCAGCCCCGATGGGATGCGCAGAATATGTCCAGCCGTGACCGATGGGGCCGTTTGCATCTGTGCCGCGCTCTAACACGTCCCACATACGGTCCGACACGATAGAACCCGACAAAGGTGCGTAGGCAGATGTCAGACCCTTTGCAATGGTGATCAAGTCCGGCTTCATCGCGTAGTGTTCAGACCCGAACATCGTACCAAGACGGCCAAAGCCAGTGACGACCTCATCGGCAACAAGAAGGATGTCGTACTTGGTCAGGACCGCCTGAATCGCGTCCCAATACCCAGCAGGTGGAGGGACAATGCCACCAGTCCCCAACACAGGTTCACCGATGAAGGCCGCAATTGTATCCGCACCTTCTGCCAAAATCATAGCTTCTAGCTCATCGGCGCAATGGGCCGAAAACGCGGCCTCATCCATGGAGCGATCTGCGCGACGATAGAAATACGGGGCCTCTGTATGAAGCACACCCGCCAAAGGAAGATCGAATTTCTTATGAAACAGATCCAGCCCCGTCAGTGAACCTGTCATCAAGCCAGAGCCGTGATATCCACGCCAGCGTGATATGATTTTCTTCTTTTCAGGGCGGCCTAAGATGTTGTTATAGTACCAGATCAGTTTGATGTTCGTCTCATTCGCATCAGACCCTGACATACCATAATAGACATGGTTCATCCCTTCCGGCGCGCGCTCTGCGATCATCTTTGAAAGCGTGATCGAGGCCTCTGTACCGTGCCCAACGTAAGAGTGGTAATACGCAAGCTCATGCGCTTGTTTGGCGATGGCATCCGCGATTTCCGTGCGGCCATAGCCGACATTGACGCAATAAAGACCCGCGAAGGCATCTAAAGATGTGCGCCCTTCGCGATCTGTTATGTGCACACCATTCGCACCAGTGATGATCCGATTGCCCATTTCACGACGCGCGAACTGACCCAAATGCGTTGAGGGATGAAAGAAGTGATCGTGGTCCCATTGGCTTAGCTGATCGTTGCTTAAGGAATTGTTCATCTTCGTCTCCTCTTCAATGTACAATGATCAATTGACATAGATTGCGATTATGCGGAACCCTGTTTGTGAAACGCATCGCCATGGCACAACTGCGAAAGGCCTGACACATGACCCATTTCAGTGACGACGAATACCAGCACAGGATTGCCAACACGCGCAAGGCAATGGCCCAAAAGGGTTTGGATGCAATCGTCGTATCTGACCCGTCGAACATGTCATGGCTGACGGGTTACGATGGCTGGTCCTTTTATGTTTTCCAAGCTGTCATTCTTACGCTTGAAGGTGATCCCATTTGGTGGGGCCGTGCTATGGATGCACTTGGGGCAGAGCGTACTGTGTTCATGAAGCACACGGACTGCATTCGTGGATACGACGATACATTTGTGCAGAACCCGGAAAAACATCCGATGGAAGAACTGGCGAAGTTACTAACGGAACAAGGGTTAGAGCGCGCCACCCTAGGCGTTGAAATGGATAACTATTACTATTCCGCTGCCGCACATCAAAGCCTGTGCACCGCCTTGCCTTATGCACAGATCAAAGACGCGACAGGTCTGGTAAACTGGCAAAGAGCAATAAAGTCGGAACAGGAAATCATCTACATGCGCCGCGCCGCGCGCATTGTTGAAGCAATGCATGCGCGCGTCTTGGAACTGGCAGAGCCAGGACTGCGCAAGAACGAGTTGATCGCAGAGATTTACGCAACTGCCATCAAGGGCGCGGACGGGCATTGGGGCGATTACCCCGCTATTGTGCCGATGGCCCCATCCGGGATGGACGCAACCGCGCCGCATCTCACGTGGGATGATCGACCTCTGAAAAAGGAGGAAGCGACCTTCTTTGAGATTGCGGGCGCGCACAAGCGTTACCAGTGCCCACAGTCGCGCACGATCTATTTGGGGGACGTTCCACAAAAATATCGCGATGCAGAAGCTGCTGTTTTAGACGCCATTGAAGCAGGCTTGGAACAGGCCAAACCTGGCAACCAAGCGCAAGATATTGCAAATGCTTTCAACACCGCACTCAACAAGGCCGGCTTTGAAAAAGACAGTCGTTGTGGGTACGCGATCGGACTAAGCTATCCGCCAGATTGGGGCGAGCGCACGATTTCGTTCAGACGTGGGGATACGACAGTCCTGGAAGCCGGGATGACCTTTCACTTCATGCCAGCACTTTGGCTGGATGACGGCGGCCTTGAAATCACCGAGCCACTTTTAATCACCGATGCGGGTTATGAATGTCTGTGCAACACGCCACGCGAGCTTTGGGTGAAGCCATGAGTGACAGCGCGATATCTCCGACCATCTCACTAGATGCGCAAGGCGCTCATCACGGGTTTCTTAAGCTACCCTATAGTCGTGATGACAGTGCGTGGGGGTCGGTAATGGTCCCGATCACCGTCATCGCCAATGGCGCTGGGCCGACCGCCTTGTTGACGGGCGCAAATCACGGGGATGAGTATGAAGGCCCCATTGCGCTGCAAGAACTGGCCCTGTCCCTTGTGCCGGATCAAATCACTGGGCGGGTGATCATCCTGCCGATGATGAACATACCAGCCTTCGCCAGTGGTACGCGGTGTTCGCCGATTGATGGCGCGAATATGAACCGTAGTTTCCCGGGCGATCCGGAAGGAACAGTTACGCAGAAAATTTGCCACTACATCGCCACGCAACTGGTGCCTCTGGCAGATGTTGTGCTGGACTTTCATTCCGGTGGTAAAACGCTTGATTTTCTGCCCTTTGCAGCGGCGCATATCTTGGAAGACAAGCGTCAAGAAGCCGCTTGCATGGCGGCGATGCAGGCGTTCAATGCGCCCTACTCCGTGCGTATGTTAGAGATCGACAACGTCGGCATGTTCGACACGGAAGTCGAAACACAAAGCAAGGTTTTTGTCACGACCGAATTGGGCGGCGCAGGAACAGCAACGGCCAAAAGCGTTGCAATCGCGCGTAAGGGTATTCGCAATTTGCTTGTCCACAGCCAAATTCTGGAAGGTGATGTACAGATCAGCGAAAGCATGCAGCTTGATATGCCGGACGAGCAATGTTTCGTCTTCTCGCAAACTGCTGGACTGGTTGAATATATGGTTGATCTGGGCGCAGTTGTGGCCGAGGGCGACCTTATCGCGCGTATCTGGCCAAGCGACAGAACAGGTGTTGCACCTTCGCCGTGTTATGCGCACCGTGCCGGTATTTTGACGGGCCGCCATGTTCCGGGTCTGATCAAAATGGGCGACTTTGTTGCCTTGGTTGCCGCCTTGGTTCCTGACTAAGCGCCCGAGATGATCCTAACCTGCAAAACCGCAAAACCACGACCTGTCAGCGCCGTGGTTCGCTGCCCTTGATCAGGTAACAAAATACTGTCTATTAATGGGAAAGGGCATAAATATTCCCAAAATTTGCCGATGCAAACATGACCAACCACCATCAAAGGGGCCATGTTACAGCCGCGACAACAATCGGCGTTTGTATTGGTTCTGAAAACGAGACGGGCAAATGAGCAGACTACTCGGGCAAAAAATATCCAACGATCTGTCCTATGATGTCGCCGATGTTTTCCGGTTTCAATTTGTCTTGTCCCCTGTCGAGCTTGATATCGCAGAATTCAAATTCATCAAGGTGGGCGAACGTAACCTTTACTATTCAGGCTTGCTGCATACTTGCGAGTTGCAAGATCAAACAGGCGCACCGATTGGTGTGCTATTGGGACAAGCCGTTGGTGCCGCAGGCGAACATCTAAAAGACCTTGTGCAGATTGATATGCCGAAGACGGCCACACCTGCGGTGAAGGCGTTTCAATCTTTTGTCGCCTCGCTTGCAGGTCGTTTCGTCGCAATCCTCAATTTGCCAGGTCGCCATAAGAAGACCCATGTCTATATTGATACTGCATCGTCGTTTTCGACGGTCTATGACAGTCAAAGCGGTATCGTCGCCTCAAGCCTGTTATTGTGTTTGAACCGCGACATTCACCCGAGTGAACACTACCGTATCTCTGGCGCACTTGCCCAATTCGCAAACCTCGCACCCTATATTCCTGAACAAGACCCTGCCCTGGCCGACACGGGTTTCTTCTTTGGGCAGACGCCCGACAAATACGTGATGCGGATTATGCCCAATCACTACTTGGACCTCGCAACGCTTAAAACCGCCCGTTATTGGCCCGTTGAAAACATCGAACATGATCTGGATCACGCTCAAGCAGCCGAAATACTGGTGCAGCGTTTGGGTCAAATTATGGGTGGAATTTCCGAAAACCTTGACGGGTATTTCTCAATCTCAGGGGGTCGGGACTCTAGAATTTTACTGGCATGCATGCAGAACGCAAAACGGTCCAAGTTGAAAATGCATTGCTATGCGACCAACTGGATGACGACGCTTGATGTGAAAGTGGCTCAAGTCATGGCCGATTCCGTCGGCAATGAATTGATCGTCCAAATCCCACAGGACAATCCAAAGGGAAGCTATTTCCCTCGCAAGCGCAGATCCTTGTTCATTGCGCAAAGATTTTCGATTTCTTCTGGGTTTTCAGGTGTGTGTGATGATTGGTGGCGCAGGGGTTATGCAAAGAACCTCGATGCTGACGTAAACTGGATCCGCGGGAACTTTCTAGAAATTCTAACCGCCCGCTTCTGGCCCAAGCGCAAATTCGACATAGACAAACATGTTTTCCATCTGCTGGGTCGCATCGGTGCCAGCACCGACAATAAAGATCATTTGAAGCATAATCTAAGCTTTGTAGAAGACTGGTTTGGGTCCTTTCAGAACTCGATCACGGAAAATATCCACGACTTTTCCTATCAGGAACTCGCGCTGGGCGCGTCTCAACCGTTCTTTCACGGGGTAAATCAGCAATTCTATATTGGCCCTGCATCTGATCGGCTGGTGTTTCAAACCGCAATGCGCGTAGCACCAGATCAGCGTATGAATTCAGCGCTCTATGACGAAATGTTGAAAATTTCAGATGCGAAGCTTTTGGATCTACCTCTCGCCAAGAACGCAGTGTTTCGCGCGAAAAAATCAAATACCAATGCTGAGGTTTTGCTTGAAAGTGAATTGGCTGAGTATGCACAAAAGCATCTTGGCCAAGACGCCTGAATGTGAAGTTAAATAGATTTTTCAATATTTTCTATCCAATAAACACCTTCAACAATCATAAATCTTAACTTGGTAGCAGTAGCAATGAGAGCGAAGTCTTTCTCCACGTTGGATTTATGGATTCACACCAATGCGCAATCAAACCCAGAATAAGGTAGACCATAGCCTGTTGATTTCCGTGTTTGTGTTCAGCGTGTTCGTGAATCTGTTAATGCTGACAGGGCCATTGTTCATGTTGCAGGTTTACGACCGCGTCCTGAATTCGCGTTCTGAAGCGACGTTAGTTGCGTTGTTTATCCTTGTAGCCGGACTTTATCTTCTCATGGGTGTTCTGGATTACGCGCGTGGGCGGCTTATGGCGCGCTTTGCGGTGCGCTTTCGTGAAAGGTATGACCGGCAGGTCTTTACCGCGACCATTTCCGGCGCGCAGGCGCATGATACCCCGACAGCAGGGCTGCGCGATCTTGATGCGGTTCAGGCCTTCTTAACTGCACCGGTGATGATAGCGCTGTTTGACATCCCTTGGACGCCCATTTTCTTAGGGACAATTTTCATTTTTCATCCATTGCTTGGATGGCTGGCTTTTGCTGGTGGCATGATGCTTGTTATTGCAACCGTGCTGAACAACCGGCTTACACAGCAAAGAACACTGCAAGCCCAGCAACAATTGCACCAAGCGCATCTGCTCGCAGAGCAAACACGTATCGCCAGAGATTTTGTTCGTTCGCAAGGTATGATCAAGTCAATGGCGCACCGCTGGAACGTGCTTCAGCACAATGCATCGGAGCAGCATGTTTTGGCCAATGATTGGATCGGTTGGTTCAGCGCATTCACCAAAGCATTTCGGCTTTTTTTACAATCGGCAATGCTTGCTTTGGGTGCATGGCTTTCGTTGAATGGTGAATTGAGCGCAGGCGCGATGATCGCCGGAACAATCCTATTGGGTCGCGCACTCGCCCCGATAGAGCAATCAATTGGGCAATGGGGACTGTTCCAACGCGCATGTCAAAGTTGGCGAACCATTGGCGCATTCACTTTACAAGGTTCCACAGAACCTTTGCCACTTACATTGCCAACACCTTCGCCAACTTTGTCATTTCAGGGCGTCACAGTTTTTGCACCAAACACCAAACGACCGTCTCTTAGCGGAGTGAGTTTTGCAGTAGGGCCGGGCCAAGTGTTAGGCGTGATCGGGAACAGCGGCATGGGGAAATCGACATTGGCGAAGGCGATTGTCGGACTTGCTCCCGCCGTTTCAGGAGACATAAGATTTGGGGGGGCAACACTAGATCAATACGATCCTGCGCAGCTTGGATCGTTGATCGGATACCTTCCCCAAGACGTTACTTTGTTCGACGGAACAGTCGCAGAAAACATCGCGCGCATGGCAATAACACCCGATGACGCCAAAGTTTTTCAAGCCGCAAAACGCGCCAATGCGCATGAGATGATACTGTCCTTACCCGAGGGCTATCAAACCAAGTTAGACGGCAACGACAGCTCGCTTTCCGGTGGTCAAAAACAACGTCTCGCGCTTGCGCGCGCTTTATACAGCGATCCCATTCTACTTGTTCTGGATGAACCTAATTCAGCATTGGATAGTCTTGGCACATATGCCTTGAACCAAACCGTTAGAAAATTTCGCGAAGCAAATCGTGCAGTCATCGTTATGACCCATCGCCCGCTTGCCATCGGTGAATGCGACCGCTTAATCGTCCTTGAGCATGGGCGTATAAAGGCGAACGGACCACGTGACGACGTCTTGCAGGCAATGGTGCAGAACGCAGACGACATCAAACAGGTTGCGAATGGTGGGCACCGTGCAGCCTAACGCATTAGATGGAAGCGCAAAGGCACTTGGTTCTGCAAAAACGCCATTGATCATTGGTTATCTCGCACTGGCCGCTTTGGTTGGATTGATCGGGGTTTGGTCCGTGCAGGCAAAGATCTCGGGCGCAATCATCGCGTCAGGCGTCGTAGAGGTCGAGCACAACCGCCAAGTTATCCAACATCCAACCGGCGGTGTAATAAGTGCATTGCTTGTGCGCGACGGTGATTTCGTAAAGGCGGGTGATATCATCTTACGCCTTGATGATACCGTAGCGCGCGCAGAGCTTGCTATAATATCATCCAAACTCAACAACTTACGTGCGCTCAAAACACAGTTTCTTGCTGAACGTGACGGTAAGACCGATATTGTGTTCGACGCGACCTTTATCGCAGACGCCAAAGAGAATCCTGATTTACACGATTTGTTGTTGGAACAGATTAATCTGTTTCACGCTAGGAAACTGGCGCTTTCGCAAGAACAAATGCAGCTTGAAACCCAAATCCAACAACTACGCAATCAAATCGAAGGGCTGTCCGCGCAGCTGGCTGCCACGCAGAGCCAGATTGATCTGCTTTCTATAGATTTGGCGAATAACAATGTGCTTTTTGAAAAAGGTTTGACCCAAGCATCTGCCATTTCAACCCTAAGACGGGCGCATGCAAAACTTGTCGGAGAAGGCGGGCAGTTGCGCGCAACCATTGCTCGGCTCAAGGGCGGCATTTCACAGCTAGAGGTCGAAAAAATTCAACTGACGTCAACCCGACGCGAAAAAGCAATGCAGAAACTGCGTGATATTGCTGCGCAAGAAATCGAATTGATGGAAAGGGAACTTACCGCCAGAAACACCCTTACCCATTTGGTCATACGCGCACCTGTATCGGGGGTGGTACATGACAGTCAGGTTTTTGCACGACATTCTGTGATTTCACCTGCGTCCCCGATTATGCACATCATCCCTCAGGATCAGCGACGTGTTATCTTCGTCCGGATTGACGCCACGCATGTTGATGAAGTCCACATAGCTCAGCAGGCTACATTAAGGTTTGTCGCCTTTGATCAAAACACCCTGCCCGACATATCAGGAACCGTCACACGAATTTCAGCGGATGCCTTTTTTGATGAACGAACAGGTCGGCCTTTTTACAAAGCAGAGCTTGTTCTGAACGAGGCTGCAAAAGTTGACTTGGCAGGCAACGTGCTGCTTCCAGGCATGCCGGTCAAAGCGTTTATCAAGACACAGGAACGTTCCGCCATAAGTTATTTATTAGGACCGGCTACCGTCTATTTTCGGACCGCCTTTCGCGAAAGTTAATAACTTTAAAAAAGGAAAATTAACGAGATCCGGGATCTAGTCGGGCAAGAAGATCAAGCAGTTTTTCGTAATCTTCATCCCCCAATGTAGCGCGAAACTCTGCGACGATCTTAGCGGATTGCTCGGCATAATCGTCGATGATTTTCTGACCGGCTTCAGTGATCGCGATGAACTGACGACGTCTGTCAATTGCGTCACGGGTCTGTGTAATCAGCCCTTTGTTGCGCATAGTCGTCGCAATGCGGGTCAGGCTTGGAAATAAAAGACTGGCGCGATTGGCCAGTGTGGACGTATCAAGCAAGCCGTATTCCGATAAAACCCGAAGGACCCGCCATTGCTGTTCTGTGATTCCGGTTTCGGCAAGCATATCCCTTATCGGTGCCATAACCCCTTCGCGCGCACGAATGAGAGCAATAGGAAGGGAGCGCGACGTTGATGGTAGCTTGTTTTTCATCGAAATACTCGGTTTTGTCATCCTCAAACCTTCTGCTGACAAGTCAGTCTTGACAATGCAAGATACATTTACTTAACTTGATAACAATTAACATGTTAAGGAAATCCATGCCCCACTTTCATGTCGAGTATTCAGGGAACTTAGAAAAGATGGTCGATATCGGTCAACTCTGCGAGATCATTCGCAAGGAAGCCGCGGAAATTGATGCTTTTCCGACAGCCGGTATTCGCGTGCGTGCGACACGGGTGGATCACTATTCAATTGCTGATGGCAATCCCAAACATGGCTTCATTGATCTTTCTGTACGTATTCGTGAAGGTCGTGCCCCCGAAGTAAAATCAGACGCAATTGCGCGGATATTCAATGCCATTAAGAACTTCATGACGCCTGCAATGGCAACCCATTCCATCGCATTGTCCGCTGAATTGCGTGACATCAACGCGACCCTTTCACCCAAATTTGGCACCATCCGAGATCATCTGGAGGACACCACATGACTGCGCTAGGCGACAATATTAAGAAACTCGATGGCTACCTAAGCCGGTTTCGAAGCACTGGCATCAAAAACCGTATTGCAGGTCAAGATGTGTCTGGGAGTGGTGGCGTCTTTCAAAACACCTCACCCGTCGACAAAAGTGTAATTTGCGACGTAGCACACGGCACCGCAGAAGACATTGACCGCGCGGCGAATGCAGCGGGGGATGCTTTTGCCGCATGGCGTGATATGCCCGCGTTAGAGCGCAAGAAAATCCTGATCAAAGTCGCCGAAGGGATTGAAGCACGCGCAGAAGAAATCGCACTTTGCGAATGTTGGGACACAGGTCAAACGATCAAATTCATGTCCAAAGCAGCGTTGCGCGGTGCTGAAAACTTCCGTTATTTCGCGGATCAAGTCGTACAATCACGCGATGGGCAGCACCTCCAATCACCCACATTGATGAACGTAACAACGCGCAAGCCGATTGGGCCTGTCGGGGTGATTACACCTTGGAATACGCCGTTCATGCTGTCGACGTGGAAGATCGCTCCGGCGCTCGCGGCTGGCTGCACAGTGGTTCACAAACCTGCGGAGGCATCACCACTCACGGCGCGCCTCTTGGTTGAGATCGCGGAAGAAGCCGGCCTGCCGCCAGGTGTTTTGAACACAGTTAACGGCTTTGGCGAAGGCGCGGGTAAAGCGCTTTGCGAGCACCCAAAGATCAAGGCGATTGCATTTGTCGGGGAAAGTTCGACAGGGTCGCTTATCACCAAACAAGGCGCGGATACGCTCAAACGCAACCACCTTGAGCTGGGTGGCAAAAATCCTGTAATCGTGTTTGACGATGCAGATCTTGAGCGCGCTTTGGATGCTGTGATCTTCATGATCTTTTCGATCAATGGCGAACGCTGCACATCGTCTTCCCGTTTACTTGTTCAAGACACGATCCGTGAAAAATTCGAAGCCGATTTGATAGAGCGCGTGAACAATATCAAAGTCGGACACCCACTTGATCCAGCGACCGAGATTGGGCCGCTTGTCACAGAAGAACATTATAATAAAGTCACCAGTTATTTCGAGATCGCTATTAAAGACGGCGCGACTGTCGCGGCAGGTGGCGTGAAGATAGGCGATGAAGGTTACTTTGTTCGCCCCACCTTGTTCACGAATGCAACCAACCAGATGCGCATCGCTCAGGAAGAAATTTTCGGCCCTGTCCTAACCTCCATTCCCTTCTCAACAGAGGAGGAAGCGTTGAACATCGCAAATGATACAGACTACGGTTTAACTGGCTATTTGTGGACCAATGATTTGACCCGCGCACTTCGTTTCACAGACGCCTTAGAGGCCGGTATGATCTGGGTGAACTCCGAAAATGTCCGGCATCTGCCCACGCCATTTGGCGGTGTCAAAGCCAGCGGCATTGGTCGCGATGGCGGCGATTGGTCGTTCGAATTCTACATGGAGCAAAAGCACATCGGCTTTGCGACAGGTCAACACAAAATCACACGTTTAGGAGCTTAAGAGATGCCCGTTCCAGCCCCAAATCTATACCCCGATTTCAACACTATTCGCCTGTCCCATGCCTGTTTGAACGTCAAGGATCTTGCCGTCTCGAAGGAGTTTTACACGAACATTTTGGGTCTTCAGATTACGGATGAAAACGACACTCACGTTTACCTTCGCGCGATGGAAGAGCGTGGGCATCACTGCATTATTCTACAGAAATCCGACCAACCTGGAACGGTTGAGGTCATGGGGTTTAAAACCTTTGACGAAGATGATCTTGATAAAGCTGAGATTTATTTCAAAGGCAAAGGGCGACCTACGTCTTGGGTTGAGCGTCCCTATCAAGGGCGCACTTTGCTGACCTCTGACAACATGGGCATTCCTTTGGAATTCTACCACAAGATGGATCGTCTTGAGCCAATTCACCAGAAATACGCGCTATACCGTGGTGTGAAGCCGCTACGAATTGATCACTTTAACTGCTTCAGCCACGACGTGGATGCGTCTGTCGAATTCTATTCGGATTTCGGTTTCCGCGTGACGGAATACACCGAGGACGATGAAAGCAAAAAGATTTGGGCCGCATGGATGCATCGTAAAGGCGGCGTGCATGATATGGCGTTTACCAACGGCACTGGACCGCGCATGCATCATGTGGCGTTCTGGGTTTCGACACCTTTAAACATCATTGATCTGCTAGACCTTATGGCGACGACAGGGCATGTTGATAATATCGAACGAGGCCCAGGGCGGCATGGTATTTCAAACGCCTTCTTCCTCTATATTCTAGACCCTGATGGGCATCGGATCGAGATTTATTGCTCCGACTATCAAACGGTCGATCCAGATATGGAACCGATCAAATGGGACTTGCAAGACCCGCAGCGTCAGACGCTTTGGGGGGCTGCTGCGCCACGTAGCTGGTTTGAGCATGGTACGAAATTTGTCGGTGTCGACACACAAGATTCGCAGATCGCGGCCAGCCCGATCATTGCACCGTAAGTTAGGAAACACTTGATGGATTGGGACGAATACGCACACTGGGGTAAAAAGATCGCCGATTGGAGCGCTGACTATCACAAGGGCCTGCGTGATCGCCCTGTGCGTGCTCAGACCGCCTATGGTGACATCGCCGCACAATTGCCCAAAGCGCCACCTGAGGATGGGGACATGATGGAAAACATCATGGCGGATTTCGAAGATATCGTGATGCCTGGGATCACCCACTGGCAGCACCCGCGCTTCTTTGCGTATTTCAATTCCAACGCTGCTGCGCCGTCGATGCTGGCGGAGTTGCTGGTCACGACAATTGCCGCGCAATGTATGCTTTGGCAGACCTCACCCGCTGCGACCGAGGTTGAAGGCGTGATGATTGATTGGCTGCGTCAGGCGATGGGTCTTAACAAAGGTTACACAGGTGTGATCCAAGATAGTGCGTCCTCTGCGACGCTGTCTGCGGTGCTGACCATGCGTGAGCGTGTGCTTGGATATACGGGCAATCAGGATGGCTTGAACGGTAAGGGCAATCTGCGGATCTATTGTTCTGAGCAAGTCCACTCGTCGATTGATCGCGCGTGTTGGGTGGCGGGCATTGGTCAAGCGAACTTGGTTAAGATTGCGGGCACAGGTGAGCGGTTCAGCATGGATGCTAGCGCTTTGCAGGCGGCCATTAGTGCAGATCGCGCGACGGGGCATACGCCCGCGGGTATCATCGCGATAACGGGCGGTACTGGCATCGGTGCCTGTGATGATCTTGGGGCAGTTTTGAAGGTCGCACAGAGCGAGGATCTCTATACACATCTTGACGCTGCATGGGCTGGAGCGGCGATGATTGTGCCTGAATTCCAGCAAGATTTCTGGGCAGATGTGAACGGCTATGACAGTATCGTGTTCAATCCGCACAAATGGCTAGGCGCGAATTTCGATTGCTCGGTGCAGTTCTTGCGCGACGCGCAGCCGCAACTGAACACGCTAAAGATTGAACCTGAGTATTTGAAAACCACAGGCGATAGTGTGGTGAATTATTCTGAATGGACGATTCCCTTGGGGCGTCGTTTCCGCGCTTTGAAGCTTTGGTTTTTGATCCGCTCTTACGGGTTAGAAGGTCTACGTACTCGCATTCGCAATCATGTGCTTTGGGCTGGTGACGTTTGTGAAGAGATCCGCAAACTTGACGGGTTTGAGATTGTGACAGAGCCGATCTTGAGCCTGTTTTCATTCCGTTGTCCCGGCGATGATGAGATGCAACAACGCCTTGTTGATGCGCTTAATGATGACGGGCGGATTTATATCACGCAGGGTGCTTTTGATGGGCGCCGAATGATCCGTTTTCAGGTGGGTCAATTCGATACGACACGCGAAGATGTCATGATGGCCCACTCGGTCATCAAAGAAGTTTGGGAGACGATGTCATGAAGTTTGCTACTTTTTCGGCCGATGGTGAAAACTTTTATGGGGCTGTCGCAGAGGGCGGCATGGTTGCACTGAATTCTGTTTGCCCACAGTGGCCAACGCTTTTGGATGTCATCGAAGCTGGTGCTTTGGCGGAATTGGAAGAGGTCGCAACAGGTCGGCCTGTGACCCATGAAGAATTCGAATTCGAAATGGTTATGCCAAATGCAAAACGTATCTTGTGCGTGGGCGTAAACTTTCCTGATCGCAATGCAGAATACAAAGACGGCACCGCGGCAGCACCCAAATACATGTCGCTGTTTCCGCGTTTCGCGAGTGGGTTTACGGGGCATAATCAGCCCTTGATTAGGCCGCCTGAAAACGAGACGCTTGATTATGAAGGCGAAGTCGCGATCGTCATTGGCAAAGCGGGTCGACGTATCACCCAAGCCGACGCCTATGACCATATCGCTGCGATCACGATCTGTAATGAAGGCACGATCCGCGATTGGGTGCGGCACGCGAAATTCAACGTAACGCAGGGCAAGAACTGGGATCGATCGGCGGCGATGGGGCCTTGGTTGGTGCCGTTCAAGGAAGCTACGCAGTTAGATGATGCCCGTATTATAACCCGCGTAAACGGAGAAGTGCGACAGGACGATGTGCTTAGCCGGATGATGCATCCGATCCGGCGCGAGATCGAATATATCTCGACCTTTATGACGCTTCAGGCAGGGGACATTATTGTGACGGGAACACCAACTGGTGCTGGCGCGCGCTTTGATCCCCCGCGCTATCTGAAACCCGGTGATGTGGTCGAGGTCGAGGTAAATGGCATCGGAACCCTGGTTAACACTGTGGCTGATGAAGCGCTATGAACGCGGCTGATCACGCCCAAGCAGCAGCGGATTTACTAGCGGCTGAAAAGTCAGGTAAGCAGATTGGGTTGCTCACTCTAAAGCATCCTGAGATGGGGATGGATGACGCCTATGCGGTGCAAAACGCGATCTATCGCGCGAAACTGGCAGAGGGGCGCAAGGTTGTTGGTTGGAAGATCGGACTGACCTCGAAAGCGATGCAATATGCGTTGAACATTGATATTCCCGACAGTGGCATTTTGTTCGATGACATGGTGTTCGCGCATGGGGCAACTGTGCCAAAAGGACGATTTATTCAGCCGCGGATAGAGGCGGAAATTGCTTTTGTCATGAAAGCCAAAGTTGGCGGTGACACGGTCACCCGCCACGATGTGATTGTGGCGACAGACTATGTTGCTCCTTCCATCGAAATCCTCGACACACGCATCCTACGCGCTGACCCTGAGTCAGGTGTAACACGCAAAGTGTACGATACGATCAGCGACAATGCCGCAAATGCGGCAGTTGTTCTGGGTGACAAACGACATGCTGTTGATGCGTTTGACCTGCGTTGGGTCGGGGCGATTACGTCGCGCAACGATGAGGTCGAAGAAACGGGTCTGGGCGCGGGGGTCTTAAATGATCCGGTTGAAAGCGTCGTTTGGTTGGCGCGGCGTATGGCGCAATACGGGCAAAACATTGAGCCCGGTCAGATCATTCTGTCGGGTAGCTTTATTCGCCCTGTTGAATGCCCTAGTGGCAGCAAGATCAATGCTGATTTCGGACCATTCGGCCAAGTCGATATTTCATTCGCCTAAAGGAGTTATTCCATGCCTGCACCGCACAATCCGTTCAAAGCCGCGATCAACAAAGGTGAGCTGCAAGTGGGCTGTTGGCTTGGCCTTGCGGATGCCTATGTGGCAGAGATTAGCGCCAGCGCTGGCTTTGATTGGGTTTGCGTCGATGGAGAGCATTCGCCGAATGATCTGCGCTCGATCATGGCGCAATTGCAGGTGCTGAAAGGCAGTGACACCCACGCGATGGTGCGTCCGCCTGTTGGTGATACAGCACTGGTCAAACAGTACCTTGATGCGGGTGCGCAAAGCTTACTGATCCCGATGGTGGAAAGCGGCGCACAAGCGCAAGCGATGGTCGATGCCGTCACCTATCCGCCCCATGGTGTGCGCGGTGTTGGGTCGGCTTTGGCGCGGGCGTCTGATTTTTCAGGCATCACGGATTATCTGACGACGGCGCGGGACGAGATTTGCTTGATCGTACAGGTAGAAAACCGTCTCGGCATGGGCGCGCTTGACGATATTCTCGCGGTTGAGGGCATTGATGGTGTATTCATCGGCCCTGCAGATTTAGCGGCCGATATGGGTTTCATCGGCCAGGCCGGTGCACCAGAAGTGAAGGCCGCGGTTCTGTCTGCGATCGAACGAATTGTGAAAGGCGGAAAAGCGGCTGGTATCTTGACGCTCGACAAAGAGCTTCAGCAGCAATGTAGAGACCTTGGTGCGAGCTTTATCGCGACAGAGATTGATGTGACCTTGTTTGCAAGAAACATGCGCATGGCAGCTTCGGAAGCTCTGAGCAGATTGTCGCAAAAGTAAGCGTCAGGCTTGCAAGTAAGCCAGAGCAAGCTTGCGCGCCGTATTCTCAAAACGCACGTTTCGTCCATCTGCACCCGCTTCTGCCATACGTGTGATGTTCCACCCCACATAGGTCGTTGCCCTTAGCAGCAGGAATAGATCAAATGCACTGGTATCGAGCGGTCGCACGGACCGATACCCTGCAAACAACGCGCTCTTAAGCTCGGCGTAATTCGGGTCTTCGATGAATTTCAGCAGCGCAGTCGCCACTTCAAACAGGCGAAACCCAAAGCCCCCATCATCAAAATCAATGAACTTTAGCTGATCACCATCAATCATAACGTTCGTACTAACAAGGTCCGCATGGATCAGTCCGAAATCTAGATTGCCCTTCAAAGCACCCAAGTGTTTTTGCCCAATATCGCGGACCTGCAAGAACAGTTCACGATCCTCGCGGCTCAACTCTGGATTATCCCAGAACCGATCCCAAAGCGGATTTCCCCCAACCAACCCTTCCACGTCCCATGCGCAGCGCGTGAACCCATTTGGCAGTGTCCAAGAATCACAAACCTTATGCAGGCACGCCATTTCGCGGCCTAAATTGCGGAAAATATGGGCGCGCTGTGGTAAGCCTAGTGTTTCGAAAATTTCTGCAACCGGTGCCCCTGCAAGCCAGGTCAATGCGTCTACTTGAACATCATCAACAACCCGTAGGACATCACCTGAGGGCGTTGGGATGGGCCTTGGCACTATAATTCCGCCTTTTGCTGCAGCTTCCATCCATTGCAGTTCTGACCATAGTTCTTGATCCGTACGGTAGCCTTGACGATGCAAGCGTAATGCAAAGGTCCAGTCGCCTTTTGTGATCCGGTACACCGCATTTTCACGTGCGGCGACAAGCGTATAGTCTGCGCCTGTAGCACCCCAAAGTGCCAGTGCCTTTTCAACGATATAGTTCATGACGCCCGCGTAAGAACATCATCTAAAGTGTCAAACAAAAGATCAGCGTTCTCGACAGAGAACGGCATAGGTGGGCGTATCTTCAGCGTGTTTTTGTGTCGCCCGAGCTTGGACAGGATGATCCCACGTTGGCGCATGTCATTGATGATGTGATCTGTGAACGCGCTAGCGGGTGATTTTCTTGTTCTGTCTTCAACAAGTTCGGCACCAAAGACGAGGCCAGATCCGCGAACGTCGCCAATCACCTCATGCTTTGATTGAAGCACTTTCAGCCGTGTGCGCGCATGATCACCGACGGCTTTCGCGTTTTCTTGTAGGTTTTGCGCATCCATCTCTTCGAGAACGGCCATAGCCGCTGCGCAAGAGACCGGATTGCCGCCAAAGGTGTTGAAGTAGCGATAACCTTTGCGAAAAGCGGCAATGATATCGCCGTGCGCCACGACGCCACCCACGGGATGACCGTTCGCCATAGGTTTTCCCAAGGTCACAACGTCCGGCACGACACCCATTTTTTCATGCGTCCACATGTGTGTGCCGGTGCGACCAAAGCCTGATTGCACTTCATCACAGATCAACAAACCACCCGCTTTACGCACAACATCCGCGGTAGGTTTTAACCAGCCATCCGGATTATCCGGGAAACCTTCATTCAGGAAGTATGGACAAATCAGAAGTGCAGCAAAGCCTGTGCCAGATGTTTCATGTGCTTCGATCTGTTCGGCGACTGATTGCGCGAACAGGCTGCCGTCAGGATCAGATCTTCGATAGCTATCGGGTGCATCTACAAAGCGAAAATACTCACCTAAGCCAAAGCCAACTGTTGGCACATTGCTTTTGCTAAGCTGGCTCACCAGTGAGGTGTTCCCATGATATGTTGCGTCGGTTGCGATAATTCCGCGTTTGCCTGTCACCGCTTCGGCCATGCGTAGAGCGATGTCGTTAGCCTCTGATCCCGTACAGGTCAGAATTGCGGTGTTTAGAGTCGAATGCATGCTCACCGTAAGGCGTTCGATATAGTCGAGGATCCCGTCATGCAGATAGCGGGTGTGGGTGTTGAGTGTGCTTGCCTGACGGCAAATCGCGTCAACCACGCGCGGGTTGCAGTGACCGACATGTGGGACGTTGTTGTAGCAATCAAGATACTTGCGACCGCTTTGGTCCCACAGCCAAACACCCTCCCCTTTGACGAAGTGCACTGGCTCATCATAAAAGGTCGCAACATTCGGGCCCATGAAACGGGCCCGATCTTTGATCAATTGTTCAGTCGAACGGTTCACGCTGCTTTGAAGCCAGCGTCGATACCATCCAAAAGCGTTTGTGCATCCGCTTCAGTCAGCACCAAAGGTGGCGACAAGATCAAGTTGGGTCCAGACACACGTACCATTGCACCATTGTCGTAGGCCGTATCTTGAACCACTTGCGCGCGACTTGCTTCGACGGGTTTCTTTGTGGCGCGATCAGACACCATTTCGATCGCAGTCATCAAACCATGTCCCCCACGCACATCGCCGATGATGTCGTATTTTTCTTTCAGCGCTAGACAACCTTCATAAAGCTGCGTCCCACGTGCAGCCGCGTTTTCGACGACATTCAAACGCTTGGTTTCAGCAAGGCACGCAAGCGCAGCCGCAGCCCCAACAGGATGACCTGAATACGTATAACCATGGCCGATCTTGGCATTTGGATTGCCTTCAAACACCTCCACCATACGATCGCCAAGCATGACAGCACCGAAAGGGAAATATCCGTTAGTGATCGCCTTGGCCGTGGCCATCATATCGGGTTTGATGCCCCAAAGGCGCGCACCAGACCAAGCACCTGTACGGCCATAAGCGGTGATCACTTCGTCTGTGATCAAAAGGATACCGTTGCGATTACAGATTTCCTGCACCATCGGCGCAAACGACTTGTGCGGTGGAATAACACCGCCTGCGCCAAGGATCGGCTCCATAATCATTGCAGCAATCGTGCCCGCCCCTTGGAAAGCGATCTCGTCTTCAAGCGCGGACGCACAAAGTTGTGCAAGCCGTTCAGGGTCCGTTTCATTGAATGGATTGCGGTAGGTGTAGGGCGCAGGAATATGGAAACAGCCGGACAAAAGTGGCTCGTAAGCCGTGCGGAAATTGGCGTTACCGTTGACAGACGCGCCGCCAAAATGTGTTCCGTGATAGCCTTTCTTCAGGCTCAGGAATTTGGTGCGACCATGTTCGTCGCGTAGTTTGTGATATTGGCGCGCAAGACGCAGCGCGGTTTCAACAGAGTCCGAGCCACCCGAGGTAAAGAACGCACGGCTGAGGCCATCAGGGGCGAAGAATTCACCCAACTCATAAGCCAGTTCAATCGCCACATCATTTGTCGTACCGCGGAATGTTGAATAATAGGGCAGCGTTTCGAGCTGCGTTGCCATCGCATCTTTTACGGGTTGGCAAGAGTAGCCAAGGTTGACGTTCCAAAGACCACCGACACCATCAACAACCGTGTGTCCATCGATATCCGTAATGCTAACGCCACCGGCCCCCGTGATGATTTTGGGTGGGTTATCGATGCTATCTTGCGGCGAGGTCATCGGATGCCACAACTGACGTGCGTTGTTTTCTTTCAGGAAGTTTGAATCTTTCATGACGCGGTTTCCAATGCATGTGATGCGGATAAGGCTTTTGCCCAAGCGGCCTCGATATATTCAGGTATCTCACCACCCCAATTCTGGGTGATCGTACGGCTTGCCAAGACTAAGGGGTGGTAAAGGCCGGCTTCAAAAGCTGGCGTGAAACGCGATGCGACACAGGCAACAGACACCGCACCCACCAATAATCCAGTTTGATCGAAGATTGGCGCGGACAAGCTAGACACTTCGTCCTCAAAACTACGATCCGTCCGGCCAAACCCAGTCTCGCGCACGCCTTGGATCGCATCTTCTAATGCAGCTCTGCTGTTCAACGTTTGATCTGTAAATGCCGTCATATTGACGCTGGCCACATCCAGAAGTTCATCAGGTCCAAACGCCAACACGCACAGCCCAGACGCGGTCGCATGCAATGGTGTCGTTTGCACATCAATGATCACCCGCGTGCTATGAACATCCGATTCGCAGGACAAAAGCGGGTATATGACCGTGCCGGAAAGTACAGACACATGCGTCGTCTCACCCGTCGCGTTTGCAAGTACTTTTAAAGCAGGTTCTGCACCTGATTTTCGCGGCACAGTTAGTTCCCGTGTTTGAGCAAGTTGCAGCAATGCTGGTCCAAGCCGATAGCGTTTGTTAAGGGGGTTTTGTTCAATGAACCCCGTATCTTCAAGTGTTCGAAGATGGCGATACGTGGTCGCTTTATCGCGCCCCGCAAGACGGCAGAACTGCGACAGCCCAATCTCTGGCCGATTGACCGAGAAGTATCCAAGCAACTCGAGGGTTTTCGTGGCTGAAGACATGTTGGGCTTGAGGCTCCTGTTGATTTCAGTAAAAGTTTGACAGATGGTAATTAACAAGGCAACCTTTTAATAGAAACGATGGTTCATTATATGAACCGATAAAGGGAGAAAACAATGTTGAAATTCACGAAAACGCTCACGGCTATGGCGATTGCAATGGCTGCCGTCACAGGCGCTGCACAAGCAGAGTATCCGGAAAAGCCGGTTTCCTTCGTTGTTCCGTGGCCTCCAGGTGATCTGGAAGACGTGCTGACACGCATGATCGCTGAAGATTTTCAGGCAGAATACGGCGTTGCAACAGCTGTTGTGAACAAACCTGGTGGCGGCGGTGGACCTTTCCCCGGTGCCGTTGAAGTCGCAACCGCTCCTGCGGACGGTTACACAATTGGCTCTTTCATTATTGCCGTTCCAGTCGTAGGCCCACAGATCGGTATCCCTGAGCTGAACCCAGATCCGTTCGAGCCGCTTGGCAACTTTCTTACATATCCGTTCGTGATCGCAGCTGGCGAAAATGCGCCTTATGACGATGTTGCTGGCTTGGCTGAGCATGCAAAAACCAACGATGTTGCACTTGGACACTTTGGTGCGCCACTTGTACCAACACAGGTGACGTTCGGTTTGGCCAAAGAAATGGGTTTTTCCTTCGCATCTGACGCCGCCTTTGACGCACTTGATTGCAACACATTGGCCTCTGGCGATGTGGACGTGATCAACACGACGCTTCAGTTGATCTTGCCCTGCCTTGATAAAGTGAAGGTTCTGGCCTCTATCGGAGCAGAGCGCATTGCATTGACACCGGACACGCCGACAGTTGCCGAACTTGCCCCGTCTTTGGACGTTGCGCTTTGGAACGGACTGTTCGTTCACAAGGACACACCTGCTGATGTGCGTGAAAAGATCATCACCGTCGCACAAAAGACCGTTATGTCAGAGCGCGCACAAAAGCTAGCAGCTGAGACCGGCGCGCTGGTGTATTGGCAGAGCGCCGCAGACGTGTCCGCGCTCATTGCAAAGGACATCGAGACGCTTGCAGGCATCGAGAAGTTGCTGGCAGAATAATCTGACACAACATCTGATCGGGCAGCGTTGCAGCCCGATCATCCTTACCCCAGTCAGGACAACCGCATGTCGCGCGTAAAATCACTACAAGTGCTTTTCAAACGATATCGCCGCCCCGGAGATATCGTCTTCGCTTGGGTCACGCTGGCTATATCTCTTTACCTGCTATCCCAACTGTTTGAACAAACCGCTTACAAGCCAAATGGCAAACTGTTTGCGCAACCCCGCTTTTGGCCTGCGGTGTCTTTGACCCTGATGTCCGCATTCGCGGTCTTTCATTTGCTTGGTTCGATGCTGTCCGAACGCATCGAAGGGCGCTGGAGAGAGGTTCTGCTGTGGTTTGCTTCGCTGGAATATGCCGCTTGGTTTATCGTTTACGCAATGCTCGTGCCATACTCAGGGTACTTGTTCACGACCGTGATTTTCTCGCTCGCCCTAACAATCAGAGCGGGATACCGAAGCCGGATGGCACTCGTATCAGCATTCGCCAGCGCCTTGGTGATCGTGCTTTTGTTCAAAACATTCTTACAGGTAAAGCTGCCTTCCGGGTTGCTTTACGAATATCTGCCTGACGGCCTGCGCCAAATCATGCTGACCTATTTCTGATCGGATTGAACCATGGAAAACCTGATTGCAGGCGCCGAAATGCTCGCCAGATGGGATGTGATCGTCGCGCTGTTGGTTGGGTCAATCGGTGGGGTTATCATTGGTGCAATTCCCGGTGTTGGACCTGCTGTAGCTATCGCAATTTTGCTGCCTGCCACATTCTCGCTTGATCCGATCGTTGGTTTGACAATGCTCCTCGGAATCTACGGATCGTCCATGTACGGTGGCGCAATACCTGCGGTTTTGATCAACACGCCCGGCACTGCGGTGAATGCGCTGACGTCATACGACGGATACCCGATGACCCAGCGCGGCGAAGCGCATAGAGCCGTATCGCTGGCCTATAGTGCATCATTCTGGGGGGGTATCTATGGCATTCTCTGTTTGATCTTACTTTCCCCCGTTCTTGCATTGATCGCGCCGATGTTTGGCAGCCGCGAGATTTTCTTGGCTGCGTTGCTGGGCATCATTTTGGTAGTGCTTGCGCATCGCGGGCAAATCATGGCGGCGGGCATGCTGGCCATGTTTGGAATTTTCTTGCAAACAATTGGTTTGGACGCCGTCACTTACACGCAACGCTATACGTTCGAGCTGACCTTTCTCACATCCGGCATTAATCTGATTGTTGTTGTGCTTGGCCTTTTCGCCCTCAGCCAAGCTTTCTTCCTGCTGACCGCTCCTGATGAAAGTCCCGAAGCCAAGCCCGTCACAGGGAAAATGAGCGCGGGCTTCAAAGAACTGATGAAGCACAAGCGCGTGGCGACTGTCGCGTCCAGTTTTGGTGTGATCCTTGGCATGATTCCGGGCACAGGCGAGTTCACCGCACAATTCATGAGCTACACTTACGCGCAAAAAACATCCAAGACTCCCGAGAAATTCGGCAAAGGCTCGCCCGAAGGACTAATCGCCTCAGAGGCCGCAAACAACGCGGTGCCAGCGGCGGCGATGATCCCCTTGCTTGCCCTTGGTATTCCCGGCGAAGCACTGACAGCGATGATGTTATCGGTGTTTTACGTGCACAACGTGATCCCCGGGCCCCAGCTGTTCCAGAACAACATTGATCTTGTGTACGGCCTCTACTTCGCGCTGATCTTGCTTAACATCATCGTCATGGTCTTCTTACTGTTCTCAACGAACTTACTGACCAAGATCATACGGGTCCCGACACGCTTCTTGGGCGTGTTGATCCTGATCCTGTCCTTTGTGGGCGTTTACAGCCTGCGCAACTCCTTGACAGACTGTATGATTGCAGCGGGATTTGGCATTTTGGGACTGGTTCTGAAACGGCTGAACTTGCCGATTGTGCCGATCATCCTAGGCATGGTGCTTGGTGGGATTATGGAGGTCAAACTACGCTCTTCCATGCCACGCTTGAAGACGCCTCTCGATATGATTGACCGCCCCATCGCGATGATTATTTTCGCGATGATCGTAATCGTAATCGCGCTGCATATTCGAACATTGATCAAAGAATATCGGGCGTATCAGCCCGATGAAGATCATAATCTCCACGACAGCCAAATGAGGTAGCCCAGATGGACCAGAGCAGAATCGACGCGCTCCGCGCAGAGCCGGTTGCGACACGCACGCATATCATCAACGGCAAAATGGTGCCTGCCTCTGATGGTGGGTTAATGGACATCCTGTCACCCATTGACGGGCAGCTACTCACGCAAACCGCACGTGGCACAGTTGATGACATGAACACAGCAATCGAAGCGGCGCGCGCTGCATTTGAGGACAAGCGTTGGTCAGGACAAGCCCCAGCCGCGCGTAAGAAAGTGCTGATGAAATGGGCCGATTTGATCGAGGCCAACGCGCTGGAATTGGCCGTACTTGGCGTGCGCGACAATGGCACCGAAATCAACATGGCAATCAAAGCAGAACCGGGATCAGCCGCAGGCACCATCCGCTATTACGCCGAAGCCTTGGACAAGATCTACGGCGAGATCGCCGCAACCCCCTCAGATATTCTGGGCATGATCCATAAGGAACCTGTTGGTGTGGTCGGTGCAATCATTCCATGGAACTTCCCGATGATGATTGGCGCTTGGAAACTGGGTCCAGCCTTGGCAATGGGCAACTCGGTGGTGTTGAAACCCTCTGAAACAGCCTCATTATCTTTGATGCGCATGATTGAACTCGCACATGACGCAGGCTTGCCAGACGGTGTTCTGAATGCGGTCACAGGCGAAGGCGCGGTTGTCGGCGAAGCGATGGGCCTGTCGATGGATGTGGACGTGCTGGTGTTTACAGGATCAGGCGGTACCGGTCGTCGTTTGATGGAATACGCAGCGCGTTCAAACATGAAGCGTGTCTATCTGGAGCTAGGCGGCAAATCACCGAATGTGGTTTTTGCAGATGCTCCTAACTTGGTTGAGGCTGCAAAGATCGCGGCTGGTGGAATTTTCCGTAACTCAGGTCAAGTTTGCGTCGCCGGATCACGACTATTGGTCGAAGCGTCGATCCATGATGATTTTGTGGCCGAAGTGGCCAAAGCGACGGCAAGCATGCCTGTCGGTGATCCATTGAATTTGGGAACCGCCATCGGCGCTGTAAATTCTGAAATTCAACTGACGCAGAACCTAGGGTTTGTAGATACTGCACGCGCTGAAGGTGGTGAAGTCATTATGGGCGGTGATCGCATTTTGCAGGACACTGGCGGCTACTACATGGCCCCAACGATTGTCACAGGGGTCACCGCTGACGCGACCCTGACGCAGAAAGAAGTCTTTGGACCTGTCTTGGGCGTCACAGCGTTTGAAAACGATGAAGAGGCTGTTCGCCTTGCCAATGCAACCGTCTATGGTTTGGCAGGGGCGGTTTGGACATCAAACCTGAGCCGAGCGCATCGAATGGTGCGCGAGATCAGAACAGGCGTGATGCACGTAAATACATACGGTGGTGCGGATGGCACTGTGCCGCTTGGGGGTGTTGGTCAATCGGGCAATGGTAGCGATAAATCGCTGCACGCGATTGAGAAGTACATCAATTTGAAAACAGCTTGGATCAAGCTGTAAACATCGAGGAAAGATCATGTCGAACAACAAAATTCTGGTGATCGGAACCTATGACACCAAAGATGACGAGTTGGGATTTCTTGCAAGCGTGATCCGTGAGCAAGGCGGCGAGGTCGTCACGATGGATGTGTCCGTTTTAGGCGATCCTTCAAAGCCGACGGATTACTCAAAACATGATGTAGCCAGCGAAGGCGGCAGCAGTATTGAGGCTGCAATTGCCACTGGTGATGAAAACCACGCGATGCAGATCATGGGCAAAGGTGCCGCGATGCTAAGCGCGCGGCTTTATACTGAAAGTCAATTCGACGGAATGATCGTGCTGGGTGGCACCATGGGCACTGATCTGGCCTTGGACGTGTGTACTGCTTTGCCCTTGGGCGTGCCGAAATACATCGTATCTACCGTATCCTTCTCACCGCTTATCCCCGCTGAACGCCTTGCTGCAGATACGCAGATGATCCTTTGGGCAGGTGGTCTGTATGGGCTGAACTCTGTTTGCAAAGCATCGCTCAGCCAAGCGGCTGGCGCGGTTCTAGGTGCTGCGAAAGCTGTGCAGAAACCTGATCCAGACAAGCCGCTGATCGGAATGATGTCACTTGGCACTTCCGCGTTGAAATACGTGATCCCTTTGAAACCCGCACTAGAAGCGCGCGGCTATGAAGTCGCTGTGTTTCATGCAACCGGTATGGGTGGACGTGCATTTGAAAGCCTTGCCGCCCAAGGTGCTTTTGCTTGTGTAATGGATTTCTGCACGCAGGAATTGGGCAACCACGTGAATGGATCAAATATATCTGCGGGCGCGGATCGACTGACCAATGCGGGTAAAGTTGGGACGCCGCAAATTGTGGCACCCGGATGTTATGATCTCGTGGATATCGTCGGCTGGCAGCCTATCCCTGAAAAATGGTTTGAACATCTCAAGCACGAGCACAATCGCCTACTGACCTCGATTGTCCTGAACGAAGAAGAACGTACACTTGTGGCCAAAGCGCATTGTGAACAGTTGTCCACAGCCAAAGGCCCCGTCGCCGTGATTTTACCAGAACACGGCTTGGGTGAATGGGATCGGGTGGGCGCTGATCTGCACAACCAGGTTGGGCTGGATCGTTTCTTGAAAGATATGGAAAACGCGATGCCATCCAATGTTGAGACACACAAAATTGGGTGCCACATCAATGACGCTGCTTTCGCTGACAAAGCGCTAGAGATTTTCGATGCGTGGCGCGCAACAGGCGTCGTTCAAAGTTAACGCTTGGTGAATTCGTCGTAGGCCTCCAACGCTTTGGCGCTGTAGGCAATCGACGGACCGCCGCCCATGTAACCAATCATTTCCAACGCTTCGCATAGCTCTTCGCGTGTCGCCTTCAGGCGCACCAAGGACTTTACGTGAAAGCCTATGCAGCTATCGCAGCGCGTAGAGATACCGATGCCCAGCGCGATGAATTCTTTGGTTTTCTCATCGAGCACACCGTTCTTTTTCGCCGCTTTGGACATCGTGTTGAACCCTGCGAACATCTCTGGGGTTTCTTTTTGCAGCGTGCCGATACGGCCCATCGTGTCGTTTAGAAATGTGGTCCAGCTCATGGCGATATCCTTTGTTTGGTTCTAGGGAATAGTAGAGGGCTTACTGACTTTCCAAAGCCAACGCCCCAGAAGGACAATTGCTAAAATCGCTACGATAAAGCCACTGGCATTGCCCAGCATGGTTGCTAGCGCAGTGATTTGATCTGAGAAACTATACCCCAGACCGACATAGATACCGACCCAAAACACTTCTCCCAAGGCACCCCAAAAGGCGAATTTGAACCAGCTGTAATGGGTGATGCCGCTGACCAAATTCACATAAGGGCCAAGCGGGGCGACAAGCCAACAAGACAGAAACACGCTTATTGGACCTTTACGGTCCATATATGACTTGGCGCTATCACGCAGCTTTGCGCGTTTGGGATTCACTTCAAGCCAACCCAAGATACGGTTGCCAAAAATACGTGCCAGAAAATACCCAGAATTGTCGCCTGATACCGCGCCCAGATAGGCGGCCGCGACGGTTGAAGACGCTTCGAGATCGCCCGTCGCCGCAAAGCTACCGCCAGCCAGCATCATCAACGAAGAAGGTAAGGGTACGCAAAGACATGACAGGAAGGTTGCAAAAAAGAGAATAACGACCCCGTAATTTGTCATAAGATTGAGAACAGTCTCAGTCATTGCGACTTGCCCGATAAGTTGCCGTGGCTTTCGTGACCCGTTCCTGAAGATCCTGAAGGGTTACGCCATTAGCGACCGCGATGTCTTCAAGTCTGCGACGGCGTGGTGGATCACTTGGATCAAAGAAGAGGGCTGGACCAAGGACATCAGGCGGAATGTCATACGAATGCGCAACATAGCGCGGGGTCATCCAAGGGGCGAGCGATTGATCCTGATGGCGCGGGTCGTTCCAATAGATCGCAGCCGAGAGCGCATTCAACCCGAAATACCCTGCAACACAAAGCAAAGCGACAAAAGCGAGCAAAGCGGTGCGGTGGTGTTCCCAGAGTAGTTTCAATCGGATTAACATTGCGATTATGTCTTCTCTTACGTTGCACTAACTAAGCACTTTTTCCAAATTAATGACGCATTAGCGACGCCTATCCTGGCTCACCGACTCTCATCCGACCCCATCTTGCGCTCTAACCAGCGCACAAAGAAACTAATGATCAAGACCAGCACCAAGTATTCCAAGATCAGTAACGTATAAATCTCCAAGGGACGGTATTCTGTTACCACCAACTCATTCGCACGGCGTGTCAACTCTTGCATGCCGATGACAGAGGCGAATGCTGACATTTTCACGATGTAGATAAACTGGTTCGCGAGAGGTGGCAGAATGCGTTTAATTGCTTGCGGCAAAATCACATAGCGCATGGTTTGGCGGTAGTTCAGACCGATGGTCTTTGCCGCTTCGGTCTGCCCTTTCGCGATCGATTGGATACCAGAGCGGTAGATTTCCGCCGTAAAGGCGCTGTCCGAAATCGCCAAGGTAATAATCGCACCCCAGAACGCATCAATACTGACATTGATGCCCATAGATTTCAGAACAACGGGCAAGCCATAAAACACCCAGAACAGCATCGGCAACAATGGAATGGCGCGCACGAACTCGATGTAAATACGCGAGGGTAATCTGATCCAGCGGTTCGTGGACATTCCCGGCAAAGCGACCATCAGGCCAATCGCCATAGAAAGGAAGGCCGCGATGACGGACAACAGGATCGTCGCGCCGAATCCGTTTAGTAAAAAGCGGATGTTGTTGTAGCCCGCGGGTGTACGCGGATCGATCACATACCAACCCCAAGTGCCGGGGGTCGCGTTACAACCGACAAGGAAAATCAGACAGCTAAAAAGAAGTGCGGTTTTAAGTTTCATCTATCCGCTCTCAATGCTGCAAGATTTGGCTAAGGAATTGTTTGCAGCGCTCGGTCTTGGGCGCGTCAAAGAAGTCTGTAGGCGAGCCCGTCTCTATCACTTCACCGTGATCCATAAAGATCATCCGATCCGCTGCGCGGCGTGCAAACCCCATCTCATGCGTAACAACAATCATTGTCATGCCATCTTCCGCGAGGTCGACAATCACATCGAGCACTTCTGAAATCATCTCTGGATCAAGGGCCGACGTAGGTTCGTCGAAAAGCATGATCTTGGGTTCCATGCAAAGCGAGCGCGCAATCGCAACGCGCTGTTGCTGACCGCCCGAAAGCTCGCTTGGTTTCTTATGGGCTTGGTCAGGAATGCGCACGCGCTCAAGGTAGCGCATGGCACGCTCTTCCGCGTCGGCCTTGCTCATTCCGCGCGCTTTCATTGGGCCCAGCGTGAGGTTTTGCATGATAGTGAGATGAGGAAACAGATTAAACTGCTGGAACACCATTCCAACTTCGGAACGGATCGCGTTGATTGACTCTTTGTCGGTCATTTCGGTTCCGTCTACTATGATACCTCCGCTGTCGTGCTCTTCCAATGAATTCACGCAGCGTATCAAAGTCGACTTACCCGATCCAGAAGGACCGCAGACAACGATACGCTCGCCATGGGCAACGGTCAGGTCGATGTTTTTGAGGGCTTGGTAGTCGCCATACCATTTGTTGAGACCTTTGATCTCTATCGCATCGCCGGTCTTTGTCATTCCACGCTCCTTGAAGTTCGCGACACAAGTTCTACAACTAGTCTTCTCGAAGATGAACACAACAGATCGTGTGAAACATGACCGTTTGACACTAAAATCCAAATATCAGGAAAAGAACATGCATTTCTTCAAAAAACTAGGAGCCGTCGCCGCCTGCATGACTGCTTTGATCGCGGCGCCTCTTAGCGCACAGTCTGCTTTGAACGACATACTCAGCGGCGGAGTACTGAAAGTCGGCACAACCGGCGACTGGAACCCGATGTCAGTTCGTGACCCGGCGACAAACTCTTATGTCGGTTTCGACATCGATGTGATGACCCAACTTGGTGCAGACCTTGGCGTTGAAGTCGAGTTTGTCCCCACAGACTGGAAAACACTGGTAAACGGCGTTGTTGCAGGCAACTACCACATGACAGGCTCTGCTTCGATCAGCCCAGCGCGCCTAAAGGCGGCGGGATATTCCAGCAGCTACATTTCCGTTGAAATGCTGCCCTTCACGACGACCGACAAAGCGGATCGTTTCTCCACATGGGAAAGCATCAACAACGCTGACGTTACAGTGTCTACAACGCTTGGCACATCGTTCGAAAAACTGGTCCGTGACTGGTTCCCGAATGCGAAGATTGTTGTCGTAGAAGCGCCTGCGCGTGGCTTCCAAGAGGTTCTCTCAGGTCGTGCGGATGTGTTCATCACATCTAACATCGAAGGCTCTACGCTTTTGACGAAATTCCCAAACCTCACGCAGATCGGCGTCGAAGCACCACGCGCACCGACACCAATTGCGATGCTTTTGCCGCAGACCGATCAAGTTTGGATCAACTATGTCAACTCTTGGGTTGAGTTGAAGAAAACTCAAGGCTTCTTCGAAACAACAGCGGCGAAATGGGGGCTGTAAAAGTTCTTAGTTTTCCCACCTACTGAAACGATAAACCGCGGCACCCTTTCCGGTTTCGCGGTTTTTCTTTGACTAAGCCATTCATGAAATTAAAGACGCAAACCACGTAAATTTGCATAAGCAATGCAATAATAGTGACTTGGTTGAAACAGCCGACGCCCCTAGCTTGAACGCAGCTTGCGAAACCAGCCCTTCTTCGGCGCGTCGGTCTCAGCATAATCATTCTCTTCATCCGTTTCAGGTGCACCGACTGCATCCTGAAATGCCGTAAAGAATTGATCTGCCATTTTCTTGGCAAAGCCATCGACAATCCGGCTACCAAGCTGCGCGAGCTTACCGCCAACCTTAGCTTCGACATCATAGTGAAGAATGGTTTGTTCACCTTCGGCTTCTAAACGCACGTTTGCGCCACCCTTGGCAAATCCGGCTGCACCACCTTTGCCTGCACCTGTAAGTGTTAGGCTTTCACCCTCAACAATCTCGCTAAGCTCGACCTCACCTTTGAAGGTCGCTTTAACGGGCCCCACTTTTTGCACGACGGTAGCGGTGAATCCTTCGCTGGCGGACCCGCTCATTTCGGTGCAACCGGGCACGCAGGTTTTTAGCACTTCGCAATCCAGCAGTGCGGCAAAGACCGTCACGGGGTCAGCGTTAATAACTTTAGAATCGCTCATTTTCATCGGACATATCTCTTTCGCGACAAGGCTTTTGGGTTTCACTTATCCAACGACGTCACAACACATTTTGCAAGGACGTTTCCACGTAACCGCCAGCGCGATGCACACGGTCTGATGCGTCAGCGATCAGCCCTCTGCCTGCGCGATGTCAACTTTGCCAGCGTTGCGGAACCACTTCACGATCTTGACGCGATCTTCATCAGGAAGCTCGGTAATATTCGCGGGTGGCATTGCGTGGGATACGCCCGCCTGCAAATAAATTTCACGCGCCGAGCGCACGATGTCATAGCGCGTTTCTAGAAACACGCCGTTAGGTGCCCAGCGGATACCGTCCCAGCTGGGTTCACGCGCATGGCACATAGAACAGCGCCCAAGAACGATGTTCTCAACTTCCTCATAGCCAGCCGACGCAACCAGCATTTCTTGATGCTCTGACAAGGTTTGCGCCTCAGCCGTATCGTAGTCTTCGTCCCACGTGTTTGCAGTAGACAGCCACGCAATCACAATCATCAAAAAGATCGTCACAGCCCAAGTCCAGTTAGGTCCCTTACCTGTCGCATGCAACGTGTTGAAGTAATGACGGATGGTGACACCGGTCAGGAAGATCAGCGATGCGATAATCCAAGAATATTCAGTGCCAAAGGCCAAAGGATAATGGTTGGACAACATCAAGAAGATCACAGGCAACGTCAGATAGTTGTTATGCGTGCTGCGCAGCTTGGCGATCTTGCCGTATTTCGCATCCGGCGTGCGCCCTGCTTTCAAGTCCGCGACAACGATGCGTTGGTTAGGCATGATGATGAAAAACACGTTTGCGGTCATGATCGTCGCAGTGAATGCACCTAGGTGTAGCAAGGCCGCCCGCCCTGTGAAAAACTCGTTGTATCCGTAGGCCATGATCACAAGGATAACGAACAACAATACCATCAGCAGCGTAGGCGTTTCGCCCAGCTTGGATTTGCAAAGAAAATCATAAGCGATCCAGCCAATGGTCAATGAGCCTGCGGAAATCACGATCGCCATGAAAACGGACAAGTCGGCCTTGGCCGGATCAATCAAAAACAACTCCGCACCTGCCCAATAAACGATCATCAGCAAAGCCGCGCCAGACAACCAAGTCGTGTAGCTTTGCCATTTGTGCCAGATCAGATGCTCTGGCATATTTTCGGGGGCAACCAAATATTTCTGGATGTGGTAAAATCCACCGCCGTGAACCTGCCATTCTTCCCCACTCGCACCTTCGGGCATATTTGGCGCTTTCTTCAGCCCCAAGTCCAACGCGATAAAGAAGAACGACGCACCGATCCACGCCATTGCGGTGATGACATGCACCCAACGCACTGCAAATGCGAGCCAGTCCCAAATGATTGCCAGATCATACATTGACGAAATCTCCTTGTTTTGCGCGTAGACTATCCACTCACGCATTTTTCCGCTATAATTGGCATTCTTCAAAGAGTGTCAAAAATAGCCAAATAATGTCCTACTTCGATAACCTGCGCACCTTTGTGCGAATCTATGAGCTTGGTAGCATGTCTGCCGCGGCGCGTGACCAGCGTATCTCGCCTGCCGTCACCTCCGCGCGCATTTCACAGCTTGAGGCGCACTTAGGCGTGCGCCTGTTCCAACGCACCACCCGCAGTCTGACCCCGACCGAGCAAGGACGCATCTTCTATGTCGGGGCCTGCTCAGTTCTTGAGGCAGTCGAAGCCGCCGAAGCAGGCGTTGGCGATGCCACCGAAAATCCGCGCGGTACGCTTCATATCGCTTCGCCTTTGGGGGTTGGTCGCCGCCTGATCGCGCCCCATGTGCCTGATTTCGCCGCTGAGTATCCGCTGGTGGACGTGCGCCTGCGTATGACGGATCGCAAGATCGACTTGACGGCCGAGGGCCTCGACATAGCCTTCTTCCTTGGTCGCCCCGAGGATTCAAACCTGCGCATCCGCAAGATTGCCGATTGCGCGCGCGTTTTGTGCGCCAGCCCCTCTTATGTGGCCGAGCATGGCCACCCAAAAAACGGCTCTGACATTGATCGCGGCAAACACAACTGCCTGAACCTGCGCTTCCCCGGTGCGACGGAATTCCAATGGGAGTTATCTACCACTGACGGCCCTCGCAAATTCGATGTGCAAGGCCGGTTCGAGTGCGATGACAGCGATGTTCTCACCGATTGGGCCTTGCAAGGCGCCGGCATCGCCCTGCGCCCCGTCTTTGAGATCGCAGATCACCTGAAATCAGGCGCTTTGCTCGCCGTCGCCGAAGACACCCCGCCCCTGCCCGTGCAAATGGCCTGTCTCTACACACACCGCCGCCACCAAGACCCCAAAGCGCGCCTGTTCATGGAGTTTATGATCGAGCGGATCGAGGGGGCTGTGCGAAGGTGAGTTAAGAACGGGGAGATACGTCATACTGCCACCAAAACCGAAGACGGTGTGCTGAAACAAAGCCTCTACATTGTGTAACAGGTGATTTGTTAAGTTCTAAGCCCGACTTTCCGCGGCTGACATCCTGCCCAGATCAACTCCCCCGATACGTCGAATACCCAAACGGCGAGAGCAACAACGGCACATGATAATGCGCAGCTTCTGACATACCGAAGCGCAAAGGCACGACATCTAGGAAACGTGGACTTTCAGGCGCGACCCCGCATGCATCCAAATACGCGCCGCAGTGGAAGACCAGCTCATATGTGCCCAGCTCGAACTCTTCCGCAGGCAGGATCTGCACGTCTGTGCGGCCGTCATCGTTCGTTACGACGCTCTTCAATTTCGTGCGCGTGTCGCCTTCGACGCGATACAGATCAATCGCAAGGCCCGCAGCAGGGCAGCCGCGTGCAGTGTCTAGAACGTGGGTTGTCAAATATCCGGCCATGGGTTTTCTCCTGAATAGCTTGATAAATATGCACTTTTACGCAGATACGCGAAAGTTTGTTCCATCCGATAGTGTATTCGGTTTTTTTTGAAAAAACTTTCTGATCTTATGCCTTATCAAGCCTCTACTAGGGAGACCACTAAATGACACGCTACCCCCGCGATATGCATGGTTACGGAGCGACGCCGCCAGAGGCCAATTGGCCAAATGGCGCGAAGATCGCTGTGCAAATTGTGATGAATTATGAGGAGGGTGGCGAGAATAATATCCTGCACGGCGATGCAGCGTCAGAGGCGTTTTTGTCCGAAATCGTTGGCGCAGCCGCGTGGCCAGGCCAGCGCCATTGGAACATGGAAAGCATCTACGAATACGGTGCGCGCGCTGGTTTCTGGCGCTTACATCGTTTGCTAGAAAACACGCCGATCACTGTTTACGGCGTCGCAACTGCCCTCGCCCGTGCACCTGCGCAGGTGCGCGCAATGAAGGATGCCGGCTGGGAAATCGCCAGCCATGGTCTCAAGTGGATCGAATATAAGGACGCCACACCAGAGGCAGAAAAGGCTGATCTGGACGAGGCGATCCGCCTGCACATGGAGGTCGTCGGCGAAGCACCTGTTGGTCTCTACATAGGTCGTTGCTCTGACAACACCGTGCGCCTTGCTGCGGAAAACGGATCGTTCAAATACGTGGCCGATTCAATCGCGGATGATCTGCCCTATTGGATGGAATTTGGCGATCATGATCAACTGGTCGTGCCCTACACAATGGACGCCAATGACATGCGTTTCGCCACACCGCAGGGTTTCAACACAGGCGCGCATTTCTTTGAATATCTCAAAGCCAGCTTTGATGTGCTTTACGCAGAAGGTGGCCGCATGATGTCTATCGGTCTGCATTGCCGCCTGATGGGTCGCCCGGGCCGCGCGCAGGCTTTGCAGCATTTCCTTGAATACGCCAATTCCCATCAAGGCGTTTGGTTCGCCACGCGCGAGCAGATCGCCGATCATTGGGCCGCAACAAATCCACACAAGCGCTATGAACGCCCATCAGAGATGAGCCGCGAGACTTTTGTGGCTAAGTACGGATCCATTTTCGAGCATTCCCCTTGGATCGCTGACGGCGCATATGACCTAGAACTCGGTCGCACCCATGACACAGCCATCGGGTTGCACAACGCGTTGTGCCGTATCTTCCGCTCTGCCAGTGAAGAGCAACGCCTAGGCGTGCTTACAGCGCACCCTGATCTCGCTGGCAAACTTGCGCAGGCCAATAGCCTGACTGCGGAAAGTACCGCTGAACAGGCCGCGGCAGGGCTCGATTTTCTGACAGACGACGAAAAAGCGACGTTCACCAAGCTGAACGACGCATATGTTGCCAAACACGGTTTTCCATTCATCATCGCCGTACGCGATCACAACAAGGCCAGCATTCTTGACGCCTTCAATCGCCGCATCAACAACGATCGCGATACCGAGTTTGCAGAGGCGTGCAAACAGGTCGAACGCATCGCCGATTTCCGCCTGATGGATATCCTGCCATGAGCGTCGAGATCACCCTACAGCCCATCACTGCCGAGGCCTTCGCGCCCTACGGCGATTTGATTGACTGCTCTGGTGAACCGGATGCCATCATCAATCTGGGCAAATGCGGCCGCTACCATGACCGCGCGCAGATGGACTTTGGCACAGGTCGTGCCGGTATCAGCGTTTTCAACGCCAAACTGCGGTCCTTGCCCTATCAATTTGATCTGGTCGAACGCCATCCGCTTGGGTCACAAGCGTTTATTCCAATGAGCGCGGACGGCTTCCTTGTCATCGTTGCACCTGATGAAAATGGTGCCCCCGGAACGCCTGTCGCATTTGAAACACAGCCTGGTCAAGGCATCAATTTCCACAAAAACACGTGGCATGGTGTTTTGACACCGCTCAGCGGCTCAGGGCAATTCGCCGTTATTGATCGCATCGGAGATGGGAACAACTTAAAAGAATTTTTGCTTGAAACACCACATATTGTGGTCAAAGGCTAAATATGGCTGACGCAGAAGCAGCCAACACTCACAGCTATGAAGGGGAGAATACCAATGGCTGATACTTCACTAGGGACAGCGGAACAGCTTCGCGATCCAAATTATACACCACCTCTCGCGAAAGCGATTCCACTGGGCATCCAGCACGTACTTGCGATGTTTGTGTCCAACGTGACACCTGCGATTATCATCGCGGGCGTTGCGGGTTTTGGATTTGGAGCGCCGGGCGCTGACATTCCAGCACTGATCTATCTGATCCAGATGGCAATCATGTTCGCGGGTATCGCAACATTGATTCAGACAATTGGCATAGGCCCGGTCGGTGCACGTTTGCCAATCGTTCAGGGTACCAGCTTTGCATTCTTGCCAGTGATGATCCCTGCGATGATCGGTGCAGGCACTGCTGGTCTTGCAGGCCTAATGACAGGTGTTGTCATCGGCGGTCTGTTCCACGCTTGCCTTGGTTTGTTCGTTGGTCGCATCCGCTTTGCCTTGCCGCCATTGGTCACAGGTCTCATCGTTCTGATGATCGGTCTCGCATTGATCAAAGTCGGCATCGAATATGCGGCTGGTGGTGCAGGTGATTTCAACCGTGGCAAGCCAACTTGGGGCGGTGCATCCAATTGGGTCCAAGCGGGCGTAGTGATCTTTGTCACACTCGCGTTGAAATTCTTCACACGTGGCCTCATGTCCGTCGCAGCCGTTTTGATCGGCTTGATCGCGGGTTACATCGTAGCCTATCTCATGGGCGATGTGAACTTGGGTGGCGTTGGTAATGCTGGCTGGTTCATGATCCCGACACCGTTCAAGTTCGGCTTTGAGATCAACTGGGCAATCATCATCGGCATGTGCCTGATGGCGTTCATCTCTGCGATTGAAACTGTTGGCGACGTATCTGGTATCACCAAAGGTGGCGCAGGTCGTGAAGCAACGGACGAAGAAGTCACAGGCGCAACATTCGCGGACGGTCTCGGTTCTGCACTTGCTGGCGTGTTCGGTTCCTTGCCAAACACATCCTTTAGCCAGAACGTTGGTCTGATCGCAATGACAGGCGTTATGTCCCGTCACGTTGTGACTATCGGTGCGATCTTCTTGATCATCTGTGGCATGATCCCGAAAGTTGGCGCAGTCATCAACTCTGTGCCTATTCAGGTTCTCGGCGGCGGTGTTATCGTGATGTTCGGCATGGTTGCAGCGGCAGGCGCGTCTATGCTTGCGGACGTAAACTGGAACAGCCGTAACATGGTGATCTTCGCCGTATCCTTGTCTGTTGGCCTTGGCCTTCAACAAGTTCCAGATGCGATGGCATTCTTGGGCGATACAGCGAAAATCTTGCTGACATCCGGCCTACTGCCAGCAGCCTTCATAGCGATCATCCTGAACCTCTTGCTTCCTGAAGCACAGGGCGACGATGAGCACGACAGTGGCCTCGCGCATGGTGTCGATGGCATCAAGGACAACTCCAAAAAAGGCTAACAACTTTTGCTTTTAAAACTTAAGAAAGGCGCTCCGATTTGGGGCGCCTTTTTTCATATGCGCTGTGTAGGCTCACCCCCAATCAAGGAGACCCGCACATGGACGACATCAAAGACGCACTTGCAGAACTGGTCGGGGAAATCGCCACCGATGTCCGCCTCGTCCCGAAATACGGCGGAGTCGTGATGTGCCCCAATGTTGGCGATGACAAAACTTTCGTCGGCGGCGTCTTCACCCACAAAGATCACGTCTTGCTTGAGTTCTCAAAAGGTGCCGAGCTTGACGATCCTAACGGCCATTTGGAAGGCTCCGGCAAACTGCGCCGCCATCTGAAACTAAAAAGCGTCTCTGACATTACTGCCAAGGACGCCAGATCGTTCTTGATGCAGGTGCTTTAAAAATCGACCTCGATCGCGACGCCTACCTCAATCGCCATACGCACAATCGCCGCTGAAACGGCTAAGTCCTGCAGGCCTACGCCGGTGCCATCGAACAGCGTGATCTCATCATCCGATGTACGGCCTTTGTGCGTGCCGTTTATCACAGCGCCAATCTGATGCACGTCCGCTTCTTGGATCAACCCTGCCCCAATTGCATGCTGCGCCTCTCCTATCGAAATGGATTGCGCCACCTCATCCGTAAACACAGTCGCACGCGCCAATAGCGCCGCCTCGACCTCTTGCTTGCCCTTCGTGTCCGTCCCCATACACGCGATATGGGTCCCCGCTGAAATATGATCCGCCATGATCGTCGGCGCGAATGTCGAGGTGATCGAAATCACAACATCCGCCTCACGCAAGCCTTCCAACGCGACCGCCTCAAACGGCACACCTGCCTCATTGGCAACCTTCTCGATATTGGGCAGCATTTCTGGGTGGTAGTTCCAGCCGATGACCTTCTCAAACTCCCGCTGCTCCAACGCCGCGCGCAACTGGAACGTGGCTTGATGCCCTGCGCCCACCATGCCCATAACCTTCGCATCCTTGCGCGCCAAATGCTTGATCGACACCGATGACGCCGCCGCTGTGCGCAGCGCCGTTAGATAATTTCCCCCAACCATCGCCGCCACTTTGCCCGTATCAGGGTCAAACAGAAACACGGTCGATTGATGGTTAATCAAGTCACGCTTTTCCATGTTATGCGGCCAATACCCTCCGGCCTTCAGCCCAAGCGTGCCACCAACACCATCAAAGCCGCCCTTGAAACCATAAAGCGCATCTTCATGACCAATCGCTTCACGGATCACAGGAAAGTTGTAAGCATCCCCCGCAGCCATTGCGGCGAACACATTTTCTACGGCTTCAAACGAGGCATCACGGGTTAACAGATCAGCAATCTCACGCTCGGGGACTATCCACATCTGCGCGCTCCTCTCTCTAAAAGTATCCTGGGGGGTACGGGGGGCTAGCCCCCCGCCTTGATCTAATGGATCAATACGCTTTGCCGCGCGCGGAGACAGGCCAAACAACTTCAACCTTACCACCACGCACACCCACGTACCAATCATGCACATTGCACGTCGGATCACAGTGACCGGGCACCAGCTTCAGCTTGTCGTTCACCTTCAGAACGCCGTCAGGATCCCCGACAACCCCATGCTCATCCGAGCATTTCAGATATTCCACATCATCGCGCCCAAACACAGTCGGCAAACCACTGTCCACCGATTGCGCCTTCAAACCTGCATCAACAATCGCCTTGTCCGCTTTGGAATGGCTCATCACAGTCGTAAGAATGAACAACGCATTCTCCCACTCGCCCTCATCAATCCGTTTGCCATCTTTGCCCAAGATACGACCATAATCCGCATCCATGAATGCATATGATCCACATTGCAGCTCGTTAAACGCGCCGGAATTGCTCTCGAAATAATACGACCCTGTGCCGCCGCCACCAACGATATCGCACGCAAGGCCGACCGCCTTCAAACCCGCCAAGGCGTCCTCGACCATGCCAATCGCAACAGCCGTCTTTGCGCTGCGATCCGCGTATGAATCCATATGCTGCATCGCGCCCTGATAGGCCTGAATGCCCGCGAACCTCAGACCTTCCGCCGCGTCGATCATCTGCGCAATCTTCACCACATCCGCAGTACTCGTGACACCACAACGGCCCGCGCCGCAATCAATCTCCACAAGCGCTTCGATCTGCGTGCCATGCTTCACCGCCGCTGCTGACAGGTTCGCGACGTTCTCAGGATCATCCACACAGCACAAAACACGCGCGCCAAACGTGGGCATACGCGCCAAGCGATCAATCTTGGCCAAATCCGTCACCTGGTTCGACACCATCACATCCTTGATGCCGCCGCGTGCGAAAACTTCCGCCTCTGACACCTTCTGACAGCACACACCACAAGCGCCGCCAAGGCTCTCTTGCAGTTTCGCCACATCGACAGACTTGTGCATTTTGCCATGCACGCGGTGACGCATGCCATGCGCCTTTGCATAGTCGCCCATCTTCTTGATGTTGCGCTCTAACGCATCCAGATCAAGCACCAGCGCAGGCGTCTGAATGTCCACTTCATCCATGCCGGGAACGGCAGGAACGTCGTAGCCAACTTCCAGCTCGTCAAAATTGATATCTTTCATCGCGCGTTCTCCTTAATTCAGTGTCCATGGCAGCTTGTCGAGATCGACATTTCCGCCTGTGATGATGATACCGACCCGCTTGCCTGCGAACCGCTCTTTGTTCTTCAGAATTGTCGCCAAAGGCACAGCCGAACTCGGCTCCATAACAATCCGCAAATGCTTCCAAGTCAGTTTCATCGCATCGATGATCTCTTCTTCTGATGCCGTCAGAATGTCGGTGACGTGGTTTTGCACGAAATGCCAAGTCCGCTCTTTCAGCGGCACTAGCAACCCATCCGCAATCGTTTTGGGCGCATCGTCCGCGATGATGTAGCCCGCTTTGAATGAGCGCATGGCATCATCCGCTTGCTCAGGCTCTGCCGCGATGATTTGTACTTCGGGCGCGAGGTTTGACAGCGTCAAACAAGTCCCAGAAATCATCCCACCACCACCAATCGGGGCCATCGCAATGTCCAAACCATCCGCTTGTTCCATGAACTCAAGCGAACAGGTTCCCTGCCCCGCGATCACCCTTGGGTCATTATAGGGATGCACGAAATCACCGCCCGAGGCCGCTTGCACCTTTGCGAATGTCTCCTCGCGCGCAGAGGTGGATGGGTCACACTCCGTGATCACACCACCATATCGGCGCACGGTATCTTTTTTCGCTTGTGGTGCGGTGCTTGGCATCACCACATTGCACGGGATCCCCCGCAACATCGCCGCGTAACTCAGGCAGGATGCGTGGTTCCCCGAGGAATGCGTAGCGACGCCCAGCTTGGCCTGCTCATCGCTCAACCCGAACACTGCATTGCTCGCGCCGCGCACTTTGAACGCGCCTGCTTCCTGAAAGTTCTCGCATTTGAAGAACAGCTCCGCCCCCGTCAGCTCGTTCAGAAACTTCGACGTGCGCACAGGCGTGCGGTTGATGTAGGGTTTGATCCGCTCATGTGCATCGAGCATGTCTTGATAGGTGGGAATATACATCCGCTCAGCTCCCATACCGATAGAATTCTTGCGCCGCACCGACGCCGGAACCGAGTTTGATGTCCAACCCGAGATCCTTCATCACCATCTCAGCAACGCCTAAACCCGACAGCATCATCGCATCCGTCAGCATCCCCAGATGCCCGATGCGGAACACTTTGCCAGCTACTTCGCCAAGGCCAACACCGAAGGCCATGCCATATTTGTCGGCCGCAAGCGTCACGATATCGGTGGCATTGAACCCCTCAGGCGTCTTTATCGCGGAGACACTGTCAGAAAATAGCTCAGGGCGACTCGCACATAACTCGAGACCCCAAGCGTTAACCGCGTGGCGCACACCTGTCGCGATGCGCGTATGACGCGCGAACACATTATCAAGTCCTTCATGCTCGATCATTTCGAGCGACGTTTTTAAACCACGCATCAAGCCAACTGGTGGCGTGTAAGGAAATGCATTCGCCGCATATCCCTTTTCCATATCCTTGATATCAAAGAAAGTGCGCGGCAATTTTGCTGTTTCGGTTGCCGCATATGCCTTGTCTGAAAAGCCGACAATCGCGAGGCCGGCTGGCAGCATAAAACCCTTTTGAGAGCCCGTTACAGCAACATCGACGCCCCATTCGTCCATGCGAAAGTCCATGGAGCCAATGGATGAAACGCCGTCCACGAAGAACATCGCAGGATGGCCGGCCGCGTGCAGCGCTTTGCGCACGCCGCCAATGTCAGACTTCACGCCCGTCGCCGTTTCATTATGCGTCGCCAAAACCGCCTTGATCGCATGGCCCGTGTCTGCTTTCAAAATCGCTTCGTATTCATCCACGGGCAGGCCGTCGCCCCATGGCGTTTCTACGATTTGCACATCAAGACCGTGGCGTTGGCACATATCAATCCAGCGGTGAGAGAACATGCCGTTGCGCGCCACAAGAACCTTATCGCCCGCGCTTAACGTATTGCTAAGTGCAGTTTCCCAGCCGCCGGTTCCTGTCGATGGGAAGATATAAATATGCGCGCTTTCGGACTTCAGAACACGGCGAACACCCTCAAGGCACGGATGCAAGATCGTGCCAAACAAGGGCGAACGGTGGTCAATCGTCGGCATATGACATGCCATGCGAATTTCTTCAGGCATGTTCGTGGGGCCGGGAATGAAAACGGGGTTCTGAAAGCTCATAGCGTGGTCTCCTAGCGAATTGTAACGCTGAGACTAAACCAAACCCTCCTTACATGAAATTTTTTTGAAATGATTTTTCATTTTCGTATAAGAATGAAAAAACAAACATTGTCAGATACTTGTATTTTTCATATTATGAATGTGATTTTCATAAACCAAAGAACTGGAGCGTTGAGCATGGTCAAACCCCCCGAATCCGAGCCACGTCGCCACCGTGGCCGTCCCCGCGCCTTCAATGAAAAGACCGAACAGAACACGATCAAATCCCTCGACCGCGCGCTATCCGTGCTGTCTGAACTTGCGCAGATCGAGGGCGCGACGCTCTCCGAACTCTCGCAGATCATGGGGGAATCCCCCGCCACGCTTTACCGTGCGCTCACCACCTTCGCGCTGCACGGCATCGTCGAGGCCGACACGGCTGCGCAAACATGGCACATCGGGCCAGAGGCCTATCAAATCGGGTCGGTCTTTTTGCGCCGTACTAGTCTTATCGACGTTTCGCGCCCAATTCTGCGCGCTTTGATGGAGGAAACGGGAGAAACCGCCAACCTTGGGATCGAAAAAAGCGGCGCGGTCTTGTTCGTGTCCCAAGTGGAAACCCAAGCCCCCATTCGCGCATTCTTTGCGCCCGGTACGTTGTCTGCGATGCACGCCTCTGGCATCGGCAAAGCGCTGTTGGCCCATATGAAGGACACGCAGATCAAAAGTATCGCCGCCAAAGGGCTTGAGCATTTCACAGAATTCACCAAGTCCACCCTGCCCGACCTCACCGCCGATCTCGCAGCGATCAAAGATCGTGGATATTCGCTCGATGATCAGGAACGTAACCTAGGTATGCGCTGTATCGCGGCCCCCATTCGCAATGCATACGGTGAAGTTATCGCAGGGCTTTCTGTTTCAGGACCAACAACGCGCGTAACGATGGATCAGGTTGAAACGCTTTCAAAGGCCGTGATGTGCGCAGCAAAGGAAGTGTCCTGCGCGCTTGGAGCGAAATGAGAGCGCGAATTTTCTAGAAAATTCAAACCCTTAAATGTAAAAAAGGCGCTATGTTACCAGAGCGCCTTTTAGTCACTTAACTTTCACATCCCTCGGAAGGGAGACCAGCTTACGCTAGTGCGATGTTGATCGCTGCCTCACGACCGTCACGGCCGGGCTCGATGTCGAAAGTTACTTTTTGGTTGTCAGCAAGACCAGTCAAACCGGAACGCTCAACTGCAGAGATGTGTACAAACACGTCTTTGCTGCCGCCGTCTGGTGCGATGAAGCCGAAGCCTTTTGTAGTGTTAAACCATTTTACGGTGCCAGTAGCCATCGTAATTCTCCTAATAAACTGCCCACGGAATGCGGCAGGTCGGCTAGTCAGTGCAAGATCGAAGACTGAGCCGTAGTAGGAGCAGTAGGGTCGATAGTGGTAACGTCGCACCTGCCTTATAGAACCCTCGCCCCATAATAGCAAGAGATTCGATATCATGGCCGTTATGCGTTCGCAGAAAACCGCCTAGACGCAACAGCGTTCAAGTGCAGGATTTACAATCCTAATTTAGCGTGGCGGTTCACATCTTTATACAACAGATACCGGAATGGCCCCGGCCCGCCCGCATAACAAGCTTGCGGACAGAAGGCACGAAGCCACATAAAATCGCCGGGCCCGACCTCAACCCAATCGCTATTCAGTTTGTAAGCGGCTTTTCCTTCAAGCACATACAATCCATGTTCCATCACATGTGTTTCCATAAACGGGATCACATTGCCGGGCATTAACGTCACGATTGTTACATGCATATCATGCCGCATGTCATTTGGATCAACGAAGCGCGTCGTTGCCCAACCGCCGTTGGTATCGGGCATAACAGTAGGATCGACATCATTCTCGTTCGCGATGACTGGATCAGGCGCATCAAGCCCATCTACAGCATCGTAGGCTTTACGGAGCCAATGAAAGCGGGCGGTGTTCTTGCTATCATTCTGAAGCGTCCACTCCATGCCCGCAGGAAGATATGCATATCCCCCTTCGGTCAGAACATGGTTTTCACCTTTAAAGCTTACAGTGATCTCACCTTCGACCACGAACAAAACGCCTTGGGCTGACGGATCAAGCTCTGCGCGTTGACTACCGCCACCGGGCTGAACCTCCATTATATACTGTGAAAACGTTTCTGCGAAGCCGGTCATGGGGCGCGCAATGACCCAAAGGCGGGTTTTCTCCCAGAACGGCAGAAAGCTTGTCACAATATCGCGCATCGTACTGGCAGGTAAAAATGCATAGGCTGCGGTAAAAACAGCCTGACTTGTGAGCATTTGATCCTGGCCGGGATGCCCGCCACTGGGTGCAAAATATGTGCGTTCTGTCATGAATTGCTCCAATAGCTGTTTGCGCTAAACTTGACGGGTGTTGCGCGCAGCGCCAAGCGAGTGTTTCACAGAAAGAACCTTCTGCATTATTTGAAAATAATCATGTGGATTATTACGAATCGATTAAGAAGTAATAAATTTCGATCACGCACTAATACGCATTTGATATCAATTCACGCATCTTTTGTCACTTTCGTACATGCGATTGATTGCTTAGTATTAGACGCAACGATGAATTTCCAATCATGTAGCTGCACTGGGTTCGCGAAGAATCCGATTTTGACTTCTGGGAGGAAGATATGAAATCTCTACGTAACACGGCCTTGGGCCTTTCGCTGGGTATTGCTGCGGCAAGCACAGCATTCGCGGATGGTCACGCGAAAGAATTGACAATTGCGATCGTTAACAACGGTCACATGATCAACATGCAAAAAGTTGCAGAGGCTTACACAGAAGAAACTGGTGTTAAGTTGAACTGGGTTTCCTTGGAAGAAGGCGTTCTGCGCGAGCAGGTTACTTCTGACACGGCAACTGGTGGTGGTCAGTACGACATCATCAACATCGGCATGCAAGAAGCTCCAATCTGGGGTGCAGCAGGCTGGATCGAAGCATTGAACTTCGGCGCCGAGTATGACGTTGACGACATGCTTCCAGCAATGCGCAATGGTCTTTCCCACGAAGGTACGCTTTATGCTGCACCTTTCTACGGTGAATCTTCCATGGTCATGTACCGCAAGGACCTGACAGACGCTGCAGGCGTTACAATCGCTGACAACGACAGCTGGGACAACGTAAAAGCAGCAGCAGCTGCAATGCACGATCCAGACAACGGCGTTTACGGTGCGTGCCTTCGTGGTAAGCCAGGATGGGGCGACAACATGGCCTTCGTCACAACGATGGTTAACTCCTTCGGTGGTGCTTGGTTCGACGCAGACATGAAGCCAGCGCTTGAGTCCGACGAGTGGAAAGCAGCAATCAACTTCTACGTTGACCTGTTGGGTAACTACGGCCCTCCCGGCTCTGAAGGTAACTCGTTCAACGAGATCCTTGCTCTGTACAACGAAGGCAAATGTGGCCTTTGGATCGACGCAACAATTGCAGCTTCTTTCCTTGAAGTTCCAGGTGTAGCGTACGCTCAGTCTCCAAACGCTGGCAACCCAGTGGGCGCGAACTGGCTCTGGGCATGGGCAATGGCTGTTCCAGCTGGTTCCCCAAATGCAGAAGAATCCCAGAAGTTCATCGAATGGGCAACTTCTAAAGAGTACATCCAAGCTGTAGGCAACCACCCAGACTTCGGTTGGGGCAAAGTGCCAACAGGTACACGTGCCTCCACATATGCAATCCCTGAGTTCCAGGCAGCTGCATCTTTCGCAGCGGCTGAAATGGCAGCGATTGAATCAGCGGCTCCAGAAGCAACAGACATCAAGCCATATGTTGGTGTTCAGTTCGCAGCGATCCCTGAGTTCCCAGAAGTGGGTTCCGCAGTTGCACAAGAAATCGCAGCGGCACTGTCCGGCGCGAAATCTGTAGACGAAGCACTTGCGGCTTCCCAAGCAGCAGCAGACGCAATCATGAAAGAAGCAGGTTACTACTAACCCCTTCTGACCTTGATATCAGAGGTTCGGCATTCATTTGCCGAACCTCACACCAGCCAAATTTCTGCCAACAACCCCACTCATCAAGCAGTCCGGTTCAATCACTGGCCTTTTTCAGTTATTTGACAGAACTGCTTAGGTTCACGTGACCGCATTTTCACTAACGACGCCGAGCCTCCGTTTGTAAGGAACAAGAGAGTTATGTCTAAAAGAACGCTCCCCCGCCTACTCCAAACACCAGCGGTATTGCTGCTTTTGGTCTGGATGCTAGTCCCACTCAGCATGACGCTGTACTTCTCGTTCATCCGATATGTGTTGAACAGTTCACGTCGTCCAGAATGGACAACCCCGAGCCTGAGTAACTGGCGCGGCCTTGGTAACTACGAGTACGTAATGAACGCCAAGGACTTCTGGTTTGCGATCCAAAACTCGGTCTTTATCGTTAGCAGCATTCTTGTGCTTACGGTCGTCTTGGGCCTTGGCATCGCGGTTTTGGTGAATAAATCCTTCCCCGGTCGCGGTATCGTTCGTGTTCTACTGATCTCGCCTTTCTTTGTTATGCCTGCGGTGAACGGTGTTCTTTGGATCAACATGATCCTTGATCCAGTTCTTGGCCTTCAGGGAATTGCTGTTGGTGGTTTGAACAACTTGATAGACGGCCTGCGTGACTTCTCGGTGCTTGGCTGGTTCTTCTCGCTTTGGCCCGAAATCGAGCCGATCTCTTTCCGTGCGACGCAAACTTCGGCCTATGCGGTTATTATGATGGTAACATGGCAGTGGACGCCTTTCGCGGTCCTGATCTTTATGACGTCACTACAGTCCGAAGATGAGTCCCAGAAGGAAGCGGCAACACTAGATGGTGCATCGCCTTGGTCGCAGTTCATCAACCTGACGGTTCCACATTTGGCGCGTCCGATTGCGATTGTGATCATGATCCAATCGATCTTCCACCTTTCGCTGTACGCAGAGATCGAGATTGTCAGCCGTGGCAATGGTAACAAAAACCTGCCCTACCTGATTGGTGAATTCGCCAACAACAACATCGGTGCGGCAAGCGCCACCGGCATCTTCGCAGTCATCTTAGCCAACATCATCGCGATCTTCTTGCTTCGCATGGTTGGCAAAAGCTTGATGGATTAAGGAACGAGAACATGGCTACTGTTGCACAACAATCCAAACTAAGCGGAATTCTATGGCCCGTCGCGGCCTGGACCATTGGACTGATCTTTTTCTTCCCGATCTTCTGGTTGGTCTTCACCAGCCTCAAGACCGACCAAGATGCGGTGAACCCGGAGCATCTTTTGTTCTTCACGCCAACGCTTGAGAACTACACGAACATGACGCAGAACTACGACTACTGGAAGTTTGCGATGAATTCGGTCATCACATCCGGCCTTGCAACGCTGTTTGCCTTGATCGTCGGTGTTCCAGCGGCCTATGCGATGGCCTTTGATCCTAGCCGCCATACCAAGGACATCCTGATGTGGATGCTTTCAACAAAGATGTTGCCAGCGGCCGCTGTTCTTTATCCGATGACCTTTCTGACAAAGAACACCTTGGGCATTTATGACACCCACTTCTTGGTGATCTTGGTTCTGTGCTTGGTCAATCTGCCCATCGTGATTTGGATGCTCTTCACCTACTTCAAAGAGATCCCGAAAGAGATCATTGAAGCCGGCAAAATGGACGGTGTCAGCACTTGGGGCGAGATCAAGGATATCCTGATCCCACTCGCATGGGGAGGTATCGCATCAACAGCACTTTTGACGTTCATCTTCTGCTGGAACGAAGCTTACTGGACCGTGCGTCTGACAACCTTCAACGCATCCACTTTGTCTACGTTGATCGAAGGCAACCGCGCCCCTGAAGGTCTATTCTTCGGACGTCTGTCCGCAGTATCCACAGCCGCGATTGCACCGATCGTTGTCCTTGGTTGGTTCTGTCAAAAACAACTGGTTGCTGGCCTCACATTCGGAGCCGTTAAGTGATGCTAAACGCTGCACCAACAGATCTGACAGGCAAGGTTGCCTTGGTCACTGGTGCATCTGGTGGCATTGGAGCCAGTGCGGTCGCACATTTCGCAGCGCTTGGTGCGACGGTTTATGCGACTGACATTGCTGACAGCTTCGATGGCACTGCAATCTACAAGCGCTTCGATCTGCTCGACGATGCGCAACTTGCTGAATGCGGCGCGTGGATTGCTGACATCAAGCCGGACATCCTGTTCAACAACGCTGCCCTCTTTGCGATGGGCAGTGTTCTGGAAGAGGGCGATTTGGCGCAACTGGATCGATTGTTCGGTGTGAATGTGCGTGCGTTTTATGCGATCATGCAAGCATGTGCCAAATCCATGGTCGCGAATGCTCAGAACGGGTCTATAATAAATCTAGCGTCCCAAGCCGGTCATCGCGGTGAAGCACTTGTTGCACATTATTGCGCGACAAAAGCTGCCGTTATCAGTTACACGCAATCAACGGCCCTTGCGCTTGCGCCACATAAGATCCGCGTAAACGCAATCAGCCCCGGTGTGATTGACACGCCAATGTGGAAAACCGTCGATGCGCTTTTTGCCAAGTTCGAAGGCAAAGAACTTGGCCAGAAAAAGCGAGAAGTCGGTGAAGCGGTTCCCTTAGGATATATGGGCGCACCTGACGATGTTGCACGCGCCGCCGTCTTTCTCGCCTCAGATCAGTCAAGCTATATGACTGCGCAAACCATCGGTGTCGATGGTGGAAATGTGTTGAGGTAGCCGCATGTCAATTATCCTTCCAGAAACAGAATTTGTCGATCGCACGACCCGCTCGATCCGGTATCTTGAGCACGGTTGGCCCAACGATCTGTGTCGCTGGCACGCGCACGAAGAATACGAGCTGCATCTGATTACAGATACCCACGGCAAAGCCTTTGTCGGTGACTACATTGGTGAATTTGAGCCCGGGTCGCTTTATCTGACTGGCCCGAATTTGCCGCACAACTGGGTCACTGACGAAGAACTAAGCGAACCCGTAGCGTTGCGCGACATGTTGGTTCAGTTCAGCCACAGCAGCGTCGAGAGCCTTGCGAACGGTTTCTCCGAGTTTGCTGAAATTCGCAGCATGTTGAAGACTGCCCAATCGGGCATTCTTTTTGAAGGCTTCAACGCGACTTTCGCACGCGGGCATATGGAATCGATCAGAGATCATCAGGGACCAGAGCGTATCCTGGCATTCATCCGCTTCTTGGTGCGATTGAACGAACATCCCGAAAAACGCCTGTTGTCAGTCACACGGCTGAAGCAACCGGTTGATGGCAGCAGACATGCGATGATCGGGAAAGTGGTAGATCATATTGTCGAGCACTTCCGCGAAGATCTATCTGTCGCCCAAGCTGCGGAAATGGCAGGCATGACCCAAGTGACCTTCAGCCGCAATTTCCAAACTGTGACGGGCCATCGCTTCGTCGAGTTTGTGACGCGCATTCGCATTGGTAAGGCTTGTGGCATGCTTTATGCGTCTGACGCCCCTGTCCTTACAATTTCAGGTAAGGCTGGTTTTCAGAATATCGCCAACTTCAACAGGCATTTCCTTAAGATGAAGGGAATGACGCCGACAGCTTACCGCGAAGCTGCGCGCAAAGATCTTTTTTCCCAATCGGAGGCGAAGTTATGAATAGCGCAGCACTCATTGACATTGCAGCGACCAAATATGACCGCCTAGCCTGCAAGGTTGGTGTCGTCCACCTTGGATTTGGAGCCTTTCATCGCGCCCATCAGGCGGTCTATCTTGATGACTATATGGATGCGACAGGCGATCTTCGTTGGGGTATCGCAGCTATCAACCTACGCAGATCAGAGGCAAAGCAATTCCAGAATGCCAACGATGATGTCTCAACGCATGACGGGTATTTCCTGAAATCGATTTCTTCCGAAGGTGACGTCGCCTTGCGCCGTGTGCGCAGCCACGTTGCGTTCTTGGATTGGAGCCAGGACCGCGCGGCCAGCGAAGCAGTTTTGTCACAAGCCTCTGTTCACCTTGTTACGATCACTGTCACCGAAAGCGGATATTACATCGACCCGAATGGCGACCTTGATCATAATGACCCCATGATCGCGGCTGAGCTATCCGGTGACGCCCCAACAAGTGTCTATGGCTATCTGCGACATGCGTTGAGCGCACGTATGCAAACAAGCGGTGCCCCTTTGACAATTGCTTGCTGTGACAACATTCGCCAGAACGGCAAAATGCTACACAAGAACCTGATCGCCTATCTGACGGCGTGCGGTGAAACTGCATTGACGCAATGGTGTGAAGCAAATGTTGCGTTCCCTTGTTCAATGGTAGATCGCATTACCCCGCGCAGCCCTATGTCGCTATGCGACGAGTTAAGCGCGCTGATTGGCGCGCCTGTTGCTTCGCCGATTATGGCGGAAGACTTCATCCAATGGGTTCTGCAAGATAGCGCGAAAGGTCCTATGCCGGATCTCGCCAAGGCAGGCGTGACCGTTACATTCGACGTTGATCCTTTTGAAGAAACGAAAATTCGCGTTCTCAACGGGGGTCACACAGGGCTTTGCTATCTCGCCGCTATGGACGGGCTACAAACATTTGACGAAGCCATGCGCCAGCCACATCTGCTTGCCCATTTCAATGCGTTTGAAACCCAAGAAGTTCTGCCGGCCATTACGCTTGACCTGCCATTTTCGAAAGATGACTATCTGAAGAAAATCGCTGCACGTTTCGGCAATGTTGCAATCGGCGACACAGTCGCACGTATTTGCGCAGATGGCATGGCGAAGTTCCCGATCTTTATTCGTCCCACACTAGAGGGTTGCCTAAAACAAGGCATCACTCCGGTTCACACTATTCGCAGCATCGCGAGCTGGCATGTATTTGCACAGCACGTTGTCGCTGGGAAAATACCTTTCGATTATGTCGAGCCGCGCTGGGATGAACTTCGCGCTATGCTTGGCACTGATGCATTCGTTATGTCCCGCCAACTTTGGGGCAATCTTCCACAAACTTACCCTTTTTTCGCAGAAACCCTGCGGAAAGAAATTGCTGAATTGGAGCTGAAATGGCCGGTCTGACCCTTCGCGATGTACGCAAAAGCTATGGTGCCACGCAAGTCATGCATGGCGTCGATCTTGATATTGAAGACGGCGAGTTCGTTGTTTTCGTTGGCCCTTCGGGCTGTGGCAAATCCACATTGCTGCGGATGATTGCCGGTCTTGAGGAAATCTCAGACGGCACAGTTGCTATTGGTGACACTGTTGTAAACGCCGTTGCAGCTGCCAAGCGCGGCGTTGCGATGGTCTTCCAGACCTATGCGCTTTACCCGCATATGACCGTGTATAAAAATATGGCATTCGGTCTGAAGCAGGCAAAAACGGACCCAGCAGAAATCGACCGTCGCGTAACTGCAGCTGCCGAGATTTTGCAGATCACTGACTATCTGGATCGTAGCCCACGCAATCTGTCTGGTGGTCAACGCCAGCGTGTTGCAATCGGTCGCGCGATCGTCCGCGATCCTGAAGTGTTCTTGTTTGACGAACCTCTCTCCAACCTCGACGCGGCGCTGCGTGTTCAGACCCGCCTTGAGATTGCACGCCTGCACGAGCGTCTTGGGTCCACTATGATCTATGTGACCCACGATCAGGTCGAAGCGATGACCTTGGCAGATAAGATCGTCGTTCTACGCGATGGTCGGATCGAGCAAGTCGGTTCACCTATCGAGCTGTATGAGCGTCCTGCAAACGCCTTTGTCGCGCAATTCATTGGTAGTCCGAAGATGAACTTCTTCTCACCTGCTGATCTGCCTTCCTCCACCACCAAAACACTGGGTCGTGAGTTGGGTGCAAACGAACAAGTCGGCCTGCGTCCAGAGCATCTGGTCCCGTGCGACGACAACGTTGCTGCGGTCCAGGGCAAGCTCGAGCTGGTTGAAAACCTTGGTGAATATGCACTTGTCCACCTCGTCACAACAACAGGTATTGAGTTTATCGCCAAAACCGAAAAACCACCGGTTCAAGCAAAAGGCGAAATGATCAGCTTCAAGATCAAACCAGAGCTTGCGCATTATTTTGACGGCGAAAGCGGTTTGCGGATTGTATAATTCGCTATCTTAAGCGTTTTAAGTGCGGCCACATCGGCCGCACTTGATTATTATGTTTGTCGTTTCAGCACCTAGCACTATCTAGTGTCCAAATGAGTTTCATCTGGAGTGGGTGAATTGGCAGAGCGACAAGCACAGCAATCAATCCAAGCCTGCGAAAGATCGCTTCGCCTTGGATGGTATATCAAATCCCAATTCTCTTTTCCAGCTTTGCAAGCGCAGTTTGATCGCGGTTGCCATACAGACAACGGTCTGTCGGCATGAGCGCTGACACGGTTGATCTGGACACCTGTGATCAGGAACCGATCCACTTCATTGGTGCCGTGCAGCCCCATGGCGCATTAATCGCTGTCGATTCACAAACCCAAATAATTGATTACGCCAGCCAGAATACCGAGCATTTCGTTGGTTTTGCCCCCGAGGAGATCCTGGGCAAGCCATTGTCCTTTCTTATCGGTGAAGACAATTCCAAGCGCGCGCAAAAAATGTCCTTGCAGCCGTCCACCCCTGAACTCTTGAAGCCTTGGTTCATTTCATTCAAGCGACCCGATGGCACAACGATAAACGCCGAATGCTTGCCACATGGCAACGACGGGCACCTGATATTCGAATTTTTCGACCCGGAACCAACGCCTGCAACAGTGTGGGAAGATGAGCTTTCACGACGGGCGATTATTTCCGAACTTATCAATCCCGGCAGCCTTACAGAACTCGCAGAAGCCAGCGCGCGCCTAATCCGCGACGTGACAGGTTTTGATCGAGTGATGATCTACAAGTTTGCTGAAGACAAGCATGGTGAGGTGATCGCCGAAAGCACCAATCGTGACGATAGTTTTCTGGGTTTACACTACCCTGCATCCGACATCCCAGACCCAGCGCGTCGGCATTTCACCTTGAACCTGATGCGCTCAATCCCTGATATCAACAGCGTGCGCGTGCCAATCATATGCAGGTCTGGCGATACAGCGGATACAAATTCAGCCAATCCGCTTGATCTTACCTTTTCCAAATTGCGCGCTGTGGCTCCTGTCCACGTCGAGTATCTGAACAACATGGGCGTTGGGGCGAGCATGTCGATCTCTTTGGTGACAAACAATGAATTGTGGGGGCTTGTGGCATGCCATCACTACAGTACACGCCTAATCTCATCGAGCCGCCTGCGCTTTGCCGAGTTATTAGGAAGCACGACTTCGACCCTGCTACAAAGCCTTGAGAACACAACGCAATTACGCACCAGTATCCAAGCAGAAAAGACGGCGTTCTATATCGAACAACAGGTCCGCTCGGGTCGATCACTTCGCGAGCTTGTAAAAGATCAAGCCGCTAAAATGATGAATTTGATCGACGTTCAAGGCATGTGCCTTGTACTGGGGGGAGAGGTTTTGCACATTGGTGCAGTTCCTGAAACACCAATTGATTTTGAAGCATTCAGAGGGCACCTGAGCGAGGGGATCGCGACGACAGAGCATCTGGCCGCAATCCTTGACATGAATGACGATCAGAAAGAAAAGGCCGCTGGCGCTGCGCTTTTGGATCTGTCGGATGACGGCGAAGATTATCTGGTGTTTTTGCGCAGTAGTTTTGACCAAACAATCCGCTGGGCGGGCAAACCCGAAAAGATAGAAACGATGGGTGAAGATGGCGTGACGCGCCTGTCCCCCCGCGGCTCGTTCGCGCTTTGGCGTGAAGAACGGCATGGTAAAAGCAAACCCTTTGACGCGATTGACCGTGACGCGCTTAGAATTCTGCGCCGAGCTTTGTTTGCCCTCAATAGCGTGGAACGCGAACGGGTTGCCCTAGAAGCGCAAAGATTGGCAGAAGCCGAGGAAATTCGTTTGCGCCATGCTTTGCTTGATGCAGCGCGGGCCAGTTCGCTGGGTGAACTCGCGTCAGCCATCGCTCATGAATTGAACCAGCCCCTGTCCGCAATTTCGAACTACGTCAGCGCATGCCGCCAAGAATTGCGCAATGCAAATGTGACGATGCCCAAACACGCGATTTCATTGATGGATGATGCCGTCGCCGAGACAGAACGCGCAGGCGATCTTGTTCGTAGGGTCAGGGATTTCATTTCTCGTGGCGATCTGAATGCAGATTATATTGATTTGAGCCTAGCAATTCGGCAGGGTGTAGATCTGGCTTTGGTCTCGTCTCGATTGCCCAACCTGAAAGTGAATATGCTGCAGGACCTTGGCATTCCAAGCGTTCTGGCTGACCCTGTTCAGATCGGGCAAGTCATGCTTAATTTGACGCGAAACGGGATCACCGCAATGGAGAATTCCGAAGTTCAAGTTTTGACTGTAGAGGTAACGATGAACTCAAACTATGTGCAGGTTAACGTACGTGATACCGGACCCGGCATTCCTGCGGATGTTCAAAAGTACATTTTTGAACCTTTCCATACCTCGACGACCAAGGGGATGGGAATTGGCTTATCCTTATGCCGCTCAATCGTAGAAGCGCACTCTGGAAGAATTTGGGTTGAACCCTCTGATACCGGAGCTAGCATATCGTTCGAACTCCCGATTTCGGAGGACCGCGATGACTGATCATACAGACCCTTTTTCTATTTATGTTGTTGAGGACGACTATGCCGTTCTTAGGTCTCTCTGCGCCTTGTTAGGCTCGCACGGCTATCACTGTATTCCTTGTCCAACAGCAGAGCATTTTCTGAGCATTTATGAACCTGAGCGCAAAGCCTTCATGATCCTGGATTTACGCCTGCCGGGGATGAGTGGACCACAGCTGCAATCACATCTCAGCGATCACAGTATTCACATACCCATCGTCGTTGTGACAGCCCACGGCGATGTTCCCATTGCGGTTCAGGCTATGCGTGCTGGTGCGATTGATTTCATCGAAAAACCTGCGCAGGAAGACCGCATTCTAGAGGCGGTCGAAACGGCCACTGGTTTGCTGTTCAACAAACAGCCCGCGATTGTATCGAAAAAAATCGTTGCGGACCGTTTGGCAAAATTGACCGATCGCGAACGAGAAGTTCTGCGGCATCTACTGCTTGGCAAGCTAAACAAAGAAATTGCCAATGAGCTGGATGTCAGTCAGCGCACCGTAGAGGGGCATCGCTCCCGCATTCGCGAAAAGATGCATGCGCGCGGCATCGCTGATCTTATTCGGATGGTCGGGTAAGCGTCACCAACATACGTATAACTACGCGGTGGTATATCCGAAGTGGCTTGACCTATTAGTTGACAACTAGGGTGAAGCACCGGGATCGTCGAGACCCGCACAGGATAGCGTTGCTTCGCCTCTCTCTTGTTATTCATAAGAGAAGGCTACAGCCAAGGCAGCGATATCCTGAAGTGTCGTGTTGATATTAGGGGCCCTCAGCACAAGTTGCTTAAAAAGATGCGAACTGCACCAATTGGAACCAAGAACGGTTCGCTCTTCAAGCGATGCGCTGCCAAATCTATCCCAGGAAAGACAAGTCCTTAGAGTTAAAAACTCTTAAGAGAACAGATATCATCATCTTGCTTAGGTGGTGGTGAAACGCTGAAAAATCCGCCCGCTTGGGGCGCATAGACGCGGTAAATTCGGAGGCATCAAGATGTCTAATGACCAGAATTTGACCAACGATGGACCAGTGTATGATGCACTGCAATTTGATGTCTACGAGCATAGTAAATCCAACATTCTTCGTCTGAAAGATCGCCTTCCAGACGACCTTGTCGCGAATTTGGCGCGGGAAGTGATCCGTCGCGTCGTTTCAAAAGCGGGCGACATTGAGGATGTAACTTCTAAACCTGCCTCAGAAACGCTTGAAGATCTTGCGTATGCTTTGATCTCCAAGGACGAATTGGCTGGTGCAAAACTGATCCTTGAATTGCGCGCAGAAGGTAAGGCTGCCGAAGCCATCTACCTTGCGCACCTCGCGGCTGCGGCGCGACTGTTGGGCGATTGGTGGGAAGAAGACCGCATTGATTTCACCAAAGTGACTTTGGCCACAGGCCGCATCTTTGCGATTATGCGTGGAATGAAGCACTTGTTTGAACCGGCCTCTATCGTAAGCACCAAAAACGCCTTGTTTGCGTCTGTTCCAGGTGAAGATCACACGCTGGGTGTACGCATGGCAGCCGATCTATTTCGAAAAGACGGTTGGGACATTGTGCTTAAGGTCGGGTTGGATCACGATGCTTTGGTGGAAGAAATCGAGCAATCCGGCATTGGCATTATTGGCTTGTCCATCAGCGGCGTCCATTCAATCGAAGCGCTTTCGAAACTTGTGGTCGCGATCCACATCAGCTGTCCGCATGTATCGCTTTTTGTAAGCGGTCAGAACATCGAAGAAGCACAACCGATGCTCGATCTGATGGGTTTGGATGGTACCTGCAGTGATGTTATCGGAGCAAAGACACTTCTGACCGAAATCTGGGACCAGCGGATCGCGCGTTAGTTTTTGTTAACCAAACCGTATTTGCGCAGCTTCACATAAAGCGATTGTCTTGAAAGGCCGAGCATTTCAGCAGCTGCGACGCGATTATTAGACGTCATTTCTACCGCTGTCTCAATGCACATTTTTTCGATCACATCAGTCGATTTCGCGACAATATCTTTTAAAGAGTGGCCGCCGATCAATTCGATTACAGATCGCATATCAACTTCGGTAATCTGTTGCATCGGTGTTCTAACCGTCTCAACACGGCGACTATCGCGAATAATCATCGCATAGACACTGGCCGGCCCAGCGTTCAACAGAGTAGTCGAAATTTCAACTGCGCGTTCGCTGCCATGTTCACAAAGAACCTTGGTCGCATATAAACGCATGCTTCCGGTGCGACGCGCATTTTCCAACATCACATTCAGATCAACAGATCCGCGCCCCAAGAAATCAGTCATCGCGCGCCCTTTAAGACTTTGCGAATGGGTCACGTCAGTGAAGTTCAGAAAGGCGTCATTTGCACTTAGGATCATACCGGCACTGTCTATGAACACAATGGAGTCAACACCGTGATGATAGAGATTCAGTAGCTGTGACTGAACCTTGTCGTTCGGCACGTTTTGCGCTGTGTCAGCATTGATTTTGCACATCAGCATTGGGCCATCAGCACCACGATATAGCGTGGGTTCGATGCTTAGACTTAAATCGTCTTTCAAGCTTTCGACACTGATCGCGCTACGCACCTGCTCAGAAGCTGCGGACACAAGCTGATCAACGAGATCACCGCGCCCTTTCGCTTTGAACTGATGGGCGAAAGACGCACCAATCAATGCTTCCCGCGGCTTTCCGAACATCGCCTCAAACGTGCTGTTACATGCAACAAGCTTGCCTGATTTCACCGAGACAAATGCGGTCGAAACATCAAAGGACTCGAGAAGAATACGGAACCGTAGATCATGTTCACGCTGCGCTTCGTAATCATTCTCAAGCGCAATATGCGCTGCAACCAACTGCTGCTGCATTTCGGCCGTCGAGCTGAGATCGCTCCCCAAGACCAAAATCGCGTCTTCCGTTCCCGTATGATGAAAGCTGTATTTTACAGGAACCTCTGCTGAGCTTTCTGTCGCTTTGAGATTTAGATGAACAGGCTGCGCTTTGCCGGCATTTGCCATAAATTGCGTAAGTCTGGCTTCAAATTTTGGAATGGACTCAACCGTCAGAAGGTTTTGGATCGGTTGTCCAACCCAATTCTTCAAGTCTGATATCAAAGCAAATCTTGGATTCGCTTGTGCCCTCTTGATTTGACCATCCTGAGAAATTATCAAAGCGATGTCCGAAATGCTGGAAACGATTCCTGCAACAACGTCCGGTTTGATCGCGGGGATCACACCATCGGTCCAGGTCATTTCACCGTCTGACATCATTCATCAAAGTCCTTTAATAACGTGCATGCGAAGTATACGGGGGTAGATATACGTATCCATTAAAGGTCCGAGTACTTACACGGCAACCCCTGAGACCCTAATTTTAATGCGTCTCGCCAATTATTGGTCGCTAAATCGGCACCTGACGCCTCGGCAAGATCAGGGCGATCCCGCAAGATACCGCCACCGACTATGACTTTTGCTGAACTTCGCACCCACCGCGACGCCCGTACAAGTGATTGCAAATCACCCATATCCTGCCCAAGCGACGCAGAAATCAGAACAGCATCATAGCTTTCCGACGTCACCAAACTCGACATTTGATCGTCGCTGACGCCCAAGGCCAGCCGCACATGTGGACCAGTCTGACGTATCTGCGCTGCCAGAACCACTGCACCAAGCGTATGTTGCGCGCCTTCGGGGACGGCAATCAAGAAATTACCCTGATCCACAACATTTCTCACAGGAACCGCCGCGAACGTGCGCTCAAGATGATGAACGCTAGCCTGTAGGCGAGCGCATCCAATTGTAACGGTGCTGAAGGTCGCTTTGTCCTCAACCCAGTCTTGACCAAGCATACGCGCAGCTTCGGGCACAAGAACTGAAATAACGTCTTCAACCCGGGTATCCGCAGCAAGCATGTGCTTGATAACGGTCAGGACCTTCAAGCGATCTTCCGATATCGACGCATCATACAAACGCTTTACCATCAGCCTTATCAACTCGGGGTCAATTCCAAGGTTTCTAAGGGCACCAGGTTTTGCGCGCCCATCCTTGTTGGCCGCCAGAACAGCAAGTGCGCGAATAGCGACACTATCGACCTTAGATAAAGGACGCGGCGTAAAAGCGGTTTGATTCGAGAACAAGACAACCCTCCCAGCGAGCAGCGGATCCAATGGCGCTCATCAATCGCCGGAACAGATGCCTTCTATGGTCTCGCATCAACCGCCTTATGTCAATAAATCATGACACTTTGTGAGAAAACACTTTAAATAAGGCACTTATTCCAAAATACTTGCTGAATAATTGATCTAAAGTGTAAATCAAAGTTGACAGATAACACCTATCCTGCCAAATTTTAGGCAAGACTTCAGGGCCTCAGGGGGGCAGGATGACAAGTGCATCACGGACATCATCAGGGCAGGTCGGGCTTTATACGCCTGAACAGCGCGTGCGCCGTGACACTAGTATTTGGACCACCGTTCAAGGCATTCTTGCACCTCTTCAATTTGCAGTATTTCTGTTCTCTCTTTGCCTTGTCATTCGCTACATGATGACAGGCGCTGGCTACGAGGTTGCGACCGTTTCCATCATCGCGAAAACGTTCCTTTTGTACCTCATTATGGTGACCGGCGCGATCTGGGAAAAGGTTGTCTTTGGACAGTGGCTATTCGCCCCTGCGTTCTTTTGGGAAGACGTGTTCAGCTTTGTCGTGATCGCGCTTCATACCCTATATCTATATGGCCTTTTGACTGGCAGCATCTCACCTGATGCGCTGATCGTTATCGTACTTGCAGCCTATGCAACCTACGTCGTCAACGCAGGCCAATTCTTATTGAAATTGCGCGCCGCGCGCCTTCAGTCGGAGCTAGCCGCATGACCGATCAATCCCGTCCCCCAATCGCAGGCGGTTGTCGCTCTGCGCCTATCCTGAAGCAACGCGGTCAGCGCGAAGTGTTCTGTGGTCTCACAGGCATCATCTGGCTGCACCGCAAGATGCAGGATGCATTCTTTCTGGTGGTCGGGTCGCGCACCTGTGCGCACCTTTTGCAAAGCGCTGCTGGCGTGATGATTTTCGCTGAACCGCGATTCGGCACAGCGATTCTCGAAGAATCAGACCTCGCGGGTCTCAACGACGCACATGCCGAGTTGGACCGCGAAGTTGAGACACTGCTGTCGCGTCGCCCTGATATTCGCCAGCTCTTCCTTGTTGGGTCCTGCCCGTCTGAAGTGATCAAGCTTGACCTGAACCGCGCGGCAGAGCGTTTGACACAAGCCTATGCACCGAAAGTGCGCGTTCTTGAGTATTCCGGTTCGGGTATCGAAACGACCTTCACCCAAGGTGAAGACGCATGTCTCGCAGCGATGGTACCTGTGCTTCCTAAAACGGAAGAGCGTAATCTGGTTGTTGTCGGTGCTTTGCCTGACGTAGTCGAAGATCAGATGCTCGGGCTGCTTGACGGTCTTGGGATTGAGAACGTTCAAGTCCTGCCTGCACGTACGATCGATGCAGATGTGCAGATTGGTCCGAACACAATCTTCGCACTGACACAGCCATTCCTTGGGGAAACCCACGCGGCTATGTTGCGCCGTGGCGCGCGTCATTTGGCGGCACCCTTCCCATTGGGCGAAGAAGGCACGACTGCTTGGCTTTCCGTGATTGCCAAAGAGTTTGGTGTGTCTGATGAACTTTTCGAGAAGACAACAGAAGCGCCCCGTCGTCGCGCCCGCCAAGCGGTTGCGCAAGCGGCGGAAGCTTTGGATGGCAAGTCCGTTTTCTTCTTCCCTGACAGCCAGCTTGAAATTCCTCTCGCGCGCTTTTTGACCCGTGAATGCGGGATGAGCGCGATTGAAGTGGGCATGCCCTATATTCACGACGCCATTCATGGCCCCGATCTCGATCTTCTCCCCGCAGGTCCACAGATTTCCGAAGGGCAAGATGTGGACTTGCAACTTGATCGCTGCCGCGAGGCGCGCCCTGATTTGACAGTTTGTGGCCTTGGGCTTGCGAACCCGCTAGAAGCCGAAGGTCTCAGCACCAAATGGGCGATTGAGCTGGTCTTCACCCCTGTGCATTTTTACGAGCAAGCTGGCGATCTCGCCTCTCTCTTCGCGCGTCCATTGCGTCGCAAAGCGATCTTGGGGGTAGCTGCGAAATGAAACTAACCGTCTGGACATACGAAGGCCCGCCCCACGTTGGCGCAATGCGCGTTGCGACTGGAATGAAGGGTTTGCACTACGTTTTGCATGCCCCTCAAGGCGATACATATGCGGACCTTTTGTTCACTATGATCGAACGCCGTGACCACCGCCCGCCTGTGACCTACACGACGTTCCAAGCGCGTGATCTAGGTGCGGATACGGCGGGTTTGTTCAAAGATGCCTGCCAAGACGCTTATGACCGTTTTCTCCCAGAGGCGATCATCGTCGGCGCGTCTTGCACGGCCGAGTTGATCCAGGATGATCCCGGTGGTTTGGCTGAAACGATGGGTCTGCCAATTCCTGTGATCCCACTCGAACTGCCAAGCTATCAGCGCAAAGAGAACTTCGGCGCGGACGAGACATTCTTTCAGATCGTCAAGCACCTCGCCAAGCCGATGGAAAAGACCGAGCGCGTCAGCTGCAATATCATCGGCCCAACCGCCCTTGGCTTTCGTCACCGCGATGATGTGGCCGAGATCACCAACCTGCTTTATGAACTTGGTATTGAGGTTAACGTGACTGCACCCATGGGTGCGACACCTGCTGACATCGCCAAGTTGGGTCAAGCGCATTTCAACGTGTTGCTCTACCCTGAGACTGGCGAAACCGCTGCGCGTCATTGCGAGCGCACGTTTGATCAGCCTTATACAAAAACCATCCCAATTGGCGCTGGTGCGACGTGGGACTTCATCGAAGAAATCCGTCAGCTCAGCGGCTCTACCAACGAGATTGATAGCGACCGTCTGCGCCAAACGTGGTGGTCGCGATCTGTTGACAGCACCTACCTTACTGGCAAGCGCGTATTCCTCTTTGGCGATGGCACACACGTCAAAGCGGCTGCACGTGTTGCGCGCGACGAAATGGGTTTCGAAGTTGTCGGCATGGGCTGTTACAACCGCGAATATGCGCGTGATGTGCGTGCCCTCGCCAAAGAGTATGGCGTCGAGGCGTTGATCACGGACGACTACCTGCTCGTTGAAAAGACGATTGAAGAGCTGCAGCCAGAGATGATCCTTGGCACGCAGATGGAGCGTCATATTGGCAAACGCCTTGGCATTCCTTGTGCAGTTATTTCTGCACCTGTGCACGTGCAAGACTTCCCTGCGCGCTACTCTCCACAGATGGGTTTTGAGGGTGCGAATGTGTTGTTTGACACGTGGATTCATCCGCTGGTCATGGGTTTAGAAGAGCATTTGCTCCACATGTTCCGCGAAGATTTCGAATTCAACGATGCCGCTGGCCCAAGCCATCACGGCGGTCATTCACCCAAGAAAGCAGCCAGCGCGCCGGTGCTCGAAGAAGCACCTGCCGTAGCTGACAACGTCATCTGGCTGTCTGATGCGGAACGCGAACTCAAAAAAATCCCGTTCTTCGTGCGCGGCAAAGCCCGCCGCAATACCGAAAGCTACGCAAACGAGCGCGGTCTCAATCAAATCTCTGTCGACACTTTATACGAGGCCAAAGCACACTTTGCGCGATGACATGATCCATAAGCCCTACAACGTCGTTTTGTTGACGTTGGATCGCCACGCGGCGGGTCCTGCTGCGCGGGTTGCGCCTGCCTTGGCGATGGATTTCCCGGGTTTGCAGCTTAAGATTCATGCAGCAGCGGAGTGGGCGAAAGATCCGCAAACTTTGGCGGATGCGAAAGCAGATGTTGCCAGCGCGGACATCGTCGTAACTTCTGTGATCTTTCTTGAAGAGCATATCCAAGCAATCCAGCCTGACTTACTTGCGCGTCGGGACGCATGCGATGCTATGGTCGGTGTGATTGCGGATCAAGAGATTGTTCAGCTCACCAAAATGGGTGATCTAGACATGATGCGCCCTGCGACGGGCGCGATTGCTTTGCTGAAGAAGCTCAAGCCATCGAAGAAGTCCGGCGGCTCTGGCGCGGGTCAGATGAAGATGCTGCGCCGCTTGCCCAAAATTCTGCGCCTGATCCCTGGCAAAAGCCAGGATTTGCGTGCTTGGTTCTTAACCATGCAGTACTGGCTTGGTGGCTCTGACGAGAACATCGAAAGCCTCGTGCGTTTTCTAATTTCGCGTTATGCATCGCGGACTGAATGGAATGGCGTGCAGGTTGATGCACCGATCGAATATCCTGAAACGGGCATTTACCATCCTGATCTGCCAGACCACCACATCGTTACAGATATCGCGGATTTACCAGTTAAAGGCACTGGACCAACGATCGGTCTGTTGATGTTACGCAGCTACATTCTGGCTGGCGATACGGCGCATTATGATCATGTGATCCGTTCTTTCGAAGCACGCGGCATGCGCGTTATTCCCGCCTTCGCAGGTGGTCTTGATGGACGTCCTGCGATTGACGCTTACTACCTTGGTAAGATCGACGCGCTTGTGTCTTTGACGGGTTTCTCCCTTGTCGGCGGCCCAGCTTATAACGACAGCACTGGTGCGGTTGATGCGCTTAGCGCGCTTGATGTCCCCTATGTCGCCGCCCAACCGCTAGAGTTCCAAACCCTTGCCCAGTGGGCAAATGGCGAACAAGGGCTTAGCCCGATTGAAGCAACGATGCTTGTGGCTTTGCCAGAGATTGATGGCGCGACGAACCCGACTGTTTTCGCAGGCCGTCACGCGCCTGAAGGCTGCGCCGGCTGCGCGCATAAATGCGCTGCGATTGGCAATGTGAAGGCGATGGCACCCTGTGTTGAGCGTGTGGATGCACTGGTTGAAAAGGCTGAACGCCTTGCCCTGCTGCGCCGTAAGAAGAACGCTGAAAAGACCGTCGGCATCGTGCTGTTTGGCTTCCCGCCGAACGCTGGCGCTGTTGGAACCGCCGCTTATCTGTCTGTGTTCGAGAGCCTGTTCAACACGCTCCACGAGATGAAAGCGCAAGGGTATGATCTTACGCCGCCAGCTACAGTAGATGAGCTTCGTGACACTGTCCTTAAGGGCAACGCTCAGACCTATGGCCAAGACGCCAATGTTGCAGCGCGCATTAGCGCCGATACGATTGTAGCGCAAACCCCTTGGCTCTCCGAAATTGAAGCCACTTGGGGCGCGGCACCGGGTCGTATCCAATCCAATGGTCGCGAAGTTTTCGTACTTGGCGCGCAGTTCGGCAATGTCTTTGTCGGCGTTCAGCCTACGTTCGGTTATGAAGGCGATCCGATGCGCCTGTTGTTCGAGCGAGGCTTTGCTCCGACCCATGCGTTCAGCGCGTTTTATCAATACCTCAAGCATGATCTGAAAGCCGACGTTGTTCTACACTTCGGTATGCATGGCGCGCTTGAGTTTATGCCTGGTAAGCAAAACGGTTGTGGCGGCAATGACTGGCCTGATCGTTTGATGGGCAACATGCCGAATGTTTACTTGTACGCGGCCAATAACCCGTCCGAGGCAACACTTGCCAAACGCCGCACGAACGCTGTGACGATCACGCATTTGACGCCACCTTTGCAGGCTTCTGGTCTCTATCGTGGTTTGGCAGATCTCAAGGACAGCCTGACGAAGTGGCGCAGCATGAATCCTGCGGATGAGGGTGTTGAGACGCTCGAGCGGCTGATCCACGCGCAAGCAGAGACAGTGCATCTGGAGTGTGATGACCTTGGTACGCTTTGGCTGAAACTGCTGGAGACGGAAGAGGCGCTGATCCCTGACGGGCTTCATATCGTTGGGCGTGAGCTTTCTGAAGAGTCCGTGCAAAACACGCTTGATCAGATGAGTTTTGACGATGCGAAAGCCCGCGAATCTGCGCGCAAGCATCTGACGACGTCAGTAGAACTCGACGCACTTATGCGTGCGATGAACGGTAAATTTATCAAGCCTGTTGCCGGTGGCGACGTGATCCGCGCGCCTGATATTTTACCAACGGGTCGCAATATCCATGCGTTTGATCCGTTCCGTATGCCCACGACTTACGCGATGGAAGATGGCGCATTGCAAGCGGCTGAATTGCTCAGAACGCATGAGGTTTTGCCAAAGACTGTCGCGCTGGTCCTTTGGGGGTCCGACAACATTAAATCCAATGGCGGACCAATCGCGCAGGCGCTCGCGCTGATGGGTGCAACGCCGCGCTTTGACACCCACGGTCGCTTATGTGGCGCTGATCTCGTGCCGCTCGAAGCCCTTGGTCGTGCGCGCATTGATGTGGTGATGACACTTTCGGGTATCTTCCGCGATTTGCTGCCTTTGCAGACCAAACTTCTTGCCGATGCTGCGCTGAAATGTGCTGAGGCGAATGAGCCATTAGACATGAACCCGATCCGCGCACATGCGCTGAAATTCATGCAGAGCAACGGCTGCGATATGCAGACGGCTGCGCTTCGCGTGTTCTCGAATGCTGAGGGCGCGTATGGGTCCAACGTCAATCAGCTCGTTGATAGTTCTGCGTTTGAGGATGACGGTGATCTGGCCGATGCCTACCAGTCGCGCAAAAGCTTTGCTTATGGTGTTGATGGTGAAGCATCCAAGCAAGCTGATCTTTTACAAGACACGCTGTCCAACGTGGAACTCGCCTATCAAAACCTTGAATCGGTTGAGCTGGGTGTGACGTCGGTTGATCATTATTTTGACACGCTCGGTGGCATTGCTGCCGCTGTGAAGCGCGCAAAGAACGGTGTTGAGACACCCGTTTATATCGGTGATCAAACACGCGGCGGCGCAAAGGTGCGCAGTTTGCAAGAGCAGGTTTCGCTGGAAACGCGCGCACGTAGTTTGAACCCGAAATTTTACGAACCTTTGCTGAAGCACGGGTATGAAGGCGTGCGCCAGATCGAAGCACATATTACCAATACAGTCGGTTGGTCCGCGACGACAGGCAAGGTGGACCCTTGGATCTATCAGGAGCTGTCCGAGACCTTCGTGCTGGATGACGTGATGCGCAAGCGTCTTGCGGATCTTAACCCGCAATCCTCGATGCGCATGGCGAACCGCCTGCTCGAAGCATCAGATCGTGACTACTGGACACCAGACTCCGAGACGTTGGCAGCGCTTCAAAACGCCGCCGACGCCATTGAAGACAGATTAGAGGGCATTGCAGCCGAATGACCTACATTTTTAGAAAGGGACTAACCTCATGAGCCCACTTGATAGAAGCATTCCGAACCTTGGCGGGGACGGCGAAGGATCCGTTCAGGTCCATCAGGACGAAAGTTCAAAGATCGAAGGCGCGAAAGTTTTTAGTGTCTACGGCAAAGGCGGCATCGGCAAATCGACGACCTCGTCGAACTTGTCTGCGGCGTTTTCCAAGCTGGGCCACCGCGTTTTGCAAATCGGTTGCGATCCAAAGCACGACAGCACGTTTACGCTGACAGGTCGTTTGCAGCCCACTGTGATCGACATTCTGAAAAGCGTTGATTTCCACGCGGAAGAGCTTCGCCCAGAGGACTATGTGGCCGAAGGCTATAATGGCGTGAAATGCGTCGAAGCTGGCGGACCTCCTGCGGGCACGGGTTGTGGTGGGTATGTGGTTGGCCAGACCGTTAAATTGCTCAAGCAACACCATATGCTCGAAGACACAGATGTCGTGATTTTCGACGTGCTTGGCGATGTTGTTTGCGGTGGCTTTGCAGCCCCCTTGCAGCACGCCGATCGCGCATTGATCGTGACGGCCAATGATTTTGATAGCATCTACGCGATGAACCGGATTATTGCGGCTGTGCAAGCCAAGTCCAAGAACTACAAAGTGCGTCTTGCGGGTTGTGTTGCGAACCGTTCCAAAGACACCGACGAAGTTGATCGCTATTGCGAAACTGTCGGCTTCAACCGCATCGCGCATATGCCTGATCTGGATGCGATCCGTCGCTCACGCCTGAAGAAGAAGACGTTGTTCGAAATGCCCGATGAAGAAGACATCGTGCAGGTGCGAAAGGAATACATGCGCCTCGCGGAGACGCTTTATAACGGCACGTTGCCCCTTGCGCCCGATCCCCTTCCTGATCGCGAAATCTTTGAATTGTTGGGTTTCGATTAATGGAATACGAGGCCACACGCGCACGGGTTGAAACCTATTTCGACCGCACGGCGACCAAGACATGGGAGCGTCTGACATCAGACGCGCCCGTTTCTGGTATTCGTGCAACCGTTCGTGCGGGCCGCGATCAGATGCGTGATGTTCTGATCAACCAACTTCCCGCTGACCTGGCAGGTGCGCGCATTCTAGATGCGGGATGTGGTACGGGCGCTTTGGCGTTCGAACTTGCCAAACGTGGCGCTGACGTTGTTGGTGTGGATATTTCACCCCAGCTGATCGACATCGCTGAAAAGCGCCGTCCTGAACATCTGCAAGGCACCTTGAAACTGTCTGCTGGCGATATGCTCGACCCCGCTTTGGGCCGCTTTGATCATATCGTCGCGATGGACAGCATGATTTATTACACAGCCACAGACATTGGCCGCATCCTTGATGGTATCGCACCGCGTTTGTCGCACAATATGGTCTTTACAGTCGCTCCACGCACGCCGCTTTTGATGGCGATGTTCCGGGTTGGAAAACTGTTTCCACGCGCGGATCGCTCTCCGACGATGGTACCACATCACTCGAAAAAGATCGCTAGCGCGACACGCGGCAACGTCCGCGAGATTGAGCGCGTGTCTTCCGGGTTCTACATTTCGCAAGCCTTGGAGTTCCGCTCATGATCTTGGGAAAAGGCACAGTCAAAGGTTTGACCTTGAAAATGCTGCCCTTTGCGGATGCAGCCAGCGAAGGTTTGCCCCTGTCGCAGTTGCTGCGTTTGTCCTTGTTCCAGATTTCCGTAGGCATGGCGGCTGTTATGCTGCTTGGCACACTAAACCGAGTCATGATCGTCGAGCTTTCCGTTCTCGCGATCATCGTTGCATTGATGATCGCCATTCCTGTTCTGATCGCGCCTTTTCGTGCGCTGCTAGGGTTTAAATCCGACAACTACAGATCAGCGATTGGATGGAAGCGTATTCCCTACCTTTGGTTTGGTACACTTTGGCAGTTCGGTGGTCTTGCGATTATGCCGATGGCGCTTTTGGTGCTCGCGGGTGATGTTTCAATCGACACTGGCGATTTCGGTCAAGCTGCGGCAGCACTGGCGTTTCTTCTAACCGGTCTTGGCATGCACATGACGCAGACTGCGGGCCTCGCACTGGCTGCAGATCGCGCCAGTGAAGAGACCCGCGCGAAAGTCGTGTCGCTTTTGTATGTGATGTATTTGCTTGGAATGGGTGTATCGGCCGTCATCATCGGCACTTTGCTGCGCAACTATACAGCTTTGTTACTGGTTCAAGTCGTTCAAGGCGCGGCTGTAATGACCATGGTTCTGAACATCATCGCCCTTTGGAAACAGGAGAAGATTTCTCCCATGACCAAAGAAGAGCGCAGCGCGCCCAAGCCGATCTTCCTGAACGCATGGAGCGATTTCACCAAAGAAAATAACGTGATGCGCCTGATCGCGACGATTTTCATCGGAACTATGGCCTTCAACATGCAAGACGTTCTGCTTGAACCTTATGGCGGCGAAATTCTTGGGCTGTCCGTATCGGCAACCACACTTCTTACCGCAATGTGGGCGGTTGGTGCATTGGCTGGTTTCGGCCTTGCCGCACGTTGGCTTTCAAATGGAATTGACCCGTTCCGCATGGGCGGTCGTGGTGTGATCTTTGGAATTGTAGCGTTTAGCACTGTTCTGTTGTCTGCACCGATGTCTTCCCCGGTCCTGTTCTTCATTGGAGCAGCTTTGATCGGACTTGGCGGCGGCTTGTTCGCTGTCGCAACATTGACGGCAGCAATGACGATCAAGGTCAGCGGTTCCGCTGGTCGCGGTCTTGCCCTTGGTGTTTGGGGGGCGGCCCAAGCAACGGGCGCTGGCCTTTCCATTTTCGTAGGCGGCGCAATTCGCGATCTCGTCAACACTGCTGCGGATAGCGGCGCTCTCGGATCTGCTCTGACGTCACCGTCAATCGGCTACTCCGTTGTCTACCAGCTCGAAATCGGGCTGCTCTTTATCACTCTTATCGCACTTGGTCCTCTGGTTCGGGCGAAGGCGCTAAACAAACAAGAATCCCGCAGCTTGGAGCTGTCGGATTTCCCTACATGACCTGCATAGGAGACGACCATGGTTGGCAATGAATTTTTCGGGAACTTTGATCTGGCAAGCGCCGCGATCTGGATGTTTTGGATCTTTTTCGCTCTGTTGATTGTTTATCTACAGACCGAGAACATGCGCGAAGGATATCCTTTGCTAGACGACGAAGGCAATGTCGCGCCTAACCAAGGGCCATTTCCTGTGCCGAAGGACAAGACGTTCATCCTGTCCGAAGGCCGCGGTGAAGTAACGGTTCCATCCGGTCAGCGCGGTGATCGCGACAATCTTGCGATGGAAGCAACGTCTAAAGCTGCTGGTTCGCCTTACGTGCCAACAGGCGATCCGATGATTGACGGCATTGGCGCAGGTGCTTGGGCACCGCGTCGCGATATCCCTGAATTGGACGCGCATGGTCATGTGAAGATCAAACCAATGTCCAAACTACCTGATTTTGCCTTCTCTGCCGGTCGTGACCCGCGCGGCAAAGCCGTGGTTGCTGGCGATGGCAAAGTTGTTGGCCGTATCGTTGATATGTGGGTCGATGTGCCAGAGCAGATGGTACGTTTCCTGACAATCGATCTGAACCCGGAAGGCAGTGGCAACACACGTCTGGTTCCGATCAATTTCTGCCGTATTGGCAACGATCGCGTCACAATCCGCTCAATCTACAGCAGCCACTTTGCGGACGTGCCAACGCACAAAAGCGGTGAGCAAATTACGCTGCTTGAAGAAGAGAAGATCATGGCCTTCTACGGTGGCGGTACCCTTTATGCCGACCCTGCACGTAGCGAACCCAAGCTTTAAAAATAAATAGTGCCGGACCTTTCGCCAAGGTCCGGCATCTACAACGAGGGACAAGAAAATGCATCACGATGATTTCAAATTCGAACCGGTTCGCGGATTACCCGAAGCTCTGCCAGCAGATGAACAAATTCTTTGGCAAGGTAGCCCAAATGCTTTGCGCCTCGCCAAAGACGCATGGGCGTTAAACTGGATCGTCGGTTATTTCGCGCTGCTTACAATCTGGCGTGTTGGAGTATCTTCTGCCGACGTCCCATTCACAACTGCGCTGGTCCATGGTGTCCCTTTTCTGATCGCCGGAATTATTGCCGTTTTGCTGATCATCGGGATTGCCACGGTTCAAGCACGCAGCACGGTTTACACACTTACAAACAAACGTGTCGCCATGCGCATTGGCGCGGCTCTCACGATGACGCTGAACCTGCCATATGTTTGCATCGGCAACGCCCAAGCGGCTGTGCGTGCAAACGGTTTTGGAACGATCACACTGGAATTGATCGGCGAAACGCGCCTGTCCTATCTTATGACATGGCCGCATGTACGTCCTTGGCATATGCGCCGTACGCAACCTGCGTTGCGCTCGATTCCCGAGGCTGCAAAAGTCGCCGCAATCTTCGCAGAGGCCGCAGAAACCCGCGTCTCTCAACCTCAAGTCAGCCGTGTTGACGCCCCGAAAATGGGTGCATCTGACGGCATTGCAGCGGAATAACTGACATGGCTAACTTCAACACACTCTCAAATGAAATGAAGCATCGCGACCGTGAAATGGTTCCAAAATTTCTTGCTATCGCGATGTTTGGCCTCATGTTCGCAGCGCTGCTTATGGTTGGCATTGCACGATTTACCGGACGTCCTGTGAGCTCTGTTGTGGCACACAGCGATGTTGTTCAAACACTGTCAATTGTGCTACAAGGATCACGTAGCGAAGGCGTCAGTGTTCTTGACGAAAACGGCGTCCAACTAGCGCATTCCACCGAGAACAAAAACGGTTTCATCGACGTCATCTGGGTCGCGGTTGTGCGCGAACGTCTAGTAAATGACGTGTCTTCAGATGCGCCACTTCGCGTCGTGCGCCGTGCCAACGGCCACATTGGAATTATTGACGATACAACCGGTTGGAAGATCGAATTGATCGGTTACGGAAAAGACAACGTCGCAGCTTTCGCCAAGCTTCTCGACTGAACTATTTTAGCCAAAGGGACTTAGATTATGGGACTTCTGACAAGATCAAAAGAAACCGCACCATGCACTGTTACGATCTCGCATCGTTTCGAAGAACTATCCGCGCATGTTAAATTCAACAACGGGGCTGTCATAAACCCCGGTGACACTGTGCAAGTGCATGGCAGCGAAATCATGGCACCTTACGGTGAGCTTGTTGAAGAGGATCGCATGGCGACAATCACTCGCGCCTCTAAACTTGAACAGCTGTGGACGCGCGCTACGGGTGATTTCGAATTTATGGAACTCTGCGAGTTTTCTTTCTCTGAAGAGGTGCTGTCATGAACGCTCCAACACACTCCGCCTTCGCCGACACGGCTGAAGAAGCCATCGCAGCACAAGACGCGCTTGATAAAGAGCCGATGACGTCAGAAATGGCGACTGAGCTAGCGATGCAGAACACGCTTCTGACGCCACGCTTTTACACAACAGATTTCGAGGAAATGGATGCAATCGACGTATCCTCCGTTCGCGAAGAATGGGATGTCCTGATCAACCAGATGAAGTCCGACCCCAACAGAGGTCACTTCAAAAAGACCGACGAATGGGACGCAAATTGGGATAATATGAATCCTGCATTGAAGGCCGAGTTTATCGACTTCCTCGTGTCATCCTGTACTGCCGAATTCTCTGGCTGCGTTTTGTACAAAGAGATGAAGCGCCGTGGTTCCAATGAGGACATCACAACGTTGTTCCAACTGATGGCACGCGATGAAGCACGTCATGCAGGTTTTATCAACGATGCGCTGCGTGAAGCAGGTATTCGTGTGAACCTTGGCTTCCTCACACAGAAGAAGAAATACACCTACTTCCGCCCCAAGTTCATCTACTACGCGACCTATCTGTCTGAAAAGATTGGATATGCGCGTTACATCACGATCTTCCGTCACCTTGAAGAGCACCCGGAAAAGCGTTTCCACCCGATCTTCAAGTGGTTCCGCGAATGGTGCAACGACGAGTTCAGCCACGGCGAGGCCTTTGCGCTTTTGCTTAAGACTGACCCCAAGTTGACAACAACGTGGATGAATAAGATCTGGATCAAATTCTTCCTTACGGCTGTCTATTCAACGATGTGGGTACGCGATCACCAGCGTCCCTTGTTCCATGAAGCGCTTGGCGTGGATGTGACGTGGTACGCCCAAGAGGTGTTCCGAAAAACGTCCGAGATCACCACACAGGTGTTTCCGATGACACTTAATATCGATCACCCGCGCTGGCGTCCAAATCTGGACCGCATGGAAGCTGCATCGCGCCAAGTGGCAGCAGCAAAAGCACGTGGTGGTCTTCTAGGATTTGTAAGCCGTGTCGCAGGAATGGCCAAAGCATCGGCGGCCTTCATCGCGATCTTCACGATCCCAGTGCACAAAAACGAAGTGCCTGACAGCCCACGTTTGGAGCCAACTTACTAATGCTCATGTCGCCCTGGATAGCAGCGCTTTTCGCAATATTTTCCTGGTGGTTCTTCACGGGGATTATTTTGCTGGTGGTGCGCCGGGCGGATAAGGCTGGCGGCGCAGCGCATGGGGCATCAGTTGTCCTAAGCGTTCCGTTTCTGGCCCTTGGCGTTGCAGGACTTGTGGTTTCGGCTGCCTCTTTGACGGTCATGAATGCCTATCTTGCGTTCTTGTCGGTTTTGCTGATCTGGGGCTGGATCGAGCTGGCGTTTTTGTCTGGAATTATCACCGGACCTGAACGCTCAGCCTGCCCTGAAAACATCACTGGCTGGGCGCGTTTTGTACGTGCTTGGCATACGCTTTCCTATCATGAATTGCTTTTGCTGTGTGGTTTGCTGATTGTCACTGTTACGACGACAGGCTCTGAGAATACGTTTGCCTTCTGGTCTTACCTTATTCTCTTTGCTGCACGTATTTCGGCCAAGTTGAACCTGTTCTTCGGAGTTCCACGGATCAATACCGAATTCGTGCCAAAGCCATTGCAGCACCTCAAAAGCTATTTCCGCCAAGGCAACATCACTGTTGCCTTTGTAATCGGCGTCACCTTTCTTAGCCTGGCAACAGCTTGCTTTGGGGAACGCCTACTATCTGCCGAAACCGCGCCAATGACAGCTGGCTTTGCCTTGCTGTTTGCGTTGTCGGCTTTGGCCACTCTTGAACACTGGTTGATGGTTATTCCGCTGCCGGACGCGAAACTCTGGCGCTGGATGTTACCGGCGCTGCCAACGACCTCTAAGACAGGACAGTCCCATGAACTTTGACGCGCTTTTTCAATCTCAAATTGATGCTCTAAAAGAAGACGGAAACTACCGCTATTTTGCTGAACTCGAACGCAAATGTGGCAAGTTTCCTCATGCAGCGAACCATCATGACGGCAAAGTCCGTGATGTAACTGTATGGTGTTCAAACGATTATCTGGGCATGGGACAAAACCCGCTAGTGATCGATGCGATGTGCGAAGCTGTTCAACGCACAGGCACAGGCGCAGGCGGTACACGCAATATTTCCGGCACCAATCACGATCACCTTTTGCTTGAAAGCGAATTGGCCGACTTGCATGGCAAGGAAGCCGCGCTTTTGTTCACATCCGGTTACGTGTCCAACTGGGCCGCGCTTAGCACTTTGGGGAGCCGTTTACAGGACTGCATTATTCTCAGTGATGCCGGCAACCACGCTTCGATGATCGAAGGCATTCGCCATTCGCGCGCGCGCAAAGTTCTGTGGAATCACAACGATGTCGCCGATCTGGAAGAAAAGCTGAAAGCCCTTCCCGCCAACGCACCCAAGATCATCGCGTTTGAATCCGTTTACTCGATGGACGGCGATATCGCCCCGATCCGTGAGATCGTTGAAGTCGCTGAAAAATACGGTGCTATGACCTATCTGGATGAAGTTCATGGTGTCGGCCTGTATGGTCCTCGCGGTGGCGGCGTAGCCGAGCAAGAAGGGTTGATGGATCGGATCACTTTGATCGAAGGCACGCTTGGCAAAGCTTATGGTGTTGTCGGTGGCTACATCACAGGCTCTGTTGCTCTTTGTGATTTCATTCGCAGCTTTGCGTCTGGCTTTATCTTTACAACGGCTTTGCCCCCAGCTGTTGCTGCGGCGGCGCGCGCCTCGATCGTGCATCTCAAAACATCTCAGGTTGAGCGCGCACAACATCGAGCTCAAGTGGCCAAACTACGCGCCGGTCTGGACGACGCTGGCATTCCGCATCTTGAGAATGACAGCCACATTGTTCCCGTGATGATCAAAGACCCGGTTAAGACCAAAATGCTGGCGGATTATCTGATGGATGAATGGGGCATTTACGTGCAGCCGATCAACTATCCAACGGTTCCAAAAGGCACAGAGCGTTTACGCTTTACACCGTCGCCTTTGCACACGGATGCAGACATCGACTATCTTGTTGAAGCCCTGACAAACCTTTGGAAGCAGTGCGCAATCGCACATGATGCGGATCAGGCAAGCGCCTAGAATACGGCGTGATCACCACGGTCGATTGTGACGTCATTCGCGATGACATCGGCATAGAAATCAAACAAGGTTTCTGTGCCGGTAGATGGCGTGAGGGCGGCGTCATATTGATCTGTCTGCTTGTTTAGAACCAACATGGATTCGCGCGCGTAATAGCGCCCGATCCGCGCCAGTTCGGCCTTCTCGGCGGCTTTGGGGCTGACACGACCGGCGATGCGCAATGTGTGGTAGATTACGTTCATCATCGCGATTGGAACGTGTTTGAACTTTGGTTCATTTCCAAGCAATCGAAACAACTCGTTTCCTTGATCCATCGGCGTAATCGCATCGCCCGGCCCACCGATTGGCAGGATCGCATTGTGTCGCGATGGGTCGCTGATACAGTCAACGATAAAGTCGCCCAGATCGTCATCGCTAATAGGTTTGCACGCCGTGAGTGTGCCATCGCCAAACACCAGAAAAGCTTTGCCAGCGCGCAGTCTTTCAATCTGACCCGAGAGCGATTTGAAAAACGCGGTAGGGCGCACGATGGAGTAGGTCACACCCGAATTGATTAGCTTCGCCTCGAACGCCAATTTGGCGTTCTGAAACGGTAGCTCGGGCTTTTGCACACAAATTGCGGACAACAGGATAAATTGCGACGCGCCTGCCCGTTTCGCCAGATCCAATGCGTTGACTTGCGCATCATGATCAATCGCCCAAGCATCTTTTGGCGCACCGCTACGCGAGGCAAGACAGGACACAACAACATCAAACTGCTCATCATGCAAAGCTTGGCTAAGGCCAGTCGCCGGTGCCGTGATGTCACCTAAAACCGCCTGAACACCTTTCGGTAAATGCTTTGCTGAAGCTGAATTTCGCAAGACACAGGACACTGCAAACCCATGACTTACAAGTGCGCGAACCGTGCCGCGTCCGGCAGTACCGCTGGCGCCAAAAACCAAGATTTTTCGCTGTTTAGTCATGCGCCGTGTTTTCTCTTTATCCAATAAAAAGGGGCTCGCCAAAACAGCGAGCCCCGATCACGTCTGCATTAGCAGAAATTAGTTAGACGCTTCTGTCTCAGCTTCAGCAGCCGGACCAACAGAAACGATGTATGCCCAAACATTTGCAGCATCTTCTTCTTTTTTCAGTTTGAACGACATCTTGGACTTGGCTTTTTTGTCGTCCAGGCGTGTCTGCAAATATTTTTTCGGATCAGCGACGTAAGATACGAACTCTACCTCGTCCCAAACCAGACCACCTTCACCAGCTTCGACAAGAGACTTGCCATACTTGAAGCCTTCGACAGAACCCGCCTGACGACCCAAAAGACCATAGAGGTTCGGGCCCGTTTTGCCGCCCTTGAAAATGACAGTGTCATCTTCGGCAACGATCATGTGGCAGGACTTGCATTTTTTCATCACTGCTTCGCCTGCTTCTGCATCACCGGATGCGTGGCCATCAGCCAAAAGCGGAGCCGCGACAAGTCCGAAGCCAAGAGTGAGGATGCTTAGAATTTTCATACCATATTCCCTGTGTTTACTTACCTATTAGTTAGCGCAACTTCGAAGAAAGTGAAGGGCGCCTTTTGCACTACTGCGATTATCAAATTTTGGTATATTATAGCAATGTGAAAACACGAACTCTTTTCCCCGACTTCTCACCTAAACTTGAATATATTTGTAAACTCTAATTTACACTTGCCGACTCTACAAGTGTAAGTTTAAAGTTACACAATGACAGATTTAGCCAATCTTCCTCAAAGGGATCTTCCCGAACCAGCCGCAATGCTGCGTTTGATTAAACCGATCACATGGTTTCCACCTATGTGGGCCTATTTGTGTGGTGTGGTGTCTTCAGGCGTATCACCAAGTGGACAAACCGGTTTGGTTGTTCTTGGAATCGTTCTTGCGGGTCCAATCGTCTGCGGTATGAGCCAAGCCGCAAACGATTGGTGTGACCGCCATGTGGACGCGATCAACGAACCAGATAGACCGATTCCTTCGGGGCGCATTCCCGGGAGATGGGGTCTTTGGATCGCACTTGCGATGTCAGTTCTTTCTTTGATTGTTGGCGCATTCCTTGGCCCTTGGGGCTTTGGCGCAACCATATTGGGTGTGCTTGCCGCATGGGCCTATTCTGCTGAACCTGTCCGCATGAAGCGATCAGGGTGGTGGGGTCCCGGGCTTGTCGGGCTTAGCTACGAAAGCCTGCCTTGGTTTACAGGTGCCGCAGTTCTAGCAGCGGGTGCGCCAAGTTGGGAAATTGTTGTCATCGCACTACTCTATGGCATCGGCGCGCATGGCATCATGACATTAAATGATTTTAAAGCGCTGGAAGGTGATCGCCAGATGGGGGTCAATTCCTTGCCTGTCACTCTTGGTCCAGAAGGGGCCGCTCGGGCGGCTTGCTGGATCATGGCAATCCCACAAGCCATCGTCATTGCCCTGATGATTGTCTGGGACAAACCGTTTTTAGGCCTCGCCATCACAGCACTTCTCGCGCTGCAAGTCTGGGCAATGACCATTCTTCTCAGCGATCCGAAAGGCCGTGCGCCTTGGTACAATGGTACAGGCATTACGCTGTACGTCTCTGGCATGATGATCGCCGCTTTCGCACTAAGGAACCTCTCATGACGCTCTCTTGGACACAGATTATGCGCCTCGGCCTTGTGCAAATGGCACTTGGCGCGATTGTCGTTTTAACAACCTCCACCCTGAACCGATTGATGGTTGTCGAATTGTCGCTTCCGGCCATTTTGCCTGGCGTGCTGGTTGGACTTCACTATGGCATCCAGCTTTCGCGTCCTCGTTGGGGATATACCTCTGATACAGGGGGCAATCGAACACGTTGGATCATTGGTGGCATGGTCGCGCTGGCGCTTGGCGGGTTCGGTGCTGCTTTTGCGGTCACTTTGTTCCCGCAAAGCTATACCCTCGCGCTTGGTCTATCTGTCATCGCCTACGCTTTGATCGGCATCGGAGTTGGGGCATCCGGAACGTCGCTTCTGGCCTTGATGGCAACAGCTACAGCACCGCATAGACGTGCCGCCGCCGCAACAATCACATGGTTGATGATGATCTTCGGCATCGCGATGACCGCAGGTGTGGCTGGTTCCTTCCTTGATCCCTATTCACCACAGCGTTTGCTGAGTGTCGTTGGTGCGATCGTCGTCGCCGCTGTGATCCTAACCACATTAGCAATCACAGGAATTGAACGGCGCGTAACTGCTGCAACACCCGAACCACATACGCCTTTCATGGAAGGCCTGAGCGATATCTGGGCAGAGCCGAAGACACGCAACTTTACCCTATTTGTCTTCCTGTCGATGAACGCCTACTTCATGCAAGAACTGATCCTTGAGCCCTACGCAGGCCTTGTCTTTGGCTTTACCCCCGGTCAATCTACCGCCCTTAGCGGAATGCAAAACGGTGGGGTCTTCATCGGCATGCTCACTGTGGGCATTGTTGCGACTGGACTGAAACGCGGATCCTTAAGATCATGGGTGATCGCTGGCTGCCTTGGCTCTTGCGGTGTGCTTTGCATGCTTGCACTTACAGGGTTTTCACACTCAACAATCAGCCTTCAATCCCTTGTCATTGCCCTTGGCTTCTTCAACGGCATGTTCGCAGTTGCTGCAATTGGATCAATGATGGCGCTGGCGTCTGAAGGACGGACACAGCGCGAGGGTACGCGCATGGGTCTTTGGGGCGCGTCGCAAGCAATTGCAGCAGGTTTTGGCGGCCTAACAGGCGCGGCATTTGTGGATATCGCACGCCGTTTCATCGCGGATGGGCCTGCCTTCGGCTCTGTCTTCGCATTTGAAGCACTACTCTTTCTCGCCGCAGCTTTGATGGCCGCGCGCGTCATGACAAACAGATCGGCAACCCCTGTCGCATCAATGGTCCCAGGAGAATAAGCAATGTTTGATGTTGTTGTTATAGGCGGAGGCCCGTCGGGCGCGACCGCGGCAGAAGACCTTGCGCGTTCTGGCCGCAAAGTAGCGATGATTGACCGTGACGGCCGCATCAAACCGTGTGGTGGCGCAATTCCACCGCGCTTGATCGAAGATTTCTATATTCCGGACGAACAGATCATCGCACGCATCAAAACCGCGCGGATGATTTCCCCGACACAGCGCAAAGTCGATATCCCGATTGAAGACGGCTTCGTTGGTATGGTCGATCGTAAGGATTTCGATCCGTTCCTGCGCAATCGTGCAAAAGAAGCCGGTGCGGAGTGTTTCACAGGAACCTTCCTGCGCATTGATCGCGACGGCGAAGGCACGCGCGTTGTGTTTCGAGACAAGGTAAGTGGCAACGAAGTTGATCTGCCAACAAAGCTGATCATCGGTGCGGATGGTGCACGTTCAAAAGTGGCCAAAGCCGAAGTTCCCGGTGGTGACAAAATTCCATACGTGATCGCGTATCACGAGATTATCAAAGCGCCCAAAGCAGGGCCAAACTACGACCCCAAGCGCTGTGATGTGATTTATGATGGTGCGATATCGCCCGATTTCTATGGCTGGGTCTTTCCGCATGGCACGTCCTGTAGTGTCGGCATGGGCACGGGGATCGACGGTGTCGATCTAAAGAAAGCGACGGCTGATTTGCGTGTGTCTGCTGGCCTTGAGAATTGCAAAACACTGCGCCGTGAAGGTGCGCCTATTCCTCTACGTCCAATGGATCGCTGGGACAACGGCAGTGATGTTGTTCTTGCGGGTGATGCGGCCGGCGTTGTTGCGCCCTCTTCCGGTGAAGGGATTTATTACGCGATGCTCGGTGGCCGCGTTGCCGCAACGGCTGCAAGCGCCTGTCTTGAAACTGGGCGCGTTAAGGATCTGCAACTCGCACGCAAGCTCTTCATGCGCGAGCATAAGAGCGTGTTCAAAGTACTTGGTGCGATGCAAAACGCATACTACCGCAGCGACGAACGCCGCGAGCGTTTCGTTTCGCTATGTCATGATGTAGATGTTCAAAAACTCACGTTCGAGGCCTATATGAACAAACGCTTGATAAAGGCGCGCCCCATGGCGCACCTCAAAATTGGCTTGAAGAACCTTGCGCATTTGACGCGGATGGTTTCAGAAACGCGCGTATGACCAAGATCATGATTCCAGCTTGGATTGATGGAACTTTGCAGCCCGTTGAAAAACTGGCTGCGCATCAACGCGGTTTACGCCACAAAGCAGTGTCCGTGTTCGTGATGTCAGGAAATGACATCCTGATCCAGCAACGCGCTCTTGGTAAATATCACACCCCCGGACTTTGGGCGAACACCTGTTGCACGCATCCCGAATGGGATGAGAACGCGCAGCATTGCGCGGTGCGCCGCACGGAAGAGGAACTGGGGATCACGGGGCTGACCATGGAGCATCGCGGTCAAGTGGAATACCGCGCGGGCGTTGGCAATGGCTTGATCGAGCATGAGGTCGTAGAGGTTTTCGTTGCCCACGCCTCGCGCGATCTGGTGTTTACGCCAAATCCTGACGAAGCGATGGCAACACGCTGGGTATCGCAACATGATTTACGCGACGAACTTGAGAAAACGCCCGATGCTTTCACGCCTTGGCTGCGAATCTATATGGAGCAGCACAGCGACATGATTTTTGGTGATCTCGCGCTTAGTTGCTAAAGCAATCTGAAAGACAGGCGCGCGTTACGCGCTTGTCACCTTCACTTTGATGTTCGCCGCCTGAAGCGCGGTCGCAGCAATATCAGTCGCTGTAAGCCCCGCATCCGCATACATCGCATCAGGTGCCGCTTGATCAATATAGCGATCCGGTAATGTCATTGTACGAATAGCGAATTTACCATCGAGCGACCCATCTTGAACCAGATCATGCAGCACCATAGCACCAAAGCCACCTTGTGAACCCTGCTCAACCGTAATCAGCGCCTTATGGGTCTTCACCAATTTGCGTAGCAATTCACGATCCAAGGGCTTGGCAAAACGTGCATCTGCAACAGTCGCAGACACGCCTTGTGCTTCCATCAAGTCTGCTGCTTTCAAACACTCACTGAGATGCGCACCAAACGACAAAATCGCAACGTCGCTACCGTCGCGCACAATGCGACCTTTGCCGATCTTCAAGACTTCGCCAATTTCCGGCATCTCAACGCCCGTACCTGATCCCCGAGGATATCGGAAAGCGATAGGTCCGCTGTCGTGTGCGGCAGCCGTTGCGACCATGTGGACTAACTCGGCTTCGTCGGCGGCTGCCATAACTGTCATATTTGGAAGTGCGCTTAAGTATCCTACATCGAATGCGCCTGCATGTGTCGGACCATCCGCCCCGACAAGACCCGCGCGATCAATCGCGAAACGGACCGGTAGGTTTTGCAAAGCGACGTCGTGCACGATTTGATCATACCCGCGTTGCAGGAATGTTGAATAGATTGCGCAAAAGGGTTTCAGGCCACCAGCAGCCATGCCCGCTGCGAAGGTCACGCCGTGTTGCTCTGCAATGCCCACGTCGAACATGCGTTCGGGGAACTGATTGGCAAAGATATCCATACCAGTGCCCGAAGGCATTGCGGCGGTAATCCCGACAATTTTGGAATCGGTTTCAGCAAGCTTCGTTAAGGCTGTGCCAAAAACGCTAGTATAGCTTGGGGCATTGGGGCGCGATTTGGCCTGTACACCAGTAGCCACATCAAATTTGGCAACGCCGTGATACTTGTCAGCTGAATTTTCGGCAGGTGCGTAGCCTTTTCCTTTGACTGTACAACAGTGAATTAGAACAGGACCTGTTGCGCGCGTCCGTGCTGCCCGCAGTACGGACAAAAGCTGATCCATATCGTGTCCATCGACAGGACCAATATATTGAAAACCCAATTCTTCAAACATCGTGCCGTTTGCACCGGTCACACCTGTCACCAACTGGCGGGCGCGACGCGCATGATCGCGCAACGGGCCGGGTAAAGCAGCTTCGAACCCTTCGGCCATTGTTTGCAACTCTCCCAATGGCGAAGCGTATAGACCAGAGAGATATTTCGACATTGCGCCAACCGGGGGGGCAATGCTCATCTCGTTGTCGTTCAGGATCACGAACATGCGCCGCCCTTCAGCGCCAGCGTTGTTCAGCGCTTCATAGGCCATGCCTGCGCTGATCGAACCATCACCGATGATCGCTACCGCATCCCCCGTTGGCAAACCCATGTCGCGTGCGACAGTGAACCCGAGCGCAGCAGAAATCGACGTAGACGAATGCGCCGCACCAAAGGGATCAAAGTCGGACTCAGCGCGTTTGGTGAAACCGGAAATACCGCCTTCCTGGCGCAAGGTTTCCATCTGCTTGCGGCGCCCTGTGAGAACCTTATGCGGATAGCACTGATGACCAACGTCCCAAATCAACTTGTCTCGCGGCGTGTCAAACACGGCGTGCAAAGCGACGCTTAACTCAACCACACCAAGGGATGATCCCAGATGTCCGCCCGTAGTGGAAACAGCTGAAACAACTTCGCTACGCAACTCATTTGCGAGGGTAGTTAGCTCGGCATTGCTGAGGCCACGCATGTCAGACGGGGCATTGATACGATCTAAGATTGGGGTATTCGGGCTGGTCATTTGAGCAGTCCTTTCTCGACAGTTTGTAAGTCTCGACATTTTTGGCTAGTCTGTTGGCCGGGGAACAGATGTTGCAAACATAAGCTTCCAACATCTGTCTCCCGTAGCCAACAGGATGTGTCAGGACGTCGAGATCCTAACTATCCCGTATGTTTGAAGGGACCCAAACATACGGAAACTCTTCAGGTGGGCCAACGTATGGCCCACCCGTATTACGCAACCTGATGGATCGCAGGATCGGTGATCAGGTGAGAGAAGGGTGTTGGATCTTCTGTTTCGCGAGACTCTTCAGGAAGCAGTTTGCCAATCCCCTGTGTCACAGCAAGACATGCCCAAATCACCAAACAAAACACCATCGCATAACCCGCTCCTTTGAGCATCAGCGCTAGCGCGTCAGCACGAAGACGGAAGGTCTTGTTGCCGCTTGTCCCGAGATAGTCGTTATTATCACTCATGATAAATGTCCTTCTTTCTTGTGGACCGCTTAGTCGAGCGGCGCATATCCATGCTCTTGAGCCCAGACAAACCAGTTGTCGACTACTGTGCCAGTCAGCAGGATTCCGATACCACCCGTAAGTGTTGTCAGAACCGCGAACCACCAAGCCCAGCGGTGAATACCCTCCATCGTGGCGTTGAAACCCATGGTCCAGCGCCAAAAGAGGGCTGCACGCTCGGATGCCGTACCGCGATCAACGATCTGCTCGATCTCGCGCTCGCCGCCGTAACGGGACACTGCAAGGATCGTCGCGCCGTGCATCGCAAACAGCAAAGCAGAGCCATAAAGGAACGCGATCGAAAGTGCGTGGAACGGGTTGTAGAACAAGTTGCCGTAGGTCAGTGAAAACAGGTTTGTCCAATCAAGGTGAGAGAACACGCCATAAGGAACCGCTTCGGACCAATTCCCCATAAGGATCGGACGGAAAAGACCTAGAACCAGCACCAGCCACAACGCAGAGGCGAACGCCCAGGACACGTGCTTGCCCATACCAAGTTCTTCAGCGCGCAGATACGTACGTATCCACCAGCTGCAAAGCGAGATCAGGAAGAAGAAACCGGCAATCAAGAACCAGCCGCCCTCATCGAGTGGGGCCATGCCCAAACCATATTCCTCGGACGGTGGATCAAGCGAGAGCCAGAACAGCTCTTTCATGAACAACGCCGGTGAATAGTCCACCTGTGCCCAGAAGTTCATACCGATAATCAGGAACCAGATCAGTCCCGACACCAAAGAAACGACGCCGAACATTCCAAGATGGACCGGTCCAAGTTGTGCGTTCCCAAATAGTCCCGCGAGCTTGGAAAAACCGGCACCTTTTGTGCGTTCTCTGGAAAGCGTCCCATCAGGGTCCACGCCCATTTCAGGCGGTCCTTGGACCTGAACCTGTGTGAAGATGTTTTGATATTCAATCATTGTTCATACCCTCCTACAGGTCAGCCCACCAAGGCAGTTCAGCATACCAGTCCCACCAGCTGCTCCAGCTGTCGAACCAAATTGTTCCGGAAATCACGATACAAATGGCGCTCCAGACAACTGCGTTCAGCGCAAGGAACAAGCCCAGACGGTGAATACCCAATGGTCCAATCGAATAGCCGATCAAATCGCGGAAATACGTGTCTTCATGATCTGGCGTTGCAATTGGATTGCCTTTGCCAGTGTTCACTGCGGACAGAACCAAAGAACCATGCAAAGCCAGTGCAAAACACGTCGTAAAGAAGAACGTGATCGCGACCATATGTGCAGGGTTGTAGTGGAAGTTGCCGTATGCATATCCGACGTTGTTCACCCAATCGAGATGGCTGAAAATACCGTAAGGAAAGCCGTGCCCCCAAGCGCCCAAAAGAACAGGACGAATGATAACCAGCGTGACATACGCCAAAATAGCGATGCTGAACGCGAATGGCACATGGTAGCCCATGCCCAGTTTGCGTGCGATTTCGACTTCGCGCATCATCCAGCTAAGGAAAGCAAACGTCGCACAGACCGTGATGATCTGCCACAAGCCGCCTTCGGCCAGCGGTGCGATGCCTAAGCCAACCTCAAGCGCAGGTGGATCAATTGAAATAAGCCATGGATTCCATGTGTCGCCAAGAGCGGCCCCATAGAAAATCAGGATCGTGCCGAGCGCGGCAAAAAAGAACGTCGTTACGCCGAAAAAGCCGACATAAAAGGGGCCTACCCAGAAGTCGAACAGATCCCCGCCCACCAAAGTCCCGCCGCGGACCCGGTATTTTTTTTCGAAGCTGAGCTGTGCCATCTTCTTTCTCCCTCTCATGCAAGCACCAGAGCGGCGCAGCATAGACATTTAAAATTTTTGGGGTTGCGGTGGGCGGCTCAAAAAGTACCGCCCACTGCGATTTTCTTGAAGCTGAGTTACTCGCTAGCTTCAGCCGCAAACGCGCGGTTGAACCAGTTAGTCTCTTCGTTGCTAAGCAGGACGAGGTGAATCATCACTGCCAACAAAAAGAGGAACACACCCTGTGCCACGAAAACGCGGCGTGGGTCGAAAATCAGCCAGATTTTGTAAAACTGTGCCATTTTATGTGCTCCTTAGCCCCAGGCGAACCAAGGCAATTTGATGTACGTCAGAACGTGAGCGATTACTGCTACGACCGTAAAGATCATAAACCCGCTCATGTAGACTGAGTGCAGCTCTTGCGCTTGCTCGTCTGTCAGACCCGTAAAGCTCAGGTCATTTTTATCAGCCATTTTTTTCTCCTGAAAATATGTACTGACACCGCGAAACCCCCACGGCTGGGTCTGAACAGGAGCTCCTCCCCTGCCCTATTTCACTACCCTTTGCAGGGCAGAGAACTGTTATCCCCAGAAAATCCGGGGCGTAATTGAGTGTGCTTCGCTCCACGCTTTGCGGATCGGTCCTTGCTCTGGCAGGCCAGCGTGGCGCACCAATGAGTAGGTCCAGCTTGCTGCACAAATTGGCAAAGCTGCCAACAAGATCAGACCGAAGTAAACTTTGTATTCTGTGCTCGAAGAGCGCGCCAACTTGCCGTCTTGCGCTGTCCATGATGCGTCATTTGTAAAATCAGTCATTTGGCTCCTCCTAGAGCTGGTTGAAGGCCTTCCACTATCTCAAGGAGGACCCGTTCTGCCCCGCTCTCAAGCGCGCGCTTTTCAGCAGCGTCTCGTAGCGTTTTTGCAGCAGAAATTCTGGTAAGTATGGGATGGTTCGCCACGATCTCGTCGAGCCGTACTTGCGCATCCATGTCCCATGGGAAATCACGTCGAAGCTGTGTTGGTGTAGCCGGTGCTTCGTCCATTTCCGTGCCTAAAGGCAGGATATGGAACAGCGCGTCAAACAGGCTGTTGCACACTTCTTGCACCAGATAAGTCGCACCCGCGTAGCCCATGAAGGGCGTGCCCGTCGCGCGCCGGATGGCAGCACCAGGGAAGGACGCAGGTATGAACGATGGTGCAGGCCCAAAGCCCGACGTCATCTCCGCGAGATACATCTTTTCATTGATGGACCCCATCACGATCAATGGACGTTTCTGGTGCATCATTTCACGCACTGAATCGTTGTCCGTTTTTTTGCCGCGCAAACGCGCAACCGCGAAAGCGCAAGGCAGGCCAAGATCACCCTCAAGGAATTTACGAATGCCCCGCGTGTAGGTTTCATTGGCAACAATCGCAAAAGACGCGGTCGCAAAGAAATCCTGCGTGACAGAGCGCCACAAATCCCAAACGGGTTTGATGGTCGAGTGCTTTTCCTGCTCGATGAACGGTTCTGGATCAAGGTCCAGATGCTCACCCAAGGTGCGCAGGAATTTCGTCGTTGAATCGATGCCGATGGGCGCTTGTAAGTAAGGTTTGCCCAGCACTTCGCAAAGGCCACGACCGAATTCGCGATACATACAGATGTTCACATCTGCATTCACCAATCCACGCATTTCAGCCACATGGGCACCAAGCGGCATGATCATGTTAACTTCAGCGCCGATGCCTTCGACAAGACGACGGATCTCGGCCAGATCGGAGGGCATATTGAACGTGCCATACATTGGCCCGAGGATATTCACCCGTGGCTTGGCACCTTCTTCGCGCTTCTTTTCAGGGGGCATACGGCCTTTGGTCATACCAAATTCTGTAAAGATCCACGTCATAGCGCGATCTGCGGCTTCCCATTGATCTTCATCAATCGTGCGCGGCAAAAAGCGTTGGATGTTCGTGCCTTGCGGCGTCACGCCCCCACCGATCATCTCGGCGATAGACCCAGTGACAACAACCGCAGGCAAAGCCGGATCAAGCACTTTCCAAGCGCGTTTCATCGACTCTTCCGTGCCACTGCCCATCTCTTCTTCGGCCAGACCTGTCACCACAATCGGCAACTCATGCGGCGGAAGCGCGTCGGTGTAATGGAGCACGGATGTGACTGGCAGGTTCTCGCAGCCCACAGGGCCGTCGATAACGCATTGCAAACCTTTGACGGCGCAAAATGCATAAACCGCACCCCAGTATCCGCCCGCTCGGTCGTGATCTTGAACTAACATTAGATCATCTCCGCAGCTTTGGCGGCTTTCGCGGCGCGTTCTAGTTTTTTCTGGTTCGTGGCGCGGAAATTTGGCTGCAAGTTCGGGGACTTTTCCCAAACACCCGCTGTGTCGCCACTGCCAACGCCCTCAAAGAATTCGCGCATATGCGCCATACGATCCTTGTTGCCGATGGCCGCATTGACGACTTGCGCCAAAGACCCAGCACCAGCAGCACCCATAAGTGGGCGCGCAGAAATCAGGTTGGTGAAGTAAAGCGACGGAATGCCCAGCTCTTTACCCTTTTGCACAACAGGCGTTGTACCAATGGCAAGATCAGGACGGATCGCTTCCATCGCGGCGCAATCATCTTCCAAAGACGCGCGGTATTTCACCTTAACGCCCTTTGCCTCAAGCCAAGCCGCATCATCCGCGGACCAAGGTGTCTTAGGGCAAGCGGTGCCCACATATGGAACGTCAGCACCACTTTCGATCAACAAACGCGCGACCAAAAGTTCGCTACCCTCGTAACCAGACAGTGTGATCGTGCCTTTGATCGGGTTCGCGGCAAGCGCGTCTTTGATCATCGGTGCAAACTGATTTTGTGCGGCAGCAATCGTGTCAGCGGAAATATTGAAAGCATCGCCAATTGCTGCAAGCCAAGTGCGCGTACCATCAAGTCCAACAGGCGCCGATCCAACAACAGGGCGACCCGCGGCCTGGAATTCACGCACAGAAGCTGTGTAAAATGGGTGGATCGCGGCAACAGCACCGCAATCCAATGCCGCGTATAATTCCCGCCACTCACGGCACGGCACAACAGGACCTGCAGCAAGTCCCATAGGCGCGAGCATTTGCCCGATAACCATAGGATCCGCAGGGAACATTTCGCCCAAAAGGGAAACAGTAGGACGATCAGATTTGCCACTTGCGGGCATCGGCACAGGGCCTGCTTCAATCTCTTGACGGGCATAGTTCAGCATCGCGCCTGCAAGGACATCTTTCGCCTCTGCGTGGGTCGGAATGCCGAAACCGGGTACGTCGATACCGACGATGCGCACGCCGTTGATCTGCTTTGGAAGCAACCGCAGTGGCACACCAGAGGCAGTTGGAACACACAGGTTCGTCACGATGACTGAGTCGAGCTTCTCGGGGTCAGCAATGTCATGCACCGCTTCGCGAATGTCTTCAAACAGCTTGCCGGTGACCAAAGTTTCCGAATTGAACGGAACGTAGCCAACCGAACGTCGCGCACCGTAGAAGTGCGAAACAAAAGAAAGACCATAAACGCAGCAAGCTGATCCGCTCAGGATCGTCGCTGTTCGTTTCATGCGCAAACCAACGCGCAAGGATCCGAATGCCGGGCACATGCTTTGTGGCTTGTCATGCGGGCCTTGCGGATAATCAGCCGCGTATTGGTCCAGAATTTCAGATTTACCAGCCGCGCGCGCCGCCGCTTCCATCTTGTCTGTTCCAGAGGTGCAACCCCCTTCAAGCGCGGTGGCCTGAACGGCTTCTGGCGCTTGCACAGTTTCTGCTTCGGGGGAGAATTTGATTGGCGAAGTTACGTCAATCATTTGCATGTCTTCTGGCGCTGTTTCAGGCGCACTTGCAGAGATAACCTGGACTTTACCGTCCGCATCATATCCGACTTCATAGCCGTCGCGACCATTGCCATCCATCATGACAATCCTCCCGCTCGGAGTGATATGATGCTCTTGCGATCACGCATCATCATACACCACTTCAAGGCTAACCTTGGGCTTGGAAAACTTACCGCGCATGTCTTCATCAGTGGCAGGAACCAGTTGATAGTCACCGCCAGTATCTTTGGCATCGAACAGGCCAAGCAAACCGTCTTGATCAAGCGGCGTCGGACGAACAGGCGGCGCAAGGCCAACCGCTTCGCCCAGCTCGGCAAACAAGTCACCCCACTGGGATTCTTTCGTTCCAACAATTTGATAATTTGCGGATTTCTTGCGCAGATCATCGTCTTGCGGGATCGCCGCAAGTACGGGAATATCAACTGCTTTGGCAAACGCTTGCGCCTCGCCAGAGCCGTCGTCCTTATTGATCACAAGACCTGCAACACCGACGTTACCGCCTAACTTGCGGAAGTATTCAACCGCAGAGCAAACGTTGTTCGCCACATAAAGCGATTGCAGATCGTTGGACGCCACAAGGATAACCTTTTGCGCCATGTCACGTGCGATCGGCAGGCCGAAACCGCCACAGACCACGTCGCCAAGGAAGTCGAGCAGAACGTAATCAAAGTCCCAATCGTGGAAGCCAAGCTTCTCAAGAAGCTCGAAACCGTGAATAATACCGCGACCACCACAGCCGCGACCAACCTCAGGTCCGCCTAGCTCCATCGCGAAAACACCGCCGCGTTTGAAACAGACATCACCGATCTTGACCTCTTCACCAGCGACCTTTTTGGCACCAGACGTTTCAATGATCGTTGGGCAGGCTTTACCACCAAACAACAAAGACGTTGTGTCAGACTTCGGATCGCATCCAATAAGCAGTACCCGCTTGCCTTGTTCGGCCATCATGTGACTGAGGTTCGCAAGCGTGAAGGACTTACCGATGCCGCCTTTTCCGTAGATCGCGATGATCTGGGTTTTGCTTGTGGGTTCGCCTTGAGGGACTTCCAAGGAAGGCTCCATCGCGGCTTCGTCGCGTAGGCGTTGGTCAAAGTCTTTGAGATTTGGCACTTCGTCTTTCACGTCGCGTCCCTCCAATTAAGCATCATCTTTAAGCAATCAGGATCGCTGAACGCCGTCTCATAAGCAGCTGGCGCATCGGCTGAATGCGCGCTGTGCGTGATAAGACCACCAAGGCTCAGCGCGCCGCTTTCGACCAGCGCGCGCGTGGCAATCAAATCATCTCGGTTCCATTCAGCCGCGACCCGGAAACGCGCTTCTTTCATGAAGGCAAGCGGGAAAGCGAAGCTGATGGCATCTGTGTAAAATCCGGCAAGAACGATCTCTCCACCGCGCGCAATCCGACCGATCAGATCGCCAAGTACGGCGGTTGACCCGGATGCATCGTAAATAGATTTATAGTTGCGACGATTGTCGTCTTCGGGTGCGATCACATCATAACCGACAGCACCTGTGCGACGCTTGGGATCAATCTCCCAAACTGTTGGCGCAGGTGCGCCAGCCGCAATTGTAAGACGCGCCAGCAAGCGGCCAAGAACGCCATGACCCACGATAAGATCTGGAACGGCTTTACCCTGTCCTGCCATCGCGTGGCGGGCCGTCGCGGCAAGGGCAAGCAAAGCACCCTCAGCGCCGAAATCTTTGTCTATCTTGGTAACGCGATCCTCTGCGGTGACCAGCATGCGCGCAGCGCCGCCGAACAAACCAAAGGCACCTTCATAGCAATTCGCGCCGGGCACAAAAACTGTGTCGCCCGCCTTGTACATGCTGCCAGCACCCGCTTCGATCACTTCGCCCGTTGCTTCGTAACCGGGGACAAGTGGGAAACCCATACCAGGGAAAGGTGGCATCTGACCCGACCAGAACAGTTTCTCGGTTCCCGTGGAAATACCTGAATGATCTATCTGAATGACAAGATCGCCACTTTTGGGTGGCGTGACATCCAATACGTCAATCACCAGATCTTTAGGGCCTTTCAAAAGCACTGCGGTCGTTTGCATGTCAGGTCCCCCATACTCTGGCACCATTTGCTCGAAAGACTCAGGTGCGACGCTGTTTCTTATTGTAACGTAAATCTGACATACTTATGTGTCAACTTAAATAGACACTTAAGTTTCGCTCGTTGGCTTACGTGCATGTAAACATCCGGTCACAAACGGTCGGATCGGCTTGGGCGCACCCACAATTTCGAAGCCAGCAGCCTGACACAGCGTACCAATCTCAGCCGCGGAACGGGTTTTTCCGGTCTGCATTGCCAGTGTATAAAGCGCGAAATAGACATCCCCGGCACGCTCAGGTTTGGCCCCGCCAGACATGGGTTCGGAAATAATCAGGCGTCCGCCGTCTGGCAAAGCATCGAAGCATTTTGCCAGCAACTGCGTGACGGTTTCATCACTGTGATCGTAAAGAACGCGGATCAAACTGATCGCATCCGCACCATGCGGTACAGGATCATTCACGAACGAACCGCATTCGAATCGCGAACGCTTCCCTAAGCCTGCCGCCTCAAAACGAAGGGCAGACGATGGTGCGACTTCGGGGAGATCAAAAAGCATCAGTTCAAGTTTGGGATACGCACGTCCCACCGCTTCAAGGAACGCGCCAGAACCACCACCCACATCAAGCAGTGTCTTCACATCGGAAAAGTCGATGCTACGCAACGTGTCCTGTGCGACCAACTCAAGGCTTTGCGCCATCAAGTTGGAATAGGTTTCCGCAACATCCGGCTCCATATCACCACCGAACACGTAGGGCCAAAACGAAGCCAGTTCCGTCTCGGTTTCACCACGGAAAAACGCAACTGGATCAGCCAGATCGCGATACAGAATATCATGATGACGAATCATCGCGGACAATCCCGGCACACCAACAAGCGCTGCACCCCTACGTGTCAGCGCATATGTTCCACCGCGTCTTTGCTTGATCAGCTGCAGTGATGTTGCCGCGCGCAATAGAATAACCATCCGCTCTTGCGGCACTGCACAAAGCTGCGCGAGTTGAGCGCCTGTCATAGGGCGATCAAGCAGTCGTGCTGGAATATCAAATTGCACCAAAGCCATCAGAATTTGCGACTGACAAAAGCCGGAAAGCAAATCAAAAAGCGCTTCGCCTTCACGACGCACAAGACCGCGCGTTAGTGGAAAGCCAGCTGCCCATTTTTGGAATTTGCGCGATGAAATAAGCCGCGATGGCCAACCTGACAAGGACTTGCGTGGCTTGGCCCCGCCGACGTTCGGCATATCAATCTGCGCATCCGTCATCTATTCGCCCGGAACTTTGCTAACCTGTTCTGCGCGCCATTTGAGCGGTGTCAGCACTTCGGCTTGCATGTTCACCAGTTTAGCCAAACCCGCTTCGCCAGGGCATTTTGGAATGGATGCAATCGCACCGCTTAGAATGTCTTTCATCCGGTCAATCGCGCCGTAGACACCAAATTCTGTGACGGCATTTGGTCGACCGTGCAGATCATCCTGACCCACCGGCTTGCCCAGAGCGTCTTCATCATACAGTGCATCGCGCAGATCATCCGCGACTTGGAACGCTTCGCCAATACGTGACCCAAGCTCTTCCCATTGCTCGCCTTCTTGGCCTGCAGCAATCGCACCCATTTGAGTAGCGGCAATAAACAAAGCGCCTGTCTTTGAACGGTGATAGGCAGCAAGATCAATCTTGCTTTCGCTTTCCCAGCCTTGGCCTGCACATATGCCATTAGGCATGCCCGTGCGGTCAGCCAGCACTTTCATCAGCGCAATTGCGCGTGCCGGATCAAGATCAGCAGCATGCGTAAGAACCGAAAAAGCCATCACGATCAGGCTATCACCCGTCAAAACTGCCAATGGTTCGCTAAATTCTTTATGGGTCGCTGGCTTGCCACGTCTGGTGTCCGCATCATCAAAGCAGGGCAGATCATCATGCACGAGAGACGCACAGTGAATAAGCTCAAGCGCGATTGCAGCTGCATCTGCAAGCTTGGGTTTGTCGTCACCGCAAGCGGCCGCAACACTTAGCAGAATGGTAGGACGAACACGTGCGCCACCGGGACTAACCGAATATTGCAGTGCGCGTGCAAGCTTGTCTGGCGATGGCGCAGCTTGTCCGTTTTGAATAGCACCTGACATGGCGCTTTCAATTCGAGATCCAAAATCCATTCATCGCTCCTTAGATGCGCAGCTTCGTCAGGAAATGTATTTTCTTTCTGACGTTCAATATGTAAACTAAACTGGACACATTTGAAACGCCTGTCAATCCAATGCATGTGAAAGGGGTCGGCTAAATGACGAATTCTACCCCTCATGTGGCTATTATTGGCGCTGGGATCGGTGGTCTTGCTGCGTCTTTGCGTCTTGCACATCGCGGTCTGCGCGTCACCGTTCTAGAACGTCACCCGACGCCGGGCGGCAAAATGCGAACGCTGCCAACTGTTGCGGGTCCCGTAGATGCCGGACCGACTGTTCTAACGATGAAGCCTGTATTTGAAGACCTATTCGCCGATGTAGGTCTGCGCCTTGAAGATCACATCACGCTTGAAGCAGAGGCCATTCTCGCCCGTCATTTCTGGCCTGACGGTACAATGCTGGACCTCATGCGCGCGCCTGAAAATAGTCTTGCGAATGTCGCACGCGCCTTTGGGTCACAATCGGCAAAAGAATTCGCCGCTTTCTCTGCCCGCGCAAAAATCTTGTATGACGCCTTTGAAGCGCCGATGATTCGTTCTGCGGCCCCGTCGCGAACAGAACTGGCGCTGATTGTTGCAAAGAATCCGTCGCTACTTCGGGCGATGGCGCCATTCAGCAGCCTTGCAAACACCTTGAACCGTTCCTTCACAGACCCGCGCCTTGCACAGCTTTTCGCACGTTACGCTACTTATGTTGGCGGGCTTCCAGCGCAATCGCCTGCTTTGTTGAGCTTGATCTGGCAGGCCGAAAGCCAAGGGGTTTGGCATGTCAAAGGTGGAATGCATCAACTTGCCCAAAGCATCGCAAAATGCGCGCAAAATTTTGGGGTAAAGTTTATCTATGGCGCTGATGTCACGCGCATCGAGACGCAAGATGGCATTGCTTGTGCTGTCCAAACACAAAACTCGCGTTTTGCTGTGGATGCGGTTCTGTTCAATGGCGATCCATGTGCCTTGAGCGATGGTCATCTGGGCCCTGCCGCGCAGCAATCTCTACCACCAACCGCGTGCGCACCGCGCAGCCTGTCCGCGAACGTCATGTCTTTCGCCGCCTTGCCAGATGGCGTCACGCTTGCTGCACATAATGTATTCTTCGCAGACGCACCCGCAACAGAATATTCACCTTTGGCCAAAGGCCAACAGCAGGTTGATCCAACCCTCTATATTTGCGCGCAAGACCGGTTCGTTGGTGCAGCCCCCAAAGGCGACGAACGATTTGAAATTATCCTCAATAGCCCGCCCCTAGGGCCAAGCAACACCATCGACCCCGCCCAAAGCGAGAAAGAAAAAGCCCAATGTCTGACTTTGATTCTTCAACGGCTCAATCAATTCGGGCTGACGTTTTCACCGCGACCAACAGTCGACGCACTGACCATGACCAGCGCGTTCGACCAGCTGTTTCCAGCCTCGAAAGGTTCCCTTTACGGGCGGTCCCCACATGGGATGATGGCAGCGTTCAAGCGTCCAACAGCACGGACATCGTTGAAGGGGCTTTATCTGACAGGCGGGGGCGCACATCCGGGGGCGGGGGTTCCGATGGCAACCCTCTCCGGCGAGCACGCAGCAGAGGCGATCTTGAAAGACCTTGCTTTACTATAGACGTTCCACCCGGTGGATATGCGTGGTGGTATGTCGACGGCGTTAGCGATGATGGATTACGCGCAGTGTCTGTTATCGGCTTTATAGGGTCTGTTTTCTCGCCGTGGTATGCGTGGTCAGGCCGCGGTGATCCCACAGATAATTGTTGTATCAACATCGCCACATACGGTCCCGGCGGGCGGTTTGCGATGACAGATCGTGGCAGCAGCGCATTGCGCCAAACGCGCGATACATTGCAGATTGGTCCATCTTCTATGCATTGGTCTGGCAGCGAATTGGTGATCGACATTGATGAGGTATCGTCACTTCCGCTTATCTCGCGAATGCGTGGGCAGATCAGGTTGCAACCCTCTGCGATAACGACAGTTGAAATGCCCTTAAGCGATGACGGCGCGCACGTGTGGCGCCCTTTTGCCCCGAGTGCACGTATCAACGTAAATCTGGAAGCAAAAGGCTGGCAGTTTGACGGACACGGTTATTTTGACAGCAACTTCGGCACGCGCCCATTGGAAAGTGATTTCAGCACATGGACATGGGCGCGCTACCCCACCGCAACAGGCGCGACGTGTTTTTATGATGCAAACCGACGCGACGGCACGACGCTGGATGCAGCGATTAACTTTGACGAAGACGGCACAGCGCGCGCAGTCGAAGGACCGCCAAAGACGCCGTTCAAACGCACGCTTTGGGCGCTAAAGCGTGACACCCGTGCAGACGCCGGAGTCACGCCGAAACAAGTGAAAGCTATGCTGGATGCACCATTCTATTCACGATCTGTCGTGCAAACCCAGATTGATGGCGCGGTTGTGGAAGGCGTGCATGAAGCGCTAGATCTGAACCGCTATGCATCGCCTTTTTTAAAACCCATGCTTGCCGTGCGTGTACCGCGTCGCAAGAACTGGACATTTTAGATCTTGGAGAGATCAACAGGCTGAACGTCCGGGTTCAAACGCGCCACAGACAGGTTCAACATGCCTGCGATTGTGACCCAGATCAGGTAGGGGGCCATTGCAAGACCGGCCCAAAAATCAAGCGCCCAATGCGTCAAGAAACATCCAAGGACCGAAAGCCACAAGAAGGCCATAACGATCAAAGCGCCTTTAAGACGGCGTAGGCCGAAGAACATCGGGGTCCAAACTGCGTTAAATGCGATCTGAGCGGCCCAAAATGCCATGGCATATTCGCTCCCGTCCTGCACTGCGACCCGCGCTGCTGCAAAGGCGATAAGGACGTAGATTGTCGTCCACATGATTGGGAAAACCCAATTAGGCGGCGTCCATGACGGCTTGTTCAAACTCACGTACCAAGGACCGGGCGGAAATAACCCACCGGTCGAGCCAGCGCCGAAGCAAGTCATGAGAAAGAGCGCGAAAAGTAAATAATCCATCGCACATACATAGGGCAGTGCTTACTCTGCGGCTACCCCGATTGTGCTTTGTTCGTTGACTTCGCGTGCTTTCAGCTCTGACAAAACGGACAGAATGGCACCTGTGCGTCCTGTTCCCCAGTCCTGTGCACGCGGAGTGTTTATGGCAACGGCATCTACAAGAAAGCGGACTTCCTCCAAAGACGAAGCAAACAGAACAGGTGACTTGGGAAGAACAACACTTGTCGCCGCGCGCACCGCCGAGATACCGATCAAGCCCATTTTATGCGCCGCGTTGGTGCGTGCACGATGGTCGATCGAATTATGACCCTTACGCGCCAACTGTGTACCAATCGCTGCGTAGATGTAGCGTGCTGCATAAATCCCTGTGCGTGCCTTCAATGGCAGCGACCCGATCCCCGTTTCTGAGCGTATGTAAAGCCGGCGTGCTTCGGCCAGCAAACGCTTGACCATACGACGCACTTCGGGTGACGCCTTGGGGTTCGCCATAAACTCTGCTGGCTTCAGTCCTGCGTCTTCCAGCCAATCAAGCGGTAGGTAAATTCGCCCAGCGCGTGCATCTTCACCCACGTCGCGTGCAATGTTGGTCAGTTGCATCGCAACACCCAGATCACACGCACGCGCCAACGCATCAGCGTCACGTACGCGCATCAAGACGCACATCATCGCACCTACAGCTGATGCCACGCGCGCAGAGTAGGATCGCACGTCCGACAAGCTATGATAGCGCCGCTCAACCGCGTCCCATGCAAGACCCTCTAGCAGTGCTTCGGGCAGTGCGCGCGGCATCTCAAATTCTTCGCAAACAGCCGCAAAAGCGCGATCCTCTGGCGCATTTCGTGGCGTGCCAGCATAGACCAGATCAAGACGTTCTTGCAGTTGCAAGACCGCTTCGCCCTTATTCGTGCCTTCATCAACCTCATCATCTGCAAGCCGACAAAACGCATAAAGCGCTAGCGCGGGATCACGGACTTTGCTTGGCAAGAGTTTCGACGCTGCATGAAAAGACAGCGACCCCGTGCGAATAACCGCACGGCAATGTTCCAAGTCGTCAGGGCGTATCACAGAACTGGTCATTCAGCGGCCAACCTTACCGGAGGAGCACTGCGTTGGGGCATATCAGGCACCATTTTGCCAAGCACCTCAGCGCTGGACACAACCCCGGGCAAACCCGCACCTGGATGCGTTCCTGCTCCGACCAGAAAGAGACCTTTGGCCTCTTCACTTACATTGTGCGGACGGAACCACGCACTTTGCAAGATACGGGGTTCAAGCGAGAAGCCAGCCCCATGCGGGCTAAGATAACGGTCGCGGAAGGTTTCCGGCGTAAAGACCATTTCCGTCGAAATATGATCCTGAAAACCGGGGATAAGCTTTTCAACTTCCGCCGCGACCTTGGCGCGATAAATCGGTTCTTCCTCGGCCCAATCCACAGGATTGTCCCAGTTCAAATGCGGCACAGGTGATAGAACATAGAATGTATCATCCCCGTCCGGTGCGGCCGTCGGATCCGTGACAGAGGGGCGATGGACATACAGGCTCATGTCATCGGACAGTTTCCCGCGCATAAAAATGTCGCGCAGCAGACCTTTGTAGCGAGGCCCGTTAGCGATTGTATGGTGGCCCACATCTTTCCATTTTTGCGCCGTGTCTTTGGTGCCAAAGTACCAAACATACAGACCCATCGACCAGCGCTTGCGGCCCATCTTTTTGGGGGTCCAGCGGCGTTTCGTATGATTGCGCAGCAGGTGATCATAGGTGTGACCCGCATCTGCGTTGCTGACGATCAACGGAGCGGCCAGTTCAGTGCCGTCATCAAGACGCACCGAATCAGCTGCGCCGTTTTTCACGATGATCTCATCAACAATGGCGTTATGCTGGACTACACCGCCTTGCGCGCGCACTACATTTGCCATGGCATCTGCAATCGCCTGAACACCCCCCATGGCGTAATGCACACCAAAGGTTTTCTCCAGATGCGCAACCAGCGCGTAGATAGAGGTCACATGCATCGGATCACCGCCAATAAACAGCGGGTGGAATGACAAGGCCATGCGCAAGCGTTCATCTTTCACACGCTTTGCTGCCAGCCCATAGATCGAGCGGTCAGCGCGCAATTTCGCAAACATGGGCAGAACTTTCAGCGTTTCCCAAAGCTTGTGCATTGGCTTGGCAACCATGCCTTCAAATCCAACAACATATCTTGCTTCCGCATCTTTGAGAAAACGCTCAAACCCTTTGACATCACTTGGATTCAGCTTGGCAACTTCGGCCAACATCTTGTCGTGATCTGAACTAGCGTTGAAGGTTGATCCATCCGGCCAGCGCACTTCATAAAAAGGTTCAAGCGGACGCAAATCCACATCCGCGTTAAAATCTAGCCCACACTCGGCCCAAAGTTTTTCGAACACATCCGGTACAGTCACAATCGTTGGACCCAGATCAAACCGATGCCCGTCCTGAGAGATCGACGATCCCCGACCACCCGCGCGATCAAGCTTGTCCAGCACAGTCACTGCATAGCCCTTGGCACCAAGTCGCATTGCAGCGGACAAGCCGCCCAAACCGGCTCCGATGACGATTGCGCGGTTGTCTTTATTTGCGTGAAGAGGCTCTTTCATGATCATCCCGAACTGTGACTGTCTAGTCTAGTTTACAATTCTAGTGTGACGGACCTTCACAATGCAAGGGATATGTGTCACTCTAAGTTTACACTTTTAGGAATCCATGACGATGTCGCAGGTTGTCAGTTTCAGTCTCTTTCGCTTTGGCTCAATGCGTTCGCGCATTTGGGCCTTTGTTATGATGGGTTTGGCACGTCGACATATGCGAAAAATTCCCGGAATAGATTTCTGGAAACTTTGTGGATCCGGCTCTGGTGAAGGCTTCACACCGATTCCCAATACATCTGTTTACGCAGTTCTTGCGACTTGGCCGGATGAAGCGACAGCGCGGGCCGCCATTGAAACCTCTCCAATCTTCGGACGCTACCGCACAACCGCGAACGAACACTGGAGCCTGTTCCTGAGCACTGACACTGCGCGCGGTGAATGGTCTGGTAAAACACCCTTTGTCCCATCCGAGCATAACGCCAAAGGCCCTTTGGTTGCGCTGACACGCGCAACGATCAAGCCAAGCATACTTGCACGTTTTTGGAAGCGGGTGCCGGATATTTCCGCAGTCATCGGCCAAGACCCAAACGTGTTGTTCAAAATCGGCGTCGGTGAAATGCCGTGGTTTCATCAAGTCACATTCTCGATTTGGCGCGACGCCGCACAAATGGCAAATTTCGCGCGCACAGGACCGCATGCAGACGCGATCAAAGCGGTACGACGCGAGGGGTGGTTCAACGAAGAACTTTACGCCCGTTTCACCCTAATTTCAGATATAGGTACCTGGGACGGCACGTCCCCCCTTTTACAATCGGACACAGCATGAAGCAGCCATTCCCATTCTCAGCCATCGTCGGTCAGGCCGATATGAAACAGGCGATGATCCTGACAGCGATTGATCCTTCTATCGGCGGTGTTCTTGTCTTCGGCGATCGCGGGACTGGTAAATCAACTGCCGTGCGTGGGCTTGCAGGCCTCTTGCCAAGCATAACCGCCGTCAAAGCCTGTCCTGTGCACAGCGAACGGCCTGAAGAGTGCCCTGATTGGGCCAATGTCGAAGACCTCAGCACACATGAAATGCCAACCCCTGTGGTTGATCTGCCCCTTGGCGCATCCGAAGATCGGGTAACAGGTGCGTTAGATATCGAACGTGCTTTGACGCGTGGCGAAAAGGCGTTCCAACCCGGTTTGTTTGCGCAGGCCAATCGCGGGTATCTTTATATCGACGAGGTCAATTTGCTTGAGGATCATATCGTTGATTTGTTGCTAGACGTTGCGCAGTCGGGCGAAAATGTTGTGGAACGCGAAGGACTGTCGATACGCCATGCCGCGCGCTTTGTTCTTGTTGGCTCGGGCAACCCAGAAGAAGGCGAATTGCGTCCGCAATTGCTGGACCGGTTTGGCCTGTCTGTGGATGTCGCATCCCCCAATGACATTGATGAGCGCGTGGAAGTGATCAAACGCCGTGATGCCTATGAAAACGACCACGCGGCATTCATGCTGCGGTGGCAAGCTGAAGATGCAGCGTTGCGAGATCGCATCGTGTCCGCGCGTGCAGCACTGAAAGAACTCAAGACACCCGATAGCGCTTTGCGCGATGTGGCCGAGCTATGTCTGAACCTTGGGGCCGATGGTCTTCGCGGTGAGCTGACATTGCTAAAAGCCGCGCGTGCTTATGCGGCCTTCCGGGATGATACGGTGCTGGCAACGTCGCACATACGTGACACAGCGGCGTTGGCTTTGCGCCATCGCTTGCGCCGTGACCCGCTTGATGAAGCAGGATCAGGAACGCGCGTGGCACGTATCGTTCAAGAGACTTTAGGTGTGTAAGTGAGGTCGTTTGAATGACCCCTTGGGAGCGCGCAACGCTGGCACTAAAGCTGTTGACCATTGATCCGAAAGGGTTTGGTGGATTGGTTGTGCGCGCGCGGGTCTCTCCTGTGCGGGACGCTTTGATGGCTGCTGTGTCTGGCTTGCCAATGCCATCTGTGCGTTTGCATCCCAAGATGACTGCGCAAGTGCTTGATAGTGACATTGATCTGTCCGCGACTTTGAAAGGCAGCGCGCTGGTGATCCAACGCGGCCTGCTGGATCGTGACCCGTCGCTCTTTGTGTTGCCTATGGCAGAACGCGCCGACCCATACCTTGCCGCCCGCCTTAGTCAGACGCTGGATAGCGATCAAGGCCACGCCTTTTTGGCGCTGGATGAAGGCGCGGATGAAGATGAAGTCTTACCCGTTTCGCTGAGTGATCGCGCCGCCTTTTGGATTTCACTGGACGGTCTGGCGCTGGCGGACTTTGCGCCAATGGAGCTGCCAGTTACCCTCGGCGCACTCAACAAAGCTGCGCGCAACGTCACCGTTCCAAGCGATACCCAAGAGCAGCTTGTCACCCTTGCCGTCAGCCTTGGTATTATCAGCCTGCGTGCGCCAACCTTTGCCCTGCGCGCCGCGCAAGCGCATGCCGCGCTGATGCACCGCAAAACACTGACCGAAGAAGACATTACCGTTGCTGTGGATCTTGTCTATGCCCACCGGGCGACACGCATGCCCGAAGCCCAACCAGACGAACCTGCGCCCGAAGACGACGAACACCCGCAAAATGCGCAGGACGACCAAGACTCACTTTCTATTCCTGACGATGTTCTGTTGGACTCTGTGAAAACCGCCCTTCCCGCTGATGTGCTCAGCAAGCTTCAAACTGGCAACACGCGAAGCGGCAGCGCAGGCACAGGAACTGGCGCAAAGCGCGCGGGGAATCGTCGGGGGCGTCCTTTGCCCGCCCGTTCTGGTCCCAAATCAGGTGCGGCGCGCGTTGATCTGATCGCAACATTGCGAGCAGCGATCCCGTTTCAAACGATCCGCAAACGCGCGCATCCTGACCGTGTAGGTCCGATTATCTATCACACCGATCTGCGTCACAAACGCTATCAAAGCCTCTCTGACCGTCTGTTGATCTTTACTGTGGATGCCTCAGGCTCTGCCGCAATGGCGCGACTTGCAGAAGCGAAAGGCGCTGTTGAGCTGTTGCTTGGCGAAGCCTATGCGCGGCGCGATCATGTTGCGCTTATCTCGTTTCGCGGCGCGGAAGCGGATGTGCTTTTGCCACCAACCCGTTCGCTTGTGCAAACCAAACGCCGCCTTGCCGCGCTGCCCGGTGGTGGTGGTACACCGCTTGCCTCAGGACTTGCTGCGGCTTTGACCCTAGCGGAAACGGCTTCTCAAAAAGGACTCACTCCGACAATCGTATTGTTGACGGATGGACGCGCGAATATCGCCTTGGATGGTACGGCCAATCGCGCGCAAGCAGGCGAAGATGCGCAAACAATTGCGCGCACTGTTGCCGTCAGCAGAGTAGATGCATTGATCATTGATACGACCATCCGACCCGAACGCAGTCTTAAACAATTGGCAGACACGATGCACGCCAACTATATCGCCTTGCCGCGCGCAGACGCAAAGCGTGTCAGCGCCGCGGTGACCGCATCGCTGGCGAACTGATTTCGATGGATTGGGCAAAAGACAGCGCGACATGGCCGCATTCTGACCACTCTCGCTTTGTGCTGTGCAAACCCCACAAATGGCATGTGCAAGAGATGGGCCAAGGGCCGCTGCTGTTGCTTATTCACGGCGCGGGGGGGGCGACACACAGCTGGCGACATTTGATTCCAATGCTTACTGCCGACTACCGCATAATCGCGATTGATCTGCCCGGGCAAGGGTTCACAAAGCTCGGTGCGCAACAGCGCTGCGGACTTGATACGATGGCCGAAGACATTCTGGCCTTGTGCAGTGTTGAACATCTCGATCCTTATGCAATTATCGGTCATTCGGCTGGCGCTGCAATCGCACTTCGCATGGCTGAACTTATGGTGCCAAAACCGCCGCGGATCATCGGGATCAACGCCGCACTTGAACCATTTGCCGGCGTTGCTGGCGTCATGTTTCCGCTGCTTGCCAAAACGATTGCCGCTGTTCCATTGGCCGCTGATTTCTTTAGCGCCACAACCTCACTGGGCCAAGGCGTTGAACGCATACTCAAAGGCACGGGATCAAATCTGCCGCCAGAGGACGTCGCGTTTTACAAACGTCTTGTAGCCTCGCGCAGTCATGTAAATGCGACCTTGCAGATGATGGCGCAATGGAAGCTAGATACCCTGATCAACGGACTGCCCAAGAATAAAGCCGATACCTACCTGATCACAGCAGAGGGCGACACAGCAGTGCCACCTTCCACATCTCGAAATGCCGCGGCGAAAATGCCCAATGCGCGCTTTGAGATGTTGCCAAAACTCGGTCATTTAGCGCATGAAGAAGACGCACGCCGCGTCGCCACCCTAATACTTGAGGCGCTCGCGCCGTTGCACATCGAAAACCAAGGAAGATCACTATGACATCCCAGAAAACCATCCTGCGCGCCCTAAGCGGTGAAACATTGCCAACGCCGCCAATCTGGATGATGCGCCAAGCAGGACGGTATTTGCCCGAATATCGCGCGACACGCTCGCAGGCCGGTGATTTCCTGTCCCTTTGCTACAATCCTGAACTGGCAACCGAGGTGACGCTTCAGCCCATCCGCCGTTATGGGTTTGATGCATCCATCCTCTTTGCTGATATTTTGTTGGTTCCCCAGGCCTTGGGCGCGGACCTGCGGTTTGAAACGGGCGAAGGTCCACGTTTGTCTACGATCACAAGCCAAGCAGAGCTTGATGCATTAAAGCCTGCAGATCAAATCCACGATCACCTGAGCCCAGTCTATGAAACTGTAAACAGACTTTCCAAAGCTTTGCCCGATGAGACAACTTTGATCGGCTTTGCAGGCGCACCTTGGACTGTTGCGACCTATATGATCGCCGGTAAAGGCACGCCCGACCAAGCGCCGGCACATGCGCTAAAGGCCGAAAACCAAGCGGTGTTTGATGGGGTGATGGAAAAGATCACACAAGCGACGATTTCCTATCTGATCAAACAAATCGAAGCCGGTGCAGAAGTGGTGAAGCTTTTTGATAGCTGGGCAGGATCTCTGAAAGGCGACGATTTTGATCGGTATTCATTGACCCCCATGCGCGAAATTGTGAATGGCGTCAAAGCGGCCCACCCCAACACCCCGATCATCGCCTTCCCGCGCGGTGCAGGAGAACGCTACAAGGGGGCGCATGCTGCGATTGGCGCGGATTGTATCGCATTTGACGATGCCGTTAGCGCCGAGTGGGTTGCCGAGAATGTTCAACCCGACGGCTGTGTTCAGGGCAACTTGGCATCCAGCCATATGGTGACGGGTGGTGACACTTTGGTGTCCGAAACGCGCCGTATCGTTGATGCGCTGTCAAAGGGTCCACATATCTTCAACTTGGGCCACGGCATCACACCAGACGCCGATCCTGAGAATGTTCAGTTGATGATTGATACAGTACGCAGCTGACCCCAACGGGGAGCACACAAGGGCGGCCCACGACGATCGTCCTTCGTCCAATGCATGAACGGCGGTGTTTTAGAGGCTTTCAAAAGCCAAATCAGCGTTTTATCGCCTAAATTCACTGCTTTTGGCTATCAAGGGCCGCGTCATATTCGAATGACCAGTAGACCCTGTGTGATTACACTTTAGGTTCTAGGCATATCATGGCAGGAAAGCTGTCAATCCTAGCGAAAAGTGCGACCGGTGTCCCAAGATTTTCGAACCACATTGCGAGAAAAGACCCACGCCGATCACGAACGTGTCGATGCGATGTTTTCCCGCGTCAACATCGCACAACACGATGGATTTTCGCTGTTCGTTAGGGTGCATCTGACGTGCTTCTCGAAAATGCAAGAACACGATTCCATCAGCGCTGAGGCCAAGGGTTTGCTAGCTGAAATGGTGGATGCTTTGACGCTGGATTTGGACCTGCTGGGTGAAGCACCCCATGACATCAAAGACACCAAGTCCAAGTCTGCTGATCCGTTGGCGGTCGATTACATGATCGCAGGGTCCCGATTGGGATCAAAGGTTCTGCGTAAACGCTGGGCGGCGTCCAGTGATCCCATAGTTGTTGCGGCAGGCACCTATTTTGGTCTATCCTCTGACCCTGAATTCTGGCGCACCACATGTCGCGCTTTGTCAGATATCCCCAATGACAGCGCCCGCGCAGATGTTATTGTGGAAGATACCCGCGCGCTGTTTGGGCTGTTTGCGCAGAACTATGGCGCACTGACCGCACAAACCGGCGTACATTCATGATGAGACTGGTCGCCTTTTTACTGTGCGCGTTTCTAACAATCGCGCCAGCGATGGCGCTGGCGTTCGAGCTTCGGATCGTGACCAACACGCTGGAAGAAGACTTGCGTGGCACTTCTCTTTTAGTGCCTCTTACTGATGCTGATTCCGCTTCAGGCTCGCAAGACGTGGTGGCCGCTGCGCAAGCGGATTACGCACGTCTGGTCGGGTTGATGTACGATCGCGGATATTTTTCGCCGCAGGTCTCGATCCTAATTGACGGACGCGAAGCTGCGACGCTGTCGCCCGTTCAGCCGATGACCCGTATTGGATCTGTCGAAGTGCGCGTCGACACAGGGCCGGCGTTTCAATTTGGCCGTGCGCGGATCGCGCCTGTCCCCAAGGACACGACCCTGCCAGAAGCGTTTGTTAGTGGCGGGGATGCCTCAACGCGCGCACTGCAAGATGCGGTAAAAACAGGCGTCAGCAGTTGGCGCGCAAAAGGGTATGCAAAGGCAGCTTTGGCGTCACAAACGATTACCGCACGTCACGACGGCCCGCGTTTGGATGCGGACATTCGTCTTGATCCCGGCCCGCGTCTACGCTTTGGCGATCTTAAGGTCAGTGGCAACAAGCGCATGCGCGCAAATCGCATCACAGCCATAGCGGGTTTGCCCAAGGGTAAGATTTTCAACCCCGACGACATTGACCGTGCTGGCGCACGTTTACGCCGTTCGGGCGTTTTTTCCTCCATATCGCTGAGCGAAGCAGAACGTGTCGGCGTAAACAGCACGCTCGATATAGAAGCCCAAATCGCCGAAGCAAAACTGCGCAGATTTGGTTTTGGCGCCGAATTGTCATCCCATGATGGTCTTGGGCTAAGCGCGTTCTGGCTGCATCGCAATTTGCTGGGTGGTGCTGAACAGCTTCGGATCGGTGGCGAGATTACAGGTCTTGGCGGGACAACCGGGGGCAATGACTACGAACTGACCTTGGCCTTTTCGCACCCTGCAACCTTTGGTACCGATACAGATTTCTACACCGATGCTGCGATTTCGCGATTTCAGGAACCCAATTTCTCATCCGATCGCGCCTCAATAGAAGCTGGTGTTCGTCGGTATGCTTCAGCGCAAACAGAATATGCGATTGGTGTGGGCTACACTGCGGCAAATACGATTGATACGTTTGGCGCGCGTTCGTATCGCATTCTCACGCTGCCCCTGTCGGCGGAATTTGATTATCGCGACAACGCTTTAGACACGACGAAAGGCTATTACGCCAAAGCAGAACTAACCCCCTTCACCAATCTGCGCGGCACTGCAAACGGGATGCGCGGATATCTGGACACACGCGCCTATCGCAGTCTGGGGCAAGACAATCGCATCACTTTGGCCCTGCGCGGTCAACTTGGAGTCGTGTCAGGCCCGTCGCTTACCAATGCACCTGCGGACTTTCTGTTTTATTCTGGTGGCGGTGGCACGGTGCGTGGGCAAGATTATCAATCTTTAGGCGTCGATCTTGGTGGTGGTAACGTGATTGGCGGCGCATCCTTCGCAGGACTGTCTGGCGAAGTGCGCGTCAAAGCCGGTGAGAAACTTAGCTTCGTGGGCTTTTATGACGTTGGCCTTATCGGATCAGATGTGATGCCTAACGCAAGCAACAGCAAATGGCATAGCGGTGCAGGTCTGGGCGCGCGGTATGACACAGGTATCGGCCCCATCAGATTTGATGTTGCCGCCCCCTTGGCAGAACCTTTGCGCGCCAAGAATATCAAACTTTACATTGGTATAGGGCAGTCCTTCTGATGGTGCGGATCCGCTCATTTTTGATGTCGTTCTTGTTATGCGTCTGGGGGGCAGTGGCTTTTGCGCAAACTTCTCCGTTGGCCGAAGACTTGGCATCGCAAGATGATCGCGGGTTTATTGTCGGTTTGCTGGAAGATGCGCTAGGCGGCGAAGGCCGTATTGTGCGCGTTGACGGTTTCCAAGGCGCGCTTAGCAGCACTGCGACGATCCAGAAAATGACTATCGCGGACAACGAAGGCATTTGGGTAACGCTTGAGGATATTCGCCTGAAATGGAACCGCTCTGCTTTGCTACGCAGTCAGATTGATGTGGAGCAACTCAGCGCCAGCACTCTGACATTGGCACGTTCGCCAAATGCTGCGGACCCGGCAATGCCATCAGCAAAAGCAACAGGCTTTGCGCTACCCAATCTTCCTGTTTCCGTCGTGATTGATCTCTTGAAAATTGATCGCATCCTCCTTGGAAAACCCATTTTGGGCGAAGCCGCAGAAATGTCGCTGGAAGCGAAAGCCGGGCTTGCCGGTGGCTCTGGCAACATCGCGCTGATCGCCCAGCGCCTTGATGGTGAATACGGGCGTTTTGTCATTGATGCCAGCTATGACGCACCCAGTGAAATGGCTGCGATCAATATTGATCTTAACGAAGCAAGCAGTGGTATCGTCGCGCGTATGCTGAACCTGCCAAGGCGGCCAGAACTGACACTGCAAGTGTCCGGTGCTGGAAGCATTGATGATCTTGTGACTAAACTGTCTTTGGCAACTGACGGTGTTGAACGCCTTGACGGTCAGGTCGTCGTAAACGGGTCCAGCGCAGCAGGTCGTGCATTTGAACTGAACCTCCAAGGTGATCTGACCCCGCTTCTAAGCGCTGAATACCATGCGTTCTTTGGACCTTCTTCTGTGTTGCGCGCGCGCGGGGCGCAGTCAACGGACGGCGCGTTAGAGCTTTCATCGCTCGACCTGAAAACCAAGGCGCTTTCATTGCAAGGATCGGCCGCGCTGGATGCGACATATGCCCCTTTGCGTCTGGATTTGACCGGTACGATTGAACCGGAAACAGGCGGGTCAGTGATATTGCCTCTATGGGGCGGCGATGCAAGCATAGCCAAAGCAGCGCTTGAACTTAGGTATGATGCGGCAATCGGTGATGAGATCGACGTTGATCTGCGAGTAGATACGCTAGCCACGCCAACAGCAACTGTTGATCGCGCAAATTTGGCGATCAAAGGAGCGCTGAATACAGCGCTTGGTTTGGACAAAACGATCAGCGCGACAGTGGCGTTTCAGGCAACAGGCGCAGATTTCGAAGACATCGCACTCCAGCAGGCCTTGGGTGCCCAGATCGATGGCGCGCTTTTGGTAGATTATCTACCATCGGGTCAACTGGCTCTTAGTGATATCGCAATCGTTGGCGAACAGTACGCGCTAAACGGGGCGTTATTGATCAAAGGTGTCGCAGATGCTTTTGAAACAGAGTTGTCACTGCGTTTGAAGGCGGATCGTCTTGCGAAATTCTCCGCCTTGGTCGGTGCCGATCTGCGCGGACAGGCCGCGCTGGCGATAACGGGCAAGGCAGACGCAGGTGGGGCATTCAATCTGGACCTTGAAGGCACAACAACCGATCTAGGGGTTGGCATTGCTCAGGTGGACCAAGCACTTATTGGTAACACTAAGCTTATTCTAAACGTAATCCGCGACGAAACCGGTACACAGGTCCCAAGCGCCACCGTTCAAAATCCACAGATAAAGGCAACTGCGTCAGCCACGTTAAAGACTGACGCATCAGTGGCAGTCTTTGATGTCGCCCTTGCCGACAGCAGGCAAATTGATCCACGTTTAAGCGGGGCAGTGACGCTTGCAGGTAAGGTCCAGCAAGATACAGACGGGTGGAGCGTTGATACCAAACTAAGCGGTCCCTTTGGTGCGACAACTACTGTTGTGGGTCGTGTAACAGGCACACAACCTGCCCTACGTTTTGATGCAAGCCTTCCAGATGTTCAGCCACTTGTTAGCCAGTTTCGCGGTCCTGCGACGCTGTCGGGAACAGCCGAACTGCTGAATGAAAGCTGGTTTGTCGCCACTGATCTGGCAGGGCCGTACGGTATCACGGGTGCATTGTCCGGGACTGTCACAGGGAACGCGCCCGAACTGCGCTATGCGCTTCGTATTCCAAACGTCGCCGCACTTGGTGCGCAGATTGACGGACTACTCGCGCTCGAAGGCACAGCTGCACAACGCGATACCTCATGGCAGATCAAAACAAGTTTGAGTGGCCTTAGCGGAACACAAGCGCGACTGAGCGGACAGATCTTCCAGAATGGAACCGTCGATCTAAGCGCGCGGGGCGCTGCCTCAATGGCCCTTGCCAATCCGCTTATTGCACCGCGCAACGTGCAAGGGCGCATAGAGTTTGATCTTGCGATGCGTGGGACACCCAATCTTTCATCGCTGTCAGGTACACTTAGAACGGCAAATGGCCGTTTGTCGGCACCCACCTTGCGCGCCAGCCTTACGGATATCGCAGCGCAGGTCGAGCTTGCTGGCGGTCGCGCGCAGATCGACGCTTCGGCGGCTGTGCTTTCAGGTGGTCGAATAACTATACGGGGACCAGTCGTTTTGACGGGCGCACGTACTGCGGATTTGGCGGTTTCCCTTGATAGTGCGCGCGTTGTGGACCCGGCGCTCTTTGACACACGTGTCGATGGGCGGCTTACCTTGAAAGGGCCAATCGCTGGCGGCGCACTGATCGCGGGACGGCTGACCTTGGCTGAAACGAATATTCGCGTCCCGGAATCCCAAATTGCAGGCTTTAGCATTGTTCCTAAAATCGTACATCGAAACCCTTCACGCGGCGTGCGCACGACTTTGAACCGCGCTGGTTTGAACACTGCGTCAGGACCAGATGGACAAGCCGCAGGAGCAGCCACAATCGGTCTGGATATTCGCATTGACGCGCCTTCGAAGATTTTTGTGCGCGGCCGTGGATTGGATGCAGAACTCGGTGGCACACTTCGCCTGCAAGGGCGCAGTGACCAGACCATTTCCACAGGCCGTTTCACACTTATTCGCGGACGTGTTGATGTCTTGACCAAACGCTTCGTACTTGATGAAGGGCAGATCACCCTGCAAGGCAATTTCGACCCGTATTTGCGATTTGTTGCATCTACGCGGACCGCAAGTGGTACAGCCAGTATTGTGATCGAAGGGCCTGCATCAAACCCGAACGTGGGGTTTTCGTCGGTGCCTGAGGCACCAGAGGACGAAGTGCTTGCCCAAATATTTTTCGGACGGGACGTGAGCAAGCTTTCAGCCTTCCAAGCGCTTCAACTTGCCAGTGCTGTTGCCACGCTTGCTGGAACGGGCGGTGAGGGGATTGTATCCAAACTGCGGCGCGGTTTCGGGTTGGATGATCTTGACATAACAACGGACGAGCAGGGCAACACAGGTTTGCGGTTGGGTAAATACATCAGCGATAACGTGTATACGGATGTCACCGTCGGCAACGACAACACAGCCGGAGTGTCAATCAACATTGATCTTAGCCCCTCGGTCACGGCACGCGGACAGGTGAAATCAAACGGCAACAGCTCCGTTGGGATCTACTTTGAGAAAGATTACTAACCCATGAGTGAAACGCCGCTAGATCACTTGATAGTTTGCCCCAGATGCGATGCAGTTTATGCATTAAAGCGTCCAGGCGCGGGCGAGCGTGCGATCTGTGAACGCTGTGAAACCGTTTTGATTGCCCCGCGCAGGAATGCAGGCCTGCAAACGATCGCGCTGTCACTGGCAATTACGATCCTGATTATTGCCGCAACGCTTTTCCCGTTCCTGTCGATCAGTGCTGCGGGTACGCGCAACTCGGTGTCGATCCTTGATGCAGCTCTCGCGTTTAGCAGTGGACCGCTTTTGGCGCTGTCTCTAACGACTGCGGCATTGATCATATTCATCCCACTCGCACGCGCATTGCTTGCGATTTACGTGCTGGTTCCGCTGGTGTTAGACCGCGATCCTGCACGCGGGTCTATCAAGGCTTTTCGATTGTCTGAGGCCTTAAGGCCCTGGTCGATGGCTGAAATATTCGTGATAGGATGTGCTGTGGCGCTGGTTAAAATTACCGACCTGGCAGACGTGTCCTTCGGGCCTGCCTTCTGGATGTTTGCGGTGCTCGTGGTTCTGGTCGTTGTGCAAGACAATTTCCAATGTAGGTGGTCAATATGGAATGCGTTGGAAAAAAACCGGAAATCATAACAGCGAAAGACTTGGGCGTGGTTGCGTGCACGCGCTGCACCCGCGTTTGGCCCAAAGGGACCCAAACTTGTAGTCGCTGTGGCCGCGCAATGGTTTCGCGTGATGACAAAAGCCTCCAACGGGTGTGGGCGCTTTGGCTGGTCGGGCTGCTGTGCTACATCCCTGCCAATCTGTATCCGATGCTACGCACCAAAACGCTGCTGAGTGTGCAAGAAGACACCATCATTGGCGGTGCGATCGAGCTTATCCACCATGATGCTGTCGGGATCGCGTTCATCATTCTGTTTGCAAGCGTGGTGATCCCGGTCGGTAAGTTCATGGCGATTGCCTTTTTGGCCATCTCAGTGACGCGCCGTTCGGAAACACCCAATCATCAACGTCAACTGTTGTTTGAAATCGTCGAATATATCGGGCGCTGGTCCATGATCGACATTTTTGTGGTTGCGATTATGTCCTCTCTGGTTCAACTCAATACACTCGCTGCTGTTAACCCAGGCCTTGCCAGCCTGTTCTTTGCTCTCTCGGTGATCTTCACAATGCTGTCCGCGCAAGCTTTTGACAGTCGATTGATCTGGGATACGCATAAAAAGTCTGAAGTTACCAAAGCCAATGGATAATACACCCACAGACGTCAAAATCGAACCTGCGCGCAAATCCTTCTTGGAACGGGCCTCTTTCGTGTGGCTGATCCCTATTTTTGCACTTGTGATCGCGCTTGGCGTCGCTTGGAAGTCCTACGATGATCGTGGTCCTTTGATTGCCGTGGCATTTGAAAACGGTGCGGGCATAACCAAACGCGAAACAGAATTGCGCTACCGCGATATCCCGGTTGGCGTCGTCGAAGACGTCAAATTCTCGTCTGACCTTAGCTCAATCGTTGCGATGATCCGTGTCGACAAAGATGTCGCGCGTTTTGTGGATGCGGATTCCGAATTTTGGATTGTCCAAGCCCAGCTAAGCGCGCGTGGCGTGACTGGCCTCGATACTGTTCTAAGCGGTGTCTACATCGAAGGCACCTGGGACAACGACATCGCCGAACCAGCCCCGAGCGAATTCGTGGGCCTGAGCGAAGCCCCCATCTCGCGCAACGAAAAAGATGGTTTGAGAATTACGCTGCGTACAACACGTGGGGGCAGTTTGACAGATCACAGCCCAATCACCTTCCGCGGTATCGAAGTAGGTCGCGTGGGCAAGGCACGTATTTCGGAACAAGGTAATTTCGCTACCGCAGAAGCAATCATTTACCACCCCCACAGCCGTCTGATTTCATCGACAACACGCTTTTGGGATACCTCCGGCTTTACGTTTACGGTTGGTCCAAGAGGTGCTGAAATCGACTTTTCTTCGATCGCGACATTGCTTGGAGGTGGATTGACCTTTGATACTTTTGTTTCAGGCGGCGAAGCTGTAACCAACAACGCTGAGTTTGAAGTCTATCCCGAAGAGGGTGCCGCAAGAAACAGCTTGTTCAATGGGTCTGCGGTTGAAGCGCTGGAAATGCGGGTCGTGTTTGACGAGAATATTTCCGGCCTCGCCGTGGATGCCCCTGTTGAATTAAGCGGTTTGAACATTGGTAAGGTACAAAGCCTGTCCGGCATTGTCGAAATGGACCCCTTCGGTGTGAACCGCGTGAAATTGAATGCGGTGTTGTCCATCCAGCCTGCGCGGCTTGGCCTACCTGACGCGGTGACATCGGATGCGGCCCTTACCTTTTTGTCCAACCGGATCAGCGCAGGGCTACGCGCACGGCTTGCGTCGACCAGTTTGTTAACAGGTGGCCTTAAGATCGAGCTGGTACAAGTGGACGGTGCAGCGCCTTACACAGTGCAAACAGGTGAAGGGATTATCCCGGTGATCCCGACAACTGAAAGCACCATTTCTGACGCGACCGCGACTGTTGAAGGTGTTATCACCCGTATCAACAATCTCCCGATTGAAGATCTGCTAAACAACGCGATCTTGTTGTTTGACAGTACCGAAGCGCTGATCTCTGACGAAGATTTGCGTGGAACGCCCCAAGATCTACGCGCGCTGCTGAGCGATGTGCGCACCATTGTTGCCTCGGACGACGCCCAAAGCCTTCCGGTCACGCTAAACACGGCTATCGGGCGGTTTGAAACGCTTTTAAAGCAACTTGAGGACGAGCAATTGGCAAGCAAACTTGCCGCGACGCTCGACACCGCAGCCACTGCCGCGCAAGATTTCTCTAGTTCTGTGGAAGGCGTGCCAGCCCTTATTGCACAGCTTCAAGGCATCGCAGCCAAGGCAGACGCCTTGCCTGTGGACGAGTTGGTCACACAACTCACGGCGCTTAGCAAATCAGCCGATCAAATTCTTGGAATACCTGCTGCGCAAGAATTACCTGCCGATCTTGGCGCTGCTCTGAACGAGATAAACGCGACACTCGCCGAATTGCGCGAAGGCGGGGCTGTGACGAATATCAACGCAACGCTTGATTCTACGCGCAAAGCAGCGGACGCGGTTGCCACATCGACGCAAGAGCTACCTGCACTCGTCGATCGCATCCGCGCGGTGCTTAATAAGGCAAGTACAACAATCGCCGGATACAACAAAGGCGATAGCATAAGCCGCGAAACACAGACTGCGCTTCGCGATATTTCCAAGGCCGCTGCGGCCATAACCTCGCTTGCGCGCATGCTGGAACGCAATCCCAGCGCACTTATCAGGGGACGATAACGATGACCTTTTTCAAAGCTGCGGTTTTCGCAAGTACACTGGCGCTAACCGCCTGCGGAAGCACACCAGATCGCTATACGGTGACACCGCCCCCCGTGACAGAAAAGGTCCGCATCGGATTCGGCTCGGTCGAAGTTAAAGATGTGTCCCTACCCTCTTACGCAGCCGCAGACGAGATCGCGATAGAAGGCACGGATGGCAAGCTGGTCACAAACAGCGATTTGTTGTGGGCTGATAATCCCGAACGCGCAGTCGCTTTGGAATTGGCCAGAACGCTTGCCAAATTGTCGGGTGCGCGTGTCGCGTCAGAGCCTTGGCCCTTCGACGCTTTCCCTGATGCGCGCCTTGAAGTGCGCTTTGAAAGTTTGGTCGCACAATCAGACGGTCAATTTCGTGCCAGCGGTCAATATTTCGTAGGCGCATCAAATGATCGTCGCGAACGCTCTGGCATGTTTGACTTGACCGTCCCCTTCGACATCGATGGCGGCCCCCAAGCCATCGCGCAAGCACGCGGCCTCATTATCCGCGACGTCGCAACTTACATTGCACAAAAGGGCTTGCGCTAACCCAAGCGACCCGCATTTGCACCCTACGCGAGTCGCGTACAGCGTCCAACTGGCGTGGTCGGCACAGCCAACTAGAGGCTTGAAAGTCGCCACCGTCCAGAAAGGCGCGAATATGTTCTTGATCTATAAGGAAAAGTGGTGAGCCGTGATGGGTTCGAACCATCGACCTACTGATTAAAAGTCAGTTGCTCTACCAACTGAGCTAACGGCCCACTGAGCGCGTATCTAGAAAGAGCGGGGCATCGGGTCAACCCCGAAAATCATGTAAATGTGCGCAATGTCTGGATTCATTTCTCACGCACCTCTATATGCGCGAGAATGGTAGAGAGTGTTGCAAATACTTTGCCGTTCATGAAGATGCATGGGCTGGGCAATGACTTCGTCGTTTTTGACGAACGCGAAAGCGGGCCGGTGGTCACGCAGGCGTTGGTTATTGCTATGGCAGACCGTCATCGCGGCGTTGGATATGATCAGCTTGTTGCGATCCGAAATCATCCGACCGAAGATATCGAGCTGATCTTCTGGAACGCAGACGGCAGCATTGCTGGCGCTTGCGGAAATGCCACACGTTGCATCGCAGGTTGGGAATTGGCGCGCACAGTCAAGGCGGTGTTGTCCATTAGGACAGAGCGCGGTGTTCTTGAAGCGGTAGACGCAGGTTATGGCAATATCGAAGTGAATATGGGGCAACCCTTGGTGCTTTGGAACGAGGTGCCGCTCGCGAGTGCGATGGATACGTTAGATCTGCCGATTGAGGGCAAGCCAACAGCGACGGGCATGGGCAATCCGCATTGCACGTTCTTTGTGGACGACGTGGAGGCGGTTGATCTGGAAGGCTTCGGTCCAACGATTGAGCATCACCCGCTTTTCCCCGAACGCACCAATGTGCAAATTGCGCAGATCACAGGACCAAACCAAATCCGCATGCGCGTTTGGGAGCGGGGTGTTGGGATCACTTTGGCGTCTGGGTCTTCCTCTTGTGCCGTCGCTGTAGCGGCCACGCGCAAGGGTTTGATTGATGGACCCGCGACGCTCACGCTGGATGGCGGCGAAATCAGGATAAACATCACCGACGCTGGCGTTCTTATGACGGGTGCCTGGGCGCATGTCTTTGACGGCCAATGGCGGGGCACAAGATGAGCCCACCTAAGTTTACGACCCTTGGCTGTCGTCTGAATGCCTATGAAACCGAGGCTATGAAGGAATTTTCGGGCGAAGCAGGCCTGCAAAACGCAGTGATCGTAAACACATGCGCTGTGACCGCAGAAGCCGTGCGCAAAGCCCGACAGGAAATTCGCAAGTTGCGCCGCGAGAACCCCGATGCACGGCTGATTGTGACAGGTTGTGCTGCGCAGACAGAGCCTGAAACATTTACGTCCATGACAGAGGTCGATGCAGTCATCGGTAACACCGAAAAGATGCAGGCCGATACATGGAAAGGACTCGCCGCCGATTTCATCGGTGAGACGGAAGCAGTTCAGGTGGACGACATCATGTCCGTCACCGAAACAGCTGGCCATTTGATCGACGGCTTTGGCACGCGCAGCCGTGCCTATGTGCAGGTCCAGAATGGGTGCGATCACCGCTGCACCTTTTGCATTATCCCCTATGGCCGTGGCAATTCACGCTCTGTCCCTGCGGGGGTTGTTGTCGAACAGATCAAGCGATTGGTTGGCAAGGGGTACAACGAAGTGGTCCTGACGGGTGTCGATCTGACGTCTTGGGGCGCAGACCTGCCAGCAGAGCCAAAACTTGGCGATCTGGTGATGCGTATTCTGAAACTGGTGCCCGATCTACCGCGTCTGCGGATCAGCTCTATTGATTCTATTGAGGTCGACGAAAATCTGATGCAAGCCATCGCGACCGAACCGCGATTGATGCCGCATCTTCATCTAAGCTTGCAAGCCGGTGATGATATGATCCTGAAACGGATGAAGCGTCGCCATTTGCGCGATGATGCCATCGCGTTTTGTGAAGAGGCCAAGCGCCTGCGCCCGGATATGACTTATGGTGCGGATATCATTGCGGGCTTTCCGACCGAAACGGACGCGATGTTTGAGAACTCGCTGAAGCTGGTGGAGGACTGTGATCTGACATGGCTGCACGTCTTCCCTTTTTCAGCGCGTATCGGCACACCTGCCGCCAAGATGCCTGCCGTGAACGGTAAGGTGATCAAAGCGCGCGCTGCTCAGCTTCGTGCCGCAGGGGACGCAAAGATTAGCACGCATCTGAAAGCACAACGCGGCAAGACCCATCACATCTTGATGGAAAATGCGCGCATGGGGCGCACGGAGCAGTTTACAGAAGTTCGCTTTGAGACGGACCAAACCGAAGGTCAGATCATTACAACACCAATCACCGGAATGCGCGGCACACAATTGACCGCCTAAAGGGTATAATTCTCTTTGAAAGACCCGTTGCAAACGTCGCTTTAACCGCATTCTCTGTCATGCATAACGAAAGGCAGACAGATGCACCCCAACCCTATCTTTCGCGGCGTAAATGCCGAACCAAGCCTGACACTGGCACGCGAACGCAGTTTTGGCACTTTGGCGATCAACGCAGACCCTGTTCCGCTGTTTGCACATATTCCGTTCTTGCTAAACGCAAATGCGAGCCATGCTGACTTGCATCTCGTGCGCTCTAATCCGATTGCGCGTGCGCTGACCTCTGGCTTGCTTGGTGCGCGGCTGGCGGTGACGGGACCAGATAGCTACATTTCACCCGATTGGTACGGAACCGACGATCAAGTGCCGACGTGGAACTATGTGGCGGTCCATTTTATCGGACAGCTTGAACTGCAGCCGATGGACACATTGCACGCGCTGCTAGATCGACAGTCTGCGCATTTTGAGGATCAACTGCTGCCCAAACCGCCATGGCTAACCACTAAGATGACGCCAGATATCATGGAAAAGATGATGCGCATGATTGTGCCAGTGCGCCTACACATCGAAGATATGCACAGCACATGGAAACTGGGTCAGAACAAACTGGATCAGGTGCGCATCGACGCTGCCAAACATGTCTCCAACGATGGACTTGGCAATGACACATCAAGACTTGCGGATTGGATGCAAACTCCGCCATCATCCAGCTAACTTGGAAAAGGATGCCCTCATGAAACTCGCCTATAGTCCAGCTTCGCCTTATGTGCGCAAGGTAATGATCCTGCTACACGAGACAGATCAACTCGATGCTGTTGCGCTTGTCGAGGGATCTGGCACGCCGCTCGCGCCCAACGCCGAGACAGTCCAGAAAAACCCCGTTGGCAAAATCCCCGCGCTTGAGCGTCCCGATGGCGCGACGTTGTATGATAGCCGCGTGATCTGCGCATTCCTTGATGCCCGCGCTGGAAACAGGCTTTATCCTACAGGGCCGCGTCGCTGGGAAACGCTGACGCTAGAAGCCACAGGTGATGGCATCATGGATGCTGCTTTGCTAATGACTTACGAGGGACGTCTGCGCCCCGAGGCGCTACGCATGCAGGACTTTGTGGATGCGCAATATGCGAAGATCGAACAGGCTTGCGCTGCCTTGAACACACGTTGGATGAGCCACTTGGCAGGGCCGTTAGACATGGGACAGGTCGCTATTGCCTGTGCCCTTGCCTATGTTGATTTTCGTCATGGCCATCGCGATTGGCGCAAGGGGAATGACGGATTGGCTGCTTGGTACGAAACCTTCAGTCAGCGGCCATCCATGCAGGCGACACTGCCGCCCGCAAGCTAACTCAAACCTTAGAAACTAAAGCTGACACCGATATTGATCGCATTTGTGATGATATCGGTGTTCAGCGTTCCACCAGCAGGCAGTTTTGCTCTGTTGGAGGAATAGGTGAACTGATATTCACCAAACAAAGCCCAAGAATCTGTTAGGTCATACTTCATACCAGCAGTCAGCCGCGCAGCGGGGCCGGTTAGCTGATAACCGTATGTGCGATGACCATTGGCTGATGTGACATCCACATGAGGCAGCGCAACACCCAATCCGGCACCAACATATGGCGTGAAAGGCCCGAAACGATCACTCCAGCGCTTGGTGACGTTCAACGTAATGATGTTATGACCATCGGTGAACTCCAGGCGGTTAAAACCTATCGCGTTACGTTCCGCAAAAGGGGCGTAGACCTTTGCATGGGTCAATTCGAGACCGAATCCCAAATCAGGTCGACGCCACCACGTTGCGCGCGCGCCATAATATGGGGGCGGGGCAAGGCTTTTACCGTCCCAGCCAATCAAAGCGTCATAATTTGCGCCGGTTCCCGGATAGGTTCCAGACACACGACTATGAGGCGAAGACTGAGAACCACCATATAGGCTTAGCTCAATCTCGGCAGATGCCGGGGCCGCAAGACTCAGAAAAATCGCCGCGCTGGCGAATGCAGATAGAATTTTACGCATCATAGATCCTCTCAGAACGGCAAAAACTGGTCTTTGGTGTACTGTTGCGTGTCATATACGTCTTCTATGAGCCGCTCAACCGCGACACATCGGCGCTAATTACATTCCTATGCTTTGCTTGCTGGACGGGGCGCTTTTGTGGCGCTAATACCGCACAGAAGCGGCTGTGGGGATTCCTGTGGCCTAAAGCGTATTTGCCGCCCTTTGGTAACGTCAGGCGGCCCAGATATGGAGAAAACCTCGTGTCCCACGCAGACGAAAACGAAGGCACCCGTAGGGATTTCCTCTACTACGCGACAGCAGGCGCTGGCGCAGTAACAGCAGGTGCAGCAATTTGGCCGCTCGTTAACCAGATGAATCCATCTGCTGACGTTCGTGCGTTGTCCTCTATTCAAGTTGATGTGTCCGGTATCGAGCCAGGAACGCAGCTTACGGTTAAATGGTTGGGTAAACCTGTGTTCATCCGCCGTCGTACCGAAAAAGAGATCGAAGAAGCAAACGCTGTCGATCTTGCTGTGCTGATCGACAACGATGCGCGCAACGAGAACCTTGCCAATGGTGGTGACGGTTCCGACAGCAACCGTTTTCTTGCGCCGCCTGAAAGCGAGCTTGAAGGTGAATGGCTGGTCATGATGGGCGTTTGTACGCACCTTGGCTGCGTTCCGCTTGGCGATGGCGCTGGCGATTACCACGGCTGGTTTTGCCCATGCCACGGTTCGCACTATGATACATCAGGTCGGATCCGCAAAGGTCCAGCGCCTACGAACTTGCCAATTCCGCCAGCGGAATTTGTCGACGCTTCAACAATTAAACTCGGTTAAGGGAGAAACCTCTGATGGCTGGAATTCCTCACGACCATTACGAACCAAAGACAAAAGGCCAAAAGTGGGTTCACTCTCGCTTGCCGATTGTTGGCCTGCTCTACGATACAATCATGCTCCCCACACCCAAGAACCTGAACTGGATGTGGATCTGGGGTATCATTCTGACGTTCTGTCTTGCGATGCAAATCATCACAGGCGTTATTCTTGCGATGCACTACACGCCGCATGTTGATCTGGCGTTTGCGTCGGTTGAGCACATTATGCGCAACGTGAACGGCGGTCACATGATCCGCTATTTGCATATGAACGGCGCGTCGCTGTTCTTTATCGCAGTTTATGCCCACATCTTCCGTGGTCTTTACTACGGTTCATACAAAGCACCACGCGAGATCACATGGATCATCGGTATGCTTATCTTCGTTTTGATGATGGGCGCTGGTTTCATGGGTTACGTTCTTCCATGGGGTCAAATGTCCTTCTGGGGCGCGACTGTTATTACTGGTCTCTTCGGTGCGATCCCATTCATCGGTGAGCCGATCCAGACACTTCTTCTGGGTGGACCTGCTGTTGATAACGCGACGCTGAACCGTTTCTTCTCGCTTCACTATCTGCTGCCGTTCGTTATTGCTGGTCTTGTGATCGTCC